>JBEKTY010000013.1:0-76695 GCA_049515555.1 Thermoguttaceae bacterium
CCTGGTTATCCCTCGTCGGGTTGCTCCTCAGCAGAGCCCGACTCCGTTTCACCAGGCAAAAGAAGTATACCGCGAACAAATCAAGAAGACATGGGGCTTGACAAAGGCCGACTCATAGAAGCGCAGACCCCCGGAAGCGATTCAAGACACGCGCACCCCGGACAGGGGTGCCAGAGGCGTGGGGCACGCATGGGTTCCAACTCTGTCACCCCTTTCGGGGTGAGGTCACGTTGGGGCATCGGTTTCCGGGGGTGTCGCTTCGCTTCGACCCCCGGCTTCTAATGTCTGGCAACTTCGGGTTGCACTGACAACAAGCAAATGGCAACTGACAACCGACAACTGACATCAATAGACCACCAATTTCGCTGACTTCGGGGCGAACGGCTCGATGCGGACGGTATTGGCGCCGGGCTTGAGGTAGCGGGCGATCTCCAGCCGCAGGGGCTCGGAGATGATCCCGCCGGCATACTGCCCGTTGACCGTTACGCGGGCGGCCGCCTCGGGGGCCACCTGGTCGAGTTCCAGGTAGACCGCCGATCGCGACAGATCGACTTCGGCCGGGATCTGGCAGCGCCCCAGGAAGGGATCGGCCCGCGCAGGGCTGCGCGTGACGGGGCGGGACGGCCCGTCCGCCAGCGGCTCGGGCGCTGCGGGGGGCGCCAGCGCCTCGCGGACCAGGGCGATCGGCTCGCCTTTGGGCTCCAGTCCGGGACCCGGCCGCTCGGGCAGCCGCCGCGATTCGGGCTGAAACACCAGCAGCACGCTTTCCGATGGGGCCAGCGTCAGGTCTACCAGCGTGCAGCCAGATGCGCTGCCAGGCACGGGCGTGCCTGACCTGCGGCCGCTAATCCCTAATCCCCAATCTCCGGCGAAGCAAGGAATCCGCAATCCGGCGTTGAAGGTGCCTGACCCACGGCCGCTAATCCCTGATCCCCCATCCCTAATCACGCGCTTGGCTTTCACGCGGGTGATCTCGCCGCGCAGGGGGTCCCAGCACTCCGGCACGCCGGGGGCGCTAATGCGGAAGCGGAAACTCCGCGGCTGGCCGAGATGGTTCTGGTTGGCGATGAAGAACAGGTCGCGGCCGGCGCGCACGCGGTGCAGCACGTGCAGCCAATGATCGGTGCGGCCGGCCACGCATTCCAGGGCGGGATGAATCCCGGCGTCGCCCGCCAGGACCCGCTGGATCTGCTCCGGGGTGGGCTTCTCGGGCAACAGGTAGGATCGTCCACCGGCGGGGCTGGTTTTGCACGGGGCCAGCCCGGGTTGGGCGGCGCCCCAGATCGCCGCGGTCAGCCCGGCAATGTCGGCCGACGTGCGACCGATGGTCGCCGATTTCTCGGGCAGGAAACCGTGGGCCAGCACCACCCCGCCGCGGTCGAAAAAGTCTTTCGCCTTAGCCAGCGCGGCGTAGGGAATCACTTCCACCGGCGGCACGATGAGCACCTGGTAGGCTTCGTCCCGCAAGCGAATCTCCTTCTCCGCAAGCTGGCAGTCGTTCTCGAACACCTCGAAGGGCAGCCAATCGCAGTCGTACAGGGCGTCCTGCAGGCTCTCGCTGATCTGCTCGGGCTTGATGTGCCGGCCGACCTGCGCGCTTTGGCCCAGGAACAGCAGCGCCACGGGCGCCACGTGCCGCCCGCCGGTGAGCATCAGGCTCAGCCGGCAGGTGTAGTCGGCAAACACGCGGTACAAGGGCCAGCGGGGCTCGTATTGCTCCATGTAGAAATACGGCGGGCAGTCGGTGTCGTAGGGGGCCCGCGGATTGAACGAGTGCGGAATGAGAAAGTTCACGCCGCAGACGTGCATGTGATCGGCCCACCATTTCATCTCCGGGTAGGTCAGGTCCTGCCCCCGGGCGCCGAAGATTTCGACCATCGTCACGTCGTCGGCCTTGCCGTAGGCGTGCGTGACGGAGCTGGCCAGTTTGGGCGTCTGCCAGCAGGGGGTGTCGTAGGCCGCCCGCTGGCCGGGCTTGAACTGCGAGAACACGGCGTCGAGGGCCCCCTGGTCGCTGTACTTCTGCAACTGCATCAGGTCGCCGGCACAGAAATCGGGGTGCAGGTACAGGTTGGCGTGCTCCATGAAATGGCCGTGCGATAGGATGCCGTGCCGGCGGCACCACTGGCTCATGCCGCCGTACATGGTGCGGCCCCAGGCCTCGGCCCGGGCGTCGAGATATTGGTAGCGGGCGGCGGCCTGCTCTTCGCCTGCCAGCCGGAACTTGTAGGCCACGTAAGCCTTCTTCCAATCCACCCGTCGCTCGGCCAGCACGCGGTCCAGCTCGGTGCCCCAATCGCCGCGGGTCTCGGGCTCGTCGTAGAAGAAGCCGCTGATCGTGCGGCCGAACTCGCTCTGGAAGCGATCGTAGTGCGGCTGATAGACGGTCTGGAGGAACCACTCGACGCAGTCGCGGCTGGCGCCGTCCACGCTGAGTTGCGTTCCGCCGCCTTGCCCCAGTCCCGGCGCCTGCCGGTGCGTGAACTTCATGACCTTCCAGCGCCCGACCGGCACGCGCCAGGCGAGCTTGCCGCCGCGGATCGAGGGGGCCAGATCCACCAGGCTGTCGGCTTGGATAGCGCCGTCGGCGGCCACGCGGCCGGCCACGGCGGCAATATATCGCGGCCCGCCGTAGCCCTCGGCGGCGAACTCGCCCGGCCCCTCCGCCTCGACGGAGGAAGCCGACAATTGCTTGGCCGCATAGCGCGGCGGCACCCGGCCGCCGACCGCCTGACTGGGCCACCACTTCTCGTCGAAAATCCACAGCTTCAGGTCGTACCGCTTGGCGGCCTCCAGGCAAATGCCTACGTCGCGGAACCACCCCGGACCGAGCCAGTCGCTGTGCGGGCGGGACTCGACCGTAAAGCTGCCGTTGCCGCCTTCGGCCACCTTGCCCACAAACTGCTCCAGCCGCTGGCGGCTCTCGTCGCCATGCAGCCAGAACAGCGGGCCCGTCAGACGCCGGGCTTCCATCGGCAGCGTGCGGAATTGCTGCTCCAGCTCGGCCAGCGCGGGCTCCGCGCCGCCCGAGCCCGTAAGCGGAAAGCACACCGCCCCCAGCACCGCCAGCAGGCCGGCACACAGGGCGCACAGCGGACTAGAACTCGTTTGCATGGAACCGTCTCCAATCCTTCGGGGCTGCAAAACAATAACCTATTCAAATTGCACAACGTGTGGCACGTCCCTGAGCGCAGCGAAGGGCGGGCCACTCCAACCCGGATTATTCACCAATCGTTCGTAGTGACCGCATTCATGCGGTCGCTGACCCGTTGGCGCCGTCCAGACCCGATAAATCGGGTCACTACGAGCCTCGGTGAATAATCCCGGCTAACGGTTGCTCAGCAGGTTACGTGGATCAGCGCGGCCTTGCGGGCCGGCGACTGGTTGTACGCCTCGACGAGGCTGGCCGTGGTCAGAACCTCGCAGCGGATGGCCCGCTGGCTCAGGTATCGCCGGGCCTCCTCCGGCAACTCGACCTTGTTCTCGGCGCCGGCGCCGACGAACAGGACTTCCGGCCCGCCCTTGCAGACCTCTTCCAACTCTTTCGGCCCGACGACGTGGGCATCGCCGTACTCCTTCTTGGCCAGGGCCTTGTCGCGGGCCTTCACCTTGCCGTTGACCGCAATGTACACGTCGTGATGATAGCCCTTGCCGCCGACGACGATCTCGCCGAAGCTGAAGCGGGCAATTGCCGGATAAGTCGGCCTGACGTGGAAGCGTTTCTTGAAGGGGCTCCGCCCGACCCGCTTGCGGGCCAGGGCCACGGCGCCCAACACCACGGCGTCGTCGCCAAGGGCCGACAGGAGCACCTGGCCGCCGTCGCGGGCCCCCGGCAAGCGATCGGAACCGACCACGTTCTCGACGATCGGCATCATGAAATCGCTGCAGGCCTCGACCAATCCGCCGCCCAGGATGATGACCTCCGGGTCCAGCAGGTGCCGGACCGTCAGGCAAGCATAGCCGAGCACCTCGCTGGCGCGGTGCAGCACCTCGGTCACCAGGCCGTCGCCGGCCTTGAGGGCTTTGCGGATCGCCCCGCTGCGGATCACGCTCAAGTCGCCGCCGGAGAGCTCGGCCAGCACGCTGCTGCTGCCGGCCGCCAGGGCCTGGCGGATGTCGCGCTCGATCGCCGAGCGGCTGGCCAGGGCCTCCAGGCAGCCCAAATTGCCGCAGCCACAGATCGGCCCGCCGATCTGCATGACGATATGGCCGATCTCACCGGCCGATTCGCGGGCCCCGCGCCACAGCTTCCCGCGGCGGACGAAGCCCGCCCCGATGCCCGTCCCCACCCAGATCCCCAGCGCACTGCGGGCCCGCCGTGCAGAACCCAGCCACGACTCGCCCAGCGTCCCCAAATTTCCGTCGTTGCCGATGGCCACCGGCACGCTGAAACGGTTCTCCAAGTGGGCCCCGATGGCCACTCCGGTAAGACTCATGTTCGGGGTGACGACGACGCGGGCCGAATCGGGGTCCACCACCCCGGGCACCGCCACGCCGACGGCGGTCAACCGCCCGGGGGCGATCTTCGCCTTGGTCAAAGTGTCTTCCATAACACCTTCGACGACCGCCAGGACTTGTTCTGGACCGCCAGTGCGAGGGGTAGGCCGCCGCTCCCGCTCGACGATCCCCCCCGACTCGTTCACCAACGAGGCCTGCACCTTCGTGCCGCCGATATCCACACCGAGGTAAAGCCGATCCCCGCGTTTCTTGTCTGTTTTCATCGTTCCCTCCGGCCACGACCCGAAACAGGGTTGCGCAAGCTAAGGGAATTGTACACCGGCCCGCAAGGACAACTAGGGGTGCACGGCACCGATGGCGGAGAACACGGGTGATGTTTCCTGGCCTGGGCGAGTTGACACCGCTGGCACGGCCCGTTAGTTTAGGATGTTAGAGAGATTCGTAACGGGGTTGCGCCCCCTAGCGGGCGCCGGCAGAAGCGGCGCCGTCGGCAGCCCCGGAGCTGCTCGTCGCACGAGCCCCCTCTTCCGGGTGCATTTGGAGCCGTTTATGGCCAAGCGGAAAGCCGATTACACCGAGATCCTCGTCCGACGAGGCGTCATTAGTCCCGACCAGCTCGTCGAGGCCCAACAGATGGCCAAGGAATCGGGAACCAAGCTGCCCGACGCGCTGAATCGCCTGGGCTACGCCACCGGCGAAGACGTGATGCGGGCCATCGCCGAGCAGCACGGCCTGAACTATGTGAATCTGAGCGAAGTGGTGATCCCCACGTCGGTCGTCGAGTTGGTGCCGGAATCGGTTGCCCGAGAGAACGCCGTGTTGCCGTTGTCCGAGGGTGACGGGCGACTGACGGTGATCGTCAGCGACCCCATGGAAATCGACACCCTCGACAAGCTGCGATTCATTCTCAACCGCCAGATCGACATCGTCCTGGCCCCGCGTGAGAGTATCCTGGAGGCCATCAACCGCTATTACGGCCAGACGGTCGGCGAGAGCGCCGACTCGATGCTCCAGGAATTCACGGATACGGCGATCGACTTCACCGAGACGGTGGACGACGGCCCGAAGAATGAGGAGAACGTCGACGAAGCGAGCGCCCCGATCGTCCGGCTGGTTCACTTGCTCATTACGGAGGCGGTGCAACTGCGGGCATCGGACATTCACATCGAGCCGTTCGAGAATCGGATTCGGGTGCGATATCGGATCGACGGTCTACTGATGGAGAGGGACAGCCCCCCCCGTCGGCTGTTGGGGGCCATCCTTTCCCGCATCAAGATTCTGGCCCGGCTCGACATCGCCGAGCGGCGGCGGACCCAGGACGGGCGGATCAAGGTCACCGTGGGCGACAAGGAGCTCGATCTCCGCGTGAGCGTCATCCCCACCGCCCACGGCCAGTCGGTGGTCATGCGGCTGCTGGACAAGGACAACATCAAGGTGGGGCTGAAGCAACTCGGCTTCGGCGACGATGACTTCCAGAAGTTCTTCAATCTGATTCAGCGTCCCAACGGGATCATCTTGGTGACCGGTCCGACGGGCTCAGGGAAGACGACGTCGCTTTATGCGGCTCTGAATTCATTGAACACGCCGGATAAGAAGATCATTACGGCCGAGGACCCGGTGGAGTACTACTTGCCGGGGGTGAACCAGGTGGAGATTCGGCACGAGATTGGGTTGGATTTTGCGCGGGTGATTCGGGCCATGTTGCGTCAGGCGCCGAATGTGATTCTGATTGGCGAGATGCGTGACCTTGAGACGGCCCAGGCGGGAATACAAGCATCTTTAACGGGACACCTGGTATTCAGTACGCTACATACGAACGATGCGCCCAGTGCTATTACACGTCTCATCGACATGGGGGTCCCAGCCTACCTCGTCTCATCCAGCATAGTCGCGATTATGGCCCAACGGCTGGTCCGTGTCGTTTGCCAGAAATGCAAGCAGCCTTATGCACCGAGCGAGGCAATGCTCCAAGCCGCCGGCATCATACCCGAAATCGCCGCCAACGCCCATTTCGCCAGGGGGCGGGGCTGCGGCAATTGCCAGGGAAGCGGGTTCCGCGGAAGGCTTGGCATTTTCGAGCTGATGCTGATGTCGTCCAAGATCCGGGAGCTGACCTTCCACGAGGCGCCGACCGAGCAACTTCGCCGGGCGGCCATCGCCGAGGGGATGAGATCGCTCTATTGGGATGGCATCGAGAAGGTCGTGCGGGGGGTAACGACCCTCGACGAGGTCTTCCGAACGTCAAAGCGGGCCGAGGGAGACTAGGCGCTCAGGAAGTAATTAAGGTCATAAATTGGCCCTTTTCTAAGAACTCGCGAATAATCATAACGCCTGAGGCCGGGGGCAGCGGAACGAGCCGGAGGCAGGCTTTTCCAGCAGGGGTCTGATACTGCGAACGCCCAGAATAACGATGCGAACCTTTCCCTATTGTTGGGTTTCGCACCATCTCGAACTGTGCAGAGCATATATTATGCGGCACGGCTTGAATTGGCGCAGACCATAGCTATTGGGAAAGAAATTCGTACCATTTCCAACCGTTCACAATATAGACCCGCTGTGCTTCCGGTTCCGCTCGGAAAGAAGATGTCATGGCGACCGTACTGATCGAAAAACTCTTGCAAACGGTAGTCAAGCGGAAGGCCAGCGATCTACACATTACGGTAGGCCAACCACCCGTGTTAAGGATCGACGGGCGACTGAAGAAGCTCGAAACCAAGGTCCTCGAGCCCGAGGACACGGTTAATTTAATGAAGAGCATCGCCCCGGACCGGTGCCAGCAGGAGTTGCAGCAGGTGGGGGGGTCCGACTTTGGATTCGCCTTCGGCGACCTTGCCCGCTTCCGCGTCTCGATCTTCAAGCAGAAGGGCTACGTGGGCATGGTTCTTCGGCAGATCCCCACCAAGCTTATGGACTTCCAAGAGTTGGGGACGCCGCCCGCCCTGAAGGACCTGGTTCTGCGGCCCCGCGGGCTGGTGTTGGTCACGGGTCCGACGGGCTCGGGGAAGACGACCACGCTGGCGGCCGCCATCGACTACCTGAACCAGAACATCGACCATCACATCATCACCATCGAGGACCCCATCGAGTTCTACCATCCGCATAAGAAGTCCACGGTCAATCAGCGTGAGATCGGCGTGGACGTGCCGACGTTTGCCGAGGCGATTCGGCGGGGACTGCGGCAGGACCCCGACGTGATTCTGGTCGGCGAGATGCGGGACCTGGAGACGATCGAGGCGGCGATCACGGCCGCCGAGACCGGTCACATCGTGTTTGCCACCCTGCACACCACGGGGGCCCAAGGCACGATCACCCGCATCATCGACGTGTTTCCCACCAGCCAGCAGGAGCAGATCCGAACGCAATTGTCCACGGCGGTCATAGGCGTTGTGTCGCAGGTCCTGATGCCGAAGATCGGGGGCGGCCGCGTGGCGGCCTACGAGATGTTGGTCGTTACGCCGGCCATTGCCAATCTGATCCGCGAGAACAAGACCTTCCGCATCACCTCGGCCATCCAGACCGGGCAGAAACTGGGCATGCAGTTGCTCGACGATCACATGTTCAAGCTCTGGCGGCAGGGAATCGTGGACAAGAAGGAGATTCTGTTCCGGGCTAATAACCCGGACGACCTGGGGATGCGGGTGGCCAAGGCCGAGAAGGGAATCTTCGAGGACGAGGAGGAGGTTAGGCGGGCCGGGGGAGACAAGGCGGCCTAGGGGAGCAAGTTTCATGGCGCTGCGGCGGATCGGACAGATTCTGGTGGACTTGGGGTTCCTCACCGAGGAGCGGTTGGGGATGGTGCTCGAGGAGCAGCAGCAGCGGCCCGGCGAGCTGTTCGGCCACGTCAGCGTCAGCATGGGCTTCGTCACCGACGAGCAATTGGCCCAGGCCCTGGCCGAGCAGATGGGGATGCAGGTGGTGAGCCTGGCCGACGTGGTCGTGCCGCCCGATGTGCTGGGCCATATCACCGAGCCCATGGCCCAGCTTTACCGCATCGTGCCCCTGAGCTTCAAGGACAACGTGCTGACGATCGCCATGTGCGATCCGCAGAAGCTGTCGATCATCGACGAGCTGCGGAGCTTCCTGGGCTACGACGTGCGGGCGGTGGTGGCCACGGAGAAGGACGTGCTGAAGGCCCTGGGGCGATATTACGCCGCGGGGGGCGAGAGCGTCGAGACGCTGATCGCCGACATGGAGCAGGACAACCAGCTCACGGCCGCGGCGCGGGCCCTGGAGAAGGCCGGGGCGGTGGACCTCACCAGCGTCGAGGCCCTGGCCGACAGCGCCCCGGTACGCAAACTGTTGAACATGGTGCTCCTGCTGGCCATTAAGGATCACGCCAGCGACTTGCACTTCGAGCCCTTCGAGAACGAGTTCAAGATCCGCATTCGGGCCGACGGCATCCTGTACGAGATGGTGCCGCCGCCCCGGCACCTGGCCTTCGCCATTACGACCCGCATCAAGGTCATGGCCAACCTCGACATTGCCGAGCGGCGCATTCCGCAGGACGGGCGGATCCGGCTGACCGTGGGCGGCCACCCCGTCGATCTCCGCGTCAGCGTGTTGCCCACCATGTTCGGCGAAAGCGTGGTGATGCGGATCCTCGACCGCTCGGTGGTCATGCTCGACCTGGATGCGGTGGGCATGGAGCCGGCCACGCTGGCCGTGTTCCGCGACATGATCCGCCGCCCCAACGGCATCGTGCTCGTGACCGGTCCCACCGGCTCCGGCAAGACCACCACGCTGTACGGCGCGCTGAACGAGCTGAACGTGATCGAGGACAAGCTGATCACCACCGAGGACCCGGTGGAGTACGAGATCGAGGGCATCGTGCAGATCCCCATCGACTCGGCCATCGGCAACACCTTCGCCCACTGCCTGCGGTCGATCCTCCGCCAGGACCCGGACAAGATCCTGGTGGGCGAGATCCGCGACCTGGAGACGGCGGAGATCGCCGTGCAGGCCTCGCTGACCGGGCACATGGTCTTCAGCACGCTGCACACCAACGACGCCCCCAGCACGGTGACGCGGCTGAAAGACATGGGGGTGCCCCCCTTCCTGCTCACCGCCACGCTGGAAGGGGTCCTGGCGCAGCGGCTGGTGCGCAAGATCTGTCCCGAGTGCCGCGAGCAGACCATGCCCAGCACCGAAACGCTGGCCCAGCTCGACCTGACGCCCGACGACGTGCTGGACCAGCAGTTCTTTCGCGGCCGGGGATGTGCCGTCTGCAACAGCACCGGCTTCAGGGGGCGGACCGCCATCCACGAGCTAATGGTCATCAACGACCAGCTCCGCGAGTTGATCAACCGCGGCTCATCGACCGAGCAGCTCCGCGACCTGGCCCTGCAGACGGGCATGCGCTCGCTGCGGCTGGCCGGGCTGGAAAAAGTCTACGGCGGCATCACCACCATCGAGGAAGTCATTCGCGAAACCGTGGCCGACTAAGAAATGTATCCGGCACACTCCGTGTGCCGTTTCAGGCGGCACACGGAGTGTGCCGGATACAAAAGGAGCCCTACCATGCCCACATATCAGTTCGAGGCGATGGACAAGTCGGGTCAGGAGATCCGCGACGTCGTCGAGGCCGCCAACCAGGACGAAGCCCAGGCCACCATCCGCCAACTGGGCTACTTCGTCACCAAGCTCTCCGTCAAGAAGAGCCGCAAGGGCGCGGCGGACAAGAAAGCCCAGAAAAAACGCAAAACCTTTACCCTGGGCGGCGTCAACCAGAAGACGCTCACCGCCTTCACCCGCCAATTGGCCATCCTCCAGGATGCCGGTTTGCCCATCCTCCGCAGCCTGAAGATCCTCGAGCAGCAGTCCAAGCCCGGGGCCTTGAAAAACTCCCTCATCGACGTGTGCGACGAGATCGAAAGCGGCTCCACCCTCTCCGAGGCCATGGCCAAGTCGCCCAAGGCCTTCAACCGCCTGTACGTGAACATGATCAAGGCGGGCGAGGCCGGCGGGGCCCTGGAAGTCATCCTCAAGCGGCTGGCCGAGTTCCAGGAGCGGGCCCAGTCGCTCCGCCGCAAGGTCAAGGGGGCCATGATCTACCCCATCTTCGTCATCCTCTTCGCGGTCAGCATCCTGGTCTTCATCATGCTCAAGATCGTCCCCCAGTTCGAGAAGATCTTCAAGGACTTCGGCACCAAGCTCCCCGACATCACCCTGGCGCTGATCAACCTCTCGAACTGGGTGGGCACGTACTGGTACTTGATACCCATCATCCCCACCAGCATTTGGTTGTTCATCAAGCTGTTACGCAAGTTTCCGCCGGGGCGGATGGGCTGGGACCTGTTCACCCTGAAGGCCCCCATCTTCGGCCAGATCGTGGAAAAGAACATCGTCGCCCGCACCATGCGCACCCTCGGCACCCTGGTGGCCAGCGGCGTGCCGATCCTCGAGGCCCTGCACATCACCCGCGAGACCTCGGGCAACGCCATGTTCGAGAAACTCTACGGCAAGGTCTACGAATCGATCCGCGAGGGCGAATCGATCGCCAAGCCCATGAAGGAATACGCCCGCACCAGCTTCCACCCCTTCGCCCTCTTCTTCTGGACTTTCTTCATCCCGGGAGTCGGGGCCCTGCTGTACCTCACCCGCATGACCAAGACCGTGCTGGACGACATGGTCGTCAACATGGTCGACGTCGGCGAGGAGACGGGCGAGCTCGATACCATGCTCTACAAGGTGGCCGACAACTATGACGAGGAAGTGGCCATCCTCACCGAAAGCCTCACGCGACTGATGGAACCTCTGCTCATCATCTCCCTGGGCGGCATGGTGGGCTTCATCGTCGTGGCCCTGTTCATGCCCTTGATCGCCCTGATCCAGAACCTCAGCGGCGGCGGAAAATAACGGCGGGAACAAGCAGAACTCGCTTGGTACGAAAGGAAATAGTCATGAACGCTGAAAGTCGTGGGCCGGGCACCGCGGTGGCGCAGGGGATCAGGGATTGGGGATTGGGGATTAGGGGAGAAAGGTGGAAGGCGGAAGGCGGAGCCGTGAAGGATGAAGGTGGAAGGATGAAGGATGAACCAATAGGGCGGAAGGCGGAAGGCGGAGGGCGGAGCCTCAACCCCTCAACCCCTCAACCCCTCAGCCCCTCAACCCCTCAGCCCCTCAACCCCTCAACCCCTCAACCCCTCAGCCCCAATCCCCAATCCCTAATCCCTAATCCCCTCCGCCGCGGCTTCACCCTCGTCGAGATCCTCACGGTCATCGTCATCATCGGCCTGCTGGTGGCCCTCGTGGCCAGGGCCATGGGCCCCGTCCGGGCCCGGGTCAAGGTGGCGCGGATGAAGTTCGAGATCACCCAACTGGCCATCGCCCTGGAGCGGGTCCGCAACGAGCTGGGCGGCGGCGATTATCCGCCCGACGGCGCCGACCTGAACACCAATTCGACCTCAGGCGGCACTCCGATGGACGTCCAGCGCTGGTGCCGCCGGGCCTTTCCCGCAACTCTTTTCTATGATCCCAACAACCCGCCCTCACCCGCCCAGACCGGCAACTACGTGCCCTTCCCCAACGTCACGCCCGATACGGCCCTGGTCTTCTGGCTGGGCGGCATCCGCGATCCGAGCGGCGCGATGATGGGCTTCAGCGCCGATCCCGCCAACCCCTTCGACATCTCTTTCTCCAACAGCACCGGTACCGTCAATCCCTCATTGCAAACGCTCAATCCCAGCCGGATCGGGCCCTTCTTTGATTTCGATAAGACCCGCGTCATGCCGGTCACCGTTCCCGCGCCGGCCAGCCGCAAGCCGGGCTCGGCCCAGATCGTGACGGCGGTAACGGGCACCCCCAGCTACAGCAACTTCAACCAGGTTTACGCCGTCTACTTCCCACAAAACGACTTGACGATCACGAACACCACGGTGTCGAGCACCACGGTCTACACCCCGTCGCCCTACCTGTATTTCAAGGCGGTGGCCGCCAAGTACAGCGATACGATCACCAGCGGCAAGACCGACAACAGCGGCGAGGCGTACCATGTCTCGGCTCAGGGGAGCCTCAGCAACAACCTGATCTACGTTACGCCGCTGAAGGACGCCAAGAACGCGGCCATGGGCCTGGCGCCCAGCAATTCGACCCGCGCTTGGATGAACCCCAGATCGTACCAGATCCTCTGCGCCGGGCTGGACGGCTTCTTTGGCAAATCGACGACCGGCAACTTCATACCGGTCATCGCCACATCCCCGGAATCCAAGGACTCGAACAACCTTTACGCCCCGATCTATCCCGACGGACTGAACTACGACGCGAGCATTTCAGGGGCCGCGACCAAGAACACCCCCGACGACATTACTAACTTCAGCAACGGCAAGCTCAGCGACGACGCGCCGTGAGAGGGAAGTGGCTAGTGACTGGTGGCTAGTGGCTGGTTTGTAGGGTGGGTCGAGCGCAGCGAGCCCCACCATAAGGTGAGTGGTGAGAGGCGAGTGGTGAGTGGTGAGTGGCGAGGGATGAGTGGTGAGAGGTGAGAGGAGGCGGTTCGATGAATTCCGTAGAAGGGATTAGGGATTGGGGATTAGGGATTGGGGGAGAAAGGCGGAAGGCGGAAGGCGGAGCCGTGAAGGATGAAGGCGGAAGGATGAAGGATGAACCAATAGGGCGGAAGGCGGAAGGCGAATGGCGGAGCCTCAACCCCTCAACCCCTCAACCCCTTATCCCCTTATCCCCTCATCCCCTCAACCCCTCAGCCCCTCAGCCCCTCATCCCCTCAACCCCTCAGCCCCTCAACCCCTCAGCCCCTCATCCCCTCGCCCCTCGCCCCTCGCCCCTCGCCCCTCGCCGCCGCCCCGCCTTCACCCTCGTCGAGGTCCTGATCGTCGTGGTGATTATCGCCCTGTTGGCGGCCCTCTCGCTGGGCGCCCTGCGGAAGACGCAGGAGTCGGCCCGCGTGTCCAAGACCAAGGCCATTATCGCCAAGCTCCACGACATCATCATGCCGAAATACGAAGCCTACCTGACCCGCCGCGTACCGATCACCTTCCCGCCAAATACACCCCCCAGCGCCATGGCGCAAATGCGATTGGACGCCATTCGCGAACTGATGCGGCTGGAAATGCCGGACCGCTGGCGCGATATCGATCCCACGTCCGGCCCCACGGCGTTCTCTACCCCCATCGGCGCCACACAGTACGCGTGGAGTGTCCCGCAGCCGGCGCTCTCGAAGATTTATTGTGCCAAGCGCCAGGCCCTGCCGCCGACTATCACCAACTCCGCCACCAACGCACAGGCCAAGTGCCTGTACCTCTTCGTGGCCACTTCCAGCCCCGAGGCCCTCGGCCAGTTCACGGCCGACGAGATCGGCGACGTGGACGGCGACGGCTGGCGGGAGTTCCTCGATGGCTGGGGCAACCCCATCATGTGGCTCCGCTGGGCCCCCGGATTCTCTGCCCAAATCCCTCCCCAATCCTCTCCCCACTCCGACATTCAGTTTGCCGATTCGACGGGCCACCACGACCCGCTGGACGGGCGGAACATCGATTCCCCGGCCTACCAGCTCTTTCCCCTGATATTTTCCTCCGGCGGCGACCGCATGGATACGTGCCTCAATTTGGGCAACGATTTTGATAAGGCTACGCCGTCGACGTCGTTCCCGTGGACCACCTACCAAACGACCATCGACTCGGCGAGCACCACGGTGCAGTATCCATACCAATTCCAGTACAAGCCCACCACGAACAACCCGAACAACGTCACCAGCCCAATCGGGACCGTATTGACCCGCATGCCGATCAGCAACCAGCACATGGAACAAAGGTGACGCCATGCGACGCAGCAGGAATGTAGCAGGCACACGCCGTGTGCCGTCCGCCAAACCTGTTTCCGCTTCAGCCAACGGCACACGGCGTGTGCCTGCTACAATTTGCGGCACACGCCGTGGGCCGTCCGCAGGGCGTACCGGGCATGTAGGGTCTTGTCGGTGGGCGTCATCGCTTTACGCCCATTTATGGGTGTTGCCGCGCAGCGGTACTAGACCCGGCGTGAATGTAGCAGGCACACGCCGTGTGCCGTCCGCAATTTACGGCACACGGCGTGTGCCGCCTACATTCGCCCGCCGCGGCATGACGCTGGTCGAGCTCCTGGTGGTGGTCTCGATCATGATGATCATCATGGCGGTGACGCTCCCGCGGCTGCGGCCGGAGTTGGAGCGGGGCCGAACTCGCGAGGCCGCCCGCTCGCTGCACCTGTATCTTACCTCGGCGCGGAACCGGGCCGTGCTCGAAGGCCGGCCCTGCGGCGTGATCATCGAGCGGATGCCGACCCAGGGCGATGCCGCCATGATCGTCAGCCAGGTCGAGGCCCCCCCGCCCTATTGCGGCGACACGCTGCCGCAGATGACCGCGCCGTACCCGGGGCTCGCGCAGGTGCAAGTGCAATCCGGCGGCCCCGTCAACGGCATTGCCTTTTTCTTGGTCACCATCTCGGACTTGGCCAACAACACCGCTATTAACATCTGGCCCGGCGATCAGATCCAGTTCAATTATCAGGGCCCATGGTACAATTTTATAGACCCCGCGAACACCGGCAAACCGTTGGCCACGCAGCCCTTCACGGTCACCCTGGACGTGAGCCAGGGGACGACGGCGCCTTGGCCGCCGACGACGGCATCGCCGGCGTACCTGCCGTTCAAGATCATGCGGCGGCCCATCAAGGCCCCGGCGGCGCCTTTGCAGTTCCCCGTGCCCGCCGTGATCGACCTGACGTTCTCGGGGGTGGACACCACGGCAACGCCCACCGCCAACGGCATCAACATGTGGGGCAGCGGGACAACCCCGACGTTGCAAAAGCCCATTATCATCACGTTCGCCCCCGCCGGCGTCGTCGAACGGCTGTACTTTGAGAGCAACTACTTCCCGGTCACTCAGCCGATCTTCCTCTTCGTCGGGAAGCTCGACAAGGTCGATCAGCCCTCCGGAAGCACGAACCTCGACGACATCTCGAACCTGTGGGTCGCCATTAACCCGTTGACGGGCCTGGTCTCGACTACCTCGATGGCGGCCTACGGCGCCAGCAACCTCAGCGCCAGCCGCGCTAATGCCCGCCAGTCGGCCACGGTGGGAGGAGGGCACTGAGATGAAGGATGAAGGCGGAAGGATGAAGGATGAAGGCGGAAGGATGAAGGATGAAGGCGGAAAGCGGAGGTTCATCCCTCATCCCTCATCCTTCATCCTTAAGCGGCGCGGCCTCAGCCTTACCGAGGTGCTCATCTCGACCTTCGTCATGTCCATCGGCATGCTGGGGCTGGCGGCCTTGCTGCCCGTGGGCCGCTACACGATCGGCGAAACCATCAAGGCCGACCGCTCGGCCGACTGCGGCCGGGCCGGCCAGCACGATGTCCGCGTCCGCCGCATGCTCGATTCCAATAACTGGTGCTACCTCAATGCCAACAGCGCAAACGATATCATCAATCCCAATAACGCGAACGACGCGAGCTCCCTGAAGGCCGCCCTGAAACAATGCACGGGGATTCCCGGCGGCGGGGGCCTATCGGTGGTGATCGACCCGCTGTGCTGGACATACTACTCCAACAACGGCCTCGGCGCCCCACCGGGCCTGGGCGGCATGACGGGCTCGGCCGGCCTGCCGCTATTCCCGCGCATCACGCTCAAGACCCTCGTGCCGACGACGACCGGTTCGCAGTACGTCACGGTGGACGGGCAGACGTTCTACTGGGCCGACGACATGGCCGTCGCGCAGCCGGAGGACGCCGGGACGATGCCGTCCGGTTGGCCGGGCCCTTGGCCGCCCGGCCGGCCGTTGTTCACCACCAACGCCACCAGCGGCGCCGTAGCCCTCAAGGGCGATTATTCATGGTTCGTCACACTGTCAAATTCGCCCGCCGACCAGAGCCTGCCGCAGAGCCAGTGGACGCATTACATGGTGTCGGTGGTGGTCTGCCACAAGCGGAACTTTCCGCCGCCTGGCGTCACGCCCATTCCGGCCTTCGAGAGGGCCGTACCGGTGCAGTTGTTCTGGGACGTGCCGCAAACCAGCCCGCCCACCACCCCGCCGAGCAACCCGGCGGGCGCCGTCGCCTATGGCGGCGGAAGCGTTCAACTCGGCAGCCCGATCAACGACGACCCCACCAACACGACGATCGGCATCACGGTCAAGGAAAACGATTGGGTCGCCCTGTGCAGCACCTCCACCGGCCTGTGCGCGTGGTATCGCGTCGTGGCCATCGGCAACACGACCGATGCCAGCGGCAATGCGTTCAACTGCCTGACGCTCAGCGGGCCGGATTGGGTACTGACGGGCGCGGGCAACGACTATGTCGTCGCCCTGGGCAAGAGCGTGGTGGGCGTGTACACCGTTCCCATCGAGCTGGACCAGGACCCGGCGTGGCGGTAGAGGGGCAGGGATTTAGGGATTTGGGGATTTGGGGATTTAGGGATTAGCGGAAAATGCCCAAAAAGAAGCAAATGTTCAATGCTCAATGGCCCGGCGGCCGACTGGCTGCTCTTCATTGAACATTGAACCTTTCCGGCATTGAACATTCTCGTCGCGCAAGGGCAGCGGAGGGATTGGGGATTAGGGATTAGCGGAAAATGCCCAAAAAGAAGCAAATGTTCAATGCTCAATGGCCCGGCGGCCGACTGGCTCCCCTTCATTGAACATTGAACCTTTCCGGCATTGAACATTCTCGTCGCGCAAGGGCAGGGGAGGGATTGGGGATTGGGGATTAGGGATTAGCGGAAAATGCCCAAAAAGAGGCAAATGTTCAATGCTCAATGGCCCGGCGGCTGGCTGCTCTTCATTGAACATTGAACCTTTCCGGCATTGAACATTCTCGTCGCGCAAGGGCAGCGGATGAAGATTGGTGTGAACGTCCAAGGAAGCAAATGTTCAATGCTCAATGGCCCGGCGGCCGACTGGCTCCCCTTCATTGAACATTGAACCTTTCCGGCATTGAACATTCTCGTCGCGCAAGGGCAGCGGATGAAGATTGGTGTGAAGGAGGAATAGCCATGAGACCTCGACGCGGCGTGCTGTTGCTCGTGATTCTGGGCATGTTGGCGATGTTCGCCATGATGGCCGTGGCCTTCGTAGTGCTCACCGGGCACGAGCGGCGCGGGGCCGATGCGGCCCGTAAGATCGACCAGGTCACCGACCCGCCCGAGCAGCAACTGGACCAGGCCTTCTACACCGTGGTCCGCGGCTCGAACAGCTCCACCTCGGCCATTAAGTCGTGGAGCCTGCTGGAGAAGATCTACGGCTATGAAACCTTCGGCAGCATCGCCAATCCGGCCCAGATACCGTTCCTTTCGACGCCGCCGAAGTCGTCCGATACGACTCCGCCGACGGCGGTCTGCGGCCGCCAGTTGATCGAGTTCACCTTCCCCACGGTAGTTCCCGAGCCGTCGCCGCTGACCTACTACGGCAACAACGCGGCCCCCAACAACATCAATCCCGACCCGACGACCTACTACGCCATCGCTAGTCCGACCAACGGACAGGTTCAGGCCAGTCGCTTCGTCGGTTGCGTGCTGACGATGCTCAGCGGGCCGTGCAAGGGCCTGAGCACGCGGATCGTCGGCCTCAACCCGAGCAACAAGAACCACACGAGCAACGGCGATTCCTACGTCAGCGGGGGGAATCCCTACGTCCAGGTCCTCGCCTTCGAGAACGGCCAGGTGCCGCTGCCCGGCGACAAGTTCATCATCAACGGCGCTCCCTACGGCGGCACGGGGCTCGGCTACAACACGGCGACCGGCCTGCTCGACGCGACCAGCCCCGCGGACTTGAGCACGGCGGGCTTGACCACGACCGTGCCCGCTATGTTGGCGCCAAACTGTCCGGCGAACTGGCAGCCGGGAAGTATGCTGCCAACGGGGGTTTGGCAGCAGGCCGCATCGGCCAGCGCCGCCACTCCCATGGGCCCGGCCGGCGGGGCCGACTGCGACTACACCGCCCCGGACTACCAGGACCCCCTGCTCGCCTTCCAGGTCGCCGACGCGAAAGGCAACGTGACCACGCCCCTCCCCTCGCTCCATCGGCCGGAGCTGACCGCCTATTGGACCTTCGCCAGGGCCAGCAGCAAGGCTAATTGGAAGACCCTTCCCGCTTCCGTTATGCGTGCAATCATGTTCCGGCCGAACCCTCTCGACCATTCGACGTTCTGTAACAGTGTTAACTCCAGCTTCAACGCGATCTGGAACGGCATGTCGGGCAATCCAGGGGCGTGGGACGTCGACAACGACGGGGACGGGGTTCCCGACAGCGTTTGGGTCGACCTGGGCTTCCCCGTCCGCTACCGCGCCGATGGCAAGGCCTATAAGCCCTTGTTTGCAATCCTCTGCGTCGATCTGGACGCCCGGCTGAACCTGAATGCCCACGGCCTGATCGCCCAAACCGATTACAACCAGTACCTGCCGGCCAACGACGATTACAACCAGTCCGCGGCGGCCACCTACGGTGGCGCAGGCTTCGGCAATACAAATACGACCAAAATTACGGCCGGAACCGTGACGTACTATAACCCCTCGCTCGACATCCCGTCTGTCACGGCGATGGTGGCGGGCACAAGCGGTACGTTTAGCGGCAGCTACGTCTTCCTGCCGCGGGGCCAAGGCTACGGGCCGCCGGAGATCAACCTAGCCCCCCTGTTCCGCGACTGGACCTGCACGACGCAAAGTTTCCCCTACGCTACCCCCGGCAGTCCCCCCACTCCCGTAAACCCTCCCGGTCCAAACAATCCCCCCGGCCCCAACAATCCCCCCAATCCCAGTAATACGTGCAATACCCGCCTGGACCTCTATCAATACCTGCTGTTTGGCAACCCGAGCCTTCCGGTCCCAGTGCCGGGACGATACGGCGAGATGCAGAACTGGCAGCAGAGCATTCAGAGCGGCAGTAATAATTTTTGGCCGCAGCCGGGCCTTACGATTTCCGGTGCAAAGGTCGCGTCGAGCTGTAACCTCAGCAGCCTCGCGGGCAATTATAGCGCCAACAGCATCGCCCCATTGACGTTCAACAAATGGTGGGACTACACGGGCAATTACTGGAGCTACCGCAACGACGCGAACAACTATTGGTCGGACGCTTACTGCACGCCGCCCGACCCCCAGGGCTACGGCGCGGTGGGCCTGGACCTCGCCGGCCGCCCGCTGTATCTGGGCATGGGGCCGACGCTTCCCAACACGCCCTCCACCAACGGCAACTTCTCGGTCCTGTCGCCCCCGTTGCCTCCCCCCGTCAAACCCGCCCCGTCGCTCTGCTCGCTGTCGGAGGACATCTCGCTCTACAACACGCCCTACGACGTCAACTTATTGCGCAACGCCCCGCACGGGTCCACCTCCCAGACCGTAACCGACGATCCGTTCGGCCCCGCCGAGTTGGAGCGGATCCTTCGCCCCTTCGACCGCGATGCCCCCCAGCTTCCCAACCGCCTGGCCTTGCTGACCGCCAACAACCCGGCCAGCCCGGACCCGACCACGTCGTTCCTCATCCCCAAGCGGACCGCCGTGACCACCGAGAGCAGTGCCGTACCCTGCCCGACCACCGCCATGCCGGCCCCGCTCCGTGCGTCGGTGAAGAACCCCACAACGGCGGTGGACCCGACCAAGAATATAGACCTGCCGCTCCTGGCGGACTCGTCGGCCGTGGCCGATCCCGCCAATCCGAGCGCTAGCCCCGCCGTCCTGTTCCGCCCGCGGCACGTCACCGACCTGGTGATGGCCAAGCTGCTCGCCCGCGCCACCACCCAAGCGCAGGTGACGCAGATACAGCAGATCGGCCCGCAGATCATTAGCGGGACTACGACCAACGGGGCCACACAAGGCGGCCTCCTGCCCCCGGAAATGCTGGCCGGGCTGAAGCTGAACCTGAACCGCCCGGTCAACAACTGGGCGGCGACGCGCCCAACTATGACCACCGGCGGCAGCGCCGGTCTCCAGTACTTCACGGGCTATTCCAGCGGCACGCCGCAGTTTACGAACTTCAACACGTCTTTCAGCTACGACCCGGCCGGCTTGAATGACGCGACCGGGGTGGACCTGACTCAGTCTAGCCCTAATCCTGCGCCTGTGGCGTTTAACACCATCAGCGCGCGGCAGCGCCAGGCAAAGTACCTGTACGTGCTGGGGCTTCTCCTGTGGGACTGCGGACAGTTCCAGCCGTATAGCGAGACTGCCCTGACTGTCCCGCCCGCAACGAACGCCCTGGGCCCGATTACCACGCCGATAACGACGGCTTCGGCGAAGAATCTGACTGCCGCGCAGCAAATGGCCTTGCGGCGGATCGCGCAGTGGGCCATCAACGTGGTCTGCTTCTCCACTCCCGATTCGATCATGGTGCCTTTCAAGTACAGCCTGGACCCGTTCCAGTACAATCCCTCCGACGCTGCGGCGTGCGGTTGGACGGCGGACTACAATCTGGCCAACCCCACCAGCGACTGGAAGAGCAACCCCTGCGGCGTCGTGTGGGGCTGCAAGCCGCCCGAGTTGCTGATCACCGAAACCTGCGCCTTCCACGATCGCCGTGCGGCCGATACCAAGCTCGACGCCCTAAAGGGAAAGACGCGGGAAGACTCGAAGCCCGACACCGACCCGACGCTCGACCAGGCGCGGATTCCCCAGGGCTCGGCGTTCTTCGAGGTGTACTGCCCGCGGGCCCCCCGCAACACCGCCGCCCCCACCGACCTGTACGCGTTGGGGACCGACCCGAGCGCCCCCACAAACGACACAGGCCAGGTCTGGTGCCTCGACCTCGGCCGGCCCGCTGGCTACGATAAAACCAAGTACCCCCTGGGCCAACCGAGCACTGACGGGTTCACTTACCCGGTGTGGCGGATGGTCATCACCAAGAGCCGAATGAGCGGCACCGGCAGCACGGACAACGATGTCTCCTTCGACCCTGCGTCATCGCGGCTGGTAAAGAAGCCCGACACGTCTTCGCTGGAGCCGGAGCAGTGTAGCACTACCGACCCGAACAAACCGGCCACCGATGCCAGCGGTGTTTTCAGCCTCCTGGCGACCAGTGCCGCCGACCCCAACGTCCAGATCGAGCGGATCATCTGGTTTGCCCCTCAGGCCAATCCGATAACGAGCACTACTGCGACCGGACGCCACGACCTGAACCGCGTTTACTACAACCGTGCCACGTTCAACTCCACGAACGCCAAGGCAGGTTTGTCCGTTCCGTTGGTAGGCGGGCGGTACGCGGTTGTCGGCCCGCGGGGCCTGACCCCCATCGGTGCCACCGGCACCGCCCTGGGCACGTTCACCACTTCCAGCCAGCAGGTCACCTTGAACACCAAGACCGGGGTGGTCAACTTCATCTCATCCAGCGGCTCCTATCCCGACACTGCTATTCAGATCAAGCAGCCGCTGCCGATAATCGTGGCCGGCGGAGGGCCGGTGCCGCCGCCGCAAACCCCATGGCCGATTGGGTGGAAGTGGCAGAACGGCGACCCGGCGACCGGGATTGGTGTTGGTATCAGCATCTCCGAGCCGCTGTTCTCCGGCCTCGACGGGCAGCAATACTACCCCGAGCCGATAAATTGCGATACCCGCAACCCGGCTAACCCGCCCGACCCCGTCTTCGGGCCGATCTACGAATGGTACGGGGACCCGTCGAGCGCGAACGCGACGTTCCCCAAGCCCGTGGACAGCGGCGACACCAACGGCAGTTGCCCCCTCGCGATGGACAGAATACTTTCCACGCAGACCGTACCCAGATATAAGACTGTCTTCCTCCAGCGGCTTGCGAACCCGAGCCTCGCCTACGATCCGGTGAACAACCCCTACCGCACGGTCGATTGGATGCCCATCGACCTGACGGTCTTCAACGGCGAGGACACGCCGAACGCCAACTCGTGGCACGCCGGCCCGCCAACGGGAGACAACGCGGCGTGGGACCCGGACGACCCGAACGTCGGCAGCGCCAATCCGCCCAAGGTTAGCTTCGGGTCCCGGCAGCGCGGAACGTGTTCGGCGTCCTCCTCCGACAGCCACTACGGCGCCAACGCCGGCAACGCCATCAACGGGACCAACAACATTTGGGCACAGATCAGCGATGACCCGGTTCTCGGCACCGCCGTAGTAAACGGCAAGACAGTAATAGCAGGGGGATATAAATCCTCGGGCACGGTCGGGACCAGCTTCTTCGGCACCACCTTCACCCTGGCAAACACCCTCGGCTACATCAACACGCAGTATCAGAAGCCTCTGCCGACCCCGCCCGCCTGTTGGAACCCCTTGAGTCCCGGTTTCCTGACGCAGGGCCCGGGCGTGTCGAGCGTGTACTACGGCGACCCGATCAAGCCCTTCCCGTGGCTAACCTGGAACGCGCGGCCATTTATCAGCGAGTTGGAGCTGATGCTCGTGCCGGCCTCGCACCCGGGCCGCCTGCTGTGGGAGAACAGCTTCGGCCTTGGTTCAGCGAGCGCCAACCCATACATTACCCTTTCGATGAGCTCGGGCAACACATCGTACCAAACCGCGGTATTCCCCCACACGATCGACTTCTTCCAATCGCAGACCACGTCGGGTTACTTGCAGGCGCAACGGCTGCTGGAGTACGTCTGCGTCCCCTCGCGGTTCCCGTGCTCGGAGATCCAGGTGAACCCCAACTTCGCCACGGGTGCGGCGGGCCAACACTCCTTCCATATCCCATTCAATCGCATCCCCATCTATCGCGAGCCCGGACGGATCAATCTCAATACGATCTCCAGTCCCGACGTCTTCTTCGGCCTGATGAACTACTTTCCGGGCATGGCCAATCTGACGTTCTGGGACAAGTTCGTCCGCAGCCGGCGCGGGAGCAACGGCAATTATCCCGCCACGGGCTATACAGTGACCGGTACCCCAAAAAACGACATTGGGAACATCAACAGCATTGACATGGTGCCGTACCTGAGCGGCGCGGGGCCCCCGCCGCCACCAGCACCATTGCCGACTTACTTCGGAATGCCCTTCCGCTCCGCCAACGCGGCGTCGATGCTGATCAATTCCTCGCTGCCCGCGGGAACATACGCGTACCAGCAGGAGATAGACGCCACAGTGCTGCGGGCCGATCCGGATAACAATACTAATAGCACCACCCGGGCGCTTTTCCAGTTCGACCAGGTCTCGCTCAGCAGTAACTCATCCAACACCACGCTCGTCGGCGCGAATTTCCAAGACGGCACGATCGCCAACACCACCAACGGCGTAATCAGTACCGACGTGAACCCCTATTTCCGCTACCAGGGCATCCAGCGGCTGGGCAACCTCGTGACCACGCGCTCCAACGTGTTCGCCGTCTGGATCACGGTGGGCTACTTCGAGGCCCTGCCGGCCGGTGCCGGCTATGATCCGAAGGTTTATCCCGACGGCTACCAGCTTGGCCAGGAGTTGGGCAGCGACACGGGCGACATCACCCGTCATCGGGCGTTCTACATCTTCGACCGCTCGATCCCCGTCGGCTTCCAGCGCGGGCAGGACATCAACCAGGACAAGGCCCTCCTGCTGCGACGGTATATTGAGTAGCGGTCAGCGGTCAGCAGTCAGCGGTCAGCAGTCAGCGGTCAGCATTCAGCGGTCATGGCTGCCCGCTGATCGCTGATCGCTGATCGCTGAGGGGCGAGTGGCGAGTGGCGAGCGGTCCTAACTCCTAACTCCCCTCGCTTTCCCAGAGCCAAATCTCGCTGACGATCACATTCGGCTCGGACTCGTTGCGGAAGATGATCTGGAGTGAGCCCTCGGCCTGGAGTCCGGGCGGGATGGCCAGCGTCTTGATCTCCGGCGGCTGGTTGGCAACGCCCGAGGGAAGCTTCGTCTTGCCCAGCAGCATCGTCTCGCGGCCGCCCTTGCCGGCGGCCAGCCACACCGACTGGACGCGGGTCTCATGGTCGAAGTCCCACCAGGAGAAGCCGAGCTGGTAGCGTTTCTTGGGATCGAGTCCGCCGGCTTGGAAGACCACCCGCTGGCCGTCGTAGGAACCGGTGCCGAAGCGGACGTCGGCCACGCGATCGGAGTCTGTCCAGAAGTAGGGCGTGCCGTTGACCAGTCGCAACTGCGGCCCGCCCTTGACGCCGTCGGACGTATCCGGCCCGCAGTCGAGGTAGCAGGCCAGGCGGTAGCCCTTGGGCGCCCGGCGGGCCAGGGCCGCTTTGTAGGCCGCGCTGCGTTTGCTGTCTGGCTCGAGTGCCCGCTCGGCGCCGCCGGGCGTGGGGGCCTTGGCCGCCTCCTCGTCCACGGCCGCCGCCTGCTCGGCCACCGCGCCGTCCTTGGTCGTGTCGGCCAGCTTCTTCATTGTCGCGCGGACGGCGGGCGCATCGAGCCGCACCAGGCCGCGGGCGATCTTCAGCGTGGCCGTCTCGGCCTCGGCCCGTACTGCCGCGTCGTCCAGCATGGCGGCGGCCACGTGCAGGGCCCCCGGGTCCGCCGCATCCGCCAGGCAGGCCAGCAGCATGCGTTTGGCTTCCACGTCCTGGGCAATGGCGCGGAGGGGCGCGAGCAGTTTCAGCCGCTCATCGGCGTCCTTCACCTGGGCTGAAAGCCGCAGATAGCCCCGCACGGCCAGGCTGCGGTGGGCCATGCTCTGCGACGCCCGGGCGATCTTCAACAGATCCTCGGCGGCCGACAGATCGGGCCAGTTGGCCACGGCCAGCAGCGCGGCCTGGCCGACGGCCGGATCGCTGTCGGCCAGATGTGGGCGGACGGCGGCCAGGGCCTCCGGGCCGCCGAAGCCGCCCAGCACGCGCACCAGCGCCGGCCTGGCCTGGGCCGCCGCTTGCGGCAGTGCGGCCACCAGGGGGTCCACCCGTTGGGCCGCGGCCGCCAATCGCTTGCCCACGGTCAGCACGGCCTGCTCGGCCACGTCGGCATCCGCCGCTGTTGCCGTGCTCGCCGCCGCCAGTAGTTGGACCATCGGCGGATAGCTCTCGGCCCGGGCTGCAATGGCCAGCGATTGCCACGCCGCCGCGCGGAGGGGTGGATCGCCGTCGGCCGCCGCCTTCAGCATTACGGGCCCGGCCCCTTTGGCTCGCCGGGCCGCCAGGATGCGGAGCATCTCGATCCGCACTTTCACGTCGCCCTCGGCCGCCAGGGCCAGAAGTTTTGCCTCGACCTCTGCGCCGGACAGGCGCACGAGGCTCTCGCGGGCCGCCGGCTGGACCGCGCCGGCGGCGGTGGCCATGCCCGCCAGGCGCTCGACCAGCGACACGTCGCCCAACCGGGCCATGGCCCGCACGGCGGCCACCCGCACCGCCTCATCCCGGTCGGCCATGCGCTTGACGACGGTCGCGGCCGCCGCACGGTCTCCGCGCTCGGCCAGCACGCCCAGCAGCAGGACCCGGCCCGCCGCATCGAGCTTCTCGAGCTGCTCGACCAGCGCGGTAGTGACCTGCGGGCCCGGCAGCTTGGCGCTGGCCCGCACGGCCGTGGCCTGCACCAGCGGGTCGGGCGAAACAATCGCTTCCAGGACCAGCGGGGCGGCCTTTGCTTGGTCCACTTTGGCCAGGCCGGTCAGGCCCGCCAGCCGCCAGGGTGACGGCCCCTTGGAAAGCCAAACCTGCTGATAGATAGCCGCGGCCCCGGCCGTGTCGCCGGCCGCGGTGAGGCGTTCGGCGCACTGGAGCCGGGCGTTGTGCAGTGCGGCCAGGGCCTTGGCCGGTACATCGGCCTTGGCCAGGGCCGCCGCGGCCCGGGTCGAGCCGATCTTTCCCAGCGCTTCGGCGGCGGCCGCGGCTACCAAGGGGTCCGCGTTGCCCAAAAGCGCGGCCAGCTCGCCGGCCGACTTCTCGTCGCGCCTCACGCCCAGCGAGTTGACGGCGCCCACCAGGGGCAGGCCCTGGAAGCGCTGCAGCGCCCCGCGCAGCGCCGCCAGCGATGCCTCGCCGGGGATGCCTTCCAGCGTGTAGCGGGCGATCTCGGCCGTCTGCGGGTCGTCCAGCATCTTCGCCAACAGCGGCACTTGGGCCGCGCCGCCCACCACCAGCAGTCGCTGGCAGATGAAGACCTTTGCGGCATAACTGGTCTTGGGCCCGGCCAAAATAGCGGCCAGCCGATCGGCCACTTCGGCCTTCCGCGCCGCATCGGTCGCATACCGCACGACGTACAGCTCGATGGCGTGCAGCGGCTGCTCGCTCTGGCCGTAATCGTAAGTCTTCAGTTGTTCCATCGCCCGCTGAGGCGACGCGGCATCCTGCGGCTCGGCCGCCGCCACTATGCCCACCAGCGCCATGAGAACAATCGCCACATGCACAAGCCGGTTCATCGTACTACCCCCTGGTTGAATCGCTTCATCGCTCGGCCCCACAATCGGCCGACATGTTTCTGTCCTTCATTTTTCTGTCCAATCCCCAATCCCTAATCCCTGCCCCCCTACAACGTCCACGGGCTGCGCATCGGCCGCCGCAGCATGCTGTTGGCCACCTCGTCGCCGACGAAGCGCTCCGCGGTCCAGTCCCAAGTCAGCTTGCGGCCCAGCCGCGTGGCGATGTCGGCGATGATCGTGGTCAGCGTGGCGCGGAAGCCGGCGTCCACGTCGGCCACCGGGTCGCGGCGGGTGCGGATGCACTCCAGGAAGTTGGCATGATGCCCGCGCGACTCGTACAGGTGCTCGTCCTCGGGCTTCAGCGCCAACCGCAGCAGCGCGGCGGGCTCGGCCTTGATCCCGCCGCGGACCACGTGTACCCAACCCTGGTCGCCGATGAATCGCACGCCGTGCGGCTGCCGGCCGTCGTCGCTGAAGATCATCCGCAGGCCGCCCTCGGCGACGATCTCCACGCGCCACGAGGTGGACGTGTTGCCCAGCCCCTCGCTGGGAATCACCGCCGTGCCTTCGACTTCGACGCGTCCGGTGTGGAAGGCGGGCGCGCCCCACAAGGCGCTGTCGATGTGGTGCACGCCCCACGAGCCGATCCAGCCGATGCAATAGTCGTAGATGAAGTACCAGTTGAAGCTGCACTTCAGGCTGTTGTACGGTTTGTAGGGGGCGGGGCCCAGCCACATCTCGTAGTCCAGGCCCGGCGGCACGGGGGCCGGCGCGGCCAGACCCAGGCCGCTCCCGCCGGGCACCGCCACCTGCACCGTGTGCAGCTTGCCCAGGTAGCCGTTGATCGCCAACTCCGCGGCGAAGCGAAAGTTGCGGTCGGAACGCTGCTGCGTGCCGAGCTGATACACCCGGGCGTGCCGCCGCACCGTCTCGCGCACGGCCTGGCTCTCGTAGGCCGTCAGGGTCATCGCCTTCTCGCAGTAGACGTCCTTGCGGTGCCGCATGGCCCACACGGCGTGCAGGGCGTGCCAGAACTCGGGCGAGGCGATGATCACGGCGTCGATGTCGTCGCGGGTCACCAGGTCGCGGAAGTCGCTGTAGTCGGCACAGCCCTTGTAGGTTCCCTTGCCGATCTCGGCGGCGTAGCGCTCGTCGGCCCGTTTCTTGTTCGCCTCGCGCTTGGATTGGAACGGGTCGCAGACGGCCATGACCTGCACCGCGGGGTCGCCCACCATGGCCCCCACGTGGCCGCTGCCCTGGCCGCCCACCCCGATGTGACCGATGCGGATACGCTCGTTGGCCGCCGTGCGGCCGTTCATGCCCAGCACCGAGCCGGGCACGAAGCACGGCGCCGCCACGGCCGCCGCGCCGGCCAGAAACCCGCGCCGCGACAGCCCCTTGGGCCCCGTGCCGGGCAGACTGTTGTGCCCTGGGATACGCTGCAACATGTTCGGCCTCTCTTTCGCTTGGAGGGAAAAAGGGGACAGGCACCATTTGCCGGAACGGCCCGGAGGGTGCTTCGCACAAATGGTGCCTGTCCCCTTTTTCCCACCGCAGGGTCATTTAGCCTACCAGGATAAACCGCCGCCGGCGGGAAGGCAACTCGGTGGCGGGAGAGTTGCTTCTCGATTGCGCCCGGATATTAGTGTACAATTGCCGCCGGCAGACTAAAATGCAAGGTGCGGTTTCCACCCACAGGGGTTGTAGAGAATCGCCGGGCCAACAGCCCTGGCACAACTTAACAACGGAGGGATGATTCGATGGGTAGCCTGCGCAACACGTTCTTGGTCATTCTGGCGATCGCATCACTCGTGGCCGTCGGCGCTGTCGGCCGGGGCGCGGCTTGTGCCGCCGCCTTGGCAGAGGCCGACGTGCAGGGCCTGTACGAGGGGTCGGGCAAAGACGCCGCCGGCGAGTTTCGCATCGAGGCCCGCGTCGTGGCACAGGGCAGCGGCAACTACAATGTCTTCGTGCGCCAGTGCCGCGACGACGGCAAGATCAGCCGGGCGGAATTGACGGGCAAGACCGCCGCTGACGCCGTGACCCTCGCGGGCCGTGCCGCCGCCGCGGCCTGGAAGGGCACGTATGCCGCCGGCACCATTCGCGGCGAGTGCGGCCCCAACGGCACGTTCGAGCTCCGCCGCGTCGAGCGCAAGTCGCCCACGCTCGGCAAGGCGCCGCCCCAGGGCGCCATCATATTGCTCGACGGAAAAGACTTCTCCCGCGTGGTGCGGGTCAACGGGGCCGACATCCGCCCGGGCAAGGAGGCCATCGGCAAGGACGGTTCCATCCAGGTCCCGCAGGGCGGAATGAACTCCAGACCGATGTTCACCGGCAGTCTCGATCTGCACGTCGAGTTCCTGATCCCCTTCATGCCCTCGGCGCACGGCCAGGGACGCGGCAACAGCGGCGTCTATCTGCCCAACGGCGACGAGATCCAGGTGTTGGACTCCTTCGGCGAGCCGACCTATCGGGGCGGCGGTTGCGGCGGCGTCTACGCCTACGAGGACCCCGACGCGATGGAGATCATCGACAGTCTCAAGGAGAAACACGTGCCGGAGTGCAACTTCACGCTGGCCTCCGCCCCGCCCCTGCAATGGCAGACGTACGACATCGAGTACCGCGTCGAAACGAAGGACGGCAAGCTGGCCGCCAAGCCTCGCGTTACCGTCTACCACAACGGCATCAAGATCCACGAAAATTACGAGACCCACGGCGGCAACGTCGGCCAACCGCCCAAGGGCAGGCTGCATTTCCAGGACCACGGCAACCCGGTCCGCTTCCGCAATATCTGGGTCGTGCCCAGGTAGCTGAGAGGACAGGATCATGTGGAAAGCCGTCTGCGTCGCCCTCGTCTTCAACATGGCATTGATTGTGGCGCAGCCGCTTGCGGCCGACGGGCCGGCAACCCTCACGGTCACCCGCGAGCGTCTCTGCCCAGGGAGCATCAGCCCCTATCAGTGCGGTCAGTTCATCGAGTATCTCTGTGCGCTGACGCCCTCGATGTTCGCCGAGAAGGTTTTCGACGGCAGCTTCGAGGGCGTGCCCCCCTATGGCGTCGTCTTTCGCAGCCAGACCGACCGTCTCGAACAGCCTTGGTACCCCGACGGCGCCGTACACCGGGGCGAGTTCGTGCTCGATCCGGGCAATCCCTTTAACGGCAAAGTCTCCCAGCGCATTCGGCAGAAGAGCGGCGATCCCTGCACGTTGGGGATTTCTCAGGGCGGCAAGTTCGTCCAGGCGGGCGAGGCCCTGCGGTGTGTGCTGTACCTCCGCGCCGAGCAGGTGAGTCATCCGGTTCGCGTGGCGCTGTGGGGCCATGGCCGGACCTACGCCTCGGCCGAATTCAGGCCCACCCAGCGCTGGCAGCGCTATGCGGCGACCCTCACCCCCACGGAGACCGACAACCAGGCCACGCTTACCATCTCGTTTTGCGGGCCCGGCGCGCTGTGGATCGACCAGGTTTCAGTCATGCCCGTCAGCACCGTCCACGGTTGGCGCACCGACGTGGCCGAAACGCTCAAGGCGTTGCGGCCGGGAATCATTCGCTTTGGCGGCAGCACTACGGAGGGCTTCGACTGGACTGCCACCATCGGCGACCCGGCCCGCCGCGTCCCCTTCACCACCTGCTGGGGCGGCCTGGAACCCGGCAATGCCGGCATCGAGGAGTTCGTGCAGCTTTGCCAATCGGTCCAGGCCGAGCCGCTCATCTGCGTGCGATTCAGCGGCAAGAAGCCCAAGGATGCGGCAGACGAGGTCGAGTACTTCAACGGCCCGGCCGCGTCGCCCATGGGCAAGCTCCGGGCCGCCAACGGACATGCCCAGCCCTATCGCGTGAAGTACTGGCAGATCGGCAACGAGTTGGGCGATGAGACCTATCAGAAAGGTCTGGCCGAGTTCTGCCAGGCCATGAAGGCCGTGGATCCGAACGTCAAGCTCATGGCATCGTTCCCCTCGCCGGGCTTGCTCGACCGCGCCGGGCAGTACCTCGATTACATCTGCCCGCACCACTATGGTTGCCATAACCTCCGGGCGATGGAAGCCAGCGTCGAGGAGTGCCGCAAGATGATCGCCGCACACGCCCCGGGCCGCGACATCCGCCTGGGAATCACCGAGTGGAACACGACGGCCGGCGACTTCGGCCTGGGCCGTGCCATGCTCTGGACGCTCGATAATGCCCTGGCCTGCAGCCGCTACCACAATCTCATGCACCGCCATTGCGACCTGGTCGAGATCGCCAACCGCAGCAACCTGACTGATAGCTTCTGCAGCGGCATCATTCAGACCGACAACAGCAGCCTGTACAAGACGCCCACCTACTATGCGCAGCAGTTGTACGCCCTCCACGCGGGCCGCTACCCGCTCAGGATCCAAGGCGGTGCCGTCGAGGGCGATCCTGCGCTGGATGTAAGCGCAACGCTTTCGGCCGACGGGAAGCGCGTGGCCCTCTTCGCCGTCAATCCGACCGGCCAGGTCCAAGGGCGGACCATCGACCTTGCCCCGCTGGCGCCGCCCGCCGGCGATGTCGGTGTGTGGACGCTGGCCGATACCGAAAAGGCCAGCCAGCGCGACGCAGCAAACTCGTGGCATGAGCCGGACCGCATCCGCACTCAGCCCGGCAAAGCGAGCCTGGCCCACGGCCAGATCGTCTACGAGTTTCCCGCCCTTTCGCTGACCGTGCTGGAAATCCAATGCGGCGATTCCACTGCGCGATAGCCGAACCCTGCTGAGGAGATCGACATGCAAAGCCGATGGTTAAGCCTTGTCGCCGGCAGCCTTTTGATCGCGCTCCTGCCGCTGCTGCCCGGCCTGGCGGCCGATTCGGCAGCCACGCGCGTCAGGGAGAGCAAGGAGAAGGTGGCGCCGCTGGTGACGCTCCGGGCGGAACCGTTCCGCCTCGAGGACGTGCGACTGCTGGACGGCCTGTTCAAGCACGCCATGGAGCTCGACCGCAAGTACCTGTTGTCGCTGGAGGCCGACCGGCTGCTGCACGTGTTTCGCCTCCGCGCCGGAGTGCCTTCTACGGCCAAGCCCTATGGCGGGTGGATGGCGCCGGACCATGTCTCGCGGGGCCTGGTCTTCGATCCGAAATGCCGGAAGGAGTATTGCTCGCCCGAGGACAGCTTCTGGTGCTGCACGGGCACGGGGGTCGAGAATCATGCCAAGTACGGCGACAGCATCTACTTTCGCCAAGGGGCGACGGGGCTCTACGTGAACCTGTTCATCGCCTCGGAGCTGAGTTGGCAGGCCAAGGGCCTCACGCTTCGTCAAGAGACGAAGTACCCCCAGGAGGGCCGCACCCGGCTGAGCTTCACTTGTGCCAAGCCCGTCGAGCTGACGCTTCATATCCGACACCCCTATTGGGCCGTTTCGGGCTTCAGGATTCACATCAACGGCGTGGAACAGCCGCTTCAGAACGAGCCGGGCAGCTACGCCACCGCGGCACGGGAGTGGAGCAGCGGTGATACGGTGGAAGTTGCCATGCCTTTCACGCTGCGTACGGAGGCTTTTCGCGACAATCCGCGGCGGGTTGCCTTCCTTCGCGGTCCGCTGGTGCTCTGTGCCGGCACCAAGGGGCCGGTGGCGGTGCTCCTTGCCCTGCCGTCGCAGCCGAAGAAGGGCGGATCGTTGATAGTCTGAAGCCTGTGCCCGGCAAGCCATCTACCTTCACCGGAAGGCCGCAAGTGCTGCGCATCTCGAAGGGGCTCAACGCTCCGGACGTGACGCTTGAACCGCTCTACCGTATGCACGGGGACCGGAGCTACACCGTCTACTGGGACGTGACGAAGCCGAACTGACGTGCACCTACAGTGCGCAGCACCGCACGGGCCGCTTTGCGGCCGGCGAAAGCTGTCCGTGTTGCTCTGCCAGCAAGTCTTCGAGCATGCAATGCATGTCGGTCACCGCCTCCAGCACGCCCTGGATCAGCGACCCGGCCTTGGAATCCAGGCAGTCCGTGTGCCGCTCGACCAGGGCCTGGCAAGCCTGCGCCACGGCGGACAGCGGCCGGCGCACGTCTCGCGACAGGACCTGCACCAGGAGCTCGGTGCCTTGCACCAGTCGCTCCTGCTCCCGGGCCTGCCGCGTGTTGGCTTCCAGCAGTAGCTCGTGCCGCGCCAGCAGGTCCTTGTGCTCCAGCGCCTTGCAGATCAACACGGCCAGGTGCGCCTCGTTGCAGGGCTTGCTCAGGAAATTCGACACGCCGCCCTCGTTGATGGCCCGGGCCAAAGTCGCCGTGTCGGCATAGCCGCTCAACAGGATGCGGACGATCTCGGGACGGTTGCCGGCGACCCAGGCGAACAAGTCCGTGCCCGACATGCCGGGCATCCGCTCGTCGGCCACGACGACGTCCACGCCGCAGCGCATCAACAGGCTGACCGCCTCTTCGCCCGAGCGGGCCGTGTAAAGCTGATAGGGCTGCTTCTGCAGCATCCGCGCCAGGCAATGCAAGACCTCCGTGTCGTCGTCGACCAGCAGCACGGTGTGCGTGGGAAGGTTGGGACTGCTCATGTGGCACCTGATTTACGAAGGCATGAAGGCTCCCACAAATGAAATGTAACTCACGCGGCGTGGCCGGCGGCGGAATCGCGGCGGCCCGGCGCGCGGTCGCGCCGATCGTGGCCGGGGCGCCCCCCGCCGCGTCTCAGGCGCGCGTGGGCCGCTGTGACCGGGCGTCGCAGGCCAGCCGGAGTTTTCCGGCCCTGTCAACCTTGCCGGCCGGGCACGCCGATAACAGTGGCGCGCCGCGTGCCACTGCTGGCTTGTCCAGCAGTGTGAGCAGCACCGCCGGACAAGCCGGCAGTGGCGCCGGCGCGGCATCCGGCGCTTAGCGCGACCGCCGGTCGCACGTGTGACGCGCGGCCGCGACCCGGCGTCGCGCGCCCCGCACCAAACAAGGCTTTAGCCACGATTCTTGCCCTGGCCGGCCGGCGCCGTGGGCAGCTATAATTCCGCCCGCTTTGAAATGATGCGAACCGCAACGGCAGGAAAAGGGGTCGGATCATTCCTGGCCGCGAACAAGACAATTCCGCCGGGCGCAATTCGGGAGACGATTGTCATGGAAGCCTCGCACGTGCTTGTCGTTCACAACGAGCCCGCCCTGCGCCGCCTGGTGGCCGAGGCGCTGGGCCATGACGGCCTGCGGGTGTCGGCCGCCGCCAGCGGCGCCGAGGGCTTGTCGATCTTGAAACGCGAGCGGGTCCACGTGCTCGTGGCGAGCCTGGGCACGCTGGACATGGGTTACGAGCTGGTCCGCCAGGCGGCCACCATCCATCCGCTGCTGGCGGTGGTGCTGTTGGTCGACCCCGCGCGGCGCGAGCCTGCGCCGCCGCGCGCCACACCCGGGCCGGTGTACTACCTGTCGCTGCCCGTCACGCGGGATTCGTTGCGGGCGGCCATTCGCGGGGCGCTGGCGCGGCAGATGCCGCGGCCAGAGGGCCGGCCCGCCGGCGGCGCGCCGGTCGGGGCGGCCGGCAACGGCGCCGGCCAGCCCATCGTCGCCGCCAGTCCGGCCATGCGCGAGATCCTCACACTGGTCGAGCGCTGCGCGCCGACCGACGCCCCGGTCCTGATCTACGGCGAGCCCGACACGGGCAAGGAGCTGATCGCCCGCGAGATCCATCGCCGCAGCTGGCGGGCCGGCGGGCCGCTGGTCCGCGTGGCCTGCGAGGCGATCTGCGAATCCGACCTGGCCGAAGCCCTGGCCGGCGGCCGGCCCGACGCGGACCGCGCCGCGGGCGCGCCCCGCACGCTGCTGGAGCAGGCCCGCGAAGGCACCCTGCTGCTGAAAGACGTGGCCGCCTTGCCGCGCTGGGCCCAAGCCCGGCTGCTGGACGGAATTCAGCAGGAGCCGCGGCGCCGCGCCGACGCCGCCGGCCACGCCGCGGCCGGCGTGCGGCTGATCGCCTCCAGCACAACCGACCTGCATACCGGCGCCGCACAGCGCGTCGTCGTGCCCAGCCTGTATCATTACCTGGCCGTAGTCGAGATCCACGTGCCGCCGCTGCGGCACCGCGGGCAAGACATCCGGCCGCTGGCCGAGCACTATACCGCCGCCGCCAACGCCATGCGTACCCGCGACGGCAGCCGCAACCCCTGCCGCTTGAGCGAAGACGCCTTTCAGTGCCTGCTGGAGTACGATTGGCCGGGCAACATCCTGCAACTGGCCAGCGTGGTAACGCATGCCGTGCTGCTGGCCGACGAGGAGGAGATCACGCGGGCCAGATTCGCCGCCTCGCTGGGCGAGCTGGGCCCGCGCGACGACGCCGAGACGATCTCGGTGCCGCTGGCCGGCGGCCTGAAGCAGATCGAGCGCCGCGTGATCGAGGCCGTGATCGATCGCTGCCGGGGCAACAAGGCGGCGGCCGCGCGGGCCCTGGGCCTGCACCGGCGGACCCTGTATCGCCTGTTGCAGGATCACCGCTCGGCCAAGAAGGGCAGCCCCCCATTGCCGCTCATTTTCAGTCCCGGTGTCGGCCCCATGCAGGCCGCCGCGGTCGGGCCGGCATAGCGGCCCAAGACGGCCGTCGTAGGATGGTGATAACTCGGCCGCGCCCGGCGGAATCCGAATTCCCCGTTCCTGTGCCAGGCGCCGGGTGCCACTGCTGGCTTGTCCAGCAGTGCCTCTCACACTGCTGGACAAGCCAGCAGTGGCACCCGGCGTGGCCGTGCTGCCCTGGCCCGGTTGCCGCCCGGAGCGGCGCGAGATATGCTTTCTGTGAAGCCCGGCGCGGCGAGATGGCCCGACCACCGTGAAACGCCTGATTGTCATTTCCGTGATCCACACTGCGGCCGACCTGGGGTCGCTGGCCGAGTCGGTCCGCGCCCGCCACGTCGAGCGTTTCGGGGCCGAGGGCTGGGAGCGGCGGCAGCGGGCCGTCGAGGAGTTGTGGAAAGACACGCGGCGGGCCATCGACGCGCTGAGCCTGGATTTCCGGCTGCTGCGCCTGTACCAGGACGGGCTGCCGGTCTGCGGCCAGGAGGAGCGCATGGTGCGCGAGTTGGCGGCGGTGGGCAGCCTGAACCACCAGTTGCTCCTGGAGCTGATGGGCCGGGGCGCGGCCCTGGTCGGCACGGAAGATCCGCAATTGCTCATCCGCGAATATCAACAGCAGCGCCGCCGGTTTGAGGCCCCGGCCGGCGGCGCGACGGCCGGCGGCCCCATGGCCGCCGGCTGCTCGCCCGGCGAAGAGGCCGAACTGCTGGCCGCCCGCGATCGCTTCATCGCCGCGCGGATCGCCGCCACGCTGCAGGAGGGCGAGACCGGCCTGCTGTTCCTGGGCGCGGCACACCGCCTGGACGCAATCGAGACGCTCGCGGCGTCGGGCATTCAAGTGCAAACGCTCCGCCGCGCCGGCTGAGTGCACTGGTACGATTCGTGGATTACCGCTGCGTGCCACTGCTGGCTTGCCCAGCAGTGCCGGCAGCACAGTGACCTGTCCAACGGTGCTCCTCACACTGCTGGACAAGCCAGCAGTGGCACCCGGCGCAGCGAGCCCCACCATCCGTTGTCCGCGGAATTTGGTGGGGCTTTTCTGCGCTCGACCCACCCTACTTTCTTCCGCGACAAGAACTATTTCGCTCGTTGCGCGCCGGCGCACTCTTTCTGTCCGCGTGCCGGCGTCGCGCGCGGCGCGCATGGCGCGTGCCGGGTTGTCGCGCTCACGTAAGCGCAGCGGCAACAATCGCCGTTTTGCAGCGCTAAAACCCGCCGCCGCGGTTGACGCCTCGTTGAAGCGCACTATGGTTCACTTGAACAGCGGCGAGTCGACGGCACGAAAGAAATACTCAACGACGTGACAATGCGGCGACGAATTAGTTGGTACACGCGCCGCCCGAGGGAGTGGGTCGACGAGTCCGTGTTTTGATCCTTACCCTCGGGTGACGTAAGCCTGAGGTGATCGGATCGCGGTTCCTGTTGTGAAAGGGTTATGTCATGGCCAAGATTCAGAAGTCCATGGATTCTTCGAGTCTGTCGGAAGTCGTGGACCGGATTTTGGACAAGGGCATCGTGATCGATGCCTTCGTGAAGGTTTCGCTGGTCGGCATCGAATTGCTGTCGATCGAGGCCCGCGTGGTCGTGGCCAGCGTCGAGACGTACTTGAAGTACGCCGAGGCGATCGGCCTGACGGCCAGCGCGGCGACGCCGGCCTAAGTGCGGCGCTTCCTTCCCCTTGTTTACAGGGAGAGCGGCGGCGGCGGCGATCGTCGCCTAGGGCCTGCTGGGAACGAGCCTCGCCGCCGCTCCCTGTAAATGAACCGCGTGCACCAGCCCGCGCGGTGGAATCGCGGAACGTGCCGCTGCACCCACCCCCAACGCTGCCCGAAAAGGGCAGGAAACGGATAAGGAGACAAATCATGACAGTTTTTTCCGACGCCTTCGTTCGGCTGCGGCAGGAGCTCGATCAATCGCACGAGAGCCGCCGCAAGCTGCTGGAAGACATCCGCCACGACGTTCGCGAGATGGCCCGCCAGACCACCAGCCGCCTGACGGCGGAGGGCAGCCAGCGGCGGACCGAGTTTACGGCCATGATCGACGACCTGCGGGGCAAGATCAACCAGCAGGCCGAGCAGACACGAGGACAGCTCGCCGGGTTGGCCGCCGATCTTCACCAGGGCGGGGCGGTTTTCAGCCGCCGCCAGCCACTGCGGTCGCGGAACTCCCGAAATCGCTAACAGCGGAAGGCACATTCGGCCATGGGCGCGCTTGATTCAGGAAGCAACGGCAGGGGCGGCAACGGCGTCTCGGCGGTGCTGCGGACGGATTACCAGCCGGCGGCCGGCACCGCCCCGTGCCCGCCCGTGTGGCCCGAGCCCAGCGAGCATTTCGTCCTCACTCCGCAACTGGAAGAACTCGTGGGCCGGGCCCTGGGCTACCTGCGGGCCGGCTACCCCATCAACCTGGCCGGCCCGGCCGGCACCGGCAAGACCACCCTCGCCTTGCACCTGGCCGCCCAACTCCGCCGGCCGGTTACGCTCATTCACGGCGACGACGAGTTCGGCAGCTCCGACCTGGTCGGCAACGACCGCGGCTACCGCAAGAGCAAGTTGGTCGATAACTTCATCCACTCGGTCGTCAAGACCGAGGAGACGATGCGGACCCTGTGGATGGACAACCGCCTGACGACCGCCTGCCGCTACGGCCACGTACTGGTCTACGACGAGTTCACCCGCAGCCGCCCGGAGGCCAATAACGTGCTGCTGAGCGTGTTGGGCGAGGGGCTGCTGAACCTGCCCGGGCGCTGCAACGGCGGCGACGGCTACCTGAGCGTGCATCCCAGCTTCCGCGCCATCTTTACCTCCAATCCGCAGGAATACGCCGGCGTGCACAAGAGCCAGGACGCCCTGTGGGACCGGCTGATCACCATCTACATGGACCATTACGACCGGCGGAGCGAGGCGGCGATTACCGCCGCTGCGGGCGGCGTGTCCCTCAAGATGGCCGAGCAGATCGTGGACCTGGTCCACGTCTTTCGCCGCCGGGACCCCACCGGCCAGCACCCCAGCATGCGGGCCGGGATCATGATCGCCAAGGTCCTGGCCGCCGAGGGCCTCGCCTGCGACGCCGGCCATCCGCTGGTGGTCAACATCTGCCGCGACGTGCTGCACCTGGGTCATCCCGGCAATAAGAGCGGCCGCGGCGCAATCGCGCCCGATGAATTCCGGGCGATGCTGGAGAAGATCTGGGCGGGCCGGACGCTCGCCAAGCAAGAAGAGCCGCAGGAAGAGGTGCTCCTATGAAGGCCAAGCCCCGCCGAGGTTTGCACGAAATCCGGACCCGCAGCGGCCTGGCCGCCCACGAGGACAACCCGCAGCGCACGTTCCTCCGCGTGGCCAGCATCGAGCTGAAGAAGACCCTGTGCCGCAGAGTGCGCGACGCCGCGCGGAAACGGGCCGCGGAAATGGACGCCAAGATCGCCGAGCTGGAGCGGGAGAAAACCCGGCTGCTGGCGACCGGCGCGGCCAGTTCCGAACCCCTGTCCCGCAACGGCTTCGCCCTGAAATACTGAGGCCGCCCACAATGCCCGCCACGAAAAGGCCATCGCCATGACGACCCAAGAGCTTGCGGACCACCGCCCCACGCTGGTCGACGCCCAGGCCGCGGTGCGCCGCTTCCTCAAACAGGCACTGCCGGGCGTCCGCCGCGTCGACGTCATCAAGGTCCTGCCCTTCGACTCCGGCGACGGGGCCTGGGAGGCGGAGGCCGTGGTCTGGCAGCCCAACGCCACCATCCAATCGCTGGGCCTGGCGACCCGCCGACCCGTGCTCGACCAAAGCTGCTACCAACTCCGGCTGGACCGGCATCTCAACGTGATCGCCTACGAGACCGCCGCGGGGCACGGTGTATCATGAGGCCCCCTCGCGCCCAGTTTCCCCCGGGGTACCCCTTCACGCCAAGGAAAGTAGCAGGCACACTCCGTGTGCCCTCCGCCATCCCTTTGTTCACGGCCCGATAAGGAGAACGCCGCGTGGCCATTGCCTCTGCCCCCAGTCAAACCGGTTGGTATCTTTACGGAATCACGGTCGCCGGCGCAGTCGACGGCATGGCCGGCCTGTCCGGGGCCGCGGTCGAAGCGATCGTCGAGGGCGGCCTGGCGGCCGTCGTCAGCCCGCTGGGCGCGGAGCGGATCCGGCCCAACCGGGCGAACCTGGCCGCCCACCACCGGGTGTTGCGCGATCTGGCCCGGCAGCGGCCCGTACTGCCCGTGGTCTTCGGCACCGTCACCGGCAGCGACGAGGACCTGCGGCGGCTGTTGCGGCGGAATCGCGAGGCCTTGGCCGCCTCGCTCGACCGACTCCGCGAAAAGGTCGAAATGGGCCTGAAGGTCTATTGGGACCTGCCCAACGTCTTCGATTACTTCGTGGCCACCCACCAGGAGCTGGAGGGGATGCGCAACCGCTTGTTCCGGCCGGGCCGCACGCCCACGATCGAGGAAAAGGTCGAGCTGGGCGAGCGATTCGCCGGTCTGCTCCAGCAGGCCCGCCGCCGGCATACCGAGCGCGTAATCAAGGCCCTCGGCCCCTACTGCGTCGAAGTACGCACCATCGACCCGGGCGAGGAACGCCTGATTATGAAACTGGCCTGCCTGGTGCATGGCCGGCAACAGACGTGGTGGGAGGAGGGAGTACGGCAGGCGGCCCTGCTCTTCGACGACCACTACCGCTTCGACTTGAACGGTCCGTGGCCGCCCTATAACTTCGCCGACGTGGATCTGACCTTGACCTAGTGTAGTATCAGTCGAGAAATAACCTGGGGACTGTCCCAATCTTAGTTCGACGAAAATGGGACTGTCCCCTTCCGAAGTGTGACCATGTTTCTCCTCGACGACATCCTGCTGGCGCCGATCAAAGGCTTGGCAGCCGTCTGCCAACGAGTTCACCAGGCGGTGGAGGAGGACTTGGCCAATCAGGAAAAAGAAATCATGTCCGCCTTGGCCGAGCTGCACCAGCTTATGGACGCGGGCCGTCTCGGCGACGAGGACTTCAACACCCGCGAGTCCGATCTGCTGGACCGCCTGGATACATGCCGGGAGATTCAGGGTACGGACCGCGGCGCCGGCGGCCTTGCGCCGCTGCCTTCGGCCGGCACGGGCAGCCTGGCCGGGCCAGCCGGCGGAAACACAGGATAACCAACATGCACAATGAACCCGCCCTCAGCCAGCACACCGACAACACCGTCCTGGAATTGCTCGACCGCGTTCTCAACACGGGGGTCGTGCTGGTGGGCGACGTGACGATCACCGTGGCCGACATCGAGCTGGCCTACCTCCGCTTGCAGTTGCTCCTGAGCTCGGCGGAGACCGCTCGGCAGGCGGGCTGGCTGGCGACAAGGCCGCATTGGGACCGAAGGCGAACGCAGCCGGCTTAGCGGCCGTTAGAACTGATCGCTCCGCTGGCTCGAAAAGCGGGAGAGCGACCCGGGAGTGAGGGAATTGAACAGACGATTCGACCTTCCCCGCGCAGAATGGCACGGCGCAAATTGCAGCGCGGCGCGTGGCTCGGCGGCTTCCGCGTCCGGCGCTTCGTTCTGGGCCTGCCCGCCGGCCGACGCGCCCCGGCCGGCGCCCCAGCCGCCGCAGGCCGCAGCCGTCGCCAGCCTGCCGGCCGCCGTCCGCCTCGACCCCAACAACGTCCGAAACGGACTGATGCAACTGGTGCTGACGCTGGTCGAGCTGCTCCGCGAGCTGCTGGAGCGCCAAGCCATCAGACGCATCGAAGGCGGCTCGCTGACGCCGGACGAGATCGAGCGGCTGGGCCTGACCTTCCTCCGGCTGTCGGAAGAAATGACCCGCTTGAAACGCCAGTTCGACCTGACCGACGACGACCTGAACTTGGACTTGGGGCCGCTCGGCACGCTGCGCTGAAACTGTGCTACCGATTTGTCTCGGCTCGAAACCAAAACCGTTGAAACTGTCCTGACCGATCTATCTCGGCTCGAAACCAAAACCGTTGAAACTGTCCTGGCCGATCTATCTCGGCTCGAAACAAAGACCATGGCCCACGCACAACTGATTCCCACCGCCTGCCATTCCGAGGGTCTCGCCGATATCCTCGAGCGCGTGCTGGACAAGGGCCTGGTCATTGCCGGCGACATCAAGATCAAACTGTGCGACATTGAGCTATTGACCATTCAGATTCGTCTGCTGGTGGCTTCGGTAGACAAGGCCCGCGAGATGGGGCTCACCTGGTGGTGGCAGCCGGAGCAGGCGGCCGTGCCGCAGGCGATGGGCTGCCCGGCGGCGCTGCCCGTTCCGCCGCCGCACGGCCCTTGCCAGCACTATTTGCAATTCCGGCAGTTTGCCGCACAGAACTGCCCACAGCCGCCGGCCCCCGGTGTGCAGGAATCCCCTTTACCCCCGGAAAACGAAAGGACCCACAGATGACCAAGACACCCAAAGGGCCGGCCGAGCGCCGGCCGCGTGGCAACTCCGAGCGTGACGACGGCACGGCCGACCTCGGCTTCAGCTTCGGCGGCTTTCTCGGAAAGCTGGGAGGCGTAATGGAGAAACTCTCCGAGCTGGCCGAGAGCGGGCAATCCCTCTCCAAGAGCGGCGAGCTCGGCGGTCTGGACCCGCAGGGCAAACTCCGCGGCGTGTACGGCTTCTCGATCAAGACGGCCCTGGGCAGCCGGGGCGAGCGGGAAGTCAAGATCGAGCCCTTCGGCAACCTCCACCGGCAGTCGTCCGGCCAGACCGTGGTCGAAGACGTCCGCGAGCCGCTGGTCGACGTGTACGAAGAAGACGATCACGTCCTGGTGCTGGCCGAGATTCCCGGCGTCAGCAAGAAGGACGTGCAATTGGAGCTCGCCGAAGGCCGCTTGACGATTTGCGCACAGCGGGGCGAAAAACGATATCGCAAGGAAGTCGATCTGCCCGGCAATTTCTCCCCCGACAAGATGCACTCGGAGTGCACCAACGGAATCTTGAAGATTCGGCTGGAACGTTAAGGGGAATTGTATCCGGCACACTCCGTGTGCCGATGGCTGCGGCACACGGAGTGTGCCGGATACATTGCGACCAGGAAGGCACGAATGTCAGGAGCACCGCATCGCCAGGACGGCACGACCGCGACGGATCTCGATCCTCGCGAAAGGCTGGACGACATGGCGAAAGCACGTAAACCCGCCGACCACATTACCCTGCGGGTCAGCGAGTCGAGCGGCAAGGACGTGGGCCGGGGCATTGCCCGCATCGACCCCGCCGACATGCAACGCCTGGGCGTGGACGTGGGCGACATGATCGAGGTCGAGGGCAAGCGGCGAACCGTGTGCCGGGTCCTGCCCACCTTCAAAGAGCACCGCGGCAAAGAGCACTTGCAGATCGACGGCGTGGTGCGGGAGAACGTCCGCCTGGGGCTGGGCGAGCCGGCCGTGCTCCGCCCCACGGCCGCCAAGCCGGCCGAAGAGCTGCTGCTGGTCGCCCAGGGCGGCATCCCCTCCGGCCGCGACCTGAAGTACATCGGCGGCCTGTTGGACGGCCTGCCCGTCGTCGCCGGCGATCGCGTGCGGGTAACGCTGTTCGGCAACCGGCGGGCCGACTTCCTGGTGAAGTCCACGCGGCCGGCCGGGCCGGTGGCCATCGGCGCCGAGACGCGGCTCAGCGTGCAGCCCGGCGAGGGCCCGCCAGCCGCCGCCGTCGCCGCCCCGCTCTCCTACGAAGACATCGGCGGCCTGAAGCGGCAGTTGGATCGGGTCCGCGAGATCGTCGAGCTGCCGCTGAAGTATCCCGAGCTCTTCGAGCGCCTGGGGATCGACGCGCCCAAGGGGGTGCTGCTGTATGGCCCGCCCGGCTGCGGCAAGACCCTGCTGGCCCGGGCCGTGGCCCATGAAACCGAGGCCAATTTCTTCTCGATCAACGGGCCGGAGATCGTACACAAGTTCTACGGCGAGAGCGAGGCCCACCTTCGCAAGCTGTTCGAGGAGGCGGCCCGCCAGGCCCCCGCCATCATCTTCCTGGACGAGATCGACGCCATCGCCCCGCGGCGGGAGCGCGTCGTGGGCGACGTCGAGAAACGCGTCGTGGCCCAACTGCTGGCCCTCATGGACGGCCTCTCGCAGCGGCAGCACGTGATCGTGCTGGCGGCCACCAACCTGCCCAACGCCCTGGACCCCGCCCTGCGCCGCCCCGGCCGCTTCGATCGCGAAATCTCGATCCCCATTCCCGACCAGCGTGGGCGGCTGGAGATCCTCGAGATTCATAGCCGCGGCATGCCCTTGGCCGAGGGCGTCGATCTGGCGCACGTGGCGGCCATCACGCACGGCTTCGTGGGCGCCGACCTGGAGGCCCTCTGCCGCGAGGGGGGCATGATCGCCTTGCGAAGGCTGCTGCCCGAAATCGACTTCTCGCAGTCGCACGTGCCCGACGAGATCCTGGCCCGCCTCCAGGTCCGCCCGGCCGACTTCCAGGAGGCCCTCCGCGACGTCGAGCCCTCGGCGGTCCGCGAGGTGTTCGTGGAAGTGCCCAACGTCACGTGGGACGACGTGGGCGGGCTGGACGAGATCAAACAACGTCTGCGCGAGGCCGTGCAGTGGCCCCTGACGTATCCCGAGTTGTTCGAGTCGATGCGGCTGGCGCCGCCCAAGGGGGCCCTGGTTTCCGGCCCGCCCGGCTGCGGCAAGACCCTGCTGGCCAAGGCCCTGGCCACCGAGGCCGGCGTGAACTTCGTCTCGGTCAAAGGGCCCGAGCTGCTGTCGATGTACGTGGGCGAGTCGGAGCGCGGGCTGCGCGACGTGTTCCGCAAGGCGCGGCAGGCCGCGCCCTGCATCATCTTTTTCGACGAGATCGACGCCCTGGCCCCCGCCCGCTCGCACGGCAGCCACGACTCCGGCGTGGGCGCCCACGTGCTCAGCCAGCTCCTGACCGAGCTGGACGGCATCGAGGAGCTGAAGGGCGTGTTCGTGCTGGCGGCCACCAATCGCCCCGACCTGCTCGACCCCGCCCTGTTGCGGCCGGGCCGCTTCGACATCCGCATCGAGATCCCGCGGCCGGACTGCGCGGCGCGGGAGAAGATATTCCAAATCTACCTCCGCAACCGGCCGGTCGAGCCCGGGCCGACCGCCGCCCGGCTGGCCGGCCAGACCGAAGGCTTTAGCGGCGCGGAGATCGAAGCCGTCTGCCGCCGTGCGGCGATGGCCGCCTTGGCCGAGCAAATTGCCAACCCGCCGCCGGTAGCCGGCAAGCTGCGAATCCGCCGCGCTGCCCTCCAGGCGGCCATCGAGGAGATTCGGGCCCAAGCACACCCAAAATGAAAGGTTTTCAGTTTTCAGTGTTCAGTGTTCAGCCGGCACACTGAACACTGAAAACTGAACACTGAACACTGAACACTTAAAACTGCCCCTACCGCCATGGATGAGCCTTATTATCTGTATGCACTGACGTGGGCCAACTGCCTGCTGCACGACTTCGGCCCGGAAGTCGATCCGCGCTATCCCGTCGTGCTCGTCCGCTATGGACGGCTGGCCGCCGTGGCCAGCCGCGTGGGCCTGGACCAGTTCGACCTGGCAGGGCTGCAGCAAGAGACCCTGGACATGGCCTGGTTAAGCAAGGTGGCCCTCCGCCATCACGGGATCATCAATGCCCTGGCGCAGCAGGGGCCCGTCTTACCGATGCGGCTGGGCACGCTGTTCGCCTCCCGGAAGTCGCTGCTGGCCAAGCTCACGCCCTTCGAGGCCGACGCGGCTCGGTTCCTCACCCAACTTACAGACCGGCAGGAATGGGCCGTTAAGATCTACGCCGATCACGAAAATGGGACAGTCCCCCTTCCAAGTGCGTCAACCGGCCTCCGGGCCGACGCGGCCCACGGCGGCCTGGGCACCAGCTACCTCGCCGCCCAAGGGCGGCAAGCCCAAAGGCGGCGGCGGCGGGAAGCCCTGGTCGGGCAAGCGGCCGCCACGGTCGAGGCCCGCTTGACCGGCATCGCCGAGGCCTGCCGGCGGCTCCGCCCGCTGGCACAGACCTTTACCAACCGCCCGGAGACGATGGTTTGGAACGCCGCCTTTCTGCTGGCCCGCTCGGCCGCGGGCTCGTTTTGCGCCGCCTGCGCGCAACTCCGCGGCCAGTTCGCCCCCGAGGGCCTTTCGGTCGAGACGACCGGTCCGTGGCCCGCTTACCACTTCTGCCCTTCCTTCGAGTCCGTGACGGGCGATGCGCCGAGTGCCACTGCTGGCTTGTCCAGCAGTGCCGACGTCCCGCCGGGTGCCACTGCTGGCTTGTCCAGCAGTGCCGACCTCCCGCCGCCCGCTGCACTGCTGGGCAAGCCAGCAGTGGTACCCTACGCAACCATGCCGGGACAAGAACCCCAACGCACTGTTCGTCAACCCAGCCGTTGGTCCCCGGCGACCCACAGCGAGAATTCCTCATGCCCTGGCGGATCGTAGGCATTTCCCGCCGCGAAGCGATCGCCAGCCTGCCGCAGGGCGTCGCGGTCCGCTGGATCGAGGATGCCCGGCTGGCGGCCGGCGTCTGGCCCGCGCAGGACGACGGACGACGGACGACGGACGACGGACACGACAATTCATCCCCCGCCCGGGACGCCTGCCTCACCGCAATCGGCCGAACCGGTCCCCAAGACCCAAGACCAAAGACCCAATCCCCAATCCCTAATCCCCCCATCGCGGCCGTGGGCTTCGGGCCGCTCGACCAGGCCCGTATGCTGGCCGCCATCCACCGGCATATCGGCATCCTGCCCGTCCGCTATGGCACGGTGCTGCCCGATGACGACACGGTGCGGCAGTTTCTCACCAGCCGCGGCGCGGAGCTACTGGCCGATCTGGACCGCGTCGAGGCGTGCGGCGAGATCGGTCTGCGGATCGAGCTGGCCCCCGCGCTTGGAAAAGGGGTCAGAACTATTTTCAATCGCGGCTCCGATCACTTCTCGCCACCGAATAATAGTTCTGACCCCTTTTCCTACCTGGCCGGCCGGGCGGCACTCTACCTTCGCCACGACCGGCTGCACGACAAGGCCCAGTTTGTCGAGCAGGCCTGTACGACGGCTCTGGGCGGGCTGGCCCGGCACTGGCGACGCCTGAAGCCTGAGCCGCTGGGCATTGTGCGGCTGTCATTCCTGGTCGAGCGCCAGCGCTGGGATGCCTTCACGCGGCGTCTGGAGGCCCTCAAATCGCGGAAGCTCTTCGATCGCTGCACGCTGTTGGGCCCCTGGCCGCCCTATGGCTTCGTGTAGCAGAATGTATCCGGCACACTCCGTGTGCCGATTCCAAGACGGCACACGGAGTGTACCGGATACATTGAGATGCGGCCGCCGGGCAAACTCTTCACGCCCGCCCGTTGCGGGAGTATAATCCTGGTCCTGGGTGCCACTGCTGGCTTGTCCAGCAGTGTTGGACGCACTGCTGGACAAGCCAGCAGTGGCACCCGACGCTACGGTGAGCTGAATGTGGTCTTGTCCGAACTGCGGCAAGCGCGTCGATGATGACTGGCAGGCCTGCTGGAACTGCGGGACGGCTCAGGATGGAACTCCCTCGCCCGGTTTCCAAGCCGAGCCCGGCGACCCGAACGTGCCCGGCGCGGGACCCGAGCCCCGGCCGGCCGGGCAGCCCGCCGCGGACCCTGACGCGGCTCGGGCCGCTGCGAGCGGCCAGCGGATTGTGGAATTGTGCTCCACCGCTAATGCCATCGAGGCGCACGCCCTGTGCGGCGTGTTGGAGCGGGCAGGCATCGCGTGCCGCGTCGAAGGCGAGTTTCTGCAAGGCGCGGCGGGCGGGTTGCCGCTAGGCGAATCGACCGCGCCGCGAATCTGGGTTTGCGAGCCGGACGCGGCCAAGGCCCGAGAGATCGTGAAGGAGTGGGAAAGCCAGCGGGACCGCGAATTGTTCGCGCCGGCCGAGGGCGACGAGCAGGCCGAGACCGAAGCGGTGCCGGAAGAGGAAAGCGGCCCGCTGCCCTCCGACGTGCGCTTCCGCTGGCTGAGCCAGGGTTTCGTGATCGCGGGCGTGGCTTGCATGTTGTACGGCGCCGCTTGGGCCTGGCGCACCTGGGAGACGATCCGCCGCTACCCGGCAACCACCGAAGCTGTGCCCGTGGATTACAAAGAAGCCTTTACCAGCCACCTGTCCGCGCCGCCTGAGATCCCGTTTACAAGGAGGCAGACCACCTTTTCCATTCTTTACGGTGTACGACTTGCGTACATCGTCGACGGCAAGACCTACTACTCGGTGCTAGATTGCGAGAAGGTTCCCAGCCGGGTGCCGATCCACTACGATCCGCATCATCCCGAAAGCCACATTGCGGGATCGTTGACGCCGCCCTGGATGATCCTGGCGCTGGCGCTGGGAATAGGCGCGTTCCTGTCGTTTGTCGGATACCAGTTTCGGTAGCCGGGTCATTTCCCGATCTGCATCAAGCCCCAGGCGGCCAGTAGCAGCAGGCCCACCACGCCCCAGGCGAGCAGGAATCCCAGCAGGTCCTCGCGATAGCGGCGGAAGAAGCCGTGCCAACGGCGGCGGTTCAAAGGACCCCATTTTTGCCAGTGTTGCGACACGGACGCAATATCATCTGTCGCCCAAGTGCGAAATGGCTCCAAGGCCCAATTCACGGGTCGGGCGGCCATACCAAGTCAGGGTACAAGGGCGGCACATCTGGCGCGTCGCGGTCGGAGTCTGACACGTTCCGTTCGTCGTACTCGAGGTCCGGCACCCTTTTGCGGATATTCCATGGTGGGTGGAGAACACGAATCGCCACGGTTTCTGCAATCTCATGTGCCCTTTGGTGCAGTTGGAACCACGACAAAACGGTTCCCCCGACCTCTATGCACCGCGCGTGGAGGTGATGCAATGCTTTCCGCTCCCCGCCAGCGCGTCCCTCGGCCCTCCATCGTCCTCGTAAATCCGCTGCCTTGCCTACGTATAGTAGACCACTGGGCGTGTGGCGTAAGAAGTAGAGGCACGAAATACCCCGGGGTATTTTGTCGCACGCCTCAAGGCTGTCGAGAACGACAAAAGGTAGTTTTGCGAGGTCAACCGCGCGGAGAGCGTCCTGGACACTGGCGTTCACTGTGTCGACGGCTTGTTCGATTTCAACTGCGATATCTTCCATACCAACTCCAAGAATAATATGCGGGGTTACCCTCAAGCGGTAACCCCATTCTTCGGGCGGATGCCCAAACCGGGGGTATTAGGGTGTGGTGCCTGCGGGCGGGTACCGCAACTACATGACCTAGGCTCCCCGCGGTATCGGAGCGGGGTAACCGCCGTATTATACCCCGCACGGGCTGGAGTGAGCGGTTTTCCTGGCGACGACGGCTCATTCTTGCCCCTGCGGAGTATACGTCGCGCCGAGGAGCGACTCGACATTCTCCCGCGACAAAAAGCCCTTCTCTTTGAGGCCGCGCGCGACTGCCATGATTTGGGCCCTTGCCTCTTCACTCGACAGCCGTTGCTCGGCTTGCGCGACGAACTTGGCAAAGACATTTGGGTTTGCCAGCGTGCCCGGCTGCGATTGAGCCTTTAGTTCCTCCATGTCTTTGACATCCCGGGAGTCCTTGCAGCTACCGTGTGGCCGATACCCGCGGAAAACAAGGCGCTCAGCCGCAGCACCGGCAGCGTACGCCTCCTGCAACCGTTCCACCTTCTCAGCCTCATCGATGTCGTAAGTGAGGTTGTCCACACTGTCCTTGATACAGAACTGCGTTTCGCCCCCACCGCAGATCGTCACGTAACACAAATTCAGCCCTAGCACGCGCGCGGCGACAGCGTGGCCTGCCTCGTGAACAGCGATTTTCTCGCGCTCCAGCTTCCAAAGAGCTTTGTTGAATGCCTGTTCCTGCTCTGGCGTGACGGGGGGCATCGCGTGTTCCGCGCGCTCCATCGCCGCTGTGTCCGGTGTCAGAACATCCGCGACGACCATCGCCATGGTGAGGTCCGCGCACTTGACTAATGCACCGGAAGGCTCTCGCTGAACAGAGAAGCCAAGGGCTTCACAGGCTTCAAGCAATTCCTCATGTGGTCCGAGGAGGGGCATTTTTCGTAAGTAGTGAATTGCGTTTCGTGCCACGTTGCCACCCCCCGAGTGCGTGTGTGCCATCGAACCCGTTATCTCCCGATCTGCATCAAGCCCCAGGCGGCGATGAGTAGCAGGCCCACCACGCCCCAGGCGAGCAGGAATCCCAGCAGGTCCTCGCGATAGCGGCGGAAGAAGCCGTGCCAGCGGCGGGCCGAGAACCAGCCGCCGGCGTCCAGCATGAGCAGCTCCTGGCCGCGCTCGCCGGCCAGCGGCTTGGGCTGCCCCTCCGCCAGGCCCTCGCGATCGGTCGAGCGCTGCATGTTGTCGAAAAACTGCGCCATCCGCCGGGGATCCTCGGGCCGGGTGAGCAGGCTGGCCACGACGAGCGCGGCGAAGCCGGCCGCCATGGCGCAGCCGAAAACGCCGGCCGTCCACACGTAGATCAATTGCCAGTGGCCCGTAAAATGGTAGTTCAGGCCGTAATAGACCGCCAGGGAACAGGCCAGCGCCGCGGCGGCGCCGAAACGGTTCGCCCGCCGCCACAGGAACCCGCCCACGACGATTATGCCCACCAGGGCGGCCATCGTCTCGGTGAACAGGAACGCCTGGAGCACCTGGTCGATCAAGAGGGCGAAGCCCACGCTGGCCAGGGTCGAGCCCAGGCCTGAGAGGCGGCCGCTCAGGAGCAGGGCCCGGTCGCCGGCCGTCGGGTTCAGGTAGTCCTTGTAGATGTTGCGGGTGAACAGTGCGCCGGCATTTACCATCAGGTTCGAGCAAGACGACATGTTGGCCGCCACGACGCAGGCCACCATCAGGCCCACCCACCCCGGGCCCAGCAGGTGCAGGCAGGCGTAGCCGAAGGCGTCTTCCTTATCCGGCAGGCAGGCTTTCTGCTGCACCACCAGGGCGGCGACGATCAGGCCCGTCAGGGCCCAGCCGATGGTGCAGAAGCGTTTGACCAGCGAGCCGTAGGTCTGGCCGACGCGGCAGGCCCGCTCGCTCTTGCCCGTGGCGCACATCGCCATCATGTGCGGCTGGGCCGTGATGCCGATCAGGCCGTTGAGCGTGAGCATGAGGATCGTGAAGGCGTCGATGTTGCTGGCCTCGTTGTACAGGTCGAAGAAGCCGGCGGTGCCTTTGCCGTTGCCGGGAATGACCGGCGCCCGCCGGGCCGGGTCGTCGATCGCGGCCGCCTGGTGCTCGGCCTGCACCTGCCGGGCGTACTCGGCCACCACCGGGCTGGAGAGCGTGTGCCGCATGGCGCTAAAACCGCCCACCGCCGCCAGCCCGCTGGGAATCAGCATGAACGACAGCACGACGATCAGGAAGCCTTGCACGAAGTCGGTGTAGGCCGCGGCCACCAGTCCGCCGAAGAAGCTGTACAGCACGAAGGTCACGGTCATGACCGCCACGACGCCGTTGGGCGAGATGAATTCGCCCCCGGTGGCCACGGCGATGATCTTGCCCGCCCCCTTGAGCATCACCCCCTGGTTGAAGATGAAACAGGTGAAGGCATACAGGGTATACACCAGGGCCAGCCCCCGCCCGTAGCGATCGGCGATGATCTCGGCGACGGTGGTCCGCTCGCTCCGCCGGTACCAGGGGGCCATCAGCCAGTAGAAGGGCGTGATGAGCATGTTCTTCCACTGGTACCAGATGGTGGCGAAACCGGCGTGGAAGGTGGCCCCGGCCTGCCCCACCGGGTTCTCGGCGTGCGTGCCGGTGCCGAAGGCCTGGCCGATCATGATCCACCAGGGCAGCTTCCGCTCGCCCAGGAAATAGCCCCCGCTGGTACGGACCTTTCGCGACATCCACAGGCCGAAGGCCGTGCAGCTCACGAAATAGCCGGCCAGCACCAGCCAGTCCCAGAACCCGAATCCCGCGCCCTTGCCCACCACTGCGAAGTCACCCCCGAGGCTTTGATGCCCAGTCGCCGAAGACCACTATAAGCTTAAGTAGCCACGGATGAAACACGGATTGAACACGGAAGGGGTGGCCGGACAGATTGTCTCTTGTCCGTGTTTCTTCCGTGTTAAATCCGTGGCTGCCCTACTTATAGAAACCGGTCATTTCGCTGCGGCCGCATCTTTTTCCCGGTTGGCTGGGGCAAGGTACTCCGCGGGCTGGGCGTGGGCAACGGGCCGCCGGTTGCGCAACGGCACCTCCACCACGCCGGCCACCGGCTTCACGGAAATCTCCCGATGTTCGGTGGGGTAACAGATCTTCACTCCCGACCATCCGGCAGTTACATACGCCTCGCCGTAGGCCGACATCTGGTTCTTGGCGGTCGGATTGAACATGAACTTCGTGCCCGACGCCTGGAAAGCGACCCGGCCGGCGGCATCGCTGTTTTGCGATTCGACCGGATCCAGCACGTTGTGCAGGACCAGCGGCACCTGGCTGGCCTGGATGCTCCCGTGCAGCCGCTCACCCTGAACGCCGTCGAGCGGCAGCCCGGATTGGGCATCCACTAGTCGAAAGGTTTGTACGCCCATGCAGCCCGGCAACAGGGATAGCAGCAGGAGAACCACCATGAGTGTACGCATAAAGCACGGTCCAGTTGGACTTTAGGTAGCACACCACACTCCGTGTGCCGTCCGCTGACACGGAAAAAGGTATGGAGGACGGCACACGGAGTGTGCCTGCTACCTTGGTGCGGATCAGTCTGCGGCGCGGCGGGGAGGATAAGGTGCTTTGCTTGCCGGGTCAAGGCCGACCGGAAGAATCCCGGGCCTAACCCACCTTTTGAGTGTAATGCATATCCATCTATCGGTGTGGATTATGCCGACCTTAACGATTATATCGGTGGTGCCGGTCGGAACGGAAATGCTCAAAATAACGGGGATTCCGGTCCGATGCGAAGACTGGCTAGGTTTTGCGGGCGATCTGTGTCTCCCGATGGGGGACCGTCCGGCACCAAGCCCCACACCAATGACCCAAAGTGAGGCTATGAAGACCTGCACATTATGTCTTACGGCCGTAATGACTGTGGCGGCCTGTGGCTGGCCGGCCCCGGCCATCGGGCAGACGACGCGCGAGCCGCCGATCATCTTGGTGGCGGACTTCGCGGACCCCGCCCCCGACGCCGGCAAGCCCGCCGCCGAACCGGCCGCCGAGCCGGCCAAGGTTGCTGCCGAACCTGCCAAACCGGCCGTCGAGCCGGTTAAGGTTGCTGCCGAACCGGCCAAGCTTGCCGACCCGGGCACGCCCGCCAAGGCGCCGGCCGGCGTTGTCTCGGGTGATACCCAGGTCGGCTGCACCCCGCCCGCCTGCGCTGCCAACGGCGGCGACGGTTTCTGCCCCTCGATTACCAGCCGCTTGGACTTCGTGTACTTGCAACGCTGCCGGCCGGACAATGTGCCGCTGTTCAACGACCCGACCGGCATGACGCTTCTGGAAGCCGCTGATTTCAAGTTCGACTACCGGCCAGGCGTGGACCTCGGGCTGACGTACAATTCCTGCCCCGATTACGGCGTCGACGTGCGATACCTGTGGCTGGACGAGCAAGGTTCAGACGTGGCATTCGCGTTTCCCGCCGGCACGAGCAGCATACAGACCACACCGCCGAGCCCATTTATTGCAGCAGCGGCGGGAACGGGCGATTTCCGCGATCGCTCGGATTTGCAGACCGCGGAAGTGCTCATCCGCCAGCATTACCGGTTGTTCGACGGCCTGCTGGGCTTCCGCTACCTGTACTTCCACGACCGGCTCAACGGCGATTACTCGATACTCGGCACACCGGTGGCGACAACCGCGTGGAACGCGCGAAACAACCTGTTCGGCCTCGAGCTCGGCGCCAGCACCGTGCTGTGGAAGAACTGTCGCGGCCTGCGCATCGAGACCTACGCCAAAGGCGGAATCTATGACAACCAGGCCCATACAAACATGGCAGCCGCCGATAGTACCGGCTTGGCCACTTCTGCCGGCGCCGCCGGCAGCCAAATGGCATTCGTGGGCGAGACGGGGATTGGGGCTTGCTACCCGGTGAACTGCCACGTGGCCCTTCGCGTCGGCTACCAGGGCCTGTGGCTCAGCGGCGTGGCCGTGGCCACGGACCAGGTGCAGGCGACGGGCGCCATCACGCCGCCCCCGCAACTCCTCCACGCCAGCACCAACGGCGACGTATTCTACCAAGGCGTAAGCGGCGGCGTAGAAGTCACCTGGTAGCGTGCCATGCCCGATTCGATTCGCCGGGCGTTCGCGCCCGAGACCTTCCGCCGGCAGGGGCAGCAAGTAGTCGAGCTGATGGCCGACTACCTGGCCCGGGCCCTTGGCGGCGGGTCGATGCCCGTGCTCCCGGATCACGAGCCGGACACCCTCGTGGAGCAGTGGCCGGATCAGTTTCCCGCCGTGGGGGCGGCCGAGCCGGTCGAGGCCCTGCGCGGACTGCTCCAGAAAGTCATTGCCCAGTCCAACCATCTGCATCATCCGCGGTACATGGGCCACCAGGTAACCGCCCCGCTGCCCCAGGCGGCCCTGAGCGAGCTGGCCGGCACGCTCTTGAACAACGTCATGGCCGTGTACGAGATGGGGCCGGCGGCGACGGCCATGGAACGGAGCCTGCTGCGCTGGATGGGCGGGCAATTGGGTTTCGACCCGGCCCGCTGCGACGGCGTGCTGACCTCCGGCGGATCGCTGGGCAACCTGACCGCGCTGCTGGCCGCGCGGCAGGACCGCAGTGGATGGGACGCCTGGACCGAGGGCCAGGCGGCCGGGCCGCCCTTAGCCATCCTGGCCGGCCGCAGCGCGCACTATTCCATGCAGCGCGCGGTGCAGATCATGGGCTGGGGCCGCGAAGGACTGCTGAGCGTGCCCGTCGACGAGCGGTTCCGCTTGCGGCCGGAGGCCCTGCCGGAGGCCCTCACGGCCGCCCAAGCCCGCGGTCGCCGCGTAATCGCCGTGGCGGCCAGCGCCTGCTCGACGGCCACCGGCAGCTTCGACCCCCTGGAGCCTATCGGCGAGTTCTGCCGGCGGCACGCCCTGTGGCTGCACGTCGACGCCGCCCACGGCGCGCCGGCCTGCCTCTCGACCCGCTATCGCCACCTGCTGGCGGGCATCGACCAGGCCGATTCCGTCGTCTGGGACGCGCACAAGATGCTGCTCATGCCGGGCATCCTCACCGCCGTCATTTTCCGCCAGGGCTCGCCCTCTTACCACACCTTCCAGCAGCAGGCCTCGTATCTGTTCGCCCCCCCGGGGCCCGACGAGCAGTGGTACAACGTCAGCATGCGTACCGTGGAGTGCACGAAGCGGATGATGAGCCTGCACCTTTACGCGGCCTTGACCGTGCAGGGCACGCAGATGTTCGCCGACTACGTGACGGCCGCCTTCGACCTGGGGCGGCGCTTCGGCGAGCTGCTCTCGCAAGAGCCCGACTTCGAGCTGCCCGTGCCGCCGGACTGCAATATTGTGTGCTTCCGCTACCGGCCGGCCCAAGGCCCGCTGGCGGCTGCCGAATTGGACGCGCTGCAGGCGGAGATCCGCCAACGGCTCTTGGCGGCGGGTGATTTCTACCTGGTGCAGACCCAACTGCCCGCCGGGCTGCATCTTCGCGTGACGCTCATCAATCCCTTCACCAGCGAGGCAGACCTGCTGGCCCTCCTGGCGGCCGTCCGCGCGGCAGGCCGCGAAGTGCTGAAGAGTTTTGCGCTTTGAGCTATGAGCCGTGAGCTATGAGGTATGAGCTACGGGCGGCTCATTGCTCATAGCTCATTGCTCATTGCTGCGGCTGTTACCATGGCCGCAGTGTGTATAATAGTGCAAGAAGGAGCCTGATTATGGACCAGCCGCACGCCGGCCGGACACGCTTGACCGATGCCGAGTTGCTCGAGCTCCGGCGCTGGAACACGCCCACCATCTACAACGGCTGGGAGCAGATCACCCGCCAGGACCCGGGCCGCAGCGGGTTCAACGTCGAGGAGGCCCGCGACTTCATGCCGCACATGGGACCCATGGCCGGCTATGCCGTAACGGTGGTCTTCGAGCCCAGCAATCCGCGGCACCGCCGCGACAATCCGGCCGCCTGGAGCCAGTATCGGGCCTACGTCGGCAGCCTGCCGGGGCCGAAGATCGTCGTGGTCCAGGACCTGGACAAACCCCGGGTGATGGGAGCCTTCTGGGGCGAGGTCACCAGCAGTATCCACCGGGCCTTGGGCTGCGTGGGCACGATCATCGACGGCGGCATTCGCGACCTGGACGAGATGAACGCCGCGGGCTTCAAGGCCCTCGCCCGGCGATTGTGCGTGGGCCACGCCTATGCCACGCCCGTCCGCTGGGGATGCGATGTCGAGGTCTTCGGCTGCCAAGTTTCGCCGGGCCATTTGATCCACGCCGACAAGCACGGCTTCCTGGTCGTGCCGGCGGAGGACGAGGCCCGGCTGCTGGAGGCCGCCCGCTTCATGGATCAGAACGAATGCCAGACAATGATTGCTGCGGCCCGCTCCTCGGCGGGCAAGACGGCGGCCGAGATCCTGGCCGAGTTCGACGCGGCCGCCGCCCGCTTCGCGGAGAACACGGTTAGGCACTTTGCAAGAGCGGTCAGCAGTCAGCGGTCAGCAGTCAAGAGTTGATCGCTGATAGCTGATCGCTGACCGCTGATAGCTGATAGCTGATAGCTGATAGCTGACCGCTCACCAATCAAGGCCCATAGCAATGGAACTGGTCTTGGATGCCCGCGCGACCCTCGGCGAAGGCGCCATCTGGGACGCTCGCGCGGGCAGGCTCTACTGGGTCGACATCGAGGCCGGCCGGCTGCATGCCTTCGACCCCGGCGACGGCAGCGACCGGGTGTTCGAGCTGGGCCAAAGGGTGGGCACGGTCGTGCCGCGGGCCGGCGGCGGCGTGATGCTGGCCCTGGAAGGCGGTTTTGCCGCGCTGGACCTGCAAACCGGCCGGAGCACCCCGGCGGGCGGACCCGCCGAGCCGCTGGATGGCTTGCGGTTTAACGACGGCAAGTGCGATCCGGCGGGGCGATTCTGGGCCGGTACGATCAGCCTCGATCGCCGGCCGGGGGCCGCCTGCCTTTATTGCCTCGAGCCCGACGGCCGCGTGCGGACCATGCTCCGCGGCGTGACCAATTCCAACGGCATCGCCTGGAGCCTCGACTGCCGCACGATGTACTACATCGACACGCCGACCCGCGCCGTAACGGCCTTCGACTACGACCTGGCAACCGGCCGGATCGAGAACCCGCGGACCGTGATTGCCCTGCCGCCGGAGCGCGGCAAGCCGGACGGAATGACCATCGACGCGGAAGGCATGTTGTGGATCGCCCTGTGGGGCGGCGGTTGCGTGGAGCGCTGGGACCCGCGCCGTGGGCGGCTGCTGGCGACCCTGGCGGTACCGGCCCGGCGCGTGAGTTCCTGTGCGCTGGGCGGTCCGGCCCTGGACGATCTGTACGTCACTACGGCGCGGATCGGAATGAGCCCGGCGGAATTGGCCGCCGAGCCCCACGCCGGCGGCCTGTTTCGCGCCCGGCCGGGAGTGAGCGGAGTGCCGGCCTTCGAGTATGCAGGATAGGATAAGCCATGGCGCACACGATCGTGATCTTTGGCGCGTCGGGTGATCTCACCAGTCGGAAACTAATCCCCGCCCTGTACGCGCTGGACTGCAAGCGGCGCTTGCCGCCCGATACGCGGATTGTAGGCTTCGCCCGGACGGCCTTCTCGCACGACGCCTGGCGCCGGCGTCTGGCGGAATCGACCGTCCGGCAGAGCGGCGCCGAGTTCGACGCCGCCGCGTGGGAGGCCCTGGCCGCGCGGATCTTCTATTTTTCCGGCAGCGTGGAGTCCGCCCCAGACTTCCAGGCACTGGCCGATTTCCTGCGGGAAATCGAGGCCGACGCCGCGCCGGCGCGGATCTACTACCTGGCCACGGCGCCGCAACTCTACGAGCCGGCCGTGCGGAATCTTGGCGCCGCCGGGATGGCCGCCGAACAGAGCGCCCCGCGCCGCCTCGTTGTGGAAAAACCCTTCGGCACCGACCTGGCCGGCGCCGAGCGGCTCAACCGCAAGATCCACGCCGTCTTCGCCGAGAGCCAGGTCTACCGCATCGACCACTACCTGGGCAAGGAGACCGTTCAGAACGTCCTGGTGCTGCGGTTCGCCAATGCGATCTTCGAGCCGCTCTGGAACCGCAATTACGTCGAACACGTCGAGATCACCGCCGCCGAATCGCTCACGGTCGGCCATCGGGCCGGCTACTACGAATCGGCCGGCGTGCTGCGCGACATGCTCCAGGGGCACTTGCTGCAGCTCCTCACCCTGACGGCGATGGAAACGCCCGTCCGCTTCGAGGCCCAGGCCGTCCGCGACGAGAAGGTGAAGGTCCTCCGCGCGGTGCGGCCCATGCGGCCGGAAGATCTGCTGGCCGACACCCTTCGCGGCCAGTACCGCGGATACCGCGCGGAGAGCGGCGTCCGGCCCGACAGCCAAACGGCCACCTTCGCCGCGGTGAAGCTGCACGTAGACAACTGGCGCTGGCAAGGCGTGCCTTTTTACCTTCGCAGCGGCAAGGCCATGTCCTGCCCCACCACGCAACTGGTCATTCAATTCCGCCAGCCGCCGTACATGCTCTTCGGCGGCGGTCCGCGCGACGACCGCGACTCGAATCGCCTGGTCGTGCAGATCCAGCCGGCCGAAGGGATCCAACTTCACTTCTACACGAAGGTGCCCGATGCCGGGATGCAGCTCCGCATGACCGATCTGGCCTTCCGGTTCCGCGAGGCGTTTGGCGGCCCGATGCCGGAGGCCTACCAGCGGCTGCTGCTGGACGTGCTCTCCGGCGACGCCAGCCTGTTTGCCCGCGCCGACGAAGTGGAAGCCGCCTGGAAGATCGTGGACCCCATCCAGACGGCCTGGGAGCAGGGGGCCCAGCCGCCCCTGTGGAGCTACGAGCCGGGCCTGTGGGGGCCGCCCCAATCCACCGAGTGGATGGCCCGGCAGGGCCGAGCATGGTTCGATACCTGCCCGGTGCTGCATTAGACCATTGTATCCGGCACACTCCGTGTGCCGATGGAACCAAGCGGCACACGGAGTGTGCCGGATACATTAAGGAGCAACTCGCCATGACCGAAAAAGGACGACGCATGGTCCGCCAGCCGGCGACCAAGTTTGCCCACCTCCGCAAAAAAATGTTGAAGAATAAGATAGTGAAAGCGGCGGGCAAGAAAAATGTCCGAAACCCTTAAGGGACTGATCGAGCGGGTCACCTATCACAACCCTGAAAACGGCTTTGCCGTGCTCAAGGTGCAGGTCAAGGGCCGGCTGGACCCGGTGACCGTGGTGGGCAGCACCACCTCGGTCACGGCGGGCGAGCACGTCGAGGCCAGCGGCCGCTGGGTGGTGGATCGGGAGCACGGTCAGCAGTTTCAGGCCGACGAGCTCACGACCGCCCATCCGGCCTCGGCGGCGGGCATCGAGAAGTACCTGGCCTCCGGGGCCATCCGCGGCATCGGCGCCAAGCTGGCGGCCAAGGTCGTGGGCATCTACAAGGAGCGGACCCTGCAGATCCTCGACACGGCCCCCGATCTGCTGCGGCACGTCCGGGGCATCGGCCGCGAGCGGCTGAAGATGATCTCGGAAAGCTGGCAGGAGCAGAAGGAAGTCCGCAAGATCATGCTCTTCCTGGCCGAGCACGGCATCAGCCTCGCGCGGGCAATGCGCATCTACCGCACCTACGGCCACCAGTCCATCGCCAAGATCAAGGAGAATCCTTATCAACTGGCCGACGACATCCGCGGCATCGGCTTTCGGACCGCCGACGAGCTGGCCGCCAAGCTGGGGATCGACCGCAACAGTCCATATCGGGCGCAGGCCGCCGTCCGCTACACGCTGCAAGACCTGGCCGGCCACGGCCACTGCGGCTACCCGGAGCCGGGCGCCGTCGAGCAGACCGGCAAGCTGGTCGAGATCGACCGGCGGATCGTCGAGGAGGCGATTCGTACCGTGGTAAGCGACCGCAGCGTGGTTCGCGAGACCATCGAGGGCGAGCCCTGGCTGTACCTGGCCGCCTTGCACCGGGCCGAGGTGGGACTGGCCCAGGCCGTGGCCCGCATCGCCGCCGACCGCCCGCACCCGCTGCCCCGCATCAACGTCGAGAAGGCCATCGGCTGGGTCGAGGGCCGCTTGGCTATCAGCCTGGCCCCCGGCCAGCAAGAGGCCATCCGCGAGGCCTGCCGGCGGAAGATGCTGGTCATCACCGGCGGGCCGGGGGTCGGCAAGACCACGCTGGTGCGCAGCATCCTGGAAATCTTCGCCGCCAAGGGCCTGAAATGCGTGCTGGCCGCGCCCACCGGCCGGGCCGCCAAACGCATGGCCGAGCTCACCGCCCGCACGGCCAAGACCATCCACCGCCTGCTGGAATTCGATCCCGCCAGCGGCGAGTTCAAGCGGAACCAGCAGAACCCGCTCCACGGCGACCTGTTCGTCCTGGACGAAACGTCGATGGTCGACGTCGTGCTGGGCGAGCAGTTCTTCCGCGCCGTCCCCTCCCGCGCCGCCGTGATCCTCGTGGGCGACGTGGATCAGCTTCCCTCGGTCGGGCCCGGCACGGTCCTGGCCGACTTGATCGCCTCCGGCACGCTGCCGGTGGTCCGGCTGACCGAGATCTTCCGGCAGGCAGCGGCCAGCCAAATCGTCGCCGCCGCCTATGCCATCAACCGGGGCCGGCTGCCGGAGCTGAAGGCCCCCCAGACCCTGAGCGACTTCTATTTCATCGAGGCCGAGCAGCCCGAGGTCGTCCAGGACCTGATCGTCCGCCTGGTCCGCGAGCGGATCCCCCGGCGGTTCGGCTTCAATCCCAAGACCGACATCCAGGTCCTCAGCCCCATGAACCGCTCCCCGCTGGGATCGAGGAACCTCAACCAGGTGCTCCAGGCGGCGCTGAACCCCGCCGTCGGCGAGGCCGAAATCCAACGCTTCGGCTGGACCTTCCGCCTCGGCGACCGTGTGATCCAGACCGAAAACGACTATAATCGCGATGTCTTCAACGGCGACTTGGGCCTGGTCGAGAAGATCAACCGCATCGAGCAGGAGATGGTGATCAACTTCGAGGGCCGCCAGGTCGAATACGACTTCGGCGACCTGGACGAGCTCGCCTTGGCCTACGCACTGTCGATCCACAAGAGCCAGGGCTCGGAGTTCCCCTGCGTGGTGATCCCCCTGCACACGCAGCACTACATGATGCTCCAGCGGAACCTGCTCTACACCGCGGTTACCAGGGGCAAGCGGCTGGTCGTCCTGGTGGGGACCAAGAAGGCCCTGGCCATGGCCGTCCGCCGCCAGGACACCGCCCGCAGGTACACGGCCCTGCGCGGGAGACTGCAAACTGCGGGTGCCCGGTCCCCTCTCCCTCCGGGAGAGGGCTAGGGTGAGGGGAAATCGGTGAGTTCTCAAGCTGTGAGGTCGCGATACACGTGCTGAGCTTCCTTCTCCAGGCGGTTGCGATCTCGCTATCGGGCGTGATGGCCCCGGGACCCATGACGGCCGTGACCCTGGCCGCCGGGGCCCGCTCCCGGCATGCGGGGGCCCTCGTGGCCCTCGGCCACGCCGTCGTCGAGATGCCGCTTATCCTGCTCCTGGCCGCCGGGATCGGCGAGTTTCTAAAATCGCCGGCGGCCCGGCTGGGCATCGGACTGGCCGGCGGCGCGGTGCTGATCCTCTTTGGCGTGCAACTGCTCGTGGGCCTCCGCGGCGGCAGCCCCCCGGCCGCCGCGGAGCCCCACCGCCATCCCCTGCTGACGGGCATCGTGCTCACCGGGGCCAACCCCTATTTTCTCGTCTGGTGGGCCACCGTGGGCCTGGCACTGGCAACCCAAGCCCTTCAGTGGGGCGCCTTGGCGCTGGTCGCCTTCGCAGTGGTCCATTGGCTGTGCGATCTGGTTTGGCTCGAGATCCTCTCGCTGCTGGGATTCAAGGGCTCGGCGGCCTTCGGCCCACGGGCCCAACGCGCGGTCTCTGCCGCCTGCGCACTGGTCCTGCTGGGCTTCGGGGCAAAGTTCCTCTACGATGCGGCTGCCGGAGTCTACCGCGACCGGCCAGCCGCAGTGGCTAGGTCCCCTCTCCCGCGTGCCGCTGCGGCACGATCGGTAGTTGTAGGGTGGGTCGAGCCAGAGCGAGCCCCGCCAAAATCCGCGGACGCTGTGATAACACTTTCACCACCCATGTCAATCCCGCGTCGCCGGAATTCTCGGGCGTTCTTCTGACCTGATCCTTGACCGCCGCGCCCTTATTCCGCCTCGGCGGACGGCACACGGAATGTGTGCTGCTGGAAACTCGGCTCCCAATGCAGGAAAAAGAGGCGCAAACGATTGGGATATGTTCCCTCTGATCGCGCCTGATCGGCCCAGCCGCAAAGCGGTTGAACAACACACGGCAAGCGCGGCACCGCCCTGGGTTGGCGGTTGGGGGAGGTGGTGAACCCTTCTGAAACGGTCGCGAGCACGCCACCGCAATCACCCTCGTGCGTACACCGGGCCGCTGGACAAACAGTGGTCAGGTGGCGATAATGCCAGCAATGGGAGAGGGTGGATGGGGCTGTCGCCAGGCCGCCTGCCAAGCGTCGGAGGAATCGCCATGGACTCGAATCAAGAGAGGAATCGGGCCGCGTTCGAGGCGGCCAAACAGGAGTTGACCAAGCGGTATCCGCCCGGACGTTTTATCGCCTTCGATGACGGCCAGATCGTTGCCGACGCGGCCAGTTTCGATGAATTGACAGAGACTTTGTCCGTGATCGGCAAGGACCGCCCTGACGTGTTTGTCGTGCAGGCGGGCACGGACTATCCGGACGAGGTCTCCATCCTCTTGTGACGGCGATGCCGGAAACGTCCTTGGAGCAACGGAACGTTTACCGGGGCGAGCCGGCACGAGCGTGGCTTCGCCTGGAACTAATATCTGCCAGCGGCCGGGTTCGTGAATTGGAAGTCCTTGCCGACACCGGGAACCCGTGCGCAATTATTGTGGACACGGCAACCATGCAAGCCCTGCGTTGGCGAGAGTCCATCAGGACGGATTCCAACTTCGGCCCTCTTGAGGGCGGCTGGGTGCGGATCGTGATTCCGGAACTCGGGTTTGACGTCAAGACGCTCGGCTATGGCAACGATTCGGTGGTGAAGGTGGTGAAGCGAAGCGATACGGGATTTGGCGGACTGGTCGGCTTGCCATTGCTCCAGATGCTCGAGTACGGAGGAGACGACGGGCGGTTCTGGGTCCGGTCGTCTGCCAAGCGACGGCCTGCCACGTGACGGCGCAAGCCACAAGTGGCTGCCCCAGGAGTTGAGGAAGTCCCGGTGCCATCGTATAGCACGCTCATCGCCTATGTCGATCCCCGGTCGCCGGAATTTTCGCGCGTTTTTCAAAGCGATATGACAGGGGTTGGGCTTCTCTGCGATCGACTCACCCACCGCTTCAAACAAGCCATATCGGTTGACAAGAAAGCTGTCTGCTGGAAGATTAGAGTCAGCCGCGCCGCGAGCGGCGGGTTGGTGGCCGGGCGGTTTCTTCAAATTCCAATATAGCAGGCGGAGGGTTCATGGCGAAGGTGCATGTCACAGTGTCGGCGGCCGGCGTAGGCGCGGCACAGCCGGACGAGCCGGAGCGGCTGGCCGAGCGCCTGGCGCAGGTTTTCGCCCGCTTTCAGGGCCGGCGTGAAGAGTTGATCCCGCTGTTGCAAGGGGTGCAGGAGGAGTGGGCGAAGGCTTGGGCCAACGTGTCGCCGCTGGTGATGATGTCGGGCAGGTCGGGGAAATCCACCGCGTAGGCCGGTTCCTGCGACTGATAGGTGATCGAAAAAATGTAGCCCCGGTATTCGTGGCCGGTGGTCATCGCTGCAATTTCTTCATCGGGTTACAGCCGGTCGGGCCAGGTCAACTACGGGGCGGCGGGTCGGCCGGGATTTTGGCTACGCAGGCTTGCATTTTCTCCAGGCCCGTGCGGGCGACCGTCAGGGCGTCCTGCTTCCAGTAGTCGCGGTTGAACACCTCCAGCGAGAGCATGCCGCCGAAGCCGATGTGGCGCAGGTCGGCCAGGATCGCGGGCAGCGGGGCAATGCCGTCGCCCGGGTAAACGCGGTCGGCGTCGGTGGCCGTCGCCCGCGGCGGATGGGCGGGGTAGTCGTTCATGTGGAAGCTGTGCAGGGCGTCGCCGTTGAACAATCGCAGTCCGCCGAAGTCGGAGCCGCCCTTGTAGATGTGGAAGATGTCCAGGACGGCCGAGCCCTCGCCGAGGCCGGCCTCGACCAGTACCAAGGCCACTTCGCCCATGCGGGAGAGCGTTTTGGCCTGGCCCCACAACTCGACCTGCGGCACGACTCCGGTGAGGCGTCCCAATTGCACGAGTTGCCGATAGCGCTTTGCGACTTGGAAAAGGTCCTGGGGGGCCTTGAAGGCGGCGCCGCTGGGCGGGGCGCAGAGGCGTTTGCCGCCGATGGCGGCCACCAGCTCGAAATCGCGTTTCCATTGCTCGAAACCGCCCGGGCCGCGATCCGCTTCCTCGCTGATCCAGGTGGTGAAGCCGATAACGCTCTGGACGCTCAGCCCCAGGTCGGCGATGCGTTTCCGCAAGTCGCCGAGCGAGCCGCCGTGCCCGGCGTAATCGGCGATTTCGAACAGCCACGGCTCGATCGCCTGGTAGCCGGCCTGGGCGGCAATCTGGATCTCTTCGACGAGCGGGAGTTTCTGGCCGCGGATCGTGCCGGTGTTCAGGCTGTAGCGGAAGGGTTGCGGCTGGCGGGGACTGTCCCGATTTTCGTCCGACTGTCCGCCGCGGACAGGCGAAAATGGGACTGTCCCCTTCGGCCGGTCGGGGCCGGCATCCGCGGCGGGGATCGTCGGCAGCCCCGCCACGGCGGCGATGCCGGCCGCGGCGCCGGCCCGGCGAATCATTGTCCGCCGGCTGAATTGATAGTCAGCGTGCCCCTGGCTCATCGATGGCTCCTGGAATGGAATGCTGGGGATTCGTGGCGGCTACCCGTAGCCGCCCATGCCGAAAAACAGTTGCTTCTTGAGCAGCCGGTAGAGCCAATAGTCTTCGGGGATCTCTTCGCCCGGCAGATGGTGGCTGGTGCGCGGCGTGGCGGCGGCCAACTCGGCCGGGAAATCGCGGCCGCTATAATCCGTGGCCCCGCGCTCGCGCAGAAATTGGGCCAAGGCCTGCGGATGCTCCAGGATCACGCAGCCGCGGGTCCGCCGGCGGACGAACTCCTGGAAGGCCCGCAAGAAGCGGCTCTCGTTGATCGTGCGGAACAGGTCGCCTTGCTGATCGCGAATGGTCTGGCAGGCCATGGCCAGCGGCGGGCAGGGCTCGATGCTGCCCCGCGGGCCGATGTGGAACCCCAGCCCCTGGGCCGCCGGACAGACCGCCCCGCCCGCCGCGTCCCAGTACGTGTCGATGAGCAGGATCGGCTGCCGGCGGCGCAGCGCCACCAGCCGGCGGCGCAAGTCGCGCATCTGCTGGCGCGACACGCAAAACTGCGGGGCGGGGTCGGCGCCGACCGGCCGGTACACGTAATACCACAGGTACATCGCGCCGCCGCGAATGCACTGCCGGACGTACTCGTCGCTGAGCACCTCGTCCAGATTTGGGCCCGTGACGGTGGTGGCCAGGCCGAAGAGGATCTTACTCGCGCGCAGGCGTGCCAGTCCCTCGGCCACCTGCCGGAAGACACCCGGCCCGCGGCGCTTATCGTTCTGCTCTTCCAGGCCGTCGAGGCTGACCAGGGGCGTGACGTTGCCCGCGGCGCGGATCCGCCGCACCTGGTCGGCGTCCAGGAAGGTGCCGTTGGTGATGATCTGGAAATAGCAATCCGGGTGGCGGCCGATGATTTCCCACAGGCCGGGGTAGAGCATCGGCTCGCCGCCCAGCAGGGTGTAGAAGCGGACCCGCTGCCGCTTGCCGGCCGCGATCAGGCGGTGAACGTCGGCCGGCGGCAACTCCTGCCGCGGGCCGTCGTTGGGGATCCAGCAGCCGCGGCAGCGGAGGTTGCAGGCGCTGGTGAGGGCCAGGAACAGGAAGGGCGGAAAGAGCTCCCCGCGTCGGACCCGCTGGCGGTGGGCCGCCATCGCCCGCATCCCCTGGTAGGCCCATAGATACCCGGCCTTGCCGGCCAGTCGCGGCGAAACCTCGGTCAACAGGCGATACATCAGGCGGGGGAGCATGCTTCGAGTATAGCACCTTGCCGCACCGGGCGTCATCTTTCTACAATAGGGCTCCATGACGATTGACTTTAACCGGCTCCTGACGGCCTATCAGACGGCCCGCCGCGATCTGTTGGCCTTGCGCGAACCTTCGGGTCATTGGGTGGGCGAGTTGTCCGCCTCGGCGCTGTCTACGGCCACCGCGGCCAGCGCCCTGAGCATCGTGGCGCGGCACGAGAAGGAGGAGTCACGCCGCGAGGCCTACCGGCAGCTTGCCGAAAGATCGATCGATTGGCTGTCGCGCTGTCAGAACGACGACGGCGGCTGGGGCGACACGAACAAGAGCTACTCGAACATCGCCACGACGATGCTGGTGCAGTCGGCGTTTCACCTGGCCAATCGGGCGGCGCAGTACGGCGACCGGCTGGGCCGCTCTGCGCGGTACGTCGAGGCCGAGGGCGGGCTGGCCGGCCTGCGGCGGCGTTACGGCCGCGATCGGACGTTCGCCGCGCCGATCCTGGCCAACTGCGCCCTGGCCGGGCTGGTGCCGTGGTGGGAGGTGCCCCAGTTGCCCTTCGAACTGGCTTGCCTGCCGCATCCGTTGCTGCGGCTGCTGCGGCTGCCCGTGGTCAGTTACGCCATCCCCGCTTTGGTGGCCATCGGCCAGATGCGGCTGTTTCACCGCTGGCCGCGGAACCCGCTGGCGTGGCTCGTGCGGCGGCTGTGCGTCCGGCGGAGCCTGAAGGTGCTCCGGCGGATGCAGCCGCCCAGCGGCGGATTTCTCGAGGCCATTCCGCTAACGAGTTTCGTGGTCATGGGCCTGGCCTCGACCGGCCGGGCCGCGCACGCGGCCACGCGACGCGGAGTGGGGTTCCTGCTGGACACCGTGCGGGCCGACGCCTCGTGGCCCATCGACCGGGACCTGGCCGTATGGAACACCACGCTGGCGATCCAGGCCCTCAGCGCGGCCAGCGGCGACGTGGGCGCGCTGGGCTGCCTGGATTGGCTGTTGGAGAGCCAGCACCGTAGCGTGCATCCCTTCACACACGCCGCGCCCGGCGGCTGGGGCTGGAGCGACTCCAGCGGCGCCGTCCCCGACGCCGACGATACGGCCGGCGCACTGTTGGCCCTGGCCGTGCTGTTGAACTCCGGCGGTCCGACCGCCCGGCAGCGGATCGAGTCGGCCGCGCGCTCGGGCGTGGACTGGCTCTTGGCCATCGAGAATGCCGACGGCGGCTGGCCCAGCTTCTGCCGCGGCTGGGCCGCCCTGCCTTTCGACCGCAGTGCGCCCGACCTGACGGCCCACGCCCTGCGGGCCCTGCACGCCTGGCAGCATTGGTTCGTCGATCGGCCCATCGACGAGGCCATCCGCTGCGGGTTGAGGTACCTGGCCCTCCAGCAGCGGCCCGACGGTTTCTGGCTTCCGCTGTGGTTCGGCAACCAGCATTACCCCGGCGAAGAGAACCCGGTATATGGCACTGCCCGCGTGCTGCTGGCCTATCGCGACCTGGGCCTGATCGATAGCGAGCCGGCCGCCCGGGGCTTGCAGTGGCTGACCAGGCACGCCGACCCGGGCGGGGGCTGGGGCGGCGGCATCGCCGACGGCGCGGCCACGCATTCCACCGGGCGATCCAGCGTCGAGGAGACGGCCCTGGCGGTCGAGGCCCTGGCGGCCGGCCGGCGAAACGACTCCGTCGGACCCACCCTTAAAGAGGGGATCAACTGGCTCATCAAGGCCGTAGCCCAGGACCGGCACTGGGAATCGGCACCCCTGGGCCTTTATTTCGCCAAACTATGGTATTATGAAAGGGTATATCCGCTGGCGTTTACCGTGGCCGCCCTCGGCCAGGCCGTCAAGTGCTTCTCGCCCGCCGCTACCAGCGGCGAGGACGGGCAGCCCCCGCCTGAATAGTGCAATAACAACACGCTGCATCCCACCTTAAGCACTTCCCAGGTGCAAGAAAGACACGTTGAGTCCCACCTTGAGCACCGCCCCAGTGCAACAACAAGACGATACGGCGCACTTGAAGGACGTGCCGCAGCCCAAGGCCCTCCGCGAGCGGATCCTGGCCTGTGCAGTCCAGACCGCCGCCGGGTGGGACAAGTCGCGGCCGCTGGGGCGGCAGGAGCTGGAAGCGGCCGCCCGAGGGCTGCTGGCCGGGCTGGCCCAGCCCGATCGCTATGCCGGCTGGACGATGGTCGCCATGGCCTCGGCCTTCTGGCGGGAGCAGGTGGGGGCCGTGCCCGCCGAGCGACGCCTGCTGCTCTTGCCCCGTTGCCTTCGCAACCCCGATACCTGCCCCGCCCCCTGCCACGCCGCCGGTCTGGACTGCCAGGACTGCGGGGCCTGCGACCTGGCCGGGCTGAAGGCCGAGGCACTTCGACGCGGCTATCGCGTGATGATCGCCGAGGGCTCGCCGACGGTGCTGAAGATCATCCTCAGCGGGCAGGTGGATGCCGTGCTGGGCGTGGCCTGCCTCGACGCACTGGAGCAGACCCTGGACAAGATCCTCCTGGCCGGCATCCCCTGCATGGCCGTGCCCCTGTTGGGCAACGGCTGCCGCAACACGTCGGCCGATCGGGATTGGATCGTGCGGATGATCGACACGCCCTGCCGGCCGGCCAGCGTCCAGCCGCGGACGTACCTGCACCTGATGCGGCTGGTGGCCGGCATGTTCGAGCCGGCCGAGCTGGCCCGGCTGGTGCCGGGACGGATCGACGGACGACGGGCGACGGACGACGGGGGGAATGACAAGGAGACAAGGAGACAGGGAGACAAGGCGACAGGGAGACGCGGAGACGCGGAGACGCGGAGACGCGGGGACGCGGGGACCGGTGGCCAACCGGCAATTTACAATTCGCAATCTACAATTTGCAATTTACAATCCGCCTTCCGCCTTCCGTCTTCCGCCCCGCCTCCCTTGGCCCGCACCGAGGCCATTGCCCGCGAGTTCCTGGCCGCCGGCGGCAAGCATTCGCGTCCGCTGATTACGCTGGCGGTTTACGACGCCCTGACCGGCGGCCACGGCACGCTGCCCCACGGCGCCGAGCACGTGGCCCGGCTGCCCGACGCCGTGAAACGCGTGGCCATGGCCATCGAGGTCTTCCACAAGGCGTCGCTGGTGCACGACGACATCGAGGACGACGACCTTACGCGCTACGAGCAGCCCACGCTGCACCGCCGCTACGGGCTGGCCACGGCCATCAACGTGGGCGATTACCTGATCGGGCTGGGCTACCGCCTGGTGGCCGGCGGCCGGCAGGTGCTGGGGGCCGAGGCGACGGCCGACATCCTGGCCCAGTTCGCCGAGGCCCACACGAAGCTCTGCGAGGGGCAGGGGGCCGAACTGTTCTGGCGTGACGACCCGCAGCGGGACCTGACGCCGCTGGACGCCCTGAAGATCTATGCCCTGAAGACGGCGCCGGCCTTCGAGGCGGCGATCCTGGCGGGTGTCCGGCTGGCCGGGCCCGTCGAGCCGCATCGCGAGCTGGCCTCGCGCTTCGCCCGCCATCTGGGCGTGGCCTACCAGATTGTCAACGACCTGGAAGATTGGGAGGGCGACGAGGAGGACTCGGCCGGTCGGCGGCCGCGCGGCGCCGAGGTGCTCCACGGCCGGCCCACCGTACTGTGGGCCCTGGCCCTGGCAGCGCTCGCCGAGCCCGATCGCCGGGAACTCCGCGCCCTGGTGGGCGGATCGGCGGCCGAGGCCGACGGCCCCGAGCGGGCCCGCCGTTTTTACGATCGCGCCGGCGCCTTCCATCAGGCCCGGGCACTCGTGGCCAAGCATCATCGCCGGGCCGCCGAGGCCGCCGACTCGATCACCATCGGCCCCCTGCGGCAACTGTTCCACTTCCTGGCCGATGCGATTCTCGATCGCCGGCCGCTGGGATGAACGTCCTGCTGCTTACCGCCGGTGCCGGGCCGATGTACTGCGGCAGTTGCCTGCAAAGCAACACGCTGGCCGCGGCGCTGCGCTCCCGCGGGGCCGACTGCATCCTCCTGCCCGTCTACACCCCGCTGCGGACCGACGAGCCCGACGTGAGCCTCGACCGGCTGGCCTTGGGCGGCATCAAGGTGGCCTTGCACGAGCGGTGGCCCCTGCTGCGCCGCATGCCGGCCTGGCTGGGCCGACTATTGGACCGCCCCGCTCTGGTGCGGTGGGCCGTGCGGCACGGCGGGCGAACCCGGCCCAAGCGGCTGGGGGCACTCACCCTGGCCGTCCTCGAAGGCCGCCAGGGACCCATTGGCGACGACATCGGCCGGCTGGCCGACACGCTGGCCCGCGAGTTTCGCCCCGACGTGATCCACCTGTCCAGCGTACTGCTGGCCGGGCTGGCCCGGCCGCTGGCCGACCGGCTGGGCGTGCCCGTGCTGGGCACGCTCGCCGGCGAGGACCTGTTCCTGGCCAAGCTGCCCCCGCCGTGGTGCGAGCAGGCCCGGGCCGCGCTGGCCCGCCGCTCGGCCGACCTGGCCGCACTGGTGGCCCCGAGCCGCTACTATGCCGAGTTCATGGCCGGCTATCTGGCCGTGCCGCCGGAGCGGATCCATGTGGTCCCCCCGGGCTTGAATCTCGACGGACACCGCAAGCCGGGTGATGTCCTCGGCCCGTGGGGACTCTCCCCCCCAAATCCCCAAATCCCCAAATCCCCAAATCCCTCTCACGGACTGTCCCCTTCGGCCGCAACCATCGGCTACCTGGGCCGCGTCTGCCCGGATAAAGGACTGCACCTGCTGGCCGAAGCCCTGCCCCGACTGGCCGCCGATCGCCATCTGCCGCCGCTGCGGGTCCGTGCGGCCGGCTACCTGGACCCGGCCGATCGGGCATACCTGAATGGCATCCGCCGGCGGTTGGCCGCGGCCGGCCTGGCCGATCGCTTCGAGTACCTGGGCGAGCTGGACCGGCCGGCCAAGATCGCCTTTCTTCAGTCGCTCGACGTGCTGAGCCTGCCGGCCGTGTGCCGCGAGAGCAAAGCCCTGCCGGCCCTGGAGGGCTGGGCCAACGGTATTCCAGCCGTACTGCCCGACCACGGTGCCTTTCCCGAACTGGTCGCAGATACCGGCGGCGGCCTGCTCCACGCGCCGGGCGACGCCGAGGCCCTGGCCGCGGCCCTCGCGCGAATGCTCCGCGAGCCGGAGTTTGCGGCCGCCTGCGCCCGGCAAGCCCACCAGGCCGTCCACCAGCGCTATAATGCCAACCGTATGGCCCGCCAAATGATCGAGGTGTACGAGGGTCTAGTTCGAGGGATTTAGGGATTTGGGGATTTAGGGATTTGGGGGTTGAGGGATTGGGGGATTGGGGGATTGGGGGATTGGGGGATTTAGGGGACGCTGCCATGGCCGCTTCCACACGGGCCTTCAGGCCCGTTTCCGCCGCAGGCGGTAATAGGGCCATGCTTTAGCATGGGTGCAGCAAGCCCGCGCCGCGCCTCCTCGTTCTATCATGCCGCACCTGTCAGCCCCGTTCCACGGGGCTCCTCGCTTGCCGGACAATTCCGTGGCCCGATGCGACCGGGGCTTCAGCCGTAAACAGGAGCCCCGTGGGACGGGGCTGACAGCGGGTAACGTCGGTGGTTGAGGAATTGCTCCGCGCTTCGCCCCGAACCCGGCGTAAACACCGGGCCGAACACCGGATTGGCCGGAAAGGAGCGTAAACGCCCCTCAGGCACCTTGCCGCCATTTTTCCCCCATCCCTGCACACCAGACCCCGGCACGCGACTTTTCTGTCTCCCGCCCACGAACCCTCGGCCGTATGTTGCACCCCCGCGGCGGGCAGGGTACGATAATCGCCATCGCTCACACAACCAACCGATTGTGCGTCTGGGTAGATCGTCCGTTGAGCACGGCTCACCCGCACATAAGCGGAGGGCAATTTACTCTACCACTTCCGCCTCGCAGAGCGTCAAGGATTTCGTGGAAGGCACATTGTCCCCGTTCCCGAAATGCTTGTCTCTGGGATTGGATAAAGAGCTGGAGTAGTTCTTTCCGCCGCATTGGACGTGTCGAGGCGGCGCGGGCGCCTCAACCGCTGTATCCCGGTATTAGGTGGCGACCGTATCGATTGTCACGCAGCAAGAACGGGACTGTCCTGGGTTGAAAGCCCAAGCCCGGCCGCCGTTAGCCCCCGGCTGGGCTGCGCAGCACAGGGTTGGTAGGGGAGAGCCGGTATTGCTGGAAGCGTTGGGTTATGTTCCATTGATAGAGAGAATTGCCACTCGTCGCGTGGCGACGCTATGATGGTAGCCGTGGGTTTCAACCCGCGGTCTGCGGCATTCCGTGACCCGTTCGTTGCGTAGCGACGATTGAAGATATTCAAGTGTCGCTACGCGACGCAACACTTGTACGCAACTCCGGATCCGTGGGTTGAAAACCCACGGCTACCATCGACGGTCGCTACGCGACCAAGTGTGCCCAGAGGGCGCCGTTTTCCGGCCAACCAATGGAACAGGAATGGGATAGACCGCCTAGCCGGTGCCGCATCGATTATGCGTAGCGCAGGCGCCGGCCATTCTCAAATCCCAAATCCAAAGACCCAAAGACCCAAATCCCCCCATGACGCCCCTCGTCGCCATCGACTTTGCCGGGTTGCCGGAAGACGTTTGCCAGCGACATGCGGCTTTTTTGACTGCCGCGCAGGGGCCCGACGGCGGGTTTCCGGGCCGCCGCGGCCCGAGCGATCTCTATTACACGGGCTTCGCCCTCTGGGCGCTGGCCATGTTGGGCCGGCTCACGGCACCGATTGCGCACGCGGCGGGCGGCTTTCTGCGTCGTTGTGGGCCGAAGGGGACAGTCCCATTTTCGTCGGACGAAAATTGGGACAGTCCCCTGGACGAAAATCGGGACAGTCCCCAGGGCCTGTCGGCCGCAGACGCCTTCTCGCTCGTTAGCGGCAGCGTGGCCGTCGAGCTGGCCACCGGCGTTGATCCGCTGGCCCAGCCCGGCCGCGACCGGCGGCAGTTGGTGGCCGAGCTGTTGGGGCCCTTCCAGCGCGCCGACGGCGGCTACGCCAAGACCTTGCGGGGCGCCAGCAGCACTTACCAGACGTTCCTTGTCGTCCGCGCGATGCAGTGGGTGGGCCTGACGCCGGATCGGCCGGAGGCCGTCGTCCGGCTCATCCAATCCCGGCAGCGGGAAGATGGTGGGTTCGTCGAGATCGACCAAATGCGATCAAGCGGCACCAGCCCCACGGCGGCGGCCGTCGACCTGCTGGTGACCCTGGACGCATTGGACGATTCCCGCCGGGCAGCGGCGGCCGGGTTCCTCCTGGGCAGCCAGACGCCGGAAGGCGGGCTGCGGGCCAACCGGCGAATCCCGGGGGCCGACCTGTTGAGCACGTTCAGCGGGCTTGTTGCTTTGGGAGAATTGGGGGCAACGGAGCGGCTCGATACGGCCGCCGTGGGCCGTTTCGTCCGGACCTTGGAGCGCCCCGGCGGCGGATTTTTCGGAGCAGCCTGGGACGACACGCCCGACGTTGAATATACTTTTTACGGGCTGGGAACACTGGCACTAATTCAAAACACTTCCCCCGCTAGAACTGACAACTGACAACGGACAACTGACAACTCCCACCGCGATGTCTAAACTTCTGGTCGAGAACGTGACCAAGCAGTATCCCACGCGGGGTGAGCCGCTGGTGGTACTGGCCGGCGTGTCGCTGGGGCTGGACCCGGGGCAGAACGTGGCGATTGTGGGCCCCAGCGGCTCGGGCAAGAGCACGCTGTTGAGCATAATCGGCGGGCTGGAGCCGCCCACCAATGGCCGCGTGGTGCTCGACGGGCTGGACCCGGCCGGCCTGGACGAGCCGGCCCTGGCCGCCTTCCGCAACCGCCGCGTGGGCTTCGTCTTCCAGGACCATTACCTGCTGCCGCAATGCTCGGTGCTGGAGAACGTGCTGCTGCCGGCCGTGGCCGCTGGGCCCATCCGGCCGGAAACCGCTGCCCGCGCGCAAATGCTGCTGGAGCGGGTGGGACTGAGCGATCGCCTCGCGCATCGCCCGGCCGAGCTTTCCGGCGGCGAGCGGCAGCGGGTGGCCCTGGCCCGCGCGCTAATTAACGCCCCCGAACTGCTCCTGGCCGACGAGCCGACCGGCAACCTCGATCGCACCACCGCCGATCGGGTCGGCGAGCTGCTGGTCGAGTTGCAACGTCAGCAGTCCATGATGCTGATCGTGGTGACCCACAGCCCGCGGCTGGCGGCCCTGGTGGGCCGGCAACTCGAATTGGACGAGGGAAAGCTGAAGGAACAATGAACGAAGGGAATAAAGGGATAAGGGGTTGAGGGGATAAGGGGATAAGGGGGACTGGCGGCAGCGGCTTGCCGTCGTGCTCCCCGACCCCTCAGTCTCTCGACCCCTCGGCCCCTCGACCCCTCAACCCCTTATCCCCTCAACCCCTCAACCCCTCAATCCCTTACCCCCCAATGACCGCTCTCGGCTTGATCCTGCGATCGCTGCGGTATCACTGGCGGATGAACCTGGCCGTGGCGTGCGGGGTGGGTGTGGGTGCGGCCGTGCTGACCGGGGCATTACTGGTCGGCGATTCCATGCGGGGCAGCCTGCGGCAACTCACGCTCGATCGGCTGGGCCGGATCGACGAGGCCCTGGTCGCCGACCGCTTCTTCCGCCAGGAGTTGGCCGGCGAGTTGGCCGGTTCCGAAAGGCCAGGTGCCACTGCTGGCTCGTCCAGCAGTGCCGAGAGCACGGGTGGGCAAGCCACCCGTGGCACCCACCAGGAACAGGTCCGGCCCCCGATTCTCTCGGATGGCGGCCCGCCGGATGCTGGTCACGGGGCCATCGCCGTAGCTCCGGCCATTCTGCTGCGGGCGAGTCTGGAGAAGGCCGATTCGCAGCCGCCCGTGCGGGCCAACCAGGTGAACCTCGTCGGCTGCGACGAGCGATTCTGGCAACTAGGCCACGGCGGGCCACGGCGACGGCCCAGGCCCAACGAGATCGTTTTGAATGCCCCCTTGGCCCAGTGCCTGGCCGTGGCCGAGGGCGATGCGGTCGTCCTGCGCCTACCGCGGCCGGGGGCCATCCCGGCCGAAAGCGTCCTGGGCCGCAAGCAGCAGACGGTCCGCAGCCTTCGCTTGCGGGTTCGCGAAGTCCTGCCGGCCGAAGGGCTGGGAAAATTCGGCCTTCGGCCCACGCAGCGATTGCCCCGCAATGCTTACGTTTCCCTGGGCGAGATTCAGGAGCAACTGGCTCAGCCGGGCCGGATTAACGCCATCCTGGTAGCCGGCCGTGCTAAATGGCAGACGGCCGACGGCGGCAATCCGCCAGCGGCCGACTACGGCATCCACGTCGAGCAGACGCCGCGGGGTTACGTCAATATCTGGTCCGAGCGGATGCTGCTGGAGCCGGCCGCGGAGACAGCCATGCTGGAGGCCCTGGCCGGGGCCGCGTGTCAGCCGGCGCTGACCTACCTGGCCAACTCGATCGCCTGCGGCGGTAGGTCGATCCCCTACTCGACGGTTACGGCCCTGGACTTCGCCGCCGGGCCGCCGCTGGGGCCGATGCTCTCGCCGGAGGGCCGGCCGGTGCCACCCTTGGCCGACGACCAGATTGCCCTGAACACTTGGGCCGCCGACGATCTGGGGGCCAAGTTGGGCGACCAGATAGACCTGAGCTACTTCGAGCCGGAGAGCGCGCACGGCGTGCCGCAGGAGAAGACGGTCCGGCTGCGGCTTGCGGCGGTGGTGCAGTTGGCCGGTGCGGCGGCGGATCCGGCCCTGACGCCCGCCGTGCCCGGCATTACCGACCGGCTGTCGCTATCCGGCTGGGACCCGCCCTTTCCCTTCGATGCGCGGCGGGTGCGCCCCAAAGACGACCGCTACTGGCACGACCATCGGGCCACGCCCAAGGCCTTCGTCTCGCTGGCCACCGGGCGGCGATTGTGGGCCAGCCGCTTCGGCCAGAGCACGTCGCTGCGGGTCGGGGACTGTCCCAATTTTCGTCCGCCTGTCCCCTCGGACAGGCCGAAAATGGGACTGTCCCCTTCGACGGTCGAAACCTTCAAGGACCGGCTGCGCATCGACCCGGCGGCGATGGGTCTCGTTTTTCAGCCGGTGAAGCAGCAGGGGTTGGACGCCGCGGCCGGCACCACGCCCTTCGGCGTGCTGTTCCTGCTGTTCAGCTCATTCGTCATTGCGGCCGCGGCGATGCTCATGGCGATCCTGTTCCGGCTCGGCGTTGATGGCCGGGCTGCCGAGGCGGGAATCTTGCTGGCCCTTGGCTTCCGGCCGCGGAAGGTGGCCGGCCTCCTGACCGCCGAGGGCCTGCTCGTGGCGGCCCTGGGCAGTCTGCTGGGCATGGGGGCCGGCATAGGCTATGCCGCCCTAATGCTTGCCGGACTGCGAACCTGGTGGCTGGCGGCCGTGTCGACGCCCTTGCTGCGCCTTTACGTCGAGCCGCTGAGCCTGGCGATCGGGCCGGCCGCCGCGGCGGCCATCGCCGCGATTACGATGTTCTTCTCGGCGCGGCGGGTCAGCCGCGTGCCGCCGCGACGGCTTTTGGCGGGCGTCGTCGCGAGCGCCATCGACGGACGACGGACGACGGACGACGGACGACGGGCCCGAGCACTCCCATCCGTCGTCCGCCCACCGTCCTCCGTTCCCTCCGGCCAGTCGCCCGTCGCCCGTCGTCCGTCGCCCCGCCATCCGAGCACGCGCCCTATCGTTGTTGATGCTTTGCTGCTGGGCGTGGCCCTGGCGCCGGCCGTGCTCTTATTGGCGGTGCCGCTGGGCGAAGAGGCCCGCGTGGGGGCGTTTTTCGGCGCCGGGGCGCTCGCCTTGGGGGCGCTGCTGGGCCTGGCCTATCGGCGGCTCCGCGCAGGGGCCACCGGTCCGGCCGTGGCCCCGGGCCGCGGCAACCTGTTGCGCATGGCGCTGCGCGGTGCGGCCCGAAACCCGGGCCGCAGCACGCTCAGCGCCGGACTGACCGCCGCGGCCTGCTTTTTAATAGTTGCCACTAGCGCGTTCCGGCTGGATCCGGCCAGCCAGGCCCGACACGGCACGAGCGGTAGCGGCGGCTTCGCCCTGGTGGCCGAAAGCGATCAGCCGATCTACCACGACTTGGGCACGCCGGCGGGCCGGGCCGAACTGGGCTTCTCCCGCGCCGACGAACGTCTGCTGGCTGCCTGCATGGTCTTCGCCTTCCGTGTGAAGCCGGGCGACGACGCCAGTTGCCTGAACCTATACCAGCCGCGGCAGCCGCGACTGCTGGGCCTGCCGCGGCCGTTCCTGGAGCAAGCCGTCTTCGCCTGGGCCGACCGGCCGCCGGGAAAAGAGAATCCATGGCTGGCTTTGGAGTCGATCAACGGTCAGGGGCCAGATGCACAAGACGCGGAGACGCGGAGACGCGGAGACGCGGGGACAAGGAGACAAGCAGACAAGCAGACAAGGAGGCAAGGAGACAAGGAGAGTTCCGATGTCTCCCTTGTCCCCGCGTCTCC
>JBEKTY010000014.1:0-79840 GCA_049515555.1 Thermoguttaceae bacterium
GTGCTGCGGCTCGGCCGGGCGGAGGCCTTGGCCCTGGCCGACGCCATCCGCGACGTCAAGGAGCACGTCCGCTATTGCCGCAACTGCTACAACCTGGCCGAGCAGGAGGAGTGCGAGATTTGCCTCGATCCCCGCCGGGAGCGGGACATTCTGTGCGTCGTCGAGCAGCCCCGCGACCTGATGGCCCTGGAGCAGTCGGGGGCATACCGCGGCTTGTATCACGTGCTGCTGGGCCGCATTGCCCCCCTGGAAGGGATCGGGCCGGACCAGCTTACCATCGAGGGGTTGGTCAGCCGCGTCCGCGGCGGATCGATCCGCGAGCTGGTCATGGCCACCAACCCGACGGTCGAGGGCGACGGCACGGCCTTGTACATCTCGAACCTGCTCAGCGGCTTGCCCCTCCGCGTAACCCGGCTGGCGCGTGGAATTACCAGCGGCAGCATGCTAGAATTTGCTAACAAGGAGATCCTGTCCGACGCCCTTTCGGGCCGGCAGACTTTCTGACAGAGAACCGCGTGCCATGCGACTTTCCCTCGGCCAAGACCTGCGAATGGTGCAGAAACAGGTGCTGGCGCCGCGGATGATCCAGTCGATGGAGATCCTGCAACTGCCGATCCTGGCCCTGGAAGAACGGATCGAGCAGGAGATGCAAGAGAACCCGGTGCTCGACCTGCAGGAGGAAGACCCCGATCTGCCGGCCGAGAGCGGCGAGGAGGGCGCCGAGCCGCCCGACGCACGCACCGACGAAGAACGCGAGCTGGTGATCGACGAGGCCCACAGCAATGAGGACGACTTCGAGCGGCTGATGAAGATGGACCAGCAGTGGCCCGAGCAGTTCGAGGAGCGTTCGCGGCCATCGCGGGGCGAAGTGGAAGAAGCGGGCGAGCGAAAGCAGGACGCCATGGCCAACATGGTGGCCCGGCCGCAGTCGCTGCAAGACTATCTCCGCGATCAGTTGGGGTGGTTCGACATCGAGGCCGACCTCCGCGCGGTCGCCGAACGGATCGTCTACAATCTCGATCCCAACGGATACCTGCAAGGGCGGCTGGAAGACTTGCTGGGCACCGACGCCGGCAAGGAGGACCTGGCCCTGGCCCAGCGGGCCCTGGCCCTCGTGCAGCGGCTCGATCCGCCCGGCGTCGGGGCCCGCGACCTGCGGGAATGCCTGCTCTTGCAGTTGACCCCCGGCATGCCCTACTACGAACAGCTCCAAACGCTCATCTCCGCGCACCTGGAGGACCTGGAGCACAACCGCCTGCCGGTCATCAGCCGGCGGACGGGCTACTCGATCGAGTTGATCCAGCAGACGCTCGTCGAGCTGCGCAAGCTCAACCCGAAGCCGGGCGCGGATTTCAGCAACGCCCTGGTGCCCCCGGTCACGCCCGACGTGTTCGTCGAGCTGGCCGAGGACGGCCAGTACAAGGTCCGCCTGGAAGACGGGCGGACCCCCAGCCTGTTCATCAGCCCTTATTACCGCAAGCTGTTCGCCGCCGGCCAGGTGAACGCCGAGACCCGCGAATACATCAAGCGCAAGATAAACTCGGCCCAATGGCTGATCGACTCGATCCAGCAGCGGCGGAGCACGCTCACCCGGGTGGCCCAGGCCATCGTCGATCACCAGACGCAATTCCTCAGCCAGGGCCCCGAGTCCATCGAGCCGCTGAAGATGCAGCAGATTGCCGACAAGGTGGGGGTGCACGTGACCACGGTCAGCCGGGCCGTGGACGACAAGTGGATCCAGACGCCGCGCGGCATCTTCCCGCTGAAACGCTTCTTCTGCGGCGGCACCGTCAGTGCCGACGGCGAGGAAGTGGCCTGGGACACCATCCGCCTGAAACTCCAGGAGCTCATCGGCGGCGAGGACAAACAGCATCCCAAGAGCGACGACCAGTTGGTCAAGGACCTGGCCGGCCACGGCATCACCGTGGCCCGGCGGACGGTGACCAAGTATCGCAAGGCGATGAGCATCCCCAGCTCGCGGCAGCGACGCGATTGGGGCGGCCTGCCCGCCGCCGCCGGCAACGAAGAGGGCCAGTGATCCTCCGATGAAATGCCCCGCCTGCCAGGAAGACGCCGATCGCGTGATCGACTCGCGGGCCAGCCAGGACGGCTTTGCCACCCGCCGCCGCCGCGAATGCCTGCGCTGCGGCCAGCGCTATACCACCTACGAGCGCATTGAGGGGGCCACGGTCAAGATCGTCAAGAAGGACGGCACCCGCGAGCCCTTCGACCGGCTGAAGATCAAGCGCGGCCTGGAGAAAGCGTGCTGGAAGCGCCCCATCAGCGACTCGCAACTGGAGGCCCTGGTGGCGGCGGTCGAAAACGAGTTGGAAAGCCACTTCGAGCCGGAGGTCGCCAGCCGCGACGTGGGCGAGCTGGTCATGACCCTGCTCCGGAAGCTCGACCAGGTGGCCTTCGTCCGCTTCGCCAGCGTCTACCGCCAGTTCGAGGATGTCCACGACTTCGTCCACGAGCTGACGCCCATGCTGGCCGAGGCCAAACGCCACGACGCCCCCCCGGCGGAAGAATAATCCGCCATCCGTTCATATACGCTGATGCTATAATATCTCTTGGCCCCACCCTGGCGTGGTAGTGGGGGATGCGGTATAATTAGGCATCTCCAAGTTTCGTCGAAGGGTGGCAGATCAGTTGAGGTTCCACGATGCGAGCCGAACCTGTCCGTTCAGAGGTCATCCGCATGGTGCGCCAAGCACCTTTCCGTCCCTTCGTGCTCAGCATGGAGAACGGAGATCGTGTCAGCATCGGGCACCCTGAGAATATCGCTTTTGACCCGGTAGGCGAGTCTCCGGACTTCTACGTGATCTCGGGGCGTATCCGGCTCTTCGGAACATTCGAGGCGGTGACGAGCGTCGCCACAGCCGATTCGGTCGAACATCTCGCGTAACCAGTCGCTGTAGCAGAGGAGGGAGGGGACAAGAGTTCACGCCTACGCTGGCCGAAGCCAAGCGCCGCAACGCCCCCCGGTGGAAGAATAATCCGTAATATCTCTTGGGGAGGTTGCCATGAGTCATGGGAATCCGTTTGCTGAAGCTTTGGATGCCGCTGAACAACTCGATCTCGATGCGCAAGCGGAGTTGGTGGCTGTTCTGAGCCGTCGTCTCGCCGCGCGAGGACGGGAGCGTGTCGCGGCGACAGTGGCCCAGGCCCGCCGTGAGCTCGCCGCGGGCCAGTGTCAACCCATGACCGCTACGGAACTCATCAGCGAGGCGCGGTCGTGAGCCGCAGGCTGTTACGCTCGCCGGCATTCGGACGCGATCTTCGGCGGTGGCTGAAGTCACATCCGGATATGGCCGCGTCCATCCAAGCAACGCTTGAGCAGGCCAGGTCTACTGACGTCAGCCGCAAACCAGTCGCTGCAGAAGTAAGAGGAGGACGTCACTCATTATTCTTATCCGGACCGCCAATACCAGCGATGTCCCAACAGAAAAGAGTCCCGACCGCTTTTGCAGGCCTCTTCTTCGCCTTCCACAAGCCAATTCCCAAGCAGAAGGCCCCGATGGCGAGCAGCGATAGCGTGCCTGGTTCGGGTGTTGCTGTCGTGACCAAATCCGCCCCGCTACTGGTGTACACGGTGTTGAACCGGTAGCCTGAATCTCCCAGAACATCAATGGCGTCGAACTGGCCGTTGCGCGAATTGAAGTCCAGGAAGTGGAACGTGTCACCGAGCGACGGGTGGAAGCCGTTCAGGAAGGCAACCTCAAGGGTGCCGTCGAGCGAGGCGGTTCCGTTGACATCCACATAGTCGAATTGACCGCTGCCGAGCCCGCCCAGCTCGACCAACATTGCGCCGGCCGTGCCCTCGGTGTAGTCGCCGTTGATGGTGATTGAACCGGCGGAGTGGCCGGGACTCAGCAAGCCGCCGATGTCTGCGACAGAACCATTGATCGTGCCAGAGCCAAGAAGCTGTCCGCCTAGAATCTGGGCCGGGTTTGAGAATGCCAAGCTGCCGCCGTTGAGAGTTGTTGAACCTGCGGTTTGAGTGAAGTTCCCGATGTTCAGTATGCCGCCGTCCACTTCGACCGTGCCGGTGTTGTTGAAACTCGGGACGATGCTGGCCGTCCCCGTCCCGCTCTTGATGAACAGCCCCGCATTATTGACCGTGCCGGACATGCTGTAGTAGTTGTTTACCAGGCCGCTCCCTTGCAAGTTATAAACCGCGCCGGCCAGATTGTTCAATGTTGTGTAGCCAATGTAAAGCGTGCCCGAATGTGTGATCGTGCCTGCGTTGGTGAATGTCCCTGCCCCGGAGATCATCGGTGCCGCTGATCGTTAGGTTCCCCTGGTTCACCACCGTCCCGGCGACATACAAATTCGAGCCGTCGATCAACTGCGCCGCGCCGCCGCCCGTAGCGTTGAGGTTCAGAGTCGCGCCACCCCCAACAGACATGTAACCGATTTGCAAGTTGGCCCCGTTGGACCCTGCGAACGTCGCGGTCGAGCCCGCCGCCACAACACCGTTTGCCTGCAACGTGCCGTTGCCGCTGATCGTGTTGGTCCCCTGCCAAGACCAATTGCTGTTGCCACTGAATACCACTTGGCCACCGTTCGTAAACTCATAGTCCCCACCGCTGCTGATACCACCGCCACCACCGTAGGGACCCAGACACAGCGTCCCGCCGTCCACTTCGACCGTGCCGGTGTTGTTGAAACTCGGGACGATGCTGGCCGTCCCCGTCCCGCTTTTGATGAACAGCCCCGCATTATTGATCGTGCCGGACATGCTGTTGCTGCTGCCAGATTCTTCAATGTTGTGTAGCCAATGTAAAGCGTGCCCGAATGTATGATCGTCCCTGCGTTGTTTACTACTCCCCCAGAGATCAGCGGCGTGGTACCGCTGCCATTGATCGTTAGGTTCCCCTGGTTCAGCACCGTCCCGGCGACATACAAATTCGAGCCGTCGACCAACTGCGCCGCGCCGCCGCCCGTAACGTTAAGGTTCAGCGTCGCGCCACCGCCAACAGACATGTAACCGATTTGCAAGTTGGCCCCGTTGGACCCTGCGAACGTCGCGGTCGAGCCCGCCGCCACAACACCGCTCGCCTGCAACGTGCCGTTGCCATTGATCGTGTTGGTCCCCTGCCAGGTCAGTGAAGCCTGAAGCCGACCTCCGTTGCTGAACTGGTAGCTCGCCGACGTGCTGCTGCCGCTGTTGATCGCCAGCGTTCCGCCGTCCACAGCTACCGTTCCGGCGTTGTAAAGCGGCGTGGAAATCGTAAATGCCGTGCTGCCAGAAACCAGTCGCACGGTTCCATAGTTCTGTACGCCGAGCGGATCATCGACAATCAGTGAGTGGGGGTCTTGTAGCCGGAGTTGCGCCCCCGCCTGAATCGTCATCGAGTTCAATTTGACGTCCTGGTCGAGCAAAACATCATTCGACAGCGTAACATCATACTTGAGCGTGGTGCCAACGCTGGCACTCACTAGTGGCGAGTAATCCAAGAGCGGTATCGGAAAACTGACCGACTGCTCTGTCGGGCCAAGCCCCTGGCCGAGACCCTGCCAAGCGAACGATACGCTGCCCTGGCTCGCATCCACCCAAGTGTCGCCTGAAAGGATGTCCTGCATCGTCTTAGCCCTGTTGTAGACTACAACGACGTTCGACAATGACCACGTTGTTGGATCGCTCCAGTTTCCCGAACGAACGTCATTCACCGGGATGGCGAACGACCCAGCGTATCCGGTCACGCTGATACCGCCCACCGGGCCCCAGCCAATATCAATGTTTGTCAATTGCCATGTGTCACTGATCGTCCCCGGGCCGATGGTGTAGTCATCGCAAAACGCGGTCTCCACAAACAGGGCGAGCGATAAGATTGATGCAATCACAAAGAGAAAAACCGTAGCAAGCCGATAGCCAGAAGTGCTCGACATCGTTTTCCCCTCGTTTGCTAACCGTTCCAAGCGCCCCGTGACGCCCTTAACCCGGATTATTCACGGGTTGAGCAAGACCCGTAAATTGCCGACGCTGCGAAATACATAGTGCCTTTAGGGGGACCGGTTGTTACGTTCGCAAGGGTAACGACTTACGACGATCTTCCTTCTGTCCGTGAATAAACCGGGTTAACGGACTACGCTGCCCCGCCTCATTTCCAACTGGTCACAATCCAACCGCTCGACGAAGAAAACGAAAAGGAGCGCCGACCAGCACCGCTCCGGGAGCCCCGACCAAGGGGCACTGAAGAACAGCGCTTGGCCAGCGCCCCATTTCGGGGCGCGGCACAAGTCGCTGCTTCTTCAGTTCAAGAGCCGGTAGGCTCAGGTTGGTCGATCTCCCGGAAGCAGTTTTGACGCTCGCGCGTCGTTCAAGTTGTTTTCATGGCCGGGCTGCGGCCCGGTGGTCGTCCCTCGTTCGGTATTCCGGTTGCTCCAATTCGGGGCTGGTTGGTCTCTTCCTCTGCCCAACATCCCATACATTACCTACCAGCATAGTTGAGGGGCCGGAGGCCCGCAACCACCCCTGGAGTGGAATTCGCGTTGGGGTGTTCGGCGGTCCCGGCCTCCACGCCGCATGTGCGAGAAGAAAAGCTTTACCAGCCGCCAAATTTGGACAAGATAGGCAATGTACTTCACGGCTAGTTTGTCCAGATTGCCTGGATTCGGCGGCTGGCACCTTTTCTTCCCTCGGCCGAGGAATGACGGGCCGGACGGCTTTGGTCTTTGGTCTTGGGCCTTGGGTCTTTGGGTGGTCGGACGAACCCCGCGGCCGGCCGCGTGGCTTGCGTAGCCGCCTTCCGCCATCGGCCCGCCTTGCTTGTCCTCCAAATCCCCAAATCCCTAAATCCCCAAATCCCTCGAAATTGCGATTGTGCGATTTGGCACTTGCGGGCACAATACGGCACCTACCCCACGTCCGCAGCCGCGACCGACACCAAAAAACGAAAAGGAATTCGTGGCCGATCGAGAGCGTGCGAGTCTCATTTCCACCGCCGGGCTTGGACGCCCACACCAGGCGGGACTCGCGCAATCGGCCCAGCAGGAGGGAACCGATGGCGCCATTCCATGCGGCGTTGGCAGTCCTTGCGCTTTCGGGCACCGGCAGCGGGCAAACCGTGATGCTGGACTTCTACGCGGACTGGTGCGGGCCCTGCCGGGCCATGGACGCCACCGTCCATGAACTCGCCGATCAAGGTTATCCCGTCCGCCGGGTGAACATCGAGCAGCAGCGGGATCTGGCGGCAAGCTTCCACGTGCAGAGCATCCCCTGCTTCGTCATGCTGGTCAACGGCCGCGAGGCCGACCGTGTGGAAGGCATTGCCTCGATCGGCCGGCTGGAGCAGATGTGCCGGCTAGGCCAGGTGGCAACGGCCCCTGCGCCGCCGCCCGTGCCGGCCGACCGTGTGCCGAATCCTCCGGTCATGCCGGCCGCCTTTGTGCCAAATCCTCCGGTCGTGGCGGCGGCCCCCGGGCCGAATCCTCCGCCCGCGCCGGTCACTATGGCCGACGCGGCGCTGGCCGCCGGCGTCCGCCTGCGGATCGAAGACCAGGATGGCCATTCGTGCGGCTCGGGCACGATCATCGACGCCGTGCCCGGCGGCGAAGCCCTGGTTCTGACCTGCGGCCACCTGTTCCGCGATTCGCAGGGGCGGGGGCGGATCGAGGTGGATCTGTTCGGCTCCCTGCCGGCACGCCATGTCCCCGGCCGGCTGATCGCGTATGATCTGAAGCGGGACGTGGCACTGGTGGCGATTCGTCCGCCGGGGGCGGTGACCGTGGCCCGGGTGGCCCCGCCCGGCTACAGCGTCCGCGTCGGCGATCCGGTGGCCAGCGTGGGCTGCAGCAACGGCGACGATCCTACTTTGCAGCGGACGCGGGTGAACGCACTGGACCGCTGCCTGGGTCCGCCGAATCTTCAGGTGGCGGGCCAGCCGGTCGTCGGCCGCAGCGGCGGCGGACTGTTTTCGTCTGACGGGCTGGTCATCGGCGTCTGCAACGCGGCCTACCCCAGCGAGCCGGAGGGACTGTTTGCGGCCCTGGGTGCGATCCAGGCCGAGCTGGACGAGCAAGGGTTATCGCGGGTCTACCGGCCCGAGCCTGCGGGGCTGGCCGCGCCGGCCGCCGCATTGGCCGTCGCGCCCGCCCCGCCCGCCGCCGCCCCGCCGGCCGCGCCCGCTCGACCGTCAGGCGCCCTGGCCGCGGTGGACCCGGCGGCTGCCGGGCGGCCGCCTTTGACGCCGCGGACGGAGATCGGCAGTCCCGACCGCGCCGCCGCCACGGCCCGGCCCGAGGCCGGCGCCGCCGCCCCCTTGGCCCCCAACGTGCAGGACGCCCTGGACGTGATCGGCCGCCGCATGCGGGAAGGGGCCGAAGTGGTCTGCATCATTCGCGACCGCCGCGATCCGCAGGCCAAAAGCCAAGTGATCACAATGGACCATGCCCTGGTCCAGCAACTGTCGGCCGACGCGCAAGCCGAGCAGTCGCCGCAACAGACTTCGCTGGCCGTCCCCCAGCCGCGGACGCCAATTCTCGAATGGGACGCCCGGCAGGGTTGGATCCACCGCGAGGCGCTGCCCAGGTAGGAGATATAAGTTAGGAGTTAGAAGTTAGAATGTCCGGCGGTGGGCGTTTGGCGGTCGGCTGCTTGACGAACGTAACTTCTAACTTCTAACTCCTAACTTCTAACTTCTATTTCCTGCCCGTTCGTAGGCGCACAGTTCCAACAGGTTCTCCTCGGGATCGTGGCAGTAGGCCAGGCGTTTCCGCACGTCGGCGTAGTCCACCTGAGTGTCGGGCACCTGCTGAATGGGGCTCAACAGTGGTGCGCCGGCGGCCTGTAGTGCGGCCGCCACCCGCTCGATGTCCTGCACGCGGAAGGCGATGTGGCGGAGGCCCGGGGTATTGGGCGCGCCTAGCCCGGGGGGACGGTCCCGCTGCGGCCCACGATAGCACAGCAGCTCCAGCGCCGGCCCGTCGGGCAGTTCCAGGAACGCCACGTCGGCCGTGACCCGCTCCAGGCGCGTCACGGCGTCGATCCACGGGCCGCTGATCGTGGCCTCGCGCGTGAGCCGCATCCCGAGAACGCCGCAATAGAAGGCGATCATGGCCTGCATGTCGCCGACAATGAGGTTCACGTGATCGATGCGCTCGAGCATGGTTCCGCCGTCCTCCCGCTGCGCCGCGGGATAGCCTGGTTGAAAGGATAGCGGAAAGCTCCCCGGGGTGCAAATCCCCCGTGACAGCGTGTGCTGGCAACTGCGCGGGGTGCCACTGCCGGCTCGTCCAGCAGTGCTTCTCACACTGCTGGACAAGCCAGCAGTGGCACCCAATCCCGGCGACCGATATGTGTGTTTATCCGGTTGCACCGTGACTGCCGCGAGAATGGGGACAGTCCCCCGTGAACGGTTTCTTGCGTAGCCGCGGCCGGACCGTGCTTTTCCGCAACCTCCAGAGAAACGCGACAAACGGTTTTCCCGGCACGATCCCGTGCGGAGGGTTGACCCGCCGCGGAAGGTCAACGCCTTCGGCGCGGGCGATTCAATCGCAAGAGCAGGCACATGGCGCATTTGCGGCGGTGTTTTGGGTTTTCCGGGGCGAATCAGCGGGAAAGCTCACGGTTCGTTTCGGCCGATTGCCGAATTGACCCACAGCACGACACCCACGTTGGCAAACCACAATACGGCCGCCGCGGCAACCCCGCGAGTCATGGAAGAAATCCCTTGTCCTGGCCACTTCGCCAACGTGGGTCATACCGCTCGGAAGGAAGGAACTCACCTATGCGACCAATGTCGTGGGTCGGGATGGTGCTCTTGATCGGGTCGGCCGGCGGGGCGGCGCTGGCCGACGAGCTTAACCCGGCGGCCCCCTGCTGCCGTCCACGAATTGCGGCCTTTTGCGGGCCGGCGTGCAGCACGCCCCCCGGTTTCACGCTCATGGCAAGCGGTTGCGTGTGCCCCTGCGCCGCCTGCGACAACGCCTGGAATTGCTTCTGTCAGCACTCGGCGCACTGGAAGGCAAAGTTGGCTCGGGTGGGCACTCGCGGGTGCTGTGACAGCGGGCCCGGCGGCCCGGCCTGCCCCTGCCTGGGAGACGATTACCAGGCCGGCCCGTACCCGGCGACGGCCGCTCCCAACGGCCTCCAGCCGGTCCCGCAGTTGCCCCTCGCTCCGGAGCCGCCCGTAATTCCCCTTCCGCCGCTGACACCCGGGCCGAAGCCCTAGATCGGGCTTTACGAGGCGCCGGGTGGCCCCGCTCTTATCGCACCATTTGACAACGAAAGAAAAAGCACAAGAGGGCCCTGCGGAAGCCGCTACAGCCGGGATTATTCACCGAGGCTCGTAGTGACCCGATTTATCGGGTCTGGAGAGTGCGAACAGGTCGGGGACCGCATGAATGCGGTCACTACGAACGGTCGGGGACCGCATGAATGCGGTCACTACGAACGATTGGTGAATAATCCGCTTTAGCCGTTCCGCCTCCTTCACCGCCGAGAATAAGCTTGTGGAAATACCCGGGCACTTTGGCGGCAAAGGTCAGCCGCTGGCCGCTGGCGGGATGTCTGAAGGAAAGCGACCGGGCGTGAAGTGCCAGCGCGGCGCAGGATTCCTGCGGGCGGCCATACTTCCTATCGCCCACGACGGGATGTCCGATACCGGCCAGATGCACGCGGATCTGGTTCTTCCTGCCCGTCAGCGGAGCGACTTCCAGCAAGGCGAACCGCTGCGTTTGTTTGAGGACTTTGTAGGCCGTGCGGGATAGTTTGCCCTGGCTGGGGTCGGACGTAGAGTACACGACGTGCGCTTTGTTCTCGGCCAGGTAGGTCGTAATGGTATCCGCGCTCTTCCGGCAGCGGCCGTGAACGACGGCCAGATACTTCTTCTCCACCTGACGCCACTCGCGTTGCAAACGGAACTTCGCCTCTTCGCTCTTGGCAAAGACGAGGACCCCGGAAGTCTCCCGGTCCAGCCGGTGTACGATGAACACGCGGTTACGGGAGCGGGCGCAGCCCTTGCGGACATAATCCGTCAGGATGAAGTAGACGGTGTGCGACTTGTCCCGCTCGGTGCCGACGGTCAAGAGCCCCGCCGGCTTGTCCACCACCAGGATGTCGCGGTCCTCGTGGAGTATCACCAGTCCGTGCGGCATGGGCCCTGGACGGGAGCGTCTACCCATGGCGATCCCTCGGTTAGGGTTAGGCGGGGATCGCGCGACCGGCAGTGGCCTTTGGCATGACCAGACTCCTGGTCTGGCAGCCCAGCCGAAGCCCAAGCTGCCGAAACCTTCGGGGCCGAGGCCCGCTGCTTGCAAAGCCTCAGCGGCGGTCCAGGGGACTGACTGATATTGCCTCTGACCCGATCTGCCGCAAAGTCCGCACGGCAAGTTCCCGGACCCGCGGCTCGCAGTCGCGAAGCAGCGGCGTCAGCCCTGGCACTGCCTCGGGCCCCATCCCTTTTAATGTTTGGGCGGAATCAATAGCGACGTATCCATCTATATCTCGCAGCCGCTGGGCCAGGGCCGGTATGGCGGCCTTGGCCTCCGGCCCCATTTCCCGCAGAGCGAAGGCGGCCGCCTGACGGACTGAAGCATCGCAATCCCGAAGCCGCTCGGCCATTGCGGGCACGGCGGCCTTGGCCTCCGGCCCGATCTGCCGCAACGTCCGCACGGCCAGCTCCCGCACCCGAGGCTCGCAGTCCCGAAGCAGTGGCACCAAGCTGGGCACGGCCTCCGGCCCCATCTTTCCTAACGTGTAGGAGGCATCAATAGCGACGTATCCGTCTACGTCTCGCAGCCGTTGGGCCAGGGCCGGTATGGCGGCCTTGGCCTCCGGCCCCATGTCCCGCAGAGCCAAGGCGGCGGCCTGACGGACCGAAGCATCGCAATCGCCAAGCCGCTCGGTCAGGGCGGATATGGCCACGTCGGCGAGATACGGAGGCCCGGCACGTGCTGTTCGGGTGAGCCCCCCACCGGCAGCCACGAGAATCATTATCGAGAGCAGCGCAAGTCGCCTCATCATGTACTCCCCCTTTATTGCACACCCCTAATTTTATCGTCGGGCGAGTGGGCGGTTATTCTTACCGGACTTTTGCAAACTACTCCCCTCTCCCTTTGGGAGAGGGGCCGGGGCTGAGGGCTTGGAGAGGATACACAGACATGAAGGGTGATTATTCAACCAACGGCCCTCACCCTAACCCTCTCCCGGAGGGAGAGGGGACATCAAGTGTTCAATTTACAATATTCCTCTTGCGCCATCGTTCCCAATCGTCTTGGGTCGCCTCGGCCATCGCCGCGGCGGCCTTCCACAGCCACTTGCCATACCGCGTTTGCAGGTCAGCTTGAATTGCGGCCTTGGCCTGACCGTCGCCCACGTGGACGTTGGCCGTTTCCTGACCCATGGCGTGCAAGAGCTTCTGCTCGTCATGGCCCTTCGGCAGGGCCGCCAGCTCGACGCGGCTGCAATCGGGGGCCAGACGCCGGACGATCCACGAGCCGCTAAGCTGCACCCATGGGTCGAGCACGCGCACCGCCGTACCGAGGATCTTCTGGTAGAGAATCTCACCGGCTCCGAGCGCGGGCTTCTCCCACAGACAAGCTGAGACGGCCAGGGCCTTGGCCTCGCGGGCGATCAGACCGCCCCGCCAGTCGGCCAGGGCTACCAGTCGCTGCCGGCCCAGGCTCCCCAAGCCCGCGATCCGATGCACGAGCTTGTACGGCAGGCCCCGCTCCGGCAGCCATTGCTCCAGGGCGGCGAGCACCGCGGGGGCAATCGTCTCCGTGGTGACAGGCAACTTGTCGAGCTTGTCCCAGAAGGCCACCGGATCACGAAGATTGCCGTGGGCCAGGTCCCGGAGCCAATGATGCCGTTGGGCCAGTACGAATGGGCAGCCGCCTTGATCGAGCATCGCGCGGTAGCCCGCCAGGATGGCCTCGCACGCATCCTGGTCGTCCAACGACAGATGGTTCCCCTCGATCGCCAGGATGGCACTGGCGGCCAGCCGCAGCAGGTCGTTTGTGTAGGGCATGGGGTAGGCTTCGTCGAAGTCGTTGATGCCCCAGATCAGCCGCCCTTCCGCGTCGCGCCAGGTGCCGAAGTTCTCGATATGCAGGTCGCCCACGCTGAGCACTGCCGGGGCGGCGGCCAGCTCAGGGCAGACCTCCGGCCAGCGCTGGACCCAGCGGTAGAACGTCGCCCGCAGGAACGGAAAGGGGCCTTCCGCCATCCGCTGGTGCTTGAGCTTCAGGTCCGCCGGGATCAGCGTGATTCGGTTTCCCAGCCAAGCCTCGTAGCCTTGGGTGGCCTGTTCGATATCGAGCGCAACCTTGACAATCGGCGGCGAATTGCTGAGCGGCATGTCCGGCTTCCTCATCGGCGCGAGTCAGGGAACAATGCATCGTCCGGTTTGGTAGATCTGAAACACCGCGGGATAGGCGCGAACGTTGAACTGCGGCATGAGCAGCCCGCCCTGGGTGTTGTGCTCTTATCGCCGTACAGCGGGACTGTTAGCAGCATCTATCATTATGCTATTCGCCGAGACGGTCAAGTCCTTGGAACTTGCGACGGTGCCCGAACGAAGATATCCTGGAAGGGCGTGTGCCATTGACGGCATTTCGTGTGCCGGTACCTCCATTTCCGCGTTTCTCAGCGATGAACATCAAGATCGATGGGAGTACTTTGTTGGTGCGATTGTGCATCGCGATCGCCGTGCTTGCCGTGGGCCGCGCGACGGGAATTGGCCAAGAAGTCAGCCCGGAAGCCGAAACCGTCGCTCCCCCGGCTGGTCCGCCCTTGGGCTCGCCCGGATTCATGCCCACGCCTCAGCGGCCCCTCGGCTGGCGCGGCGACTGGAGCGGGCGGTTCCCTGGCGCCACGCCGCCCATGCGCTGGAGCCGGCGGGTCAAGGGCATCACGTCCAAGATCCGGTACCAGGCGGAGAAACCCGCGGGCGACCCCGGCGCCGACAGCCGTCAGTTGGAGTACTTCACGATCAAGGAGTGGCTGGTGGCCGGGCCTTTCGCCGTGGCAGACCCCGCGAAGGACATCGACCAGGATTTCCTGGGCGGCGAAGAGAGGATCGAGCCGGCTAAGGGGGCCCTGGCGGGCCACGCCACGTGGAAGCCCCTTCGCGTCGGCATCGAAACCCAAAGCTGCCACTATCACAACGAAGGCACCTGCGGCGATCTCAACGTCGATTTCGTGTACCTCTTCGGCAACCTGCCCGCCCACGGGCCCATCAAAACCCTCGACGTGCCGCTGGACAACAAGGTGGCTTACGCGCACACGTATTTTCATTCGCCTTCTGCCGGCGAAGTTATGCTGCGGGTCAACTACGCGGCCGCCGCCGTCAAGGTGTTCGTCAATGGCCGGGCCGTCTCGATCAAGCCCGGCCAGGAGGTCAAGGTCGGCATGAAGAAGGGCTGGAATCGCCTGTTGGTGAAGGCCGCCAGTGGCGCGGCCGCCGTGCCCGAGGGCCAAAACCCCTGGGTCAGCCGCTGGCGGTTCGCAGCCTACCTGGAGCCGCTCCCGCCGCTCTCGTACGAGACCCGGAATATTGTCTGGATGACCAAGATGACCGGGCGGAGCATGTCGGGCTCGATCGTGGTGGGCGGCCGCATCTACATCGGCTCGGGCATGACCGACCTCGTGTGCCTCGACAAGCAGACCGGAAAGATCCTGTGGCTGCGGTCCAACACGCCTTACCACGCCCTGACACGCGTGCAGCGCGCCGCCGAGCCGAGAATCAAAGAGAAGATCGAGCCCCTGGTCGCAAAGCTCGACGCCCTGAACGATGAGGCGGTCGAGAGAATCAATGCGGCCGTCTCCCCGGCGGGCTTGTCCTCGGACCAGCAGTCGGAACTGGACCAGACGCTAAAGGCCAAGGCCGACGCCGAGCGGGCCGTCCACGATGCCTTCGCGGCAATCGACCGCAAGAAGTACCCGCGGATGTACCACAACGAGGTCTCCGCCAGCAACGCCACGCCGCTTAGCGACGGCAAGTACGTATACTGGGCCTGCGGCGGCGGAATGAAGGGCCCGGGCGCTCACGTCATCGCTTGTTTCGACCTCGACGGCAAACGGGCGTGGAGCTGGCACGACGGCGGATCTCTGGGCTCCACGGAACACGGCAACCACATGTCGCCCAACCTCGTCGACGGCCGGTTGATATACGCGGCCAACGGGACGCTCCTGGCGCTGGACGCCCAGAGCGGCAAGGAACTGTGGCGGAACTGCCCCGACGATTGGCAAAACACGGGCCATGGCAGCAATTCGCCGCTGGTCGTCAGGATTGGCGGCGCCGGCGCCATCGTCCAGATCAGGTACATCCACCGCGCCAGCGACGGCACGGTGCTCTGCCCCAGCAACCTGGACATCTGGGGCATCCTGACACCCATCGTCCACCGCGGCGTGATTTTCAACCCCTGCCATTGGCACGGCTTCAAGGACCCGGTGTCGTTTGTGGGCGTGAAACTCCCCGCGGGCATCAGCGCCGGCGCCAAGACCAAGACGGTCCTGGACATGGACGGAAAGGACGTCACGATGCCCGTCCGGGCCGAGGGCCCCATTTTCATGGTCGCCTCGCCGCTGTATGTCAACGGCGTCGTGTATTCGATCGAAATGGGCGGCGGGCTGGCCGCCGTAGACACCGTCGCCCAAAAGGCGCTCTTCCGACAGTACCTGGACGGCTACAACCGCTACAATCGGTTCCTGTACGGCGTCGCCGCCAGCCCCACGCTGGCAGGCAGGAACATCTACATCACCGACGACGCCGGCTACACGCACGTCATTCAGCCCGGGCCGCGGCTGGAGGAAGTGGGCCGCAACGTAATCGAGAACATCCACCTTTCGGGCCTGGGCGGCAACCCGTGCAAGCAGGAATCGTTCTACACCTCGCCCTTCTTCGAGGGCCAACGCATGTACCTGCGCGGCGAAGAGTATCTATATTGCGTTGGGCGGGAATGAGGAGATTCCCGCCCATGAAACTCGGCGTCAAATGGCTGTTGACGATGCTTGTTGCGTGCCAGTTGGCCGCGGCCGCCCAGTGCAAAGTGCTTGCCGCCGACCAAGCCCCGCAATGGGCCGCGCCCCCGGCTGCCGCCGATCAGCAACCCTCGCCCGAGCGTCCCGTCGGCTGGCGGGCACAAGGCGACGGTCAGTACCCGTCGGCCGATCCGGTTACCAAGTGGTCGGCGAAAGAGAATGTCCTGTGGCGAACCGATGTCGGCGCGGGCCACTCCTCGCCCATTGTGGTCGGCCGGCGCGTACTTGTCACGGCCGAGCCCGACGTTCTGGTTTGTCTGGACTTGGCAAGCGGCAGGGAACTGTGGCGCAAGGTCCACAGGCTGTCCGACCTGCCGGCCGCACTCGGTGCCCAAGCCCCGAAGCAGGCCGAGCATTATGGCGACGCCACGCCCACCCCGGTGAGCGATGGGAAATGGGTTTGGGTGTTCTTCAACACGGGCATTGTGGCCTGCCATGACTTGGCGGGAAAATGTCGCTGGCTGAACTGGTATGACATGCGGCTGGCCACCGGCTATGGACGAACCGCGTCGCCGCTGTTGGTGGGCCAGCGGTTGCTGGTGCATTTTGGGCCCCTGGTATGCCTGGAGGCGGCCACGGGAAAAATGTTATGGCAGAACCCCGGCGCCAAGGCGGCTTACGGCACGCCGGCCCCGGCGCGCATCGGCGACGTGGACGTGGTCGTTACTCCCAAAGGCCAGATCGTGCGCATCGCCGACGGCAAGATCCTGGCCACGGGCTTGGGCCCCTGCGGCTACACCAGCCCGGTCGTGCTGGGCGGCGTGGTATACTGCATCGACCGCGACATGTCGGCGGTGCAACTTCCCAAGGAATCCGGCGAGCGAATCGAAGGCCGGGAACTCTGGGCCGCGGAGCTCGAAGGAGAGTTCTTCGCCTCGCCATTGATCCATGACGGCCGAATCTATGCCGTGGATCGGTCGGCCAACTACTTCGTAATCGACGCTGCCAGCGGCAAGACCCTTTTGAAGACCACGCTGGAACTGGCCCCCGCCGGCCGCGCCGACGGACCCAACATCTACACAAGCCTCTGCCTGGCGGGAAAGCACATCTTCGTCGGCAACGACGCGGGCCAATCCATGCTGCTGGAGCCGGGCGATTAACTGACCGTCGTGGCCGCCAACTCGCTGCCGGCCGGCTCGGGCGCAAGCCCCGCCTTCATCGGCCGGCGGATGCTCATCCGCGGTGGCAAGCTCCTGTATTGCATCGGGCAGTGACCCGGCCGGGTGGCACTGCCGGCGGAGGCTGAGTTCGGGTGCCACTGCTGGCTTGCCCAGCAGTGCTTGTTCCATGCAATAATGGGACTGTTCTAGCCTTCGAGGCTCGCTGGCGGCGGGTTGGGTACTTTCCGAGCCCGGCGCACACTGCTGGACGAGCCAGCAGTGGCACCCGGCGCCGTAACCGTTCACGGCTTAGGTTCGAGGGGGTTGCAAAGGGCCAAGATCGCGATATAATTCTGCTCAAATCGTGTCAACTCCTAGTGGCCGGTTAGACAGGAGCCGCTTATGTTGGGTCTCGGTTCTCTACCGTTGTTTACACCACCCATCCTGCCCCCTTGGGAAGGAATGCACGTCCTGGTGGTGCACTTTCCGATCGCTCTGCTGTTGCTCGCCCCGGCGTTTGTGCTCCTGGCAACGGTCTTTCCGCTGTGGGCCCGCTGGGCGTCTTGGACGGCCTTACTGCTATTGGTTGCGGGCACGGCCGGAGCGGTGGTCGCCGTAAAGACGGGACTGGCGGCCCAGGCGGTGGCTAATGGCCCGGAGGAGATGTTCGACGTGATGGCCCGGCACCGAGCGATGGGCGAGCTGATCCGGAACGTATTCCTCGTGCTCACCCCGCTCTACGGCCTGTTCGTGTTGTTGCCGTGCTTAGCCAACCGGCTGGTCAATCGCATCTATCTGGCGCCGGTGAACTTCGTGTTCCTCGTGACTCTGGCCGCAGCCACGTTGCCCCTGGCGAACACGGCCCATTTGGGAGGCAGGCTGGTCCATGAGTTCGGCGTGCGGGCAGCGGTGGCCGCGGCTGTGGACGTAGCGAAGGAGAAACCCGGCGAGAAGTTGGTCAAGCCGGAAGTGGCGGCGGCAACGCCCGCCGAGGCGAAACCCGAAGCCAAGCCGGTCACACCCGCAGAAGAGAGCACCAAGCCGGAAGTAAAACCGGTCAAACCCGCAGAAGAGAGCACCAAGCCGGAAGCAAAACCGGTCAAACCCGCAGAAGAGAGCACCAAGCCGGAAGCAAAACCGGTCAAACCCGCAGAAGAGAGCACCAAGCCGGAAGCAAAGCCGGTCAAACCCGCAGAAGAGAGCACCAAGCCGGAAGTAAAGCCGGTCAAACCCGCAGAAGAGAGCACCAAGCCGGAAGTAAAACCGGGCACACCTGCGGGCGGGATAGCCCATACGCAAGTAAAACCGGCAGAGAAGTCGGCCGCCGTCTTGCCCACGGTTCCAGCGGGGTTGCCACCGCTTGTGGTGCCCGAAGATAACCCAATCACCCCGGAGAAGGTCGAGTTGGGCCGGCTGCTGTACTTCGACAAGCGTGTGAGCAAGGACGGCACGGTCTCGTGTGCCACGTGCCACGATCCGCAGATGGCCTGGGCCGAGCATACGCCGACCAGTGAAGGCATCGGTCACCAGAAGGGCGGCCGCAACGCCCCGACCGTCATCAACGCCGCTTACGCCACCTCGCAGTTTTGGGACGGGCGTGCCAAGACCCTGGAGGAGCAGGCCACCGGGCCGGTCGAGAATCCGATCGAGATGGGCGGCAAGATGGAGGCCGTGGTCGACGACTTGGCCAAGGTGCCCGACTACCAGGAGCGGTTCCAGCGAGTCTTCGGAACGGGGGTCAGCAAGGAGGGCTTCGCCAAGGCGATTGCCGCTTTCGAGCGGACCGTGCTCAGCGGCGATTCGCCTTACGATCGCTTTGTTCAAGGCGAGCAGAGCGCATTGACCGCTGCCCAGAAGCGCGGCTGGGAAACCTTCCGCAGCAATTGCGCGAGCTGCCACCGGCCGCCGCTGTTCAGCAACTACCTGTTCTTCAACGCGGGGGTGGGCATGGACCGGCCCAGCCCCGACGAGGGCCGTAAGAAGATCACCGGCAAGGACGGCGACTTGGGCAAATTCCGCGTCCCGGCACTGCGCGACGTCGCCCAGACGCACCCCTATTTCCACGACGGCAGTGCCGCGACGTTGGCCGACGCGGTGGCCCTAATGGCCGGCGGCGGCAAGGACAACCCCAACCTGTCTGAGATGTTCAAGTCCATCGGCGACGCCAAGATCAGTCAGCAAGACGAGAGCGACCTGGTCGAGTTCCTCAAGGCCCTCTCCGGCAAATACCCCGTCATCGAGCCGCCCGCCCCGCCGAAGTGAGCCAGAAGAGGTGTCAGAGAAGGTGCAGAAAAGGTGTCAGGAACCAGTTCGATGCAATCCGCGGGCCTGACACCGATCCTCTTCCAGCAAAATGTTCCTGACACCTTTGCCGCTCAGCTCGGGCGTTTGGTTCGGCGGCCCATGTTGTTCTCAGCCTTGACCTGTGCCGATCGCGGGGCGGGCGCACCCCGGAGAAGTCCCTCCGTGCTTAGATCCTCGTCGATGTCCGGCCAATGGATACCGTAGCCGCCACCTGCTGCCTGCCAGTTTTTCCGCTGGGCCGCAGTGGCGTTGAACAAGCGGGGATACCAAGCCAGGGGAACGGTAATGGTCCGCCCGTCCCGCAGGGCGACGCTAAGCGTATCTTTAGTGAACTTCACATCGACGACCCGCTCGTCAGCCGCCAGCGCCAAAATGCCCATGCCACGCCTCCAAGAAGTCCGCTTGATGTTCGTTGACTAACCGTTGAATCCGCCGCAGCACCTTCGGAGAAAAGCCGAAGTTGCGCGCCAGACCGACGGGTTGCAGCCAGAACTTGGCCGAAAGGTCGTCTCTATCCACATGGACATGGGGCGGTTCATTCGGTTCATGGCTGTAGAAGTAATAACGGTAACGGCCCGTTCGCAACACAGTAGGCATGACCTAACCGTTTCCCGGCGCAACGGGTTTGTATGCCCAGAGGCCCTCGAACTAACCGGTAAGGCGACTCCCACTTCTGACAGCATTCTACGCGGGCGCGCGCGCAACCGCAAGCGGGCAAGTGTTGTTCCCGGTCGGAATCCTCGGTGGACAGGAACTGTGCAAGGAATTTGATGGCAAGGCCTTACCCTGGCTGGGCCGTACCTTCATCGAAACGCTTCGCGGCGCCTCTTCTGACGCCTATTCCCGTGCGGCGCGATTGCTTGCGAAGGGGCATCTGCTAAAATGGTGGCTGCGGTGGAAGCGGAATCCCACGCAACGACCTTGCGGCGGGCCGATCCCCGCTTTAGCATAAACTGGCATCCAAGCCGCCTCGAGCGAAAGCTTTCGGTCAAACCCTCAACCCATGATTGGAGACAGTTCCATGCGACGTCGTGATTTCCTGGTTACGGTTGGTGCAACCGCGGCCTGGACCGCCTGGTCCGGCCGGCCGGCGTGGGCCCAGGCCAAGAAGGCCAAGGTGCTTTACTTCACACGGAGCGCCGGGTTCGAGCACAGCGTGGTGAAGCGAAACGGCACGCAGTTGGCCTACTCCGAGAAGTTGCTCGTCGAGTGGGGGCAGGCGGCGGGCTTCGACGTCGAGTGCAGCAAGGACGGCAGCCTGTTCGACGGCGACCTGGACAAGTACGACTGTTTCGCCTTTTACACCAGCGACGACCTGGCGAAGCCCGATGCCTACGGCAACCCGCCCATGACGGCGGCCGGCAAGCAGCGGCTGCTGGCGGCCGTTGCGGCCGGCAAGGGCTTCGTGGGCTTCCACTCGGCGACCGACTCGTTCCACACTCCGGGCGCCCGCGACGAGGGGCAGGAACATCCCGATCCCTACCTGGCCATGCTGGGCGGCGAATTCATCGTCCACGGCGCCCAGCAGGAGGCCACGGTGCGGGTCGCCGCGCCGGACTTCCCGGGGGTCAAGCCCATGGGCGAGGAGTCGAAGTTCCTGGAGGAATGGTACACCTCGAAGAACTTCGCCCCGGACCTGCACGTGATCCTGGTGCAGGAGACCAAAGGCATGAGCGGAGGGTGCTACCAGCGGCCGCCCTACCCCGCCACCTGGGCCCGCATGCACGGAAAAGGCCGAGTGTTCTACACCTCCTTCGGCCACCGCGAGGACATCTGGATCAACCCCAAGGTGAAGTCGCTGATCCTGGGCGCATTCGCCTGGACGTTGGGCCGGGCGGAGGCCGACGTGACGGCCAACCTGGCCCAGGTTACGCCCGAGGCCAATCAGCTTCCGAACAAGCCGCCCAAGCCGAAAGCCAAGCCGAAGAGGAATGTTTAGCCGCTAGAGGCCCGCGAAAGAACAAGGTTGGCAATTGGGTGGCACGCCCTGAGCAGCGAAGGGCGTGGACGGCCCACGAACCACGCCCTTCGCTCCGCTCAGGGACGTGCCACCCGTTGGACGCGACATACCATTTAGCCGACAGACCAGAGGAGCGATTGCCATGCGTACGCGCCGTACCGGGCGACGGGGTTCTCTCACTGACAACCGACAACCGACAACTGGCAACTGCTCCCCGCGCAGCGGGCGACGGAGTTTTCTCGCCTGGGCCGCGGCCTCCGCGGCGACGGTCTGGCTGGGCGGGCGATCCTCCGCCGCAGAGCCGCGGGCGGCCGGTGATTTGCACCCTGTCCGCCTGGGCGGGCCGATCTTCAACGCCCCTGGCGACCCCGAAGGGCTGGCCCTGGCCCATAAAAAAGCCGGTTATCGGGCGGCCTACTGCCCGAATGTCAGCCTCGGCGACAGCCGGCGGATCGGCGACGTGGCCCGGGCCTTCGCCAAGCACGACGTGCTCCTGGCCGAGGTCGGCCGCTGGTGCAATCTGCTGGACGTCGACGCCGCCAAGCGCGCGGCCAACCTGAAGAACGTTACCGAGGGGCTGGCCCTGGCCGACGAGATCGGCGCCTTGTGCTGCGTCGATATCGCCGGCTCCTACAATCCGACGGTCTGGTACGGCCCGCACCCCGACAATCTCTCGCCGAAGTTCTTCGACGCCGCCGTGGAGAACGCGCGAAAGATCATCGACGCCGTCCAGCCCAAGCGGGCGAAGTTCACCTACGAGGTCATGGGTTGGGCCGTGCCCGACGGGGCCGATTCGTACCTGGCGCTAGTCAAGGCGGTCGATCGCCCGGCCTTCGGCGTGCATTTAGACCCCTGCAACGCGGTCAATTCGCCCGCCCATTTTTATCACAACGCCGAGCTGCTCGACGAGCTGTTCGACAAGCTCGGCCCGTGGATCGTCAGTTGCCACGCCAAGGACCTGGCGTGGGACATCGAGATGAACGTGCACTTCCGCGAGGTGCTGCCGGGCACGGGCAAGCTGGACTACGCGACCTACTTGCGGCGTCTGGCGGCCCTGCCCCGCGACGTGCCCTTGATGATGGAACACCTGAAAACCGCCGCCGAGTACGAGCAAGCGGGGCGGTACATTATGGAGACGGGCCGCAAGGCGGGCGTGCGATTCGAATAGCGCAAGAGGAGAGCAGATCATGTCCGATGATTCGTGGCAGGCCGACGTGACGAAAATGACGCGCATCCTGCAAATTGTCGTGGGGGCCCTGGTGGCCGGCACACTGTTTTTCCTGGTGATCGCCCTGACTATCGGCCCTCAAGGCGTGCCGTCCGCCGCGCCGCTGCCGATCTCGCTTACCCTGATCGCCGCCCTCTTTACCGGCATGATGCTTATTGCGCGGGCGGTCTGCATTTGGCAGGTCACCGCGCGGGGTCGTCGTCAAATCGCTGGCGGCACCTATCGGCCTGTCAGTCCACAGCAGTGGTCTGGCGCCGCGGGCAAGCCTGTTGGCGACGCCCAAAGCCTGTTTATGGTGTTCCAGACCAGAACGATAGCCAGCGCCGCGATGTTCGAGGGATGTGCGTTTTTTGCGACGATCTGCTACCTGATCGAGGGCGGCCCGATAAGCCTCGCCCTGGCCGTCTGTTTGATCCTCGGCGTGGCCGCGCACTTCCCGACGCCTGCCCGCGTAATCGGTTGGATCGAGCGGCAACTGGAGACCTTGGAAGAAGAGAGGAGGCCCCGATGACGACCATCCTGGTAGTCGACGATTCGGCGGTGGATCGCTGCCTTGTCGGCGAATTATTGAAAAGCTCGGCCGTGTGCACGGTCGAGTATGCCGCCAGCGGGTTGGAAGCGCTGGCGCGTCTGAAAGACGTGGCCCCCGATCTGGTCGTCACGGACCTGGCCATGCCGCTGATGGACGGCCTGGAGCTGGTCAAGGTCATGCGGGCCGAACATCCGCAGGTGCCCGTCATTCTGATGACGGCCTATGGCAGCGAGAGCCTGGCGATGCGGGCCCTGCAGCAGGGCGCGGCCAGTTATGTTCCCAAGTCGCAACTGGCGCAGAAGTTGGCGACGATCACCTGGGAGGTGCTGGTGCGGGCCGACGCCGAACGCAGCGCAAATCGCTTCTATCGCTGCCTGGCCGGCAGCGAGTTCCGCTTCGCGCTGGACAACGACGCCCGGCTCATCGACCCCTTGCTGGACCTGGTTCAGCAGATGGCGGCTGCCACGGGGCTGTGTGATTTTGCGGGCCGGGTGCAGATCGGGATCGCGCTGCGGCACGCGATTCTCAACGCCCTGTTCCACGGCAACCTGGAGCTCAGCACCGAGCAGTTGGAACAGCTCCCGGCGGACACTTTGCTCCAGGAGAACGAGCTGAGCCTGGTCGACCAGCGCTGTTCGCAGGCGCCTTACCGGGACCGCAAGATCTTCATCGAGCTCAGGTTTTCGCCGGGCGAGGCCCGCTTCGTCGTGCGCGACGAGGGAGCCGGGTTCGACTGGGCGGCCTTTTCCGCCCCCATCGAGCCGGATGCCGTGGCCAGCCAGCATGGCCGGGGTTTGGTGTTGATGCGGACGTTCATGGACGAAGTGCACTATAACGATCCGGGCAACGAAGTGACCATGCTCAAGCGACGCCGCGCGGATTAAATGACCTTGCGGGATTCCGGGAAAAAGGGGACAGGCACCATTTGTGCAAAGCACCCTCCGGGCCGTTCCGGCAAATGGTGCCTGTCCCCTTTTTCCCTCCCAAGCTCGTGCAAGGTCATTCAGTTCAAGAGCGGGTCTTGGGGAATGTGCTTGATATGAAATACGGAGTGCAGGACCAGCTCGAAGATCTGCCGGGACAATTCGTCCCATAAGTCGGTGCGGGCCGAAAAGACGTAGTCGGCCGTGGCGGGCATGCTCCGCCAGATCCCTTGCGCAACCTCGAGATCGAGTTGTTGCGCGCCCCAGCCGACATAGCCCGCGAAAACCTTGTAGGGCTGCTGGAGCTGTCGGACGAGAGTCAGGATGTGTTTCTCGTTGGCGGTGAAGAACACGTCGGGCAGGATTTCGATCTCGGCCAGGAAGGGATCGGTGTGCACCGCCATGAGCGGGCCCGCTACGGGACCGCCGAAGTAGGGCCGGCGCCGGCCGACGAGGCGCCGACGCTTCGGGGCCCGCTGCCAGAAGAGGCCGGGTCTTTCGCGCTCCCGGCAGTTGACAATCAGGCCGAAGGCCCCGCGATCCGTGTGCTGCACGACCAGCGCCGTCGTTCGGGCGAAGTTGGGATCGAGCTGGTGCGGCGCCGCCACCAGCAAGTGACCTTGAAGGGTGTCCATGGTCGTCCTCCAGTGAAATATTGCCCCCGGGCCCGACGGAGATCGGACAAGTCGAATGACAGATGAATAGCCGATCCCAGGCCCGAGCGGGCATGGGTGAAAAGCCGCCCTGAACGAGCCAAAAGGCCCCTTCTCCGCGCCCACCACCGCAGCGTTCCATCAAGAGAAGACGAGTCAGTGTGTCGGCGGCGGTGGTACCCTTCGACAAGAATCTCGGCGATTCTCCAGCCCGCGAGAATGCCGACCCACACTTAAAATCATCTTATCGCATCGGTGAACAAAGTCAAGCAGAATTCCGGCCGGAGCAGCCGGGCGACCGCTACTGGTGGTCCGTCCACACTTCGGCGGCCTGGGTCAGGACGTTATGGGCGAAGTCGAAGCCGGCCTCCCGCAAGGCAGCCTCGACCTTCTTCTTCGCGGGCGGCTGGCCGTCGAGATAGACCAGGCCCCAGAGGACCGTGCCGCCGCCTTCGAGGTGCCTGCCCGTCGCCACCTGCTTGACCAGCAGCCCCGGGTTCAGCCTGGCCATCAAGTGCTGGATGGGAAGGAACTCATGTTCGTCACGCACCGAGAACGCCTTGGGCAATTCAACTCTTGCATGCATGGCACGACTCCTGAGGATTGCAGAAGCGCCTGGTTCATCGGCACTCACGCCGGCCAGTCTACCACCTGCCAACGTCTTGGCAAGCCCGGCAAGGGCTGGCAAGGGCTGGGGGCACTATCGAAACGGGGTCCGGCTTGGTAGGCTTGTTGTTGCTCCGCCACCCGGGGGGCACATGGCGACTATTGAGTCCCGCACTGATCAATGAGTCCCGCACTGATTTCAGTCCGCACGGTTTGAAATGACGCGAACCTTAACAATAGGGAAGACGTCGGATCATTTCTGGCCGCTGGCAGTATAACGAGTAGTGTCATGCCTCCCGATGTCCTTCGTGCTGCAAATGGGATCTGGTTCTGGCTGGCGGCGCTGGTGGTGGTGGCGGTGGTCCTGCTGCAAGCGGTGCTCTACATCCGCCAGGCGCTGGCCGCGGCGGGCCGGATCAACTTTCCCCGCGCACGGTGCGTTCAGGCGCTGTGGGCCGGCGCGATCTCGGCCCTGGGGCCATCCGTCGCCGTCTTCATCCTCATGGTAGCGCTGATGACGGTGGTGGGGGCGCCGGTCACCTTGCTCAAGCTCGCGATCATCGGCGCCGCCCCCACCTCGATGGCCGCGGCGCAATTCGGCGCTGAGGCCCAGGGCGTGCGATTCGGCTCGGCGGGCTACGATCTGACGGCCTTGGCCAGCTCCTGGTGGGCCATGAACGTTACCGGTGTGGGTTGGCTGCTCTTCGTCGCCCTCCTGGCCCGCCGCCTGGAGCCGATCCGCGCCAAGCTCAGCGGCGGAGACCCGCAGTGGCTGGCCACGCTGTCGGGTGCGGCGATGCTCGGCGCCTTCGCCGCGCTGAACGTCAGGAATCTGGATGGCAGCAAGGGTTCCCTGGCCGCCGAAGTGGTCGGCGGGCTGAGCATGATAACGCTGCTGCTGCTCTGCGAGAGATTCGCCTGGCTCAAGAAAGAGTACGCCCTGGGCCTGGCCATGCTCATGGGAATGGCCGTGGCCATGACGGTCTGACAGTGCAGTCGTGTCCACTGAGTCGAAAACGGTCTTATCGCGGAGGGAGCAGTCGTGTCTGCCGCGCCGAACGAGCAAGCCGAAGCAGCCTGGCAGCGATCCGCGGCCCGCATCGGAGTGCCCACGCTCTTGGCAACCGCGGTGCTGTGCCTGGCGCCCAATCTGATCCTCTACTTGCAGTACGGCGCCTTCCCCACCTGGGACGTGGCCCTGGCCGGCTGGGGCATGGTGCTCGCCAGTTTCGGGGCCTTCTATGTCGTCGAGCCGATCTCCTATTTCCCCGTGCTGGGACTGGTGGGAACCTACATGTCGTTCCTGGCGGGCAACGTCGCCAACATGCGCCTGCCCTGCTCGGCCATCGCCCAGGAGGCGGCCGGCGTGGAACCCGATACGCCGGAGGCCGAGATCGTCTCGGCCCTGGGCATCGCCGGCTCGATCATCACCAGCCTGCTGTTCCTGATCGTAGGCGCGGCGGCGGGCTACGGCCTGCTCCGGCACTTCCCGCCGCCGCTGCAAACGGCCTTCGTAAACTACACCTCGCCGGCCATCTTCGGGGCCGTCTTCGGACAGTTCGCCCGCCGCCACCCCACCATCGCCATTGCCGCCCTGGCCATCACCGTGCCGCTCAAGATGGTCTTCCGAGTTCCGGACTGGATCGTGATTGTCGTCGCGGTGTTCGGCACCATCGCCGTGGCACGGCTGCTCTACGTCAAGCGGGCGACGTAAGGAACTATCTCGAGACTAACCAGTTGTCGCTGTTCAACTTATAACCGGACGCCGGTGATTTTGACTTTGAAATTCCCTCACACCGGTTTGAGGGTGCTGATCCAGAGCAGCGGGTGGCCGGCCTCATCGACGCGGACCTCGAACTTCAGCCCCGCCTGGTACAGAATCTTCCGCAGGGCCACGCTGTAGCTGGTGCGCGTCTGGGGGTGCCAGACGGCGGCCTGCGCCGGGTCGATGCCGTGCCGGGCCAGCGCGTTATGGTCCAGGAGCACGGGCACGTGCAATTGACGGCCGACCGCCTCCAGCACCTTGGCCGCCGAGACGCCGGAGACGTTGACGTTGCGCAGCTCGTATAGCCCCGGCAGGGCCTCGTGGACCCGTTTCGGCGGCCAGCCGATGGGCCACACCTCCTGGTCGAGCTTCGCCGAAGCGACGCGGTAGGCCAGCCCGCCGCCGGATTCCTGCGGAACAAGCGCGAAGCCCACGGGCCGCAGGATACAAGCCAGGGCGGTGCCCGCCGACACCCCGCTCAGCTCCTCTTCGATTTTCTCGTCGCCCGGCAGCTCGCCTTCGATCCGCAGCGGCACTTTGAGCCGCCCGGCGATCTTTTGCAGGGCCTCGGCCCGGCCCACGCCGGCGGTTGAGAACTCCAGCGGCCGGGCCAGATCGTCGTGCACCGCCTCGAGCTGCTTGTCCGTCAGGCCGAAGGCCGATCTCGCCGGGCGGCTCTCGGGCGGGCCGCGCTTCGCCAGGTCGTCCAGCCATTCGGCCAGCCGGCGGACCTCGCTGCGGCGGAAACGGCCGCCCGGCAACACGATCTCATCGCCGGCACCCAGCACGCCGGTGACCAAGTACACCGGGCGCTCGGCGGTGCCGCGCACGTCGATCGCCGGGCGGTCGGCCGGCTGGGCACTGCGGATGCGGACGTTGCGGATTCCCGCCCCGCTGAGGGCCTTAAGCCACTCCTGGTACACCAGGGGCGAGCCCGTCCCGCCCACCACTTCCAACTGCACCTCGCCGGCCGCGGCCGTCACACCCGCCGCCAGGCCCAGCCCCAGCCAGGCCAGCCAGAAGGCAACGATTCGCAGAGCGGGCACAAGACCTCCGGCAGGCAAGAGGCGACGATTCCTGGCCACGGCGAACGGGAAACCGACCTTGGCCAAGCGGTTGTGTTCCTTGGGGATCACGCGATGGCCACTTTCTGCTTGAGGGCAACAACCCTTGTTATGATTGCCTGCATCGTGGGGCTGGACTTCCCAGCCGTTGTGGCCTTTGATAGCACCTCGCTAATGACCACCGGGTTCTTGATGGCGTGCTGCCTTTTCGGGATTGCGTGCGCGCTCTGTGACTCGGCCAAGAACGCCTCGAACTCCGCTGCACCGATTTCTTCCTTCAGCGTGCTTTCGAGGTTTGCCTTGAAGCACGCATAGGAATCGTCCACTGCGCACGGCCAATCAACCACGGGCATTTTGAGAAGCCGCAGCAACCGTCGGTTGTCCTCCGGCTTTGAATCCTTCCCTCCTTCATCTCCATCCCACACGACGTACACTCGTATTCCAAGATGCCGGAATATCGTTGCTGGACGATCCAGGTTCGACTTGCCCCCGCAGGGGATGACCGAAATGCCGCTGCTTTCGAGATCGTGGCCCATGGTGTTGGCAGCACCTAAAATGACCGCGCGGTCGCCTTCCCCCTCGACGAGCACGGCAACATCAGCAAAGAAGCCTTCGCTAGTCCAGGGAGTCATTATGGCCTGCAACCGTGGGCGTAAGGTGGCCCAACTGAATTTACCTACCGGTTTGCCGTCCTGGTCTTTGCCATCGCTCGCTTTCCAGATGTCTTCGGCGACGGCATCGCCATCGGCCCGGACGACCCTGGTGACCCTCGGCTTGTTGGCCGTGGCCTCCTCTTTCCGCAAGAGGCGAACCTGGTAAAAGCGATCGATGCCTACGAACAGAGGAGCGTGCGTGCAGTAGAGGACCTGGGTACTTGCGGCCACGCCCGGCAATGAGCCAGACGCAAGTTGAGCGAGAATCCGCGCGAGGTGACGCTGTCGATTGGGATGCTGGTAGAGTTCAGGTTCCTCGATGCCCAACACCAGATTTAGGAGAGTAACGGGAGGTGGTTCCTCGCCATCCTCAGGGGCAGCGGGGGCCGAGGACGCCTGAGCGACGGCCAGGTGCTGAAGCATCGTAAGGATGAAGGCGCGTTGTAGACCGTGTCCAGTGCGGGTCACGCAGGATGGGTATCCGTCTTCGACGAGCCTAACGTCAGCCTTGGGCAACGGCACTTCAAGGTCGCCCAACTTGGCCCACTTCAGAGTCACCTCGGCGTCTGGCACGAAGGACTTCAGGGTCGAAGAGAGGCCCTTTTCGAGAGTCCCCAACTCCGTTAGCTTTGCCGGGTCCAAAATGTCTTCGTATTGCTTCTGCATCTCCTCTTTGAACTTGGCGAGATCCGCCCGGCTGGCGAGCGCGCTGCGAACAACCAGATCCAGGATCTCGGTAATCGGCGAGCCCCTCCCTTCCGCGGCGTCGTCGCCCGCATCGCGAACCGCTGGAATGAAGATGAATCGAGTTGATCGGCCAAGATAACCCTGGGCAACTTCGGTGAAGCCGAAAAACTGACCGTCGTCACGTTGCCGGACACACCCAGCCGGATTAGCGACTTCCCATCGCTTGAGGATCTGAACTGCGTCACCCTGGTTGGTCCATTTCGGCAGAGAGGCGTATTTTCCGCCGCCCCGCAAGGCCTCGTAAGCGGTCCTCTTCTCCTTTGCGCTGCCGGCTTCTCTGATGGGGAGAAAATCCGGGTTCTGAAGAGCAGAGCCGTGGTACTTGGCCGCCTTTCCGGAAGATAGAGAGAGAACCCGTACAACGGTCAACTCCGGGCCTTCGAGGTAGTTGGCGAATAGTTCGGCCTCGTCTGGAGTGAGTGCGGTGAACGTGATTGCGATTTCAATGTCCGCGGTGGTGTCGGAATCGTAGAAATCTTCAATGGCAAACTTTGGCGCGGCTGAATAGAACAATTCGACCGCTTTCAGAAACGATGACTTGCCCGCCCCGTTTGGCCCGACCAGGACGGTAAGTTCCTCACAAGGCAAGGAAGCGTCCTTAATGGAGCGGAAGTTCTTGACACTCACTTCCTTTATAATCACCGTGCCCTCCTATGTAATCTGCCGGCACTGATAGGTATTCTTGACGTGCTGATTGAGGTACGCACCTTTTGAGCGTGCTTTCATCAGTGCCGCATGCACAGTGGCAGGCACTCGCGTATATTGGTATACGTCGCCGGACTGGAACTCGACCTCGAGCGTCGAGCTTTCGGCATCGTAGCCGATTGCTCGGATGTTGCTGGAACGCACAATCTGCCTTTCCATTTACCCTGCTCCTCTCTTAGGGAAGACCTGTTGGCAATAGGCCATTGCGCTGGGCCAAGGTCGGAATCGCGCGAGAGGCTCGGGCGTTCTGCCGACGGGCGCCGTGACCGCCAAATAGGCGACGCTGACGGATCGCCGTGTCGGACCACCGTCACGCGCCCCCTGTGCTTCGACACCACGGCAATTGGGAAATCGACCTTGGCCAAGCGGTTGCATTCCTTGGGGATCACCGGCAGCGCCCTTCGACTTGCCGCGTTGCCCAGCGCAAGACCCCCGCCGCGATACGGACTGCGCGGCGTTGGGTTCTCTTGGCGACCGGTCCGGTCAATCCAGGATAGCGCATAACGACCGCGAAGCGCGTCAGTTCCTTCGCTTCGTTGACGTATCGCGGAACGGTGACCCCGTTTCCCTCAAGCAAGCGGAGCAATCGATCCAGGTCGTGAATGTAGGGGAACGTCTCGCCGCGGTGGATGAAAACCGCCTTGACGGCTTTCTCCGCGGCCTGCTGGGCCTGGAAGCACAGTTCCTCCAGATACACGCCGGGGACCTCCTGTGCAGCAAGCGCCAGATTGCTTCCGGCGCGGTTGAGCCACTCGCGCGGATCGTCGGGCGGCAACCGTTTAAGTGGCATAGACAACCTTTCCTTCTCTCAGGGCCGGGCAGATCACCAGACAGGGCGTGTCGCGGTAGCGCGCGACCTCCTCCGGTGTCACAACCACCACATCGACAGCCGCACCCGCGCCGGACAAGCGGCGATAAATCGTCGTTGTAAGCCGGTCGCGGCCAAATCTGCCTGCTTTGATGACCAAGAGATCGACGTCGCTGTCGGGCCCCATCGTTCCACGGGCCGCCGATCCGAAGAGCACGATCTGTTGCGGCCGTGCAACCTCGACAATTCGTCGCACGATGTCGTCCAGGACCGAGGTGGCCAGTGTCCCTCGTTGCCGAGTCCGGTGCTTTCCGGCGCGAATGGTCATCTCGCTGTCCTCCGCAAAAAAATAACCCCACCCGAGGCCTTGCGGCAGGTCGAGTGGGGAGCAGATCCATGAAAGTAGTCTACCATGTAGTTTATCGGAAAGAAAGGTCTGGTCGAGGAGCCGTCTTGCCGTTCTTGCCGCGCGCGGCCGAAGGCCAGGCAAGGGACTCCGAGCACAACCTGGCGGGTGGTCGCATGAATTGTCGTAAGGCGAACGAATGTGAGCAGTTGCGCCTGATACGCATTTTCCGCCGCGTCGGGAAGCCGCAGCGGCATGAGCATCGCTCGGCACGCCGCCATGGGCCGCCGTGCCCACCACAAGCGCAGCGTCGATGGGTGCCCTTGCCGAATGGAGTTTTCCCCCGGGGCGTGCTTCGGCGCTCCGGCGCTCGGGAAATCGACCTCGGCCAAACGCTTGCACTCCTTGGGAATCATGTCGCCACCTGGATTTGCTCCAACTCTTTGATGTACCTCTCAGGGAGGTTCCAAGACCTAGCCCCATCGACAATGTGCTTCTTGTAATCTGATGCTGGACGCCGTTCTTTCTCCGGGTTGCTAGGGCAAACCGGCCGCCGTCGTACGATATCGCTGTAGGCGGCTTCTGGGCTTGTCGGGGATAGTGCGTTCCAATACACCCATTGCGAGCAAGGGCGTCAGGTAGTTCGACTGAAACGTCTTCCAATGTTTCAGGCCCAACTCGGCCATGATCTCCTTGGCCGACTTGGGCTCTCTACAGAACTCGGCCACTTGTGCGGCCACTTGTGCGGTGACTTGTGCGGTGACTTGTGCGGCGATTTGTGCGGCGATTTGGCCCCCTGGTTCGGTCGGTGCCAAGCCTTCGGCAACTAACTGCGCTTTGAACGTGACGTGAACGAACCCTTGTATCTCCTCGAAGAGCGGGGGCTCGGCTCCATGCTTCTTGCACATGGCAATTACCCGATTCGTGCCCCGGCCCCAGACTTCCACGGCGCCGGTGCGGTGAAACGCCCCGGCAATCAACGGATTGACCGGCTTTGAATCGTGCTTCCCCGATAGTTGTTTGACCGTGATTCCGGTGGGGAGACGCCCATAGCTTCGAATGTTCCTGCCGGTTGTCCACGATCTCGCCGGTGATCTCGGTGCCGCGGAAGCGGCCCATTTTCAGCAGGCACTGCGGATAATCGGGCAGGAATCGCTTCCCATAGAGCACCTGGGCGGCCTGCGTAAAAACGCCCGCCATGCGGAGCCCCAGCCGGTCGAGGATTTCGCCGATGTCACGGCTCGTATCCGGCGAAATCCGGTTCTGCTGAATGGCCAGCTCGCGCGTTCGCAGGATTTCCTTGCGATCCAGGTCCTTGAGCGTCAGGCCATCGGCGGGCTCGTTTTCCCAGCGTCGCCTGCCGTGGGCCCGCTCCAGAAGACGCTTCTCGTATTTTGGTTGCGACATCTTCCGCGTCGTGCTCGCGACTCGCTCGTAGGCGCGGCCGTCATAGGTGAACGGTCCGGTACAGGGGCCAGTTTGGACCGCCATCGCGAGCACCTCGCGGCCTGGGCCCACGCGGAGCCGCTGGAGCGTGAAGTCGGCGGGCGGCTCGAACCGCTCGCCGGATTGGGTAATGTCGCGAATTGTCTGGTCCGAGACCTGCTGGCCCTCGGGCCTGCCGTCCGGTCTGACGCCGAACAGCACCATGCCGCCGGAGCCGTTGAGGAAGGCGCAAAGCGTCTGCATAGCCTCCTTCAACTCGCCGGTGGAGCGTTTGAACTCCAGGGTGCGGCCCTCGCCTGCACGCACCAGGGCGGAGAGGTGCTTCCTGTCCATTGGGACCGCGATCTTCGTCATCGACGACTTGTCTCTCTTGGTCTTGAACGCCTGGCAATGGCTAAACATATCGCGTGTAACCGGCGGCCTCAATGCCTCGCACCACCACCATTAGGGGGCACAAGAATTAGAGTCCCTGCCTTGTACCCTTTGAAGCCCATTCGACGGTGGTCGAATTTGTACGCTTTCCAACCCGGCCGACGGCCCTACCCCCGTATGCACGCGGCCGAACTTGTGGCACAATAATGAATGCTTGGGGGCCGTCCGGAGTTCCTCGCACAGTGAAAATGCCGCGGCCCCCCGAGCGAAAGCACGGCACGCCGGCCGGGCCGTCCGGTTGTGCGCCGCGCACCTGGCCTTGTTGTTTCACACCGACCACAAAGGGAGAATCCGATGGCACGACCCGTGACGATGTTTACCGGCCAATGGGCCGACCTTCCGTTGGAGGAGCTGGCCAAGAAGTTCAGCGGATTCGGCTACGACGGGCTCGAGCTGGCCTGCTGGGGCGACCACTTCCAAGTCGATCTGGCCCTGGCCCAGCCCGACTACTGCCAGCGGAAACGCGAGCTGCTGGATCGCCACGGCCTGCAGGTCTGGGCGATCAGCAATCACCTCGTCGGCCAGGCGGTGCTGGACGTGATCGACGAGCGGCACAAGGCCATCCTGCCGCCGGCGGTGTGGGGCGACGGCAAGCCGGCCGGCGTCAACGCGCGTGCCGCCCAGGAGATGAAGGACGCGGCCCGCGCGGCCCAGAAACTGGGCATCCAAATCGTCAACGGGTTCACCGGCTCGAGCATCTGGCAATGGCTGTACTCCTTCCCGCCGGTCTCGCCCCAGGCCATCGACGACGGCTTCAAGCTGCTGGCCGAGCGCTGGAACCCCATCCTGGACGTGTTCGCCGAGTGCGGGGTGAAGTTCGCCCTGGAGGTCCATCCCACCGAGATCGCCTTCGACCTGTACACGGCCGAGCGGGCCCTGGAAGCCCTCGACTGGCGCGAGGAGTTCGGCTTCAACCTGGACCCCAGCCATCTGATCTGGCAGGGCGTCGATCCGGTGGAATTCATTCGCCGCTTCCCGGACCGCATTTTCCACGTGCACATGAAGGACGCCATCGTAACGCTCAACGGCCGCAGCGGCATCCTCTCCAGCCACCTGAACTTCGGCGATCCGCGGCGGGGTTGGGACTTCCGCTCGCTGGGCCACGGCGGCGTGAACTTCGAGGAAATGATCCGGGCCCTGAACCAGGCCGGCTATCAGGGCCCGCTGTCGGTCGAGTGGGAGGACAGCGGCATGGATCGCGACCACGGAGCGAAGGAGGCCTGCGAGTTCGTGCGGAAGGCCGACTTCGAGCCCAGCCGCCGCGCCTTCGACTCGGCCTTCGACAAGGAAGAACAGGGCTGAACCATTTTCGACGGACGAGGGGAGACGGACGACGGGAGACGGACGACGGGAGACGGACGACGGGCGGGAGCTTGTAGGGTGGGACAAGCGCAGCGCGGTCCCACCACGATTACCGCCGATTCATGGTGGGACTGCGCTGCGCTTGCCTCACCCTACCCACGGCCCACAAGACCCACCCTACCCGGGCCGCCTTACACCTGGTTGCCGTGTTCCGGCGGCTTCTTATCAGGCGTTTTTTTCTCGAGGGCTTTCTTCTCGGGCGGCTTCTTCTCGCACGGTTTCTTGACAGCCGGCGGCGGGGCCGGCTTGCCGCGCAATTCGTCGACCGCCTTGACCAGGGCGTCGACGTGCTTATTCATACCGTCCACCGCCCGGCGACACTCGTCCAGGCGGCGGCTGAGGTCGCTGAGTTGCTTTTCGAGGCGGCCTTCCAGGCCCGGCAGCCGGCCCGGCAGATTGAGCATGCCATGTGGCGGCATCGGCGGCGCTGCGTCGGCCTGCCCCGGCGGCACGTTTCTGAAGGTCGCCAAACCCTGCCCCGGCGCCAAGCTCCAGAACACGTTCCCCGAACCCAGGTGCAACAGCCGCTGGGCTTCGGGCCGGACCTTGTCGGGCAGCTTGCCCAGGTCGGGCTCGGTAGCCTGCCACTTCTCCTTCTCGTGCGTTACGGTGACTTGGGCCGGCTTCTGGTTCTCGCGAACGATCTCGATCTTGTAGCCATCGGGCAAAACGGCCTCCGTCTTGACCGTGGTAGTCACGCTAGTGGCGCCGGGAACCGAGGCGCCGGGCGGCAGGAGCTGGCCCGGATGAATGAAGTGAAACTCCATCTGGCCGCCGGGCCCCTGGGGCATCACTTGCCGCATCCACGACTCGATCGACTTCAGCGCGTCCTGGTCCGGCTTCCCTTCGCTGCCGAAGCTCAGGCTGAAGGCCCCCGCCGGGCGCTTGGCCGGCGTGGCGGCGATCGTCTGCCGCTTGCCGTCCCGCAGGACATCCAGCGCGAGCTTGCCCTCCCGTACTTTATTGATCTCCCGGACGAGGTCGGCGGGCTCCTTCAGCAGGCGGTCGTTGGCCTTCAGGAGGATATCGGATTTCTTAATTCCCGCCTTGGCCGCCGGGCTGTCGGGTAGCACGTTTTCCACCACCAGCCCCCGCACCTTGGGCAGCTTCAATTCGGCCGGCAACGGCTCGGAGGCCGGCTCGACGGCGATCCCCAGCCAGTATTCGCCCGGCCGAACCACGGCGGCTCCCTCCGCTCGCTCCGCGATCAATTCCAGGCCGAGGCCGCCCGGTTCTCCTATCTGGATCACTGCGCCAGGCCCGCCCGGCCCAATCCCATCTTCCGCCCTGGCTAGCGCCGGTACCATGGCTGCGCCCAACAGGGCCAGCACAACTGCGCTCATCAGCCAATGCTTCGACATGATCTGCTCCTTTTGTGTGTCGCAGGCGGCTGGCCTGCAAGTTGTGAAACGAATCCTCGTGCCGCTCCTAACTGGACTTTTGCAAATTGCGGATGCCCGGTCCCCTCTCCCTCCGGGAGAGGGCTAGAGTGAGGGGAATTTGTGAGGATACCGCTTTTCCAGTTTCCGAGACCATCACAGCTTCCCCTCACCCCGGCCCTCTCCCAGAGGGAGAGGGGGACCACTTGTGCGGTCTTCACCCCACTGCAAAACTCTGATCCTTACGTCGCTCCTCGCAAAGCCGCTAACCTGGGGACTGTCCAAATTTTCGTCCGACGAAAATGGGACTGTCCCCTTTTGGACACCTCACAAAGCCGGCCGGCCCACGAAATGGACATCGACTTGCTCCACGGGCATGACCAGCCGGCGGCCGTCATTCAAGTCCACGGGTATCAACTCGCGATGTTGGCGGACCTCATGGCCGGTCCGCTGGAAGGCCTGCAATACGTCGGCCGGCATCGCCCCGGGCAGGCGTTCCAGCCAGCCGGGGTCCAGGGTGTCGCGGCGGACGGCGGGCACGCGGATCGGTTCCATCGCCCCGCCCGATCCCTCGGGCGCCGCCAGCGTCACCATTTCCCACTGCTCGGCGGGCCCGCCGCGGTTCTGCGCCGGATCGGCCGAGGCATCCTGCCGATGCCCGGGGCCGGCCGGCGCAGACACCAAGCGGTGAGCCTCGCCCTCGCCCGTGGCGAGCGCGCCTGCCATAGGCCGGCCGCCGGCCGGACCGGCGGGCCAGCCGTCGCGGAGCCGCGTGCCCAGAAGGAAGGCCACCAGGAAGCTGGCCGCCACGGCCAGCAGCGTGCCCAGGCGGCCCCGCCACCGCGCGGGGCCGGCCGTCGCCGGCCGCCCCACGGCCTCGATCGGCCGGCGGACCATGCTCCCCAATTCCTTCCGCCAGGACTGCGACTCGAGAAACGCCAGCGCACACCGCCGCCAGCCGTCGGGTTCCTGCTCCAACCGGCTGAGCAATGCCCGCCGCTCCGGCTCATCCAACTCGTCGTCGACCAGGAAGTCCAGCCGCCGCTCGTCGGCGGGAAGGCTCGTCAATTCGTCGTTCGGGTTCATTTGCCCGTCCCCAGCTTCAAAGGAGAGAATCCTGCTGGCACGTCTTCAACCGCGGCCAACTCGCTGCGCAGGCGCTGCCGGGCCCGATGCAACCGGGCCTCGACCGCGCTTTGACTAACTCCCAAGTGCCGCGCCAAATGCCGGTAACTCCAATCTTCCGTGTACTTAAGCAGCAAAATCTCCGCGTCGCGCCGCGGCAAACGCCCCAGCGCGGCGCGGACCTGCTCCCCCCGTTCCTTGGCCAAGAGCCAGTCCAGCGGATCGGGCGACCGGTCCGACTCGCTCGGCCGGGTTCGCTGGGCGTAGCGATCGATCAGCTTCCGCCCGCGCCCTTGCTTCCGCCGGTACAGCAGCGAATGCGTCACTGCCAGCCGGTACAGCCAGGGGGCCACCTTCTCGGCGTCGGCGATCGGCGCATGCTGCCGGACCGCCGCCAGCGAGACATCCTGCATCACCTCTTCCACGGCCTGCCATTGCCCCAGGCGGGCATAGACCACGGTCCGCAGCCACCGGTCGTGCGCCGCCAGCGCAGCCGACCAGTCGATGCGCTGCCGTGGGTCGCCGCCGTCAGGTTCTGGGCGAGGATTAGGCTGGGTCATGGCCATGAAGACAGTTTCCGCCGCCGGTGAAACCTTGCACAAGCCCCACGCGGATCGGCCGCACCAATGTATCAGGCACACTCCGTGTGCCGTCCGTTGAAGCGGAACAAGGCATGGCGGACGGCACACGGAGTGTGCCTGATACATTGACGCCTCTCAACAAAAACCTTGCACAGGCGCCACAACTTATTATCCCGTTGCAACTTACGGCCGGCAATAGCCGGCGTCCGGGGAACTTCTTCCGCGACAGGATCGTCCAACGACGTAGAATTATGTGTTGCACCGGCCCACCATGCTGTCCAAACGGAGGTTTCGTCCCATGTTCTTGCGCTGCAGTTTCTTGCGACATCCGCTCGTCGGGGTATTGGTTCTGCTGGCGGCTGCTTTTTCGGCCGCGTGGATCGTTTCGCGGCCATCGCCGCCGGGGGCGATTGCAGCCCCACCTGTGGCGGGTGACGCGGGCGTGTCGCCCGCATCGGCGGTTGCCGGCACTCCTGGTCCAGCTACCGTAGGCGATAAGGGGGGGCGGCATGCGTCACCCTCGGCCCCGGCCGCCGCGGGCCATCCGCCGTCGGGCGTGGAAGGCAATACCGGCCTGGCCCTGCGGCGCGTCGTCCTGTTCAGCTCCGGCGTGGGGTTCTTTGAACATGCCGGCGAGGTCCGCGACAACGCCAAGGTCGAGCTCAAGTTCAAGGTCAAGGACATCAACGACCTGCTGAAAAGCATGGTGGTCCAGGACCTCAGCGGCGGCCGCGTCTCGACGGTCGGCTACGGCTCCAGCGATCCCCTGGAACGCCGGCTGAGCAGCTTCGCCGTCAACCTCAACGGCAATCCGCGGCTCTCGGCACTGCTGGAGCAGGTGCGGGGCGAGAAGGTCGAGGTCGACGCCCCCAACAAGATCACCGGCGTCATCGTCGGCCTGGAGACCCGCAAGCTGGAACTGGGCAAGGACCGCTTCATCGACGCCGACGTGCTCAACCTGCTCACCGACGAGGGGCTGCGGAGCGTCACGCTGGAAAGCTGTAGCCGCATCAAGCTGGTCAACGAGCGGCTCGACGCCGAGATCCGCAAGGCCCTGACCGTGCTGGCCGGCACGCACGCCACCGACAAGAAGACGGTGACAATCAACTTCCAAGGCGCGGGCCGGCGCAACGTCCGCATCGGCTACGTCGAGGAGGCCCCGGTGTGGAAGACCAGCTACCGGCTGGAAGTCGGCTCGCTGGAGGCCGGCGCCGCGGGGCGGGAGGCCGAGAATCGTCCGGCGGGGAAGAAGGCCACGCTGCTGCAAGGGTGGGCGATCGTCGAGAACCCGACCGAGGAGGATTGGAACGACGTGCGGCTGGCGCTGGTCAGCGGCCGTCCGATCTCGTTCACCATGGACCTGTATTCGCCGCTGTACATTCCGCGGCCGGAGGTCGAGTTGGAGCGGTTCGCGTCGCTGCGGCCGCCGGCCTACGAGCAGGACCTGGCCCGCCGCGAACAGGAATTCGGCAAGAAAGCGGCCGCGATGTCCGACCGGGCCGGACAAGCGCAGTTGGGACGTGCCCGGGCGGCGCTCAGGGCCTTGCCCGCCCCAGCCGCGCCCATGGCGGCCACGGCGGGCGCCGCCATGGAGGGCAAAGGGATGGCGGGCGATCGCGACGCCGAGCAAGCCTTGGACCTCGGCCGGGGCGTCCAGTCGGCCGCCACGGCCGCCAACGTGGGCGAGCTGTTCCAGTACGCCATCACCACGCCCGTCACGCTCTCCCGCCACGAATCGGCCATGTTGCCCATCGTCAACGAGCCGGTGCAGGCCGAGAAACTCTCGATCTACGACCCCGCCGTGCAGCCCAAGCATCCGCTGTGCGCATTGCGGCTGACAAACTCCACCGATCTGCACCTGATGCAAGGGCCGATCACCGTCTTCGACGGCGGAGTGTATGCCGGCGACGCCACGATCGCCGACCTCGCCCCCGGCGGCCAGCGCTTGGTCAGCTACGCCCTGGACCTGGACACCGAGGTCGCCCCGGAGAGCACCGGCCGGCCCGAGCAACTGGTCAGCGTCCGGCTGGTCAAGGGCACGCTGATCGCCGAGCAGAAGCACGCCCGGGCCCAGCAGTACACGATCAAGAACTCCAGCCGCGTGGTGAAGAACGTGCTCATCGAGTATCCCCACGACCCGAGCTGGACGCTGGTCGCGCCCAAGGAGCCGGCCGAGAAGACGCGAGACAAGTATCGTTTTGCGGTCGAGGCCCGGCCGGGCGTCCCGGCCAAGCTGGTCGTCGAGGAGGAGCGGACCGACAGCCAGCACATCGCCCTGTCGAACCTCGAGCCGCCGGCGATCGAGATCTACCTGGGCGCGAAGGCGGCCAGCGACAAGGTCAAGCAAGCCCTGGCCGACGTGATCAAGCGGAAGCAGGCCCTGGCCGAGGTGGTCCAGCGGCGGGGCCAACTCGAGCAGCAGATCCGCACCATCGGCGAGGAGCAGTCGCGGATCCGCGAGAACATGGCCCGCCTGGACCACAATACCGACCTCTACAAGCGGTACGTCAAGAAGTTCTCCGACCAGGAGGACGAAATCGAACGCTACCGCGGCCAGATCAAGGAGTTCAGCGAGCGGGAGACGAAGCTCCGCAAGGACCTGGACGAGTACCTGATCGGCTTGAGTCTGGACTGAGCCGCGCCGCGGCAAGGATGAAGGCGGAGGGAGGAGGGCGGAAGGCGGAGGGCGGAAGGCGGAAGGCGGAAGGCGGAGGGTGGCACTGGCGCCAGTGCTTGTGCGTGCCACTGGCGGAGGGTGCCGCTGGCGTCTCGCCAGTGCCACCCCTACAATGGTGATGCCGCGCCCGGGAGCCCCGCCGACTGGACGAAGTTCTCATCCATGCCTTCCGAAAAAGCCACCGCGATCTGCCTCCGAACCGTTGAGTTCAGCGAGACCAGCCTGGTGGTTACGCTGTTCACGCGGGAGTTCGGCAAGATAGGGGCTTTGGCTAAGGGCGCCCGGCGGCCCAAGAACCCCTTCGAGTCTGCTCTTGACGTGTTGACCCTTTGTCGAATAGTCTTCCTCCACAAATCGTCCGAAGCGCTCGACTTAGTGACGGAGGCCAAGCTCCTGCGGCGGTTTCGGCCCCAGGGGCGAAGCCTGGCCGGCCTGTACGCCGGTTACTACGTGGCCGAGCTGCTCGGCGCGATGACCGACGAGAACGATCCTCATCCTGAACTATTCGACCTGGCCGACGAGACACTGGAAGCCCTGGCCGCCGGCGAGGGCCTTCAGCGGCGGCTGGCACGCTTCGAGCTTGGCGCCTTGCGGCTGCTCGGACACGCGCCTGCGCTGGACCGCTGTGCCGAGTGCGGCACGCCCCTCCAGCCGGCCGGCCGGATGGCCTTCGGGGCCAGCCACGGCGGCGTGCTGTGCAAGAACTGTCGCGAGGGAAAGAATGAGGTCGCCGCGGTCAACGCCGGAGTGCTGCGGACGATGGCCCAACTGGCCGACCCGCACGGCCAGGCCTGGCGCCGGATCGAACTCGATCCACGCCTGGGGGCCGAGTTGCGCAGGGTGCTGAACCATTACGTCGTCAACCTGCTGGGACGCAAACCACGAATGCACGAGCACCTCGAACAGTTCTGGGCCTCGCACCGTTGAGTTTCTTGAAATAGCCGCACGACAAGGATGCCGCACGACAAGGATGTCGCCAGTGTCACGAATGATCGCGGGATTGGGCCGGGCTATCTTTGTGCTGGCCGGCGGCGCGGCCCTGCTGGCCGGCTGCACAAGCCCCTTGTCGCGGCCCGCCTCGGCACAGGGCTTGCCGCCGCAGACCAACAACACTGGCAACGCGGCTTACCCCAACGCCGCTCCCGCCGGGGCCTATCCCAACGCGGCTTACCCCAACGCCGCTCCCGCCGGGGCCTATCCCAACACGGCATACCCGCCGGCCTATCCTGCCGGGGCCTATCCTGCCGGGGCTTACCCCAACGCCGCTCCTGCCGGGGCGTATCCCAACGCGGCTCCCGCCGGCTGGGGTGGCGTGCCGAGCGGACCTGGGCCGGCCGGACTTGCACCAGGCGGTCCGCCGTACGCTCCGCCCGCCGGCTACATGCCTGCGGCGTCGCCGGGCTATGCCGGCAATCCTGGCCCTTCGGCCGCCGCCGTGCGCCAGGGCGCCGGCATTGTGCCGGTGGGCGCAACCGACGTGGCGCCGGCAGGCCGGGATGTAGTGCCTGCCATTGGCATGGGCCCGGCGCCGGGGTGGCCTGCCGGCCCGGCGCCCGTGGCGTCGGCGCCGCCGGGCGTGGCGGGCCAGCCGGCCCCCCTCGAGCCCGCCGCCCCGCCGGATGACAAGAAGAAAGACGAGGACAGCGCTTGGGATTGGACGCACTTGGCGCCGGAGCAGACCTGGAAAGACCTCAAGAAGGCCACCGGCTGGGGGCCGGACCAAAAACTCGCCCGCGATGTGTTCCAGGAAGGCCTGGCCCTGTTCCGCGACAAGAAATATGAGGAGGCGGCGGATAAGTTCTACACGGCCTCCTGGCGCTGGCCCGACTCCATGCTCGAAGAAGACGCCCTGTTCCTGATGGGCGAGTGCTATTTCTTCTCGGACAATTACTCGAAGGCCTACGACGCCTATGCGAACCTCATGAAACAGCACGAGAACACCCGCTATCTGGATACGGTGATGTCGCGGGTGTTCCGCATCGGCCGGTTTTGGGAGGAGTTGGACGACAAGTCGCACCACTGGCCGACCACGCCCAACGCGACGGACAAGACCCGGCCGTGGTTCGACACGGCGGGCAATGCCCTGGGGGCATACGACATGGTGCGGCTGCACGACCCGACCGGCCCGCTGGCCGATTCGGCCGTATTTGCCAGCGCCAATTATCATTTCCGGCATGGCGAGTGGGAGGAGGCGGCCTACAATTACGATCTGCTGCGCAAGGACTATCCCAAGAGCCGCTTCCAGAAGGAGGCGCACCTGTTTGGCCTGCAGGCCAAGCTCCACGTGTACCAGGGGGCGCGGTACGACGTCACGCCCCTGAACGATGCCGACAACATCGCCAAGCAAACCCTGGCCCAATTCCACGGGCAGATCGGCGACGAGGAGTCGCGCGTGGCCGCCACCCGGGCCAACATCCGCCAGCAGCGGGCCGAGCGGGAGTGGGCCGTGGCCCAGTACTACGACAACAAGAAGCAATACGGCGCGGCCCGCCTCTATTACCGCACCATCCTCGACAAGTACCCCGGCACGGAGTGCGCCGATCGGGCCCGGACCCGAATGCAGGAGATCCAAAACGAGCCGGACAACCCGCCCGACCACTTCAAGTGGCTCCATGGGCTGTTCGAGCGCGAGCGATAAGATGAAGAATACATTGCTGCGGGGCATCCTGCTGGGCCTGCTCCTGGCGCCGCTGGCCGGCTGCCTGGGGAATCCCTACCGCTTCGGCAACCAGTCGCTGTTTCCGCCGGGCATCGAGACCGTCTACGTGCCCGTCTTCAAGTCCAGCAGTTTTCGCCGCGATCTGGGCGAGCGGCTGACCGAGGCTGTCGTCAAGGAGATCGAGCGCCGCACGCCGTACAAAGTGGTCGGCAATCCCCATGCCGACACCGTGCTCACCGGCCGGATCGTGGGCGAAACCAAGCACCTGCTGGTCGAGACGTTGACCGGCGACCCGCGGGACACGGAAGTCCATTTGCAGGTCGAGGTGAGTTGGACCGACCTGCGCGGCAACCCCATCCGCAGTTGCCCCCCGCTGCCCGTCCCCGCCAACTGCGCCAACTTCGGCGGCACCTCCGAGCTGGTCCCCGAGGTCGGCCAATCGGTGGCCACGGCCCAGCAGCAGGCGATCCAGCGCCTGGCCGAGCAAATCGTCTCGCTCATGGAAACGCCGTGGTGAAATGTATCCGGCACACGCCGTGTGCCGCTGGAAATGTATCCGGCACTACCCCGGTTCGGCGCGGGTCTCCCGACCCCGCCGCGGCCCGACCGAAGGTCTCCGGGGCTCGGGAGACCTTCGGTCAGCGGTGTGGCTCGGTCGGAGACCGGCCACAACGCGAACAACCACGAACGGCACACGGAGTGTGCCTACTACATTGATGACCTGCTGGAAGTTGCGGAGCAAACGCCTGGTCGTGGGAAAGATCCCGTTGGTGATGGGCGTGATCAACGTTACGCCCGACAGTTTTTCCGACGGCGGGCGATTCCGGGAGCCGGCCGCGGCCGTCGCGCACGCCTTGCGATTGGCGGCCGAAGGGGCCGACCTGCTGGACGTGGGCGGCCAGAGCACGCGGCCCGGCGCCGCCCAAATCGCCGCCGACGAGGAGCTCGCCCGCGTGCTGCCGGTGCTGACCGCACTAGCGGCGCAGACGGCGGTGCCGGTTTCCATCGACACCTGCCGGGCGGCGGTCGCCCGCCAAGCGCTGGCCGCCGGCGCGGAAGCCATCAACGACGTGACGGCCCTGACCGCCGACGCGGAGATGCCGGCCCTGGCGGCCGAGAGCGGCTGCGGCGTCGTGGCCATGCACATGCAGGGCACGCCGCAAACGATGCAGGTTCGCCCGGCCTATGCCGACGTGCTGGCCGAGATCCTCGACTATCTCCGCCGCCGCCGCGACGCCCTTGTGGCCGCCGGAATCCAGCCCGAGCGGATCGCCCTGGATCCGGGGATCGGCTTCGGCAAGACGGTCGAGCACAACCTGGCGATCCTGGCCAACCTCGGGCGGTTCCACACGCTGGAGTGCCCGCTCCTGGTGGGGCTCTCGCGCAAGGCGTTCATCGGGCGGGTGCTCGGCGACATGACGGCCGACCGCACGGCGGGCACGATCGGCGCGGCCCTGGCCGCCGCCCGTCAGGGCGTGCAAATCCTGCGCGTCCACGACGTGGCCGCGGTGCGGCAGGCCCTGCTGCTGTTCCAAGCCGCCGGCGGACTGGGCGAATCTCCGTTGACTTCCGGCCCCCTTCCGGGGATACTTCCTTCATGAGCGACCTTTCCGCCTATTGCCTGGCCGTGGCCCAGCGCGCGAAGGCGGCGGCCACCGAGCTGGCCACCGCCACCGGGGCCCAGAAGCAACAGTGGCTCCGCCAAAGCGGCCGGCTGCTCCTGGAGCGCTCGGCGGCCTTGATCGAGGCCAACCAGGCAGACTTGTCGGCCGCTGCCGAGCAGCGGCTGACCGAGGCCCAGATCGACCGGCTGCGTCTGACCCCGGCCGGGATCCACGGCATGGCCGCGGCGCTGGAGGAGGTGGCCGCCCTGCCGGAGCCCGTGGGCGAGATCATCTCCTCCTCGATCCGGCCTAACGGCCTGGAGGTGCAGAAGGTCCGCGTGCCGTTGGGGGTGGTGTTCTTCATTTACGAGTCGCGGCCCAACGTTACCGCCGACGCCGCGGCGATCTGCGTCAAGAGCGGCAACGCGGTGATCCTGCGGGGCGGGAAGGAAGCGGCCCAATCCAACCGCGCCATCGCCGACATCCTGGGCGAAGCCTTGCGGGAGGCCGGCCTGAGTGCCGACGCCGTGCAACTGGTGGCCACGCCCGATCGGGCCGCCGTCGGCGAGCTGCTGCGGATGCCGCAGTGGATCAACGTCGTCATTCCGCGGGGCGGCGAGAGCCTGATCCGCCGCGTGAGCCAGGAGGCCCAAATGCCGGTCATCAAGCACTACGCCGGCAATTGCCACGTCTATCTGGATCGCTCGGCCGACCCCGACATGGCCGAGCGGCTGGTGATCAACGCCAAATGCCAGCGGATGGGGGTGTGCAACGCGGCCGAGTCGCTGCTGGTGCACGCCGAGTCGGCCCCCGCCCTGTTGCCCCGCATCGGCCGGGCCCTGGCCGAGCGGGGAATCGAGATCCGCGGCGACCCGCGGACGCAAGAGCTGCTGCCCCAGGCCCGCGCCGCCAGCGAGGAAGATTACTTCCGGGAATACCTCGGCCCGGTCATCTCGGTGAAAGTCGTGGCCTCGCTGGAGGAGGCCATCCGGCACGTCAACCACTACGGCTCGCAGCACACCGAGGCCATCGTCACTCGCGACCTGCAAGCCGCCCGGCAGTTCGCCGCGCAGGTCGACAGCTCGGCGGTGATGATCAACGCCAGCACGCGATTCAACGACGGGGGCGAGTTCGGCCTGGGGGCCGAGATCGGCATCAGCACCGACAAGTTCCACGCCCGCGGCCCGTGCGGCATCCACGAGCTGACCAGCTACAAATACGTGGTGTACGGCAACGGGCAGGTTAGGGGCTAATGGTCTTGGGCTTTAGGTCTTAGGTTTTGGGTTTTGGGTTTTAGGTCTTGGGTTTTAGGTCTTGGGTCTTGGGTCTTGGGTCTTGGGTTTTGGGTTTTGGGTCTTGGGTTTTAGGTCTTAGGTCTTGGGTTTTGGGTTTTGGGTTTTAGAATTGGGTTCTCGCATCGAATTGCCGCTAAGACCGAAGACCTAAGACCGAAGACCCAAGACCTAAGACCCACGGTCCACGGAGGGATCCATGTCCACGGAAGTGCTCAGCCAGACGGAAGTGGAAAGCCTGCTCAGCGCGATGGGCGGCACGGGCGTGGCGGAGGCCGCACGGGCGGCGCCCGTGGCCCCCGTGGCCCCGGCCGCCGCCCCCCCCCTGCCGCGCGAGAAAGTCACGCTCTACGACTTCAAGCGGCCGGAGCGCGTGGGCAAGGAGCAGATGCGGGCCTTGCAGACGCTGCATGAGGGCTTCGGACGCAATTTCGGCGCCGCGCTGTCCGCCCTGCTGCGGACCATCGTCGAGATGAAGCTTACCAGCGTCGATCAGCTTACCTACAGCGAGTTCGTGTTCAGCCTGGAGAACCCCAGTTGCTTCAACCTGCTGAAGGCCGAGCCGCTGGAGGGGAACCTGATCCTGGACATCAACCCTTCGATCCTGTACCCCATCATCGACCGCCTGCTGGGCGGCGGCCGCGAGGGCGGTCCCCTGGCCCGCCGGCCGCTGACCGACATCGAGCTGCGGCTGGCCTCGCGCATCACCGGCCTGTTCCTCGACGAGCTCCGCCACGCTTGGGAAAACGTGCTGGAGCTCAAACTGGAAGTCGTCCAGGTGGAGAGCAATCCGCAACTGATCCAGATCGTTCCGCCCAACGAGGTGGTCGTGGTCATCAGCTTCGAGCTGGCCATCGGCGATCTGCGCGGGATGCTGAATCTGTGCATCCCCTACAACTCGATCGAGCGGATCGGCGGCAAGCTGTCGGCCAACAGTTGGGTCTCTTACGGCCGCCGCCAGACCACCCCCGAAAGCGTCCGGCAGATCAGCGAAACCCTGTGCAGCTCGCTGGTCGAGATCGAGGTCCGGCTGGCGCAGACCAAGATCGGCACCGGCGAGCTGGTCGGCCTCCGCGTGGGCGACATCATCACCACGCAAAAGGACGTCGCGCAGCCGGTGATCGTGTCGATCGAGAACGTGCCCAAGTTCCGGGCCAAGCTGGGGGCCTTCAAGGGGCACAAGGCGATCCTCATCCACAGCGCCATCGAGAACCCGCTCGAGGCCCTCGGACAGTAACCCAGGGACCGCATCGAGTGCACCTCGGCGGTGGTAGCCGCTTTTTCGGCCGGGTGGGCAAGGCCAACCACCGCACAATAGTGGTGGTCGGATCCCACCCTGCCGGGCCGGGCCCTTGTGCGGTTTGGCCCCACGCGGTACGCTGTGGAATTCCAGCCACGTTAGCGGTGCGGCCCGCCTGCGCTCGGCCCACCGTACAACGATCTCTCGGTGGGCCGCGCCTCCGCTCGGCCCACCTTACAACTGAGGAGGAGTGCCGTGGAGAAGAGAAGTTTCGTGACCGTCGACGGCAACGAGGCGACGGCCAACATCGCCCACCTGTGCAACGAGGTGATGGCCATCTATCCCATTACGCCCTCATCGGGCCTGGGCGAGCTGCCCGACGCCTGGGCGGCCGCCGGCCGCAAGAATGCCTTCGGCACCGTGCCCGACGTGGTCGAAATGCAGAGCGAGGCGGGCGCCGCCGGGGCGGTCCACGGCGCGCTCCAGGCCGGGGCCCTCACCACCACCTTCACCGCCTCGCAAGGCCTGCTGCTGATGATCCCCAACATGTTCAAGATCGCCGGCGAGCTGACGGCCACGGTCTTCCACGTGACGGCCCGCACGGTGGCCAGCCACGCCCTGTCGATCTTCGGCGATCACAGCGACGTGATGGCCTGCCGCTCGACGGGCTGGGCCCTGCTCTCGTCGGCCTCGGTGCAGGAGGCGCAGGACATGGCCCTGGTGGCCCACGCCGCCACGCTCCGGGCCCGCTTGCCCTTCCTGCACTTCTTCGACGGCTTCCGCATCTCGCACGAGGTGAACAAGATCGAGCAGCTTACCGAGGACGACGTGCGGGCGATGATCGACATGGACCTGGTGGCGGCGCATCGCCGCCGGGCCCTGAACCCCGAGCAGCCCAGGATCCGCGGCACGGCCCAGAACCCCGACGTCTTCTTCCAGGCCCGCGAAGCCTGCAATAAGTTCTATAGCGCCTGCCCGGCCATCGTGCAGAAAACTATGGACAAGTTCGCCGCCCTGACCGGCCGCCAATATCACCTCTTCGATTACGTCGGCGCCCCGGACGCCCAGCGGGTGGTCGTCATCATGGGCTCGGGGGCGGGGGTGACGGAGGAAGCCGTCGAGTATCTTGCCCGGCAGGGTCAGCGGGTGGGCATGGTCGTCGTAAGGCTGTTTTGCCCCTTCGACGGCGCCGCCCTGCTGGCCGCCCTGCCCAAGACCGTCAAAAAGATCGCCGTGCTGGACCGCACCAAGGAACCCGGCGCCAACGGCGAGCCGCTGTACCAGGCGGTCGTTACGGCCCTGGTCGAGGGCTGGCAGGGGCCGCTGCCCAAGATCATCGGCGGCCGCTACGGCCTGTCGTCCAAGGAGTTTACGCCGGCGCACGTGGCCGCCGTGCTCGAGGAACTGGACCGCCCCCAACCCCGGCGGCCGTTCACCGTGGGCATCAACGACGACGTGACCAACCTCAGCCTGACGGCCGACCCCGACTTCTCGACCGAGGCCGACGACGTGACGCGGGCCGTGTTCTTCGGCCTGGGCAGCGACGGCACGGTCAGCGCCAACCGCAGCTCGGTGAAGATCATCGGCGAGAGCACGCCCCGCCACGCACAAGGCTATTTCGTGTACGACTCGCGGAAGGCCGGCTCGGTCACCACCTCGCACGTCCGCTTCAGCCCGCGGCCCATCAAGGGCTCGTACCTGGTGCACAAGGCGAATTTCGTGGCCTGCCACCAGTTCCATTTCACCGAGCGGATCGACATGCTCTCGATGGCCGTGCCGGGGGCCACGTTCCTGCTCAACAGCCCCTACGACTCGAGCGCGGTGTGGGACCATCTGCCCTGTGAAGTGCAGCGGCAGATCATCGACAAGCGGCTGAAGTTCTACGTGGTCGACGCCTATCGCGTGGCCCGCGACACGGAAATGGGCGTGCGGATCAACACCATCATGCAGACCTGCTTCTTCAAACTGGTGGGCGTCATCCCGGTCGAGGAGGCCATCGCCGAGATCAAGGACCAGATCCGCAAGACGTACGGGAAGAAGGGCGGCGGGACGATCGTCGAGCGGAACAACGCGGCGGTCGACGGGGCCCTGGCGGCCCTGGCCGAAGTGAAAGTGCCCCCCGCGGTCAGCTCGAAGTTCCACATGGTGCCCCCCGTGCCGCCCGACGCGCCCCCCTTCGTCAAGGACGTGCTGGGCATGATGATCGCCAACCGCGGCGATGACCTGCCCGTCAGCGCCCTGCCCATCGACGGCACCTTCCCCACCGGCACCACCCGCTACGAGAAGCGGAGCATCGCCCAGGACATTCCCATTTGGGACCCCAAGATTTGCATCCAGTGCGGCTTGTGCTCGCTGGGCTGCCCGCACGCCACGATCCGCCTGAAGGCCTTCGACCCCGCCGGGCTGGCCAAGGCCCCGGCCGGTTTCCAGGCCGCCGACTGGCGCGGCAAGGAATACCCGGGCTGGAAGATGGCCGTCCAGGTGGCCCCCGACGATTGCACCGGCTGCGGGCTGTGCGTCGATGTCTGCCCGGCCAAAGACAAGGAGCGGGCCAAGCACAAGGCCATCGACATGGAGCCCAAGCTCCCGCACCTCGATCGCCAACGGGCCAACTGGGATTTCTTCCTCACCCTCCCCGATCTGGACCGCGCACAGGTCAAGGCCGACACGGTCAAGGGATCGCAACTGCTGCTGCCCCTGTTCGAGTTCTCCGGCTCCTGCGCCGGCTGCGGCGAGACGCCCTACGTAAAACTGCTCACCCAGCTCTTCGGCGACCGCATGCTGATCGCCAACGCCACCGGCTGCTCTTCGATCTACGGCGGCAACCTGCCCTGCACGCCGTACACGGTCAACAGCGAGGGCAAGGGCCCCGCCTGGTCCAATTCGCTGTTCGAGGATTGCGCCGAGTTCGGCCTGGGCTTCCGGCTGGCTATGGATCAGCAGGTGCGATATTGCCAGACGCTGCTCGGGCAGCTCAGCTCGCAACTGGGCGACGCCCTGGTGAAGGGCTTGCTCGATAACCGCCAGGAGACCGAGGCCCAGATTGCTCAGCAGCGGGCCCTGGTGGCCGAGCTCGTCGAGCGGCTGGCACAGATCGGCACGCCCGAGGCCGCCAACCTGGCGGCCGCGGCCGACGCCCTGATCCGCAAGAGCATCTGGAGCTTCGGCGGCGACGGCTGGGCCTACGACATCGGCTTCGGCGGCCTGGACCACGTCTTCGCCTCCGGCCGCGACGTGAACATCCTCGTGCTCGACACCGAGGTCTACTCGAACACGGGCGGGCAGGCCTCCAAGGCCACCCCCCGCGGCGCCGTGGCCAAGTTCGCCGCCGGCGGAAAGCCCGGCCGCAAAAAAGACCTGGGCATGATCGCCATGGCCTACGGCAACGTGTTCGTGGGCCAGATCGCCCTGGGCGCCAACCCGGCCCACACCCTCAAAACCGTCCTGGCCGCCGAATCCTATCGCGGCACGTCGCTTCTGATCGCCTTCAGCCACTGCATCGGCTGGGGCATCAACATGACCACCGCCATGGGCCTGCAGAAGGAGGCCGTCGCTTGCGGCTACTGGCCGCTGTACCATTTCGACCCCCGCCAGGCGACGCATCCCTTCCAGTTGGACAGCAAGCGGCCGACAGCCGAGTTCAAGGAGTTCGCCATGAAGGAAGCGCGGTTCAACATCCTCGCCCGATCGAAGCCCGAGGCCTCGGCCCGCTTGCTCCGCGAGGGCCAGGAGGACATCAACCAGCGTTGGCATTTCTACGAGCAATTGGCCGGCGTGTCGCGCCTGGCCGAGCGGGAAAACCCTAACCCCGAGCCCGCTAAAGCTGCAAAGGAGGTGAAGTGATGAGCGCCGACCTTACCACCCGATACCTGGGACTTTCGCTGAACAACCCCCTGATGGTTGCCGCCAGCCCCATGACGCAGAAGATCGACCGCCTGATCACGCTCGAGGAGAAGGGTGTGGCCGCCGTCGTGCTGCCCTCGCTCTTCGAGGAGCAGATCCGGCACGACGAGATCGAAATGGTCCGCGTCCACGAGATCGGCACCGAGAGCTTCGCCGAGTCGCTCTCCTACTTCCCGCAAGAAGACGATTACCACGTCGGCCCGGAAAGCTACCTGGAGGCGATTACCAAGGCCAAGCAGGCGGTGTCGATCCCCGTCATCGCCAGCCTCAACGGCACGAGCAAGGGCGGCTGGATCGGCTACGCCCGCCAGATGCAAGACGCCGGGGCCGACGCCCTGGAGCTGAACGTCTACTTTATCGCCACCGACCCGGCCATGAGCGGCCGCGACGTCGAGGCCCGCTACCTGGACCTGGTCGCCGCCGTCAAGCAGTCCGTCTCGATCCCCCTGGCCGTGAAGGTCGGGCCGTACTTCAGCGCCATGGCCCACATGGCCCGGCGCCTGGTCGAGGCCGGCGCCGACGGCCTGGTGCTCTTCAACCGCTTCCTGCAGCCGGATATCGACCTGGAGACCCTGGAGCTGTCGCCCAAGCTCGTGCTCAGCACACCCGCCGAGTTGTTGGTGCCCCTGCGCTGGATCGCCATTCTCCGCGGCCGGCTCCGGGCCTCGCTGGCCCTCACCAGCGGCCTGCACGATGCCGCCGGCATGATCAAGGCCCTGCTGGCCGGCGCCGACGTGGGCATGATCGTCTCGGCCATCTACCAGGACGGCTCCGACTGCATCGCCGAGATCCTCCAAGGCCTGCGGCAGTGGATGGAAGAGAAGGAATACGACTCGGTCGAGCAGCTCAAGGGCAGCATGAGCCAGGCCAACTGCCCCGACCCGGCCGCCTTCGAACGCGGCAACTACATGAAAGCCCTCACCTCCTTTACGGGCAAGTTCATCTGACATGGGCAAGTTCTTCTGAGCATTCGGACCCTCCTAGCAGGTTCCATGTCCCCTCTCCCTCCGGGAGAGGGCCAGGGTGAGGGCGGGTGTTGGTATGATTTGACTACTTTTTCCGCCCAGGCTATAATCGACACCATCGGCCTGAGTTTTTCACACCCCCAGAAGATCGGAGCACGAGACATGTTTGCGAACAAGTTGCGCGGCGACCGGCGGTTAGGACGGCCATCCAAGACGCGAAACCTACGCGTCGAGCAGTTGGAACAGCGGGCGTTGCTCTCCGTGACGGTCCTCCCGGGCGCACAGTACAAAGACGTTGTGTTCACGGTTAAGGGCCCTTTCAGCGCCTTGGTTGGGGTGAGCGAATTTGGGAGGACGGTAAAAGCCGCCACCACCGGGGTCGCCACTGTCACCGGCGACATGCAGTACACGAGCCCGACCGCGGGCGCCAACTCCGCCCCGATAACCGTGGAGGGCACCGTTAAATCGCCGACGCTGTTCAAGGGTTCGGGTTCCCTGACCGGCAACGTTGGCACCCTTACCGACACCAGCGGAAAGGTGGCCTGGCAGGTGGTGATGAATTCGCCTCTGGCGGGAACTTCTTTTAGCGGCAGCGGCTCTTTCAACGTGACAAGCGGGGTGGTCTCATTGACCATGCCCACTACCACTGTTGACGGTGCCACCGTCAGCAACGGCAAGTTCTCCGGCAAGATCGTGCAGACGCCCACCCAGCCCCCGACCCCGTTCAACGTCCAACTCGTCAACCCCAAGTACACCGCCGGTACGCCGACCGGTACGCTGACGGTTCCTGTGACGGTTCCGGGGCCGGCCCACTTGGCCAAGAGCGAATTGGCCAGCGTGGCAACCCTCACTTTCAAATGGGCCGAGAATGCCGCCGGGAAGGCAGTCCCCAAGGCCAAGAACCCCACCGACACGATTACGATCCCCTGGAACCTGGCTAGCGAAACCGCCACCGTTAACGGCCTCACGCCGCCCACCGGCGCTACCTATATCATCATCACGACCAAGTTCGACAAGACGACACACACGGCGGCGGTCCCGTTGCTTTCGACAGGCAGCGCTTCGGCCAGCGCGGCCCTGACCGATGCCGCCCAGTCGTCCGAGAAGAAGGACGCCGAGCTGGGCCCCCAGGCCGTCGACCAGGTCCTGGCGATGTACTCGTAAGCCGGGCGAAGATAGGTTTAAGGTCCCCTCGCCCGCCGGGAGAGGACCGGGGTGAGGGCGATCGCCAGTGGAGTCTGGACGCTGAAGGTGTCCTCGTATCACAGCCCAGATAGACGCCGACCACCTTGGAGACGGGGCTCTTGTGCCTGCCGGCCTCAAGGACCTCCGACGGCTTGAGCGTCAACACGTCCAGGCGCGCCGGAATATCGCGCCATTCAACTCGGAAGTCCCTTTCGAGTGTCGAGCAGGCCTACAGCCTCCCCTCAATCTGGTGCTTCTGCCGAGATCGCCCGGGAATCAAGCTTAGTCCCATAATGGGGGGATGCTGATTGATTCCCTGCAAGACAGACCGGAGCCTGCAAACGCCCATAGCCCTGTTCTTGTTGCGCCCCGGGAGGTTTCCGGCCGAAATGTAGCACTGCTTTCCGCCGGGCCGGCTTGCCATGGGCGGGCAAAAGCATTAGGCTTAATCGTTTACACTGCGCCAAGGATGTCGCCATGATCGCGATAGGGCCTGAGCATCATCGAATTGCTATAACGGGGGTTGGCCTGGTCTCGCCTGGTGGTAACTGCTTGGCCGACTTCCGGCGCAATCTGCTGGCCGGCTGCAGCGGGGTCACGCAGTACGAGGTCCGCTATTTCGGCCCCACCGTGGCCGGGGTATGCGCGTTCGACCAGCTTCGCTACCAGGGCCGCAAGGACCTGCGGCGGGGGACCCGCGCCGGCAGCATCGGCATCTACTGTGCCCGCGAGGCCGTGGCCGATGCCGGCCTGGATTGGCCCAACGTCGATCGCTCGCGGGTGGGCATCTACGTGGGCGTGACCGAGCACGGCAACGTCGAGACGGAGAACGAGATCTTCCTCCTCAAGGGCTACGACTACGACACGCAGTATTGGTCGCACCATCACAATCCGCGGACCGTGGCCAACAATCCGGCGGGGGAGATTTCGGTGAGCCTGGGGATTACCGGCCCGCACTACACCTTGGGCGCGGCCTGTGCGGCCGGCAATGCGGGCATCATCCAGGGCGTGCAGATGTTGCGGCTGGGCGAATGCGACCTGGCCCTGGCGGGCGGGGTCTCGGAGAGCATTCGCACCTTCGGGATCTTCGCCAGTTTCCACAGTCAGGGCGCGCTGGCCCGGCACGCCGACCCCGCCAAGGCCTCGCGGCCCTTCGACGCCGACCGCAACGGCATCGTGGTGGCCGAGGGCGGCTGCCTGTTCGCCCTGGAGCGGCTCGAGGACGCGCAGGCCCGCCGGGCCCGCATCTACGGCGAGGTGGCCGGCTACGCCATGAACAGCGATGCCTGCGATTTCGTCCTCCCCGACGCCGGCCGCCAGGCGGAATGCATGCGGCTGGCGCTGCGCCGGGCGCGGCTCGACCCGGCCGACATCGACATCGTCAGCACGCATGCCACCGGCACCGCCAGCGGCGACGTGCAGGAGGCCGTCGCCCTGCGGCAAGTCTTCGCCGCCGGCGGCGGCACGCTCCTGAACAACACCAAGAGCTTCATCGGCCATGCCATGGGCGCCGCCGGGGCCCTGGAGCTGGCCGGCAACCTGCCCGCCTTCGACGACGGCGTCTGCCACGCCACGATCAATCTGGACCACGTCGCCCCAGACTGCCAGATCCCGGGATTGGTCCCCAATTTGCCCCGGGAGACCGGCCGCGTGCGGGCCATCCTCAACAATTCGTTCGGAATGCTGGGCATCAATTCGGTCGTGATCGTCACGAAAGTCTGAGTGCGGAGGAAGCAGGGGCATGACGGCTGCCGACATTCGACAAGCAATCCTGAGTATTTTCACCGAGATCATCCCCGACGAGGACCTCGGCCGCCTGCGCGACGAGGTCCCCTTCCGCGAACAACTGGCCATGGACAGCATGGACTTCCTCGACGTCGTGATGGAGCTGCGGAAGCGGTATCGGATCCAGGTTCCGGAGGAGGACTACGCCCAGTTGGCCAGCATGGCGACCACGATCAAGTATCTCGGGCCGCGGATGCAAAGCATTCCTGCCCGCGGTGCGTGAGCCGGGCGCTGCCCCACGGTGTTCGCCGCGGGGTGCCACTGCTGGCTTGCCCAGCAGTGCTTCTCACGCTGCTGGACGGACCGCACAATTCGTCCCCCTCTCCCTCCGGGAGATGGTCGGGGTGAGGGGAAACGCGTGTTGGTCACGACAATTGGAGAGACAGGATCTTCACCCATTTCCCCTCACCCTAACCCTCTCCCGGAGGGAGAGGGGACCGGGCGCGCCGGCCGCAATCCATGTCCACCGATCATTTGCAAGACATTCGCGACCGCTACGACGTGATCGTGATCGGCGGCGGACTGGCCGGCCTGACCGCGGCCAACATGCTGGCCCGGGCCGGCCGGGCCGTCCTGCTCCTGGAGCAGCAGGCGAAGCTGGGCGGGTTGGCCGCCTGGTTCCGCCGTGGCCGCGGCTGCCTGTTCGACGTGGCCCTGCACGGCTTTCCCGTGGGCATGATCAAGAGCTGCCGCCGCTATTGGAGCGCCGAGATCGCCGACTCCATCGTGCAACTGAAGGACATCCGCTTCGACAACCCGGGCTTTTCCCTGCGGACCACCTTCGACCGGCCCGATTTCACCCGGCTGCTGGTCGAGCGCTTCGGCGTGCCCCTACAGACGGTCGAGCGGTTCTTCGACACCGCCCGGGCCATGAACTTCTACGACGATCAGACGCTGACCACCGGCCAGCTCTTCGAGCGCTTCTTTCCCGGCCGGGAAGACGTCGTCCGGTTGCTCATGGAACCCATCGCCTATGCCAACGGCTCGACGCTGGAGGACCCGGCGATCAGCTACGGCATCGTCTTCTCCAATTTCGTGAGCAAGGGGGTGTATACGTTCCAAGGCGGCACGGAGCGGCTGCTGCGCCTGATGGGCGCCGAGCTCCGCAGGAGCGGCGTCGAGGTCCGCACCCAGTGCCGCGTCGAGGCGATCCAGGTCGCCGGCCGCCGCGTAGAAGGCGTAACCGTCGGCGGCCGGACGATCCGCGCCCGGACTGTCGTCTCCAACGCCAACCTCAAGACCACCGTGCTGGGACTGGTGGATCAGCAGCATTGGGACCCCGACTTCCTGGAGCAGGCCCGGGCCGTGCGGCTGAACCACTCCAGCGCCCAGGTGTACATGGCGCTGCGGCCGGAGGAGCCCGTCGACGAGGCGGCCTGCGGTGATCTGCTGCTGAGCTCGACCGCCCCCCGCTTCCAGACCGAGATGCTGCTGGGCCGATCGGTCACCAGCCGCAGCTATTCGTTCTACTATCCCCGCACTCAGCCCGGCACCAATCGCTGCGTGGTGGTTTCCAGCACGGGCGCCAACTATCGCGATTGGGCGGGCCTGGCCCGCCCCGACTACGAGGCCGCCAAACGCGCTCTGGTGGACGACACGCTCTCGGCCGTCGACAAGTACATCCCCGACGTCCGCCGCAAGCTGGATTGGGTCGAGGCCGCCACCCCGCTGACCTTCCAACGCTACACGCTGCATCCCGACGGGACCAGCTTCGGCACGAAGTTCGAGGGCCTGGCCGTCAGCCGGGCCATCCCGCGGCACATCGCCGGCCTGTACCACACCGGCAGCGTCGGCATTATCATGTCCGGCTGGCTGGGCGCGGTCAATTACGGAGTGATCGTCGCCAATGAGGTCGATGGCTTGCTGATGGGGACTAGGGATTAGGGATGAGGGATTAGGGCGGAAGGCGGAAGGTGGAAGGCGGAAGGGGCGGCAGTTTTCAGCTTTCAGTTTTCGGGGTTCAGCAAGAGCAGGACCACTGCATACCGAACACCGAGAACTGAACACTGAAAACCGAACACTGACAACTACCAACTGCCATCCGGTCCCCCCTCCCTCCGGGAGATGGCTAGGGTGAGGGCGGCTGCTCGGCCTTGATTACAAGAGGGCGAGTCCACGCGATGACCGCGCAAGTCCAAGAGATGTTACACACGTTCGACCTGCTACCCGAGGGCGACAAGCGGGAGTTGGCTAGCGAGATTCTTCGTCGCACCTTGACGCTCGACGTCGCTGCGCTGTCCGACGAGCAACTTCTCAGCGTCGCGGAGGAAATCTTCCTGCAACTCGACCGAAGCGAGACGGCCGATGCCTCCTAGCCCGTCGCGAGGCGAGGTGTGGCTGGTGGACCTTGGCCTGGCGGCCAAAATGCGCCCCTGTCTGATCTTGGGGAGAGGAACGGGGGAGAGACGCGCTTATTGGGTTCAAGCCGCGGAAACGCGGCCCCAAACCCGAACGCGATGCGAATCATGTCATTTGTCGCCGGAATTTGGCCTGGAATTCCGCAGTATCAAGTCCGACTTTCCAAGGTTGCACCGGCTACAAAGTGTCTGAAGGTTCTCAAGGACCGTCTCTCCAAGATCGCTGTAAGGAATAATATGGTCGACATGGAGCACAACGCCCGGCTCGGTTGCTGGACTCCTACCGCAGGCCTGGCATGAGAAACGATCTCGCTGAAACACCCGAAATCTGAGGCGAAGCGATGGCTGTCGGGGGGTGCGTTTCTCGATCATCACAACGCCAGGCTTCAACTCTGCAGCACCGAACAGGCTCGCGGTGCGATCGCCTGATGGTTCGGACGCGATCAATTCGTCGTTTTGCGGGGCCTCCTCCCTGTTCACATCGGCGGGGTTCCTGTCCTCACAGAAAGCATGAATGGCTCGCATCCAACCACCAAAACGGTATTGGAAAGCCTTAGCGGAAATTATGCTTCCGTTGCGCCTCATCTCGCGCGCCTTGGGTTGTCTTCCCAACGCCTCCCACACACGCTGCATCTCGGAGAAGAACTGTTCATCAGAGAGGGTTCGGACCGCGGGATGAGGCAGCGAATGACCGTGCTTCCGGCCGATGGCAGCCACGGCGTTTTTCCAGCTACCAAAATGTTTCTGAAAAGTCCATATGGGATAGGTTCCGCCCACGTCCCGATAATCGGAATACGAGAAGATGATGCCATCTTTCTTCGCGGCCGCCGACTGGATCTCAGAGAGAAGGAGCCCTCGCGTGCAGCGGGTTCCCTTCACGTATTGCACTGCGGAACCAGTCTTCGAGGCGAACTCCGTGACCGCGCTAGCCCACGAGCCAAAAGCACGCTCGAAGGCGCCCAACCCGATTGCTGATCGGGACTGAAACTCGCCACACGTTGGCCTCCGTCCCAGTTCGTTCCGTACTTTGCCCAACTCCTGAAGCAACTCATCTCGGGAGAGTGGGCTCCGCCGCGACTTCTTGACAACAACCTTTCGGGCGGGGCGCACAACAATCTTTCGGACCGAAGGCACGCCAAGAACCTTTTCAAGAAGTTCAGACCAGCGAGGATGCCCAAGACGGGCTTTGAGCGTTTTCACGCTGTATCTGCCGCCGTTCTTCTGGTAGAAATCTTCGGTAAAGTGTTTGCCCCCTGCTACCTGTAGCATCTTCTTGAGATCAGCCACCAAGTCTGCGGCGTTAATTCTCGATCGGGAGAATTCGATTCCGGCCGCCCTGATTGCCGCGGGCCAGGATCCGAATTCCCTGACGGCCGTATTTGAGTGCATGCGGGAGAAACGGTTGAACTCCGCGTGTGATGGGCTCCGGCCGCCGAAGAATTGCCCGACCACTCGCCGAATCTCGGCAAGGATTGCATCCCGGTCGTAGCTCACCAAGCGGGAAGGCTCGAACGTCACTTGCACCTCCCGACGACCCGCCTTCTGGAGGGGTGCCAGGGCCATGAGGCACGCACGAGTTCCAGGTACACTTCCGTTACCCCTTCGACTCCCGGCTAATGTCTGGGCAACCCTTCGGGTTGTCTCACGCGTTGTTTGTCACACCTGGCTTGCCGCGTCGTGATTACCGCGCACCAGGGACACTTTGATCTTGGCAGCGTGAAGCCGGCGGAACTGCCGCACTGTGAATGAACTTCATGACAATCCGTTAGGAAAGCAGAATCTTGAAACCTGCCTGCTCGAAGTGCCGATCTGCCGTCAAGGCATCGGTCAATCCGTACTCGCGCATGACAATGAACGAAATACAGTCGGTCAGCGACCACTCCTTGTCGGGACGTTTTGCGAACAAGCCGATCCCTTGCTCGAACAAGTCTTGGGCGGGCGGCACAATCGTGACGCGAGGGTCGTCGGCCAGGTCACGGTACAATTCAAGGAACAGCGCGCGGTCGGAACCGCGAGTCAGCGAGTTTGCCACCTCGGTGAGCACCCATGCCGTGGTGACGAACGCTCCCGAAAACCCGGTCGTGAACCGTGTTGCCGCCGGCGCACACTGGTCTCGTGGGTTTGTCAGAGCGAGGTAGTACACGGTGTCGGCGAAGACCGGCTTCATCGTTTGGGTGCCCCGTACAGGTAGTGGTCGTGGTTCAGCGCCGCGTCCTCGGGCAGGCCAACCGCGCGGCCGGCATACTTCATGAGTTTCTGGCCCAACGTCTGCCCCTGTTGGTCCAACAGCGGCCCTTCGCTTTCCGCGGGCACAATCTCCACGCGGACTTCGACCCCTTCAGGCAAAGCAGCCGGCGAGTCCAACACCACGACGCCGTTCTTAACGTATCCACGATAGACCATTGCCGTTTCCTCCTCGATCAAAACATCGCTTGCCGAGTATCCGTTGTCTTGGTTCGCTCGGCCCGGGCAAGCTTCGTCAGTTCCGGCCAAGCGATCACTAAGCCATTATACGCGATCGCCTCGTCGGCCCATACGGCGTCGTCAATGACCCGCTGTCTCGAGTTGGCGCGGCTCACGGCGTCGCTGCGCGACCTTCAAAATTGCGAATCTTCACCGATTCACTGACGTACGGTTCTCCCCGTGCCGGACGACGATCCGGCTCGCCGCAGACCCCACCTTTGAAGCGAACGGCGAACGGAGGCGTTCGACAAGAGCGATCATTAGCCCGGAGGTCATCTTCTTCTTCAGAGGGGGAGAAGTTAAGATGAAGGCGGAAGGGGGAAGGATGAGGGATGAAGGCGGGCCGTGTGGGGGATCTGTTGTAATGACGAGCCGGCAAGAGATCTACGACGCCATTCCGCATCGCGAGCCGTTCCTGCTGGTCGATGAGATCCTTGAGCGCGGCGACTCGCGGATCGTAGGCCGCAAGGTCTTTTCGGGGCAGGAAGATTTCTTTGCCGGGCATTACCCGGGGCGGCCCATCGTGCCGGGCGTGCTGCTGTGCGAGGCGGCCATGCAGTGCGGGGCGATCCTGCTGGCCCCCCGCCTGGCCGCGGCGGCCGGTAAACTGCCGGTCGTCACGCGAATGAACAACGTGCGATTTTCGCGCATCGTCCGGCCCGGCGAGCCGCTCCTGATCGAGGTCGAACTGGTCGAGCAGCTCTCCGGGGCGTTCTTCCTGAAGGCCAAGGTCTCGGTCGATGGGCGGGCGGCCGTGCGGCTGGAGTTCGCCTGCACCACGGCGGAGATCAAGGGGTAGGATGATAGTTGTCAGTTGTCAGTTGTCAGTTGTCAGTTGTCAGTTGTCAGTTGTCGGTTGTCAGTTGTCAGTTGTCAGTTGTCGGTTGTCAGTTGTCAGTTGTCAGTTGTCAGTTGGACTCGGCGGCACGCCCAATCCCCAATCCCCAATCCCCAATCCCCAAATCCCTAAATCCCTAAATCCCTTCCATGGACTTCCTTCAACTAGCCGGTAAATCGATCCTGGTCTTCGGCGTCGCCAATCGCAAGAGCGTGGCCTGGCACGTGGGCCGCGTGCTGAGCGAGGCGCGGGCCCGCTCGGTGTACGTCGTGCGAAACGAGGCGGTGCGGCAGGCGGTGGCCGGGCTGCTCGCGCCGGCCGAGGTCTACGTGTGCGACGTTGAGCGGGAGGAAGAGATCGCCCGGCTCCGCGGGCAGCTTGCCGGGCGGCAGGAGAAGTTCCACGGCCTGCTGCATTCCATCGCCTATGCCGACTACGCCCACGGCGTCAAGCCCTTCCACGAGACGCCCAAGCAGGCCTTTCTACAGGCGGTGGACGTGTCGTGCTATTCGCTCCTGGCGATCGCCGGTGCGCTAAAAGAACTGCTGGATGCGGACGCCTCGGTGGTGACGATCTCGATCTCGACCACCCAAATGGCCAGCGAGAATTACGGTTTCATGGCCCCGGCCAAGGCGGCCCTGGACAGCTCGCTGGCGTTCCTGGCGAAGTCGTTCAGCCGCTTCTCGCGGGTGCGGTTCAACGCGGTCGCCCCGGGCTTGCTGAAGACCTCGGCCTCGGCGGGGATTCCCGGCTACGTAGACGCCTATCTGTATGCCGAGCAGGTCATTCCGCGGAAGCAGGCGGTGCGTACCGAGGAGGTGGCCCAGGCGGCGGCCTTCCTGCTCAGCCCGCGCTCCAGCGGCATCAACGCCCAGCGGATCGTGGTCGACGCCGGAATGTCGATCAACTACTTCGACCGCGAGCTTATTGAGCGGGCAATGCGGCCTGCCACTCCACCCCCAGCATGACCACGTTGATGCCCGAGCCGATCCCCAGCAGGGCCACGCGGTCGCCCGGCCGTAGATGACCCTGCTGGATGCCCAGGGCCGCGGTGATGGGCAGTGCCACCGAGCCGGTGTTGCCCAAGAGCTCGAGCGTGGCGAAGTCGATGGCCGGGTCGAGCCCGAGCGTCTCCAGCAGCAGTTTGCGATGGGCGCGGCCCACTTGGTGGCAGAAGGTCTTGTCGACGCCGCCGGGGCGCCAGCCGACGGCCTGGAGGAACTCGGGATAGGCCGCGGCCGCGGCGGCCACGCCGGCCTGCATCAAAGCCTCCGAATCGGTGGCCATGAGCAGGTCGCCCTGGCCGCCGGTCGACGGGTCGGCGCCGCCCTGGCAGAGCCGGTATTGCCGGGTGTCGGCCCGGGCGATCCCGCCCAGCAGGCGGTTCCCGGTGCGGCTCAGGCCCCGCTCGACCAGCAGCACAGCCGCGCTGCCGGAGCCGATGGTCAGCGAGGCCATGGCGGGCTTGACGTCGGCCCGCGATAGCCCCAGGTCGGCGTTCAGCCGGCGGATGGTGTTCTCGACCAGCACGCGGCTGCTCTCGGTGCCCACCACCAGGCCGGCGCGGATCTGCCCCAGCTCGATCATGTTGGCCACCTGGAGCATGCCGTTCAGGAGGCCCAGGCAGGCGTTCGAGACGTCGTAGACGATGCAATCGGGCGGCAGGGCGAGGCGATGGTGGACGCCGCAGGCGGTGGCCGGCTCCAGGTAGTCGCGGCAGACGGAGCCGTGCACCAAGGCGCCCAGGTGCCGCGGGTCGAGTCCGGCCGCGCGGATTGCCCGCTGGGCGCTAATTGCGCTCTCGTCGCCGGGCAGCGTGCCGGGCGGCCAGAAGCGCCGCTGCCGGATGCCGGTCATGAACTCCAATCGGCCTTCGCCCAGGCCCAGCCGCCGGTACAAGGGGGCCAATTGCCGCTCGATCTCGGCGGACGTAACGATCTCGTCCGGCAAGCCGCAGACCAGGGACTCCAGTGAGACGTGTTCGTATCGCATGGCGGGGGCCGATTGTGGAATACCACATTGCTAGCTTTGCAGTCGCTACTAAATGTTGTACGCGAAGAAGCCCCCCGCCTCAAGATACGGGAAACCCTTGCCGAGAGCTCGTCTTGTTTCTAAACTCCCTGACGACTTGCATTCTTGCCGTGGAGGTGCGCCGAAGCAGGAGTCTTGGGTCCGGAATCTCTCGCCGACATGCGGACGTCGGCCGAGCCGGTGACCGCGCGATGTGCGCGGCGGACGCGGCGTTCCGGGCCTCCCTTCTTAACCGACACAGGACGTGTCAGAGAGGACTTCGCCATGGCTTCCAAACCAGTGATTGGAGTGAACGCCGATTTCCGTGCGGCGCGCAAGGACATGCCGGCCTTTTCCTATCTCACCGCCGGCTACTACGACTGTCTGCTGAAGGCGGGGGCCGTGCCCGTGGTCATCCCGCCCATGAAGCTCGAAAGCGACCTGGCCCAGTTGCTCGATGCCCTGGACGGCATCGTGCTGGGCGGGGGGGCCGACCTCGACCCGCGGATCGATGGTTTCATGCTTCATCCCTCGATCCACCTTCTGGATCGCCGCCGCGAGGAATTCGACCGCCTGCTGATGTGCCTGGCGGCCGAGCGGCAGATGCCCTTGCTGGGCATTGGCGTCGGCATGCAATTGCTGAACGTCTCGCAAGGGGGCAATCTCTTCCTGCACATCGCCGAGGATCTCCCGCGGGCCCTGCCCCATCTCGACGCCAGCGACCCGAATCACCGCCATGCCCTGGTGGTGGAGCCGGGCACGCTCATGGAACGCGTCTATGGCGAAGGGGAGATCCGCGTCAACAGCATGCATCACATGGCCGTGGACGAGGTGGCCCCGGGCTTCGCCGTCACCGCCCGCTGCCCCGACGGCGTGGTCGAGGCCATCGAGAGCACCACCGACGATTGGTTCGCCCTGGGCACGCAATTCCATCCCGAGGCCGAGTCGGCCTCCGCGTTGGACCTGCGGATCTTTGAAGAATTCGTCGCCGGCGCCGCCGTCCGGGCGGGCGGGATGCGAATGATGGTCGCCTGATGACCGGCGAATCAATCTCGTATTCATCACGCTCCGCGTGATGAGAACCTCATGCGGAGCGTCCAAGTTCGGCGCGGGTCGCAAGTTCGGCGCTGGTCGCGAGTTCGGCGAGGGTCTCCCGACCCCGCCGCGACCCGACCGATGGTCTCCAGGGCTCGGGAGACCTTCGGTCAGCGGTGTGGCTCGGTCGGAGACCGGCCACAACGCTGAGTGCCACCCTCCGACCCCGCCGAGTTCATCTCGGCGGTGAAGCAGGCTGAACAGCTAAGTGCAAGACCGCCTGCGCCCACCTTCCGCGTCTCAATCGCGGTGGTAAAATAAATCGGTTTGGCACTCTGCGCCGATAACACAAATTGTAGCGGCTGCGACAGGCCCCCGGCCTGCGCGCCGGGCCTTGATCGTAACCTTGCCATCTGATGGCTTTGCTAGCGAAATGGGTGGCACGTCCCAGCTTGCCAACGGCGTGCTTTCGGCGGCCACCACGCCCTTCGCTGCGCTCAGGGACGTGCCACCCAACGCCGAACACAGCTAATTTTGGCAAAGTTACGATCGAGGCCTGCGCGCCGCGTGGGCCGTGGCACGCATACGGTTTTGTCCGAACGGTGGAGTTAATGGCGACGGAATAGCTTTTCTGATTTTTACACTTTACTCAAATTCGCCATATTCCATTCGCGGAAACCCCCGATATATCTCAGACAGCGATGGACCCGATGGCACCTCATTACCTGTTGTTCTCTCGCGTGGATTCGGCCAACGGCACGGGCCGGTGGCGGTTCGTGCTGCGAAGCCAGGACGGGCAGGAGCGATTCGAGGCCGCCGACTACGAGCCCGGCATCCGCGGTGAGCGACTTGATTTGCTGACCGTCGTTCGGGCCCTGGAGTCCCTGGATCAGCCTTCCCGCGTAACCCTGGTCGGTTGCAGCGATTACCTATGGAAGGGGGTTCGGCATGGACTGGACGAATGGAAGACTAACGGCTGGCGCTGGGAGTTCTTCGGGCAGATGGTGCCGGTGAGGAATTCGGACCTTTGGCAGCGGCTAGACCGGGCCTTGCGGTTTCACGAGGTGCAGTGCCGCCGGCGACGGCTCGACCCGGCCCATCGGCCGCTTCACGGTCCGATCGGTGCACAGGCACGGAAAAAGAGTGTCTGGGGGCTTCGCGAAAAGTTGTCCAACTGGTTAAAATATGCAGTGTCGGTAATTCAGACGCCCGCAAGGAGGTGCGTGTGCGAACCACGGTTGCGCTGGAGAGCATTCACCAACTGATTGAAGGAAAACACGAGAATCCATTCGAGGTGTTGGGGCCTCACGAAGTGGAGGATTCCGGCCGGAGGGTCCTGGCGGTTCGGGCCTATCTGCCCGAGTCGTCGCAGGCCTGGGTTGTTGATTCTCCCCATGGGGATTCGGGCCGGCCCATGCGGCGGATTCACCCTTCGGGCTTGTACGAGGCGATCTGTCCTTGTCCGGCCCGGAGCACTGCGGGCCGCTATCTGCTGCGGGTCGCCGATGAGGGGGGGAAGAAGATCACTATGCACGACCCGTACGCTTTCCCGCACCTGATGACCGAGTACGATCTGTACCTGCTCAACGAAGGCCGGCATTGGCAGTGCTACGACCGCCTGGGTGCGCACCTGCGGACGATCGACGGGGTGGAGGGGGTGAATTTCGCCCTCTGGGCCCCCAACGCTACGGGGGTGAGCATCGTGGGCGACTTCAACAACTGGGACCGCCGCCGGCACCCCATGCGGAAGCACATCCCCAGCGGCTTTTGGGAGCTGTTCGTGCCCGGGCTGAGCGAAGGCACGCTCTACAAGTACCAGATCCGTCATCAGGACGCGGTTTTCGAGAAATCCGATCCGCTGGGCTTCGCCGCGGAGGTGCCCCCCCGGACGGCCTCGAAAGTGGTCGACCTGGATCGCTACCACTGGCACGATTCGGCCTGGATCACGCGGCGCCGCGAGACCAATTGGCTCGAGCGGCCCTTGTCGTTCTACGAGGTGCACCTGGGCAGTTGGAAACGGCCGGCCGACGACCCCGGCCGCTGGCTCACCTATCGCGAGCTGGCGCACCAGTTGGTGGATTACTGCAAGGAGATGGGCTATACGCACATCGAACTGATGCCGGTCAACGAGCATCCGCTGTCGGCCAGTTGGGGCTACCAGACGGTGGGCTACTTCGCCGCCACGTCGCGTTACGGCAGCCCGCACGATTTCATGTACTTCGTCGATCTGTGCCACCAGAACGACATCGGGGTGGTGGTGGACTGGGTGCCGGCCCACTTTCCGCGCGACGGTCACGGACTGCGGCAATTCGACGGCACGGCCTTGTACGAGCATGCCGACCCGCGCCGCGGCGAGCATCGCGACTGGGGCACCCTGATCTTCAACTACGGCCGCCACGAGGTGCGGAACTTCCTCATTTCCAACGCCCTCTTCTGGTGCGACAAGTATCACGTCGACGGCCTGCGGGTCGACGCCGTAGCCTCCATGCTGTACCTCGATTACAGCCGCAAGCCGGGCGATTGGCTGCCCAACGAATTCGGCGGGCGGGAGAACCTCCAGGCGATCACCTTCCTCAAGGAGCTCAACGAGCAGGCGCACCTCCAATTCCCCGGCATCCTCACCATCGCCGAGGAATCGACGGCCTGGCCCGGCGTCTCCCGGCCCACCTACCTGGGCGGGCTGGGCTTCAGCCTGAAATGGAACATGGGCTGGATGAACGACACGCTCCGCTACATGCGGCACGAGCCCATCCACCGCAAGTACCACCACGACGAGCTGACCTTCAGCCTGATCTACGCCTTCCACGAGAATTTCGTCCTGCCCCTGTCGCACGACGAAGTGGTCCACGGCAAAGGCTCGCTGCTGGACCAGGTGCCGGGCGACCTATGGCAGAAGTTCGCCAATCTGCGGCTGCTGATGAGCTACATGTGGACGCATCCCGGCAAGAAGCTGCTGTTCATGGGCGGCGATTTCGGCCAGTGGAACGAATGGAACTTCGATAGCAGCCTGCAATGGGACCTCATGCAGTGGTCGTCGCACCAGGGGCTGGCGCGGTGCATGAAAGACTTGAACCGCCTGCTCCGCGGCGAGCGGGCCCTGCACGAGGTGGACTTCGACTACCACGGCTTCGAGTGGATCGACTGCCACAACCACGAGGACAGCACGCTGAGCTACATTCGCCGGGCGAAAGACCCCGCCGACTACCTGGTCGTGTGCAGCAACTTCACGCCCGTGCCGCGGTGGAACCATCGCCTGGGCGTGCCGGAGGCCCTCTGGTTCGAGGAGATCTTCAACAGCGATTCGACCTACTACGGCGGGAGCAACATGGGCAACGGGCCGGGCGTACAGGCCGTAAGCCAGGAAAGCCACGGCCGCTCGGCCTCGATCCTCCTGACCCTCCCTCCCCTGGCCACCGTGGTGCTAAAACCCCGGCGATAGACGTACAATAGTGGCGGGTGGCCAGTGGCCAGCCACCAGCCACCAGCCACTAGTGCCTCGACCGACGTGAAATGACGGGTGCCACGGTTGGCTTGCCCAACCGTGTTCTCGGCACTGCTGGACAAGCCGGCAGTGGCACCCAACGTGTCAACCGAGAACGGTCGGGGCACTACCCACCAGCCACTAGCCACCGCCCATGATGGACCTGACGTACTTTAAGCGCTATCGGATGGAGATCAGCCTGGCGGACGGCGACGTGACGCCGCCCCCGCTGCCGGCCGGCTATGGGCTGATGGGCTGGCAGCCCGCGCTGTTGGAGGCCTTTGCCGAGGCCAAGTACCACAGCTTTCGACAGGAGATCGACGCCAACGTCTTCCCCTGCTTGGGCGAGTTGGAGGGCTGCCGGCGGCTGATGCGGGAGATCGTCCGCAAGCCGGGTTTCGTGCCGCAGGCCACGTGGCTCCTGGCCCACGTGGAGCCCGGCGGCCGGCGGACCGATTATTGCGGCACGGTCCAGGGGATTCGCGACCAGGCCGGCTTCGGCGCAATCCAGAACCTGGGCATCACCCCCGAACACCGCAACTGCGGCCTGGGCAGCACGCTGCTGTTCCACGCTTTAGCCGGCTTTCGCCGCGCCGGCCTGACGCGGGTCTTCCTGGAAGTCACCGTCCAGAACCAAGGCGCGGTGCGGCTCTATCGACGGCTGGGCTTCGTCACGGTGAAAACGGTTTACAAGGCGGTCGAACCGGTGTATTCGACCAGCAGTGGCTAGCGGGGGGAATCAAATTTCCTATCAGTTGCAGTAGATGGCGGCCTTGACCTCGGGCGATACCCGGGGGATAATCTGGATAGTGACTACGGGTGGTCGCACTTACAGGCAGTGGGCATCGGGCCGCTGCGGCTTTTTTTGAGTTTGGCACTTGACTAGGAGAACTCCCGTGGGAACTACCGCTGCTGAGGAAAGTCGTGAGACCATCGCCGGGAAACATCGGGTCGCTTTCGGACCGATGACCGAGGAGGAGATTCGCTTCCTGCGAGATGTCCAGGCATACATCGACTTCGCAATCCGAAATGGATTGGGCTTCGGAACAGTGCTGGGCGACCTTTCGCACGACATCAATGGCATTGCGCTTTACCACGGCTTCAGCCCCAAAGAGGCGCGCGAGCATGGCTTTCTGCCGATGGTAAACCGCTATTCGGAAGTCACTCCGGACTCCGTGGGCGAGCCAGCCGAATCGACCGAGTAGGCGCGTGGGAACGCCGATTGGCCGCGCACCGGCCAGAATTGAGGCATTAGGATGCCGATCCGGCGCGGTCAGGTGTTCTTCGTCGATCTGGATCCCACCGTGGGACGGGAAATCGGCGGACATAAGTTGCGCCCGGTGGTTGTCTTGTCGATTAACGACATCAACTCCAAGCCTCTCGTCGTTACGGTCGTCCCCGGAACGAAGGCTGCCGATAAGCCGGTGAGTTTTCGGAACGTCGTCGTCGTAGACCCCACGCCCGACAATGGCTTGGCGGTGCACACGATCTTTCAGTGCCACCAAATTCGGGCCATCGATCACAGCCGTTTTGGGTTGCGGCCGGTCGGCAGTCTCTCCCCCGCCGACCTTACCCGCGTCGAGGACGCAGTCAAGTTCAGTCTTGGCCTTGGCTGAAGATACGAACCGCCTGGAACCTGCTGTTCTCGCCGGCTGCCGTTGATTTGCCGAGTCTCAATGCGCCAGGGCCGGTTTCCTGATGGGCCGCCGTGGGGTATATTTATACTCTGCGCCGTTTTGTAACGACCCTTGCCCTACGCTGATCTTCCGTGACCGAACCGATCCTGTCGCATACGTTTCCCAACGGGCTGGTGCTGGTGGCCGAGTCGATGCAGTGGCTGCAATCGGCGGCCTTCACGCTGCTGGTGCCGGCCGGGTCGGTTTACGATCCGCCGCACCGCGGCGGGCTGAGCACGCTGGCCTGCGAGATGTCGCTGCGCGGGGCGGGAAAGCGCGACAGCCGGCAGTTGGTCCTCGACCTGGACAACCTGGGCGTCGAGCGGAGCGAAGCCGTGGCCAGCGCCCACGTGGCATACGGCGGGGCGACGCTGGCCGAGAACCTGCCCGCCACGCTGGCCATTTTCGCCGACGTGCTGCGGCGGCCGCACCTGCCCCCCGAGCAACTCGAGGCCGGCCGGCAGGTAGTGCTGCAAGAGCTGCGGGCGGTGGAAGACGAGCCGTCGGAAAAGGTGATGATCGAGCTCCGCCGCCGGCATTATCCCAGCCCGTGGTGCCGCCCGCCCCAAGGCGAGCGGCAGGCCTTGGAAGCCATCGGCATCGACGAGATCCGATCGTTTTTCCAGAGTTATTTCCGGCCCAACGGCGCGATCATCGGCCTGGCCGGCCGCATCGACTGGGAGCCGCTGTGCGACCTGGTCGGCCAGTTGTTGGGCGATTGGTCGCCCGGGGGCGATCTGGCCGTGGTCGAACAGCCGGCCCCCGGCGGATATCAGCACATCCCCTACGAGTCGAGCCAGACACAGATCGGCATCGCCTATCAGAGCGTGCCATATCGCGATCCCCGGTACTTTCAGGCCTGGGGGGCGGTGGGGGCCTTGAGCGGCGGTATGAGCTCCCGGCTGTTCACCGAGGTCCGCGAGCGGCGCGGCCTGTGCTATAGCGTCTACGCCAGTTGCCACACGCTACTGGACCGCGGCGCCGTCCTGTGCTACGCCGGAACCAGCACCGAGCGGGCCCAGGAAACCCTCGACGTGACCCTCGGCGAGCTGCTGCGCCTGGCCGAGGGCATCGAAGAGCACGAGCTGGATCGGCTCAAGGCCCGCATAAAAAGCGCCCTCATCATGCAGCAGGAGTCGAGTTCCGCACGCAGCTCGTCGATCGCCCGCGACTGGTACCACCTGGGCCGGGCCCGCACGCTGGAGGAGATCGGCCGGCTGGTCGACGGCCTGACGGCCCGCTCGATCAACGAATACCTGGTCCGGCATCCGCCCCGGGATTTCACCGTCGTCACCGTGGGGGCCGGCGAGCTGAAGACAGTTTGAAGTTTTCCGCGTTCAGCAGGGCGAATACTGAATACTGAAAACTGAAAACCGAACACTGAAAACCGAACACTCCCATGCAATTTCGCACCGCAGTCTTGCCAAACGGCCTGGAGATCGTTGCGGAGTGCAACGCCCAGGCCTATTCCACGGCCTTGGGCTTCTTCGTTCGCAGCGGCGCGCGGGACGAGACCGACGAGGTCTCCGGTGTGAGCCATTTCCTGGAGCACATGGCCTTCAAGGGCACGGCCACGCGATCGGCCGACGACGTCAACCGCGAGTTCGACGAGTTGGGGGCGCACTACAACGCCTTCACCAACGAGGAAAACACGGTCTTCTACGCGGCGGTGCTGCCCGAGTTCCAGGGCCGCGCGTTGGCACTACTGGCCGATATCCTGCGGCCTGCCCTGCGCAAGCGGGATTTCCAGACCGAGAAGAAGGTCATTCTCGAAGAGATCGAGATGTACTCCGATCAGCCGCCGTTCGGGGCCGACGAGAAGTGCCGCGCCATGTATTTCGGCCCGCATCCGCTGGGCCGCAGCGTGCTGGGCACGCAAAAGAGCATTAAGGCCTTGGGGGTCGAGGCGATGCGGGCCTACTTCCGCCGCTGCTACTCGCCCGGCAACATCGTAGTGGGGGCCGCCGGGCGGGTCGATTTCGAGGCCCTGCTGGCCGACGCCCGGCAGGCCTGCGGCCAGTGGGCGCCGGCCCCCGGCGGACGCTCGCCCGAGCCGGCCACGCCGCACCCGGCCTTTCGGGCCATCGCCCGCCCCACGGCCACGCAACAGTACGTGCTCCAGCTCGCCCAGGGGCCGGCCGCCCGCGACCCCGACCGCTATGCCGCCAAACTGCTGGCCACCGTGCTGGGCGACGATTCGGGCAGCCGCCTGTACTGGGAGTTGGTCGATCCGGGCCTGGCCGAACACGCCGAAGTCAGCCACTGCGAGTACGAAGGGGCCGGCGTCTTCATGACCTATCTGAGCTGCGCCCCGGCGGAGGCGGCCGATAATCTCCGCCGGCTGCTGGGCGTCTTCCGCACCGCCCAGTCGGACGGCATCACGGCCGCCGAGCTCGAGCAGGCCAAGAGCAAGGTCCGCTCTCGACTGGTGCTCTCCGCCGAGCGACCCCGCGGCCGGCTGTTCTCGGTCGGCAGCGACTGGCTCTATCGCCGCGAGTATCGGCCCCTGGAAGCCGACATGGCCGAGCTCGCCGCGCTGGCGGTCGACGACCTGGCCCACTGCCTGGCCCGCTATCCGCTCACCTGCAGCACGACGCTGGTCATCGGCCCCTCGGCCGATTGCCCGGACCCGGCCTAGCGACAATGTATCCGGCACACTCCGTGTGCCGATGGTCCAACGGCACACGACGTGTGCCTACCACCTTATGGCCCAGCGGAAGCTTGCACCTCGGCCCGGTTCCGGCGTACAATAGAGTGTGTATGGGGCTAAGTGCGGGATCGCGGGGAGGGGCCTATGCCCGTGCCTTGGTGGTGGATCCTGGTGGGACTGGCCGGCGGGGCGGCAGCGTGGCTCGTCTGGCGGCCGCTGGCGGTGGCCGCCGGCCGCTCCCGGCTGGCCCGCGCCCGAAAGGGCTTCCATAAGCAGCGGGAATGGCTGGAGGCCAAGTTCCTGAGCCTGGCCGCGGCCCATCAAGTGCGGGTCGACTCGCCCCGCTGGACCGATTGCGAGTTCGACGACGCCGTGTGCTACGTTCGCCGGCGTTCGACGGGCGAGCTTTCAGCCTTCGTGGCCATTACGGTGGCCCTGGAGGGCGTGAGCCATCCGGCGTCGTCGCCGGGCGACCTGATCGGCAATCTCCGCGCCGGCACGGCCATCTTCCGCTTCGACAGGGATCACTGGGAGACCGAGGGCCGGCTCCTGCTCAACCTGAGCCCCGGCGAGGCCCTCCGCCGCTACCACGACGATCTCGACCTGGTGGGCCAGGAATCAGCCGAGCGGCCCGCCAAGATGAAGTGAGCGGGGGAAGGGAGATCGCAGGTGGCGGGACCTGGCGGCTAGCAGCCGCCGGAGGGTTGAAAGCGGGGGCGGGCTACTCGGCCAGGTGGTATTGCAGCCAGCAGTCGACGGCTGACAGGATCACCTCGATGGCCAGCAGCACGACGATGAGCAGTTCCAGCATGATTCCGCGTTTGAAGTGCGTGTAATCGGCGGAGCGCTGGCCGGCCATTTCGTAGATGTACTCGAAGACCTCGATTTTCCCGTCGAGAGTTTCCAGGCGGTCTTCCACCGCGGCGGCCGCGCGGAGGGCGTCGCCGAGTTGCCGAGCGCGCGGGTCGAGCGTGGCGGCCGGCTCGTACAAGTGCGGCTCGATCCGCACGTGGCGGATGCGGCGGCGGAAGACGTCGGTCATCCGCCGGCCTAGTTCCTTGCGCTGCCACTGGGTCAGGGCGGCGGCGTCGTGGGCCACGCTCAGGTCTTGGTCGGCCCCCGGCCAGGCGGCGGCGATCTCGTCTTCCAGCCGTCGGAGCTGGCCCTCGTAGAAGGCGAACTCGGCCAGGGCCGGCAGTAGTGCCTCGATCCGTTGTGGCGGGGCCTGGAGCACGGCCCGGCCGGGCCGCCACAGAACCAGCGTGTCGTCAACCTTGGCCGAGAGGATCGCACCCCGCTCGGCCGGCGGCATTGCCTCCGGCGACGAGTGGAGGTCATCGTCCGGCGGCACCGCCTCCAGCGACGAGCGGAGGTCCTCGTCCGGCACCGCCTCCAGCCACGAGCGGAGGTCCTGGCGGCCGCGGCCATCGGCCTGGGCCTCGCGGGGCACGGCCAACACCTCCAACAAGTCGTAGCGGGCGGCGACCAGCGCAGGAGGCACGGCCGCCACGACCGTCGAACCACACACGGCCTGGCACGGCGACGGGTCGTTGAACGCAAGCAGCACGGTCTGCCCCGCTCCGCCCGCCAACCGCTCGGCGGGGACTTCTTTCTTGCCCGGTTCACCCGCCAACCGCTCGGTGGTGACTTCTTTCTTGCCCGGCTCGCCTGCCGGATACCCGGTGGGGACTTCCAAGAACTCGATGCGGAACAGCGTCGCCCCGAGGCCGGCGCCGGGTTCGATGTTGCTCATGGTACGGCACGCCGGCTGTGGGTCAGCCGGAGCGAGTCACCCTCCAATTGATATGGCTGGACCACGGCGAAGCGGCGGAAGGCCTCCAGCCAGCCGGGCAGCTCGTGGGTGAGGTGCACGCCGGGGGCAACCTTGCCCTCCATCTGGAGCACGGCCGAGGCCACAACCCCCGCGGCCACGAGGATGCAGGTCGCGTTCGTGTCCAGCGGAACGTCGGCCGTGTTCGCCAGGTCGCAATAGGCGCCCACCCAGCTATCGTCGTCGATATAGTGGCAGGCCACGCCCACGCGGTCGCGGCCGGCCAGCGGCCGCCGATCGTCTTGCAGCAGCAGGTGCGGCCGCCAGCCGTAGCCCGCCTGGCGGATGAGCTTCATGTTCTCGGGATGGAAGCCGTAGACGAACTTGGCCGCCGTGTCGTGGCGCCAGCCCATGTAGATGCACTCTTCGTGGCCGATCAGCATGGCGTCGGTGCGGGGCGGGATTCCCAGGTGCGCGCCGGGCACGCCGCAGGTCTCGAAACTCTGCGGACGCCAGCTCAGGGCGTCCTCGTGGATGACCACCGTGCCCTCTTCCACGACCTCGAAGGTCCAGTCTTCGGTCATTTCGTCGCCGGCCTCGCCCTGGCTCCAAGTGGTCGAAGGGCCCGCCAGCACGCCGTCGCAGGGCAGCGTGTCGTCGTATTCCCAGTACACGATGGCGTCTGGCTGGTCGTAGGCGGCGATGATCTCCTCGGCCATGGCGTTGACCGCGCCGGGGTTCATTCCCGAGGCCACCACGTGCCCGCACCGCGCGGCAGCCGGCCGGTCGGACAGGAAGTTGAAGGCCGCAATGTGGATGTCGTCCTTGTAATCGACCATCGTCGAGTTGACCAGGGGCACGCCCCGCTCGTCGCAGATGCGGATCGATTGCCGCTTATCGAGCGTGGGGGTCAGGTCGATGACCAGATCGAACGCCTCGCCGGCCAGCCTCTTGCGAAGGTCGCCGAGCGTGTACTTCTTCTTCGTCCAGTCTGCCAGGGTCCCGGCCAGCCGGCGGTCGTGATAATCCGGGTGTGGCGGGCGGCGGGGGTCCACCACGCAGGCGGTCCACCCCAGCTCCTTGATCAGGTGCAGCGTGGCGATTCCCACCGGTCCGCCGCCGCCCAACAACAGGCACCGCGTGGGCCGGCGGCGGGGCCGGCCGTTGGGGCCGCGACGGTTCCGCGGCGAAGTTTCGTGGATCATGGGCGTGTCGTGGGGGGGCCGACGGTTCGGCGGGCCGCCATGCCGGTCGGGCATCCAATGGGTTATGCTCGGTACGGTTTGAAATCACGCAAACCGCAGCAGTTGGGAGAAGTTCCCCTCATTCCTTGCCGATGGCAATACAAACCTTCCAAAGTACCAGCAGTTGGCAGCCGCGCCAAGGAGGGGCCCGGCGGGCCGAGTGATTCCGGCCACCGGCCGTAGCGGCGACGGCGCGCCAACTCAGCTCTGCGGCGTGAACTTGTGCAGGTCGTCCAGGCCCAGTTCTTTCTCGACGGCCGCAATCTGGGCCAGGAGTTTCTCCAAGCCGGACGGGCCGAGCAGCTCTTCCTGCTTGGTCTCCAGGGCCTCGCTGATCTCGTCGATCTTCTTCTCGGCGAGGCAGTCGTAGAGCACCTGGAAAACTTGGGTGGCTTCGCGGGCCATGTGGGGCCGGCGCAGGCGGATGAAGGCCCGGCAGGCCGCGGCCAGGTCGCGGCCGGCGGCCGGCGGGCCCGCCGTGGCGGCCAGAATCTTGTCCGTCACCATCCGGCCGGCCGTGTGCTGGGCCCTGAGCGTCGTCAACAGCGGCCCCAGTTCGGCGCGACCGGAAAGCGAAGGAAAAATCTGTTGCTCCTCGAATTTCTGGTGGTAGTCTTCCGCGAATTTCCGCACCACCAAGGCCGACTGGCGGAGCAGGCCGATCACGGCGCGGTCCACCTGGGCCGCCAGCCGGTCGGCGATCTCGGCGTAGATAAGGAGCAGCCGTTCCTCGACCGCATGGTCGAGCATGAGCGTTTCGGGCGGGGAATTGGGTTCTTCGTCCTGCTGTTTCTTGGCCTGGGGTACCCCGGCGGGCGCAGCCGGGGCCTCCTCCGGCGTTCGACGGAACAGATGCGGGGGAGCGGCCAACAGGCTGGCGGCGACCCCGCCCACGCCCCCAAGGCCCAGGGCCGCGGTGGCAAGCAGTAACTCGCGTCGTCGTGACGGCATTTGCACCCTCGCTGGGCCGAAAGGGGACAGGCACATTTTCGGCCTCCACGCGCCCGCCGAGTAACGCGCCGCAACGGGCCGAAAAATGAGCCAGTCCCCCGTGGCCTGTGAACGGTTACGTCCAGGAACGTCGATTGTACCCCAAGACCGCCTCCGCGACAAAGCCCCGGGCGTGCCAAATGACCAATGTCCAATGTCCAATGACCAATGCCAAATGTCCAATGTCCAATGACCAACGACTAATGACCAACGTCCGAATGTCCCCTCACCCTCACCCCTCACCCCTCGCCCCTCACCCCTCGCCCCTCACCCCTCACCCCTCACCCCTCGCCCCTCCCCAATCCCTGCGGTATACTCAGGCCGTCAGGGAGAAAAATGATGCGAATCGAAGGCGAACTGCGGCCGGCGGACCTGGCCGACCGCCTGGAGCGGATGTGGCGGCTCTCGGCCGAGAAGATCTTGTCCATTGAAGAGACCTGCTCGGCGGAGCAGTCCGCGCCGGCGGTAACGGTGGCCGGGCGATACACCGCCCGAGCGTGGACCTCCTGGACGCAGGGCTTCCAGTTCGGCTCGGCGATTCTGCAATTCGACGCCACGGGCGATGCGCGGTTCCTGGCCATCGGCCGCGAGAACACGCGGCGGCGGATGGCGCCCCACGTCTCGCACGTGGGGGTCCACGACCACGGCTTCAACAACATCAGCACCTACGGCAACCTCCGCCGGTTGATGCTCGAGGGCCGAGTGCCGCACGATCCGCGGGAGTTGGAGTTCTATGAGCTGGCGCTGTGCGTCAGCGGGGCGGTGCAGGCCAGCCGGTGGAGCACCACCGCCGACGGCGACGGCTATATCTATTCGTTCAACGGGCCGCACTCGCTGTTCTGCGACACGATCCGCTCGTTGCGGGTACTGGCCGTGGCGCATCAATTGGGCCACGTCCTGATGGGCGAGAACGACAAGCGGATCAGTTTGTTGGGGCGGTTGATCCAGCATGCCCGCAGCACGGCCCGCTACAACGTCTTCTACGGCGAAGGACGCGATATTTACGATGTCTGCGGGCGGGTGGCCCACGAGAGCATTTTCAACCGCACCGACGGTCGCTACCGCGCGCCCAGTTCCCAGCAGGGCTATTCGCCCTTCAGCACGTGGACCCGCGGCTTGGCGTGGATCATGCTCGGCTATGCCGAGGAGTTGGAATACATGGAAACCCGACCGACCGACGAGTTGGACGCCTGGGGGGGCCGGCAGGCGGTCGAGTCGATGATGCTCCGCGCCGCGACGGCCGCCTGCGAGTTCTACCTCCGTGAGACACCCCAGGACGGGATCCCCTACTGGGACACCGGCGCCCCGGGCCTGGCCCGGTTGGGCGACTACCTGAACCGCCCCGCCGATCCGCTGAATCCGCACGAGCCGGTCGACAGCTCGGCCGCGGCGATCGCCGCCCAGGGCCTGCTGCGGCTGGGGCGCTACCTGGCGCGGCGGGGCGATGCGGCTGCCGGTCGCCGCTTTGGCCAGGCCGGCCTGACCCTGCTCAGAACGCTCCTGGACGAGCCATACCTCGGCACCGACCCCCATCACCAGGGAATATTGCTGCACGCCATTTATCATCGCCCGCGTGGTTGGGACAATACCCCACCTGGTGCCACGGTCCCCTGCGGCGAGTCGTGCATGTGGGGCGATTACCACTTGCGGGAGGTCGCCTTGCTGGTCCAGCGGATGGCCGGAACTCCCCCGCCGGACAGCACCAATTCCGCTCAGCGGGAGCCGGAGCAGCCCCCCAGGAGGCCATATCTGACGTTTTTCGGGCCGGAAACCTAGTGCTCTGTCAGCCTTCGATTGATGGGGTGGCACGCCCTGAAAGGGCGTGGTGAGCCGCCCAGCCACGCCCTTTCAGGGCGCGCCACCCGGCAATCAAACCACTGTTGGCAGGGCACAAGTCGGTGGGTATGCCCTGACGGGCCCGCGTGGGCGAGCCCGGGCGGCGGAAAATTTTGTCAAATCCTGGCTGGTTACGCTCGTAAGCCATGATATAATGACCCTGGCCTCCTGGCCCTTGACGAAACCTACCTGGACCTTCCCGCCTTCCAATAATTCGTGCGCTTGGGGCAACAGGAGTCGCGATCCGTATGGCGACGTACACGATCCGCAAGGTATCGCACGAGGGGATCGGCTACTCGGTGGTCGAGCTCAACGACGTGCGGCACGTGATTGCGGCCGCGGTTCCGCGGGGCGGCACTACGCTCCGCGAGCAGGTCGGCGATGCGTTGCGCACGATCGAGGCCGTCATCCAGGAGGAGGGCACGCGGGGCTCGATCGTTCATCAGGCAGTGTTTCTGGCCGACCTGGGCGGGATGGAAGAATGCCGCCGGATCATCCGCGCCTTTTACGGCCGGCGACTGCCCGCCACGAGCTACATTCCGCAGCCGCCCTGCGACGGGAAACTGGTGGCCATCGAGGCCCTCGGCGTGGGGCAGGGCGGCGACGACGTCGAGATCCAGCGGGCCGGCGAACAGTTGGTCATCGCCCGGCACAACGGCATCGCGTGGGTGCACTGCGCCCAGGTGGTCCCCCAGGCCGAGATTGACGGCGTGTATCATGGCGCGACGACCGCCTTCCAGCGGCTGGCCGGGCTGCTGGCCCAGTCCGGCATCCGCTTCGACCAGGTGATCCGCACCTGGCTGTATCTGGGCGGGATCGTGGACGACGAGGGGCCCACCCAACGCTACAAGGAGCTCAACCGCGCACGGACCGACTTCTTCCAGGACATCGCGTTTCTCGATGGCCGCCGGCCGCCGGGACCCCAGGGGCCGGCTTATCCGGCCAGCACGGGCATCGGCACCGAGGGCCGTGGCATTATGATGAGTGCCATCGCCCTGGTCACCGAGCGCAGCGACATCCTGGCCGTGCCGTTGGAGAATCCGCGACAGGTGGCGGCCTTCGACTACGGTGCCCAATACAGTCCGGCCAGTCCCAAGTTTTCCCGGGCGATGGCCCTTTCCTGCGGCACGTACGCCACGATTTTCGTCTCCGGCACGGCCAGCATCACGCACTCGGAGACCCGGCACGTGGGCGACCCGGCGGCCCAGACCCACGAAACGCTGGACAACATCGCCGCCTTGATCTCCGAGGAGAACCTGGCCGCCCACGGCCTGCCGGGGCTGGGGACCTCGCTCGAGGGCCTGGGCCTGGTCCGCGTCTACGTCAAGCGGCGGGAGGATTACGGCGTGATTCGGGCCGCCTGCCAGCGGCGGCTGGGCGAGCTGCCCACCATCTACGCGGTGGCCGACGTCTGCCGGCCGGAGCTGCTGGTCGAGATCGAGGGCATGGCCTTCTCGCAAAAGACCTCCAACCCGCCGCCCGCCACGCCGCACAGCCACCCTCGCCACCTCGGCTCGCCCACGGTAACCGGCTGACACGCCATCCCCCGGTCGCCTCGCCCAAAGGGGCGAGGGTTGCTGTCCGGTCCCCTCTCCCTCCGGGAGAGGGCCAGGGTGAGGGCGATCGGCGCAAGGACCGTTGTCTTGCGTGCGTGTTTTTTCCATGCCCTCCCGCCCCCGCCAGTGCGACCTCCGTGAGTCCTTCCCTTTAACTCCTTCCCATCAACACTGGGGTTGCTCTTTTATTTTTTCTTTTTCTGCGTGCCTGGTCCGCGTTTGTCGAACGCCTCGGGGGTGTGTTCGAAAGTTACGGTGTTCGACAAGTCCGTAACCTGTTGGCTGGCTTGTGTCAGCGATCCTGCCGGAAATCGCAAATCAATACGTCTTGTGAGGTACGTGTTCGACGGGGCCTGCCTTCGCCTGAAAATCGCCAACGATCTCTATACAGCCCGGCCTCCGGCGGGCTTTAGTTTTCAGTTTCCAGTGTTCGCTGTTCACCTTCCGGCTCATGTTGAAAACTGAAACCTGAACACCGAAAACTCCCGTCTGCCCTCACCACGCGCCACCCGCCCCTCAACCCCTTATCCTCTTAACCGCTAGTGTACAGTAGTATATACCATACCTGCCGGCCCGATTTCAAGCCCAAAATCGCGACGCCGCGGGCTCGATCCGTACTCCGAAGTGAACGCCCCGTAATGGCACGAGATTAAGCGAACCAGATGGTTAGAAACAGCTTCTGCGTTTCCAGCCGTTCAGTACCCACGCCGAAGGCGTGTAACTCCGCAGCCCAGGGTCGCGCCTAGCGCACCCTGGGATCGTAAGCAACAGATCGTTCGCACCCTGTAGGGGTGCCAAAAATTGTCGCACCCCTGTTCTAAGCTTGTCAACAGGTGTTTTCTAGGGGATGCCTATTCCATAGGTAAAGACGTTGAGCGTGTGGCTTCGGCCGCGCGCGGCCGAAGCCACACGCTCA
>JBEKTY010000015.1:0-105424 GCA_049515555.1 Thermoguttaceae bacterium
TGCGGCGTGGGTGACGCCGCGCGCGACGTTGAGCGTGTGGCTCCGGCCGCGCGCGGCCGAAGCCACACGCTCAACGTCTTTACCTATGGAATAGTCATCCCCTAGAAAACACCTGTTGACAAGCTTAGAACAGGGGTGCCACTCGTGTCGCACCCCTTCGGGGTGCCGTTGGGTCAACGCCTCGTGCCCCAGGGTGCGCTCTGGCGCGACCCTGGGCTGCGGGGTTACACGCCTTCGGCGTGGGTATTGAACGGTTAGAAACGCAGCAGTAGTGCAACGGGGTCAGACTTTCAATATTCAGTTTGGTTGCCGTTCGACTTGTGCCTTGCGTTCCGCGGCCAGTTCCTTCTGGAGACATTAGGGGGATTTCCGGGCGCAAATAAACTAATTCCCAATCACGCCAAGATTCCGTTATGTGTTTGCGGAATTGGCGCGGGCTACGGGCTATTTGTCAGGGACTTCCACCTGGAAGTGTCGCGATGTGTGACCGCTTTGGTGCGCCACGTTGCTCCACCCACGTGGCAAACTGAATATTGAAAGTCTGACCCCGTTCACTCCGTTCACTCCGCGACCGCGGGCTGCTTCTGTTGTTCAACCCTTACCGTCGAATGCTCAAGACCATAGCCATCCACATCAAAGGAAGACGACCTGCTCCTCTAAAAATAAGCCCGTGTTTCTGGAAGCCTGCCCCGAGCAACAGCTCTGTCAGCGTAGCCCTGCTCCAAAACTTGATGTGCCCGCCATCCCAGAGGGGCGAGAAATGATGATCCCAGCGATTTGCCAGACTGACAACAAGGTTCTTCAGATACCCGTGGTACGGCGTTGAGCAAATTAGTCGCCCTCCAGGTCGGCAAGCGGCGAAGCAACCAGCAGCCCACTGGCGGGGCAAGTAAAGATGCTCAACCACCTCAAGGCTCACGACAACATCGAACCGATCCACGCCAAGTTGCCTGCAAATGTCCGTTCCGATCTCCATGACCTCAAAGCGAATCCCTGGATAAGCCTCTCGTGCTTGTTCAACGCCTGTTTCGGACGGATCGATTCCAACGACCTCGTATCCGATTTCAGCGAATCGATTTGCCCAGAAGCCGTTGCCGCATCCAACGTCCAAGATTCGCTTGTAAGTCTGCTGGACGGGCAGCAAGGGTCGAATGGCTTGCCACAAGTAGTGGTAGTCGAAAGGCTCTGCCGCAGAATTGTAGCGGAGTGGTTCAACTTTCATGGCACTTACACAGGGGGAATAAGCAGGTATGAAGGTCAGACTATCGTAATCGTACTGGTTCAACAATGCAAGCGATGCTATCCAGGAGAGGTCAGGAGAGGTAAAGGGGACAGGCGCATATAATGGGTGATCTGGCGAACAGCCGCATCGCATCTTCGCCAGTATATGGTGCCCCCTTTATCTCTCTTCGGCCTCGCGCGGAGCGTGAGGAATACGTAGGCAGTCGTTGCACCGGTCCTAAGCGTCGGACCGCTCGGCGCCGAAGAGCAGCGTCCGTTGCGGGTCGTTCGCGCCCCGGGGGCCGAACTCCTTGAACAGCAAACTGGGCTGGATGTCGGTATTGTGCTGGTACTTGTCGCTGGCGTACTCGGTGAAGGTGCCGGAGATGTCGTGGTAGAAGATCTGGCAGATGGCCACGCCGGCGTAGATTCGCACGGGCTGGACGGCGAACATCTCCAGGGTCCAGTAGCCGCAGAAGCCCACGTCGCCGAAGCCGGCCGTGACGTGCACGAACAGCCCCAGCCGGCCGATCGACGAGCGGCCCTCGATCATGGGCACGAAGCCGTGGGTTTCAGTCCGCTCGGCGGTGCGGCCCAAGTAGAGCTGGCTAGGCTGCAGGACCAGGCCTTCCGGCGGAATGGCCATCCGCCGCACCCGGTTGGCCCGCCGCATGTCCAGCACGACTTCCTCGTACACCATGAGCGTGTCGTGCAGCGCCAGGTTGTAGCTGTTGGGGTTCAGGCGCGAATCGTCGAAGGGGTCGATGATGATCTTCCCCCCCAGGTGTCGGCGGATCTCGTGGCCGGAAAGAACCATTGTATTACTGCTTCTCCGAAACGCCGATCCGCGGGCAGATCGACCCCAGGGGGCACACTCCGCACTTGGGGCTCCGCGCCGTGCAGCACTCCCGGCCGTGCCGGATCATGCGATGGCTGAAGGCCACCCATTCCTTGCGGGGAAGCTGCTGCTGGAGATCGGTTTCGATCTTCTCGGGGTCTTTCTGGCGGGTCAGGCCCAGCCGCCGGCTGATGCGTGCCACGTGGGTGTCGACGACCACGCCCGAGGCGACGTGGAAGGCCGTGCCCAGCACGACGTTGGCCGTTTTTCGGCCCACGCCCGGCAGCGCCACGAGCTCATCCAGGTCCGGCGGCACCTGGCCGCCGTGCCGCTCGGCCAGAATCCGGCAGGCGTTTTGGATGTTCTTGGCCTTGTTGCGGAAGAAGCCGGTGGGCTGCACGTCGCGCTCGAGCTCGGCCAGCGAAGCGCCGGCGTAATGGGCCGCCGTGGGGTACTTCCGGAACAAGTCCTTGGTCACCAGGTTCACCCGCAGGTCGGTGCACTGGGCCGAAAGGATCGTGGCCACCAGCAGTTCCAGGGGCGTGCGAAAATCCAGCGAGCACTTGGCGTGGGGATACTGGCGGCGCAGGCCGGCGACCACGGCGGCGGCATGCTTTGCCGCCCGGGTCGAAAGGGCCGGCCGGCCGGGCCGCGGCGGGGCCTTCTGCGCCCGGGCGGAAACGCCGCAGTGGCTCTCGGCGGATTCGGCCATGGCCCCCTCGGGATCGGGATCTCTTGCGCTGGCAGGTCGTTTGCGGTCGCCGGTTGATTGTCGGCACTGCCCGGCGGATGTCAAGGGGGTTGGCCTTCCCGCCCGGAGCGGCCTATAATTTCCACAGGGCCGAGAGTCCGGGGGTCCCCTTCCGGTCGGCCCCAAGCATTGATTGCCGGGGCGGCCACGTACAACTCCCCGTTTCCTTGCGGGTGGGCGATGTCGAGCTTCGAGGATTTGTCGTTTCCGCGCGAGAGTTTTTCCGGCACGGCACGACTGTTCCCGCTGCCGAACCTGGTCCTGTTCCCCCACGTGATGCAGCCGTTGCACGTCTTCGAGGCCCGCTACCGGCTGCTCCTGGAAGACGCCCTGGCCGGCGATCGGCTGATGGCCATGGCCTTGTTGGCCCCCGGTTGGCAGAAGGATTACGAGGGCCGGCCCCCGCTCTATCCGATGGCCTGTCTGGCCCGCGTGACGACCTACCATCGCCTGGAAGACGGCACCTACAACCTGCTGATTCTGGGGCTGCGTCGGGCCAGGCTGTTGCGGGAATTGCAGCCGCTGAAATCGTATCGCGAGGCGGAGGTGGAGCTGTGCGAGGAGGGCCCGCCGCCCGAGGACGGCCTCCTGCGCGGACCGCTTCAGCGGCGACTCCGCGAGGCGCTGCTCCGCACGCTGCCCATGCTGCAAGAGGCCCAGGAGCAAATGGACCAGCTTCTGGCCTCCGACGTGCCCCTGGGGGTGCTGACCGACGTGCTGTGCTTCATGCTGAACGTCGACGTGGGCCGCAAGCAGGCCCTGCTGGCCGAGACGAATGTCCATCGCCGGGCCGAGTTGCTGCTGACGCACATGGCCGGCGCCGCCGGCGGGGCCTTCAATCCCTGCCTCTCAGGCGGCTTCCCGCCGCCGTTCAGCGCGAACTGAGGCCCGCGTGCCAAAGTATCAGGCACACTCCGTGTGCCGCTGGCCAAGCCTTTCTACGCTTCAGCGGACGGCACACGGAGTGTGCCTGATACGTTCCACACGCGAACTGAGCAGGGTGCACCGCCTTGACGGCCCCCCCCCGGTGCCGTAAGATGTTGTTCTGAGCGTATCGATCGCGAGGCAGAGGTCACAATGGCATCCGGCGACGGCGAGAACGACACCCAGGCCGCGACCGGCCAAGGCGGCCAGCCGCCGGCCGCCGAGCGAGTCCGGCGCCGGGCCGATCATCCGCGGATCGATCATCCGCGGATCGAGCGGGCCGTGCGGGAGATCCTGCTGGCCGTGGGCGAAGACCCGGATCGCGAGGGCTTGCGGGAGACCCCGGCCCGAGTGGCCCGGATGTACGGCGAATTGTTCGCCGGATTGTATGAAGATCCTCGGCGGCATCTGAAGCAGTTCTTCAGCGAACGGTGCGACGAGGTAGTTCTCGTCCGCGACATCAGCTTCCAGAGCATGTGCGAGCATCACTTGCTGCCTTTCCTGGGCAAGGCGCACGTGGCGTATTTGCCCGGCTCGCGCCTGGTGGGGCTGAGCAAGCTGGCCCGCGTCGTCGAGGTCGTCGCCCGGCGTCCCCAGGTGCAGGAACGCATGACCGAGCAGATCGCCGACCTGCTGGTCGAGGAGTTGCACGCCAAGGGGGTGGCCGTGGTGATCGAGGCCGAGCACACCTGCATGACCATCCGCGGCGTGCGGAAACCGGGCGCGCTGTGCGTCACCTCGGCCATGAAGGGCGTGTTCCGTACGGGTTCTTCCACCCGCGCCGAGCTGCTGACCCTGATCTACGGGAACCACCGCTGAGTTGTCTTGCAGGCCTCCGGCCATGGATCAACTCGATCAGCAGCGGCAGCGGCTTCAGGAGGATCTGCGGGGGCTGATTTCGGGCGAGGTCCGCTGCGACGACGTGTACGTGCAGCTTTACGCCAGCGATGCGAGCATTTACGAGATCCGGCCGCTGGCGGTGGTCCTGCCCCGCTCGGCGGCCGACGTGGTGGCCTGCGTGCGGTATGCGGTCGACACGCGGATCCCCGTGCATGCCCGCGGCGCCGGCAGCGGCGTGGCCGGTGAATCGCTGGGTCCCGGGCTGGTCCTCGATTTCTCCAAGCATCTGCGGCGGATTCTGCGCGTCGAGCGGGAAACGGTCCGCCTGCAGAGCGGCGTGGTGCACGAGCGGCTGAACACCTACCTGCGGCCGCAGGAGCGCTTGTTCGGCCCCGACCCGTCCAACAGCGCCGTCACCACCGTGGGCGGCATGATCGCCATCGACGCCGCCGGCGCCCGCTGGCTGAAGCACGGCTCGGTCCGCCGTCACGTCCGCAGCCTGCAGGCCGTCTTGGCCGACGGCCAGATGCTCGAGCTGGGTTGCGAGCCGCTTGTCGAGGGCCAAAGCACCGACCCCAGCCCCCGCAAACGCGAGCTGGTCAACCGCCTGGCGGCGATCCTGGCCGCAGGGGCCGAGTTGATCCGGGCCGGCCAGCCGAAAAGCCCCTTGAGCCGCTGCGGCTACAACCTGGCCGATGCCCTCCGCCCGGACGCCATCGACATGGCCGGCCTGCTGGTCGGCTCGGAGGGCACCCTGGCCCTCGTGACCGAGGCCACCTTGGCCACGCAACCGCTGCCGCGGCATCGGGGCGTGATCCTGCTGCTGTTCGAGAGCCTGGAGCGGGCGTCGCGGGCGGTGGCCCGCATCCTCCCCTGGCAGCCCACGGCCTGCGAGCTGATGGACCGCCGCCACCTGAGCCTGGCCCGCGAGAGCGAAGTCCGCTTCGACCTCCTCATTCCCGCCGAGACCGAGGCCCTGTTGCTGGTCGAGTTCCAGGGCGACGAGCCGGCCGAGCTCCGCCAGCGCATGCGCGGTTTGATCGACGACGTGCAGCAGCAGAGCCACCTGGCCTTCGGCACCCGCCAGGCATTCGACCAGGCCGAGGCCGAGCTGTTCTGGCGGCTGTCCGATCGGGCCCAGCCGCTGCTGTACCGCCTGAAGGGCCCCAGCCGGCCGGTGCCGGTGGTCGAAGACGTCGCCGTACCGCCTGAAATTCTGCCCGATTTCCTGGTGGCCATGCAGAACGTACTCAAGCGCCGCCAGGTGACGGCCTCGCTGGTGTGCCACGCGGGCCACGGGCAGCTCCACATCCAGCCCTTGCTCGATCTGGACGATCCCAACGACGTACAGCGCATGCGGCTCGTGGCCGACGAACTGTACGAGGAGGTGTTCCGCGTGGGCGGCACGATCGGCGGCGAACATGCCTACGGGCTGAGCCGCACCGCCTTCCTCCGCCGGCAGGCCGGGGCGATGTACGACGTGCTGTGCCAGGTGAAGCAGGCCTTCGATCCCAACAACCTTTTCAATCCGGGCAAGATCGTGGGCGACGACGCCGAGTTGATGACCCGCCATTTGCGGCCGCCGATCCGCGTGCGCAGTACGGGCCCCGAGGCGGAGTCGGCCCCCTTGCGCGATCTGGTCGAGTTGCAGTTGGACTGGGACCCGGAGCGGGTGACGGGCGTCACGGCCACCTGCAACCGCTGCGGCGAGTGCCGCACGCAGGCCCCGCCGGCCCGCATGTGCCCGATCTTCCGCTTCGCCCCGGCCGAGGAGGCCTCGCCGCGGGCCAAGGCCAACCTCATCCGCGGCGTGCTGGCCGGCAGCGTCGAGCTCAGCCGCCTGACCAGCGACGAGTTCAAGGACGTGGCCGACCTGTGCGTCCACTGCCACTCCTGCCGCCTGGAATGTCCCGCCGGCGTGGACATCCCCAAGCTCATGATGGAGGGCAAGCGGGCCTACGTGGCGGCCAACGGCCTGCGGCTGGCCGATTGGGCCATGACGCGGCTGGATCTGCTGGCGGCCGCGGGCGGCGCCGTGGCCCCCCTGGCGAATTGGGCCCTGCGGAACCGGCAGATGCGCTGGCTGCTGGAGAAGACGCTGGGCATCGCCCAGGGCCGCAAACTGCCGCGCGTCGCCCGGCGGAGCTTCCTGCGCCGCGCCGCCCGCCGCCGCCTGACCCGGCCGGGCCGCCGCAGCGGCCAGAAGGTCCTCTATTTCGTCGATACCTTCGCCAACTATCACGACCCCCAGTTGGCCGAGGCCCTGGTGAGCGTGCTGAAGCACAACGGGGTATCGGTCTACGTGCATCCGGAGCAATGGTCCTCCGGCATGCCCTCGATCGCCTGCGGGGCGCTGGATCATGCCCGGGCCGTCGCCCGCCACAACGTGGCCCTCCTGGCCGACGCCGTGCGGCAGGGCTACCACGTACTGGCCACCGAGCCCGCCGCCGCCGTATGCCTGACCCACGAATACCTGCACCTGGTCGACGACGACGATGCCCGGCTGCTGGCCGCCCATAGCGGCGAGGCCTGCAGCTACCTGTGGAAGATGCACCTTACCGGCGGGCTGCAACTGGATTTCAAAGCCATCCACGCCAGTCTGGGATACCACACGCCTTGCCATCTGCGGGCCCTGGGGGTCGGCACGCCCGGCGAAAACCTGTTGGGCCTGATCCCGGGGTTGCGGGTGCACCACGTGGAACAGGGCTGCTCCGGCATGGCCGGCACCTTCGGACTCCTGCACCGCAACTACCGCAGCAGTCTGCGGGCAGGCTGGGGGCTGATCTCCCGCCTCCGCGACGCCTCGATCCAGGCCGGCGCCACCGAGTGCAGCGCCTGCAAGATCCAAATGGAGCAGGGCACCACCAAACGCACCTTCCACCCCATAAAACTCCTGGCCCTGGCCTACGGCCTGATGCCGGAACTCGCCGCCACGCTGACCACCCCCGGCGAGGATCTGATAGTCAGTTAAACGATTATGTCCGAGCAGCTATGGTATCATGCGGGTTTGCGGTTCCAGTGTACCGGTTGCGGCGGCTGCTGCACCGGCGAGCCGGGTTACGTCTGGCTGAGCGGGCGGGAGATCGCCGCCCTGGCCGCGCCGCTGGGGATCGAGGTCGAGGAGTTCGAGCGGCGCTACGTCCGCCGGGTCGGCATCCGTAAGAGCCTCATCGAGTTTCCCAACGGCGACTGCGTTTTCTTTCACGCCGAGAGCCGCACCTGCCAGGTCTACGACCACCGGCCGCGGCAGTGCCGGAGCTGGCCCTTCTGGGCGTCGAACCTAGCCACGCCCGTTGCCTGGGAGCAGATGTGCCGCCGCTGCCCGGGCGGCAACCGCGGCCGGCTGGTCCCGCTGGCGACGATCGAGCGCCAGTCGGGCCTGCTGCGGCTGTGACTTAGCCCATTGCCTCCCGCAGTCGGGCCACGACTTGCCCGCAACGCGGGCCGCCGGCCGATATCTCGAACCGCCGCGACTCCGGGCCGGTGACTTCAATGCAGACGTCGACCCGATCGGCGGGCAGACAGCCCTCGACCCGATCGGCCCATTCGACCAGCACCAGTCCGCCGCTCTCGAAATACTCGTCCGGGCCAAGCTGCAGGAACTCGTCCTCGTCGCGCAGGCGATAGGCGTCGATATGATAGACCGTCTGCCGACCCTGGTACTCCTGAATGAGCACGAAGGTGGGGCTGACAACGGCGCGGCGATCGACGCCGCAGGCCTCGGCCACCGCCTGCACCAATCGCGTCTTGCCGGCGCCCAGGGTGCCGCGGAGGGCGACGGTGGCATTGTGGGGAAGGACCTTGGCCAAGGCGGCCCCCAGGGCCGCGGTGGCCGCCTCGTCGGCCGCGTCATAACGGAAACAGTCCATCGCCCGCTCCACGGGGACTTTCATTGCTGTGTGCCACTGCTGGCTTGTCCAGCAGTGTGAGCAGCACTGCTGGGCAAGCCAGCAGTGGCACACAATTCCGGCACAAACCAAAAGCCTCAACTAAGCGTATGCTCCCAGCCAGTGGGTACTAGCGGCGTGGCCCGGGCCCGGCCTGCGCGCTGCCACAGGCCCGGCTCGGCCGTGAACTCGCCGATGGCCGTCAGCGGCACGCCCAGAGGTTGATCGGCCAACATCCGCTCGGCCTCCCGCGGTGGCACGGCCAGGATCAGCTCGAAGTCTTCTCCGTCGCCCAGGGCGTGGTCCAAGGGCGTCGAGCCGTCGCCGAGATTGGCCGCCAGCCGTCCGGCGGCCTCGTGGATCGGCACTGCGTCGAGCTGGAGGACCGCGCCGCAGCCGCTTTCCCGGACCAGGTGCGCCAGGTCGGTCGACAGCCCGTCGCTCACGTCGATGCCCGCGTGCAGCTCGTAACGCTCGTTGAGCAGAATGGCTTCCTCGACGCGGGGCTGGAAGTCGAACTGCCGGCCTAGAATACTGCCGCCCAGCCTGCCGGTGACGACGATCCGGTCGCCGGGCCGGGCGCCGGACCGACATAGCGGGCCGCGGCCGGTAACCTGCCCCAGCAGCGTGACGCTGAGCACCAGCGGCCCGTCCCAACTGTTGGTGTCGCCGCCGGCCAGGGCCACGCGAAAGCGCTGGGCCAGCGGCACGATGCCTTCGTACAGCCGGACCGCCAGGTCATGCCCGCCCTGGCGCGGCAGGGCCACCGCGATCAGGGCGGCCAGGGGCCGGCTGGCCATCGCCGCCAGGTCGCTCAAGTTGACGGCCAACGCCTTTCGCCCGACCCGCTCGGGATCGACGCAAGCCAACTCGAAATCGACGTGATCGGTGAGCAGATCGACGGTCAGCACGCACTGCTCGATGCCCGCCGTATCGAGCACGGCCGCATCGTCTCCCGGCCCCAAGAGCAAGCGGGGATGGGGCGGCAAACGTTGGCGGAGCCAAGTAATGAACCGGCCTTCCACGCGGGCCTCAGAATCCAGGTTGTATCCGGCACACTCCGTGTGCCGATGGGGATGGCGCTGGCATTCAGTAACCGCGTGCCATTCTCCCTGAGCCTCGGCCGGCTGACAATCCCCTCGGCGGACCGTTACGGTTGCCGGGCCACTTTCACGACCACCGACATGTAGCCGTACAACGTCTCGTTGCCGCGGAGAATGAAGAACTTGACGGGGTTGATCGCGCCGAAGTCGGGCCGCTTGAGGATGTAGGCCACGTTGTCCAGCGACACGGTTTCCCAAATGTGCATTCCCACCAGCACGTCGCCCGGGCGGACGCCTTGCTCGGAGGCCGGGCTGTTGGCCCGCACGTCGCCCACGGCCAGCCCGCCGCGGTAGCGAGTCTGATACTTTTGCCGGAACTCGGCGGCGGAAATGGGCTTCAGTTCCAGGCCCAGCAGGTCCCAGGCCGGGCTCACGGCCGGGCGGAGCGCCTCGGGAATCTCGGCCAGCTCGAGGCCCACCGTCAGCGGTTTGCCGTCGCGCTGGACGGTCAGCTCCAACTGCTCGCCCGGGCTGCGATCGAGCAGCGCCCGCTGGAAGTCCAGTGCCCGGCGGACCTGCATGTCGCCGACGGCCGTAATCACGTCGCCGGCCCGCAAGCCGCTATCGGCGGCGGGACTCGCCTTGGCCACCGTGGCCACCTTCATTCCCGCCAGGGGCGCGTGGGCGTCCGGGGCCGCCGACAGCCCGTGCCAAGCCCTGACGGCGGTCGAGCCCAGCAGCGAGGCGGCCACCGCCATGGCCTTGTCCGCCGGTATGGCAAAGCCGATCCCCTGGGCGCCGGCCCGCACCGCCACGTTGATCCCGATCATCTCGCCGTCGATGTTCAGAAGCGGCCCGCCCGAATTGCCCGGATTGATGCTGGCGTCGGTCTGAATAAGGTCGTCGTAGGACTGGGCCTCGCTGATCTGCACCGCCCGGTGCAACGCGCTAACGATCCCCCGCGTCACCGTATTCTCGTAGCCGAAGGCGTTGCCCACCGCGATCACCGATTCGCCGGGCATGAGGTCGGACGAGGTACCGATCCGGATGACGGGCAGTTTTTCCGTGGTGGGAATCCGGATGATGGCCAGGTCGGTTTCCAGGTCGCGGGCCACCAGCGTCGCCACGTACCGCTTGGCGTCGGACGCCGTGACCTGGATTTCGTGCACCCCGTCTACGACGTGGTAGTTGGTCAGCACGTAGCCGCGGGCATCAATAATCACGCCGGTGCCCATGCCGTTTACCCGGCGGATGGCGTCGGGGCCGGGAAGCGGCGAGGCGCTGCCTGCCACGGTCTTCTCGCCGCGGATGTTCACTACCGAGGGACGAACCTGCTGCACCGCCCTGACGATCGGCGTTTCCCGCAACTCGGAAGCCCAGGTCGTGGCCCCCAGCAGCCAAACCAGGGTTGCCCAGGCCAGCAGCGTACAGACGCCCAGGGCCCGGCGCTCTCGTAAGGCCGATACCGTCCACCACGGCTTCTTTTCCTGGAGCCGAGTTCGTCGCGCCGGCCGGTCGTGCATGGCAGCTCTATCGCAGAGGATGGAACAAGTAGCTCGCGGCTTCTACGGCAGCTTGTGACCGTAGCGCGGCATCGTCCGGCTCGCGCTAGCACGGTAACATTGTTGGTACATCGGATCGGTGAAAGCGGATCCTTTATCACCATCATTACCCTCGGCATAAACTACCCAAGTTGCCAGGTTGGCCGGACAGCGGGCTCGTTGACCGGCCGGCACGCATCGCCCGCAGACAGAGGGACAGACGTCGGCCGGGATTATTCACCGAGGCTCGTAGTGACCCGATTTGTCGGGTCTGGAGTGTGAACAGGTCAAGGACCGCATGAATGCGGTCACTACGAACGAGTGGTGAACAATCCTGGTCAGAGACCGTGTCCGGGAAGCGCGTGGTCCCGTGTCCGAGCAGCGCAGGCCGCTCAGCCGCGAACCATGGCCCCTTATCGAGTGGCCCCCTGAGCCGGCGACTTGGCCGCGGGGTCGGTTTTCACCTCGACCGATGGCTCCCCCTTCTTGATCTCTGCATCGGAGATCCGCGGCGAGAACACCCAACTCGGTGGCACGGAGCCGGCAATTGCCAGTGTCCCCGGAGTTTTCTGGTCGGGAGTCTTGCGCGATCCTTCGGCGGGCTGGTCGGGAAGCTGCTCGGCTACGCCCGGCTCCGATGCCGTGCCAGCCGCCGCACTGCGTGGCGCCAACCGCCCTTCGGCTGTTACCACTTCAGGCGGCGATGCAGCCAAACCATCGTTTCGGTGGCTGAAAACAGGTTGCGTGGGCACGGGATGAAAGCGCGGGTAGCCGTCTCCTAAGCGTGGTTGCGGGGCCGTTGGCTCGGCTCCGCAGTCGGCCCGACAGGCCGGCCGATGCCAAAATCCCCATCCGCTAAAGCAGTTATTGCAACATCCGGCCAGTGCGACGAGAAGCAGGCCACCCAGGGCTCTCAGCAGGTTCGGTTTTCGGTGGCCGCAATGCACGGCAATTGCTCCTTTCCGGCCCAAGTTGTCCGAACGGACCAAGGCCTGGCGGCAAGCGTCCAGACGGCTCTAACCGTGCAAAGCCTGGGGGCGCGCGTCAAGAGAAGGCCAGTACCACTACGTCGCAAGAGAATCGGCCAACGGTTTACCGAATTATTAGGAATAATTGCTAGAGTTTGCCCAAACTCCCGCGATTTCACTCAGCCTGCCTAGCCGGGATTATTCACCGGGGCTCGTAGTGACCCGATTCATCGGGTCTGGAAAGTGTGAACGGGTCAAGGACCGCATGAATGCGGTCACTACGAGCGATTCGGGTTAGTCGTCCCCGAGCACTGGGCGAGAGATCGCAAGGCCCCAATCCCCAAATCCCTAAATCCCCAAATCCCTAAATCCCTAAATCCCTAGACCCCTCCTCCCGCGACGGTCCGGTTCCGCCCTGACCGTTTAGCCTCGCGCAAAGCGGTGTCAGCAGCCAGGAAGAGGGCCTGGGCTGAATCGCTGCCAGTCGCCGCTGACGCGATCGCGTAGCCGGCGCTGGCGGTCACCTTGGGCGATGGCAAAGAGCCCAAGGCCGCCGAGACCCGGGCTTGGACCCGCCGGACCACCGTAGCGGCGGCCGCCGCGTCGGGCACCCACAGCAGCAGCCCAAACTCTTCGCCGCCCAGGCGGGCCGCAAAATCGGATTGCCGGACACTCCGCGCGATCACCCGTCCCGTTGCCCGAAGTGCCTCGTCGCCGGCCGGATGGCCCAGCGTGTCGTTGAGCCGCTTGAACCGGTCCAAGTCGAGAACGGCCAGGCAGAGCAGTTCTGCCGAGCCGCCGGCCATGGCCATGCGTTCACCCAAGGCGACATCCCAGGCCCGGCGGTTCGGCAGTCCCGTGAGCGGGTCAGTCATGGCCGCCGCCGAGAGCTCGCGCCGGACTTCCGCCGACTGCCGCTCCTGCCGCCGCAGGTGGACGATCCGCCCGAGCAACCGGCACGCCAGCTCCAACTCGCGCGGGCGGCAGTCTTCCGGCAAGTGGACGTCAGCGGGGCCATCAACCCCCAAACGGATGGTACCGACCTCGCCCCGGGCTGAGACGGTCGGTCCGGGCTGGCAGGCCACAATCACGTCCGGCTCGTGGCCCTCAGGAATCGCCTCGCGGCCGAGCCAGACCTGAAACTGGGGGCCGTCGAGGAGATCAGCCCATCGCCGCCCTTCGGCGCCGGCTGGCAGGACCAGGATCTTAGTGGTGCTGGGATCATCCATTGTCGGTAGATTATACTATGTAATCTGTGTTTCCACGCCCTTCGCAAGCTCAGGGGCGTGCCACCCGACCGGGCCCCACAGCGAAGCCCCTGCTTGCCGAGTTCCCCCCGCCTTCCGAATTAACAACTAATATTGACTATCCCGGGAAGATGGCTATAATTGCTCCCATTGGCAAGTTCGGTAATGTCGGCAGTACCGGAAGTGCCGGGCGATCTTGCCGTTTGAAGTGGTTTCGGGGTGTGAGAGGTTTGCGGGACACACCCAACCCTGGGCCACTTGGATCGCCCACTACCACGGAGGATTAGAGACCTTCGGACCCGATGCCGGCCTTCGTCCGATGGTTTCGCTACATCTGGCCGGGCCTTCGGCCAGCAGAGGGATGGTGACAATGAAGACAGTGTTCACGACGGGCGAAGCGGCGAAGATCTGCAAGGTAAGTCAGCAGACGATTATTCGCTGTTTCGACTCGGGGCAGCTCAAAGGGTTTCGTGTTCCCGGCAGCCGCTTTCGACGCATTCCGCGGGAGCAGCTTTTCATGTTCATGCGGGACAACGGCATCCCCACCGACGCCTTGGAGAGCGGCAAGCGCAAAGTCCTCATTGTGGACGACGACTTGGAGCTGGTCGAGCTGATCAGCGACGTGCTCGAGCGTGACGGGCGGTTCGAGGTGCGGAGCGTCAACAACGGGTTCGATGCCGGAATGATGGTCAAGGAATACCACCCGGACCTGATCGTGTTGGACGTCATGCTGCCCGATATCAACGGCAAGGAAGTGTGCCAGCGGGTCCGCAGCGACCATGCCATGGACGACGTCCGCATTATTTGCATCTCCGGCATGGTGGATGAGGACAAAGTGGTCGAGTTGCGTGCCGCCGGGGCCAACGATTTCCTGCAAAAGCCATTCGAGGTCGAGAAGCTGGTGGATCGGATGTGCCATCACCTCGACATCGAGACTGTGCATAGCGCCTAATTCTCGATGCGCTGCTTGCCGCCCTTGGTCGCGGGCCTCCGGCGATGGGTGCTTCCCATGGCCGACGTTTCGGCCGCGGGTCTGGGCGAGTGGCTGCTCGGTTCTGCGAGGGAGGCTCATTCTTCAGAGTTCAGCGTTGAGGCTTCGAAGTTCGCAGTTCACGCCCCGCCCGGCGCCCTGGAACCGCTGCTCCGCAGCGATCCCCCGCTGGCGCTGTGGGTGGCGTGCATGGCCGACCGCTGCGGGGCCAGCCCCCCGGCGAGCATCGCTGAGCTGGCCGGGTGGCTCGCCGGGCACGCGCTGGAATCGCTCACCTGGGAGCCGCAGACTTTGTGGGCCGACGCTGCCGATCCGGCTTCCGCCGAAGACTGCGGCCGGCGCGTGGCCCGGGCGGTCGAGTTGGCGGAGTTGGCCGCCCGTTTGGCGGCGCCCCTAGGCGAAACGGCCAGCCAGCGTGCCGCGCTAGTCGGATTGCTCGACGGCGCCTGCGGCTGGCTCGCCGCCGGTGGACAGGGCGGGGCAGGCCAGACGCGGGGACACGGAGACGCCCAGACGCGGAGACAGGCAGACGACGAGGCGGGGAGACAAGGAGACGAGGAGACAGAGAAGCAGGGAGGCGAGGAGACACCAGGTGCAGTCCCCGCGTCTCCGCGTCTCCGCGTCTCCGCGTCTCCTTGTCTGCCCGCCTGGCTTGCCGCGGCGGCCGAGCCGGCCGTCGCCGCGGCCCTGGACCAGGCGGCCCGCACACTCGCCGGCGAAGCGACACTACCGCACTCGGCCGGCATCGATCTGGACGACTGCCGGCGGCGGGGCGCCGAGGCCCGGCGGCGATGGCTCGTCCAAATCGAGCCCTCGGCGCGGTGGCTGCCGGCCTTGGTCGCCATGGCCGGACGACTGTCGGCCCTCGAACGTCGCTTCGCCGAAACGCTCGAGAGCGAGAAGCTGGAAGCCATGGCCGAGTTCGCCGCCGGGGCCGGACACGAGATCAACAATCCGCTGACGATCATCGCCGGCCGGGCCCAGTTGTTTCTCCGCGAGGAGACCGACCCGGAACGCCGCCGCGCGCTGGCCCTGATGAACGCCCAGGCGATGCGGGTCCACGAGATGATCGCCGACATGCGCCTCTTCGCCCGGCCCCCGCGGCCCGATTTCCAAAGCGTCGAGTTGGTCGGGCTGGCCGACCGGCTGATCGAGGAGCTGTCTGCCCGGGCTGCCGAGCAGGAGACGGCCTTGCTCCGCCGCGGCGATCCCGGCCCGCTGGAGACCCAGGCCGACCCGGTGCAACTCATGGTCGCCCTCCGCGCACTGGTTCAAAATGCTTTCGAGTCGCTGGGGCATCAGGGCAGCGTCACGGTGACGGTCCGCCGGACCGACGCCGGCCCGCAGATCGCCGTGGCCGACGACGGCCCGGGCCTTACGCCCGACGTGCGCCGGCACTGCTTCGACCCGTTCTATTCCGCCCGGCAGGCTGGCCGGGGGCTGGGCATGGGCCTGTCGAAATGTTGGCGGATCGTCCGGCAGCATGGTGGCCGGATCGAGGTCGAGAGCCCCGGCGGCCCCGACCGCCCGGGTCGCGGGGCCACGTTCACCATCACCCTGCCGCGGCGGCCCTGACGGCCGGGGCGACCGGCGCGGCCTTCTCTGCCGTCTTCATCCCTCGGCCCATTACTATACATCTGTATCGTATCATATTCGCTTCCAAAGTTCAAGCCCGGTTTGTGTGCAATCTTGTCAACACTGGCCCGTAGAAGCCAGGGCTGGCCGGGGTAACACCATCTTGAATCTGCCTTTGTGCGCGGTACAATGGCGCGCGGTGAGAGGATTCGCGCGACCGACGGGAACGGAGTCTGTCGTGAGCCCCCTCCCGGCAGACATTGTGCGGTTTAGAACTCCGTTGGCAAAGCCGAATTGCTCCGATTGGAGCCGCGTCGGACGGGCTTTCGGCCGACTGAGCGGCATTAAGGAATGGCTGAACAAATTATAGCTGTTGCGGTGTTGGCAATTGGGAGTTTGGCAGGACACTTCGCCGTGCGCGGAATGGCAGGCCTGCACTCCAACACCATTCTGCAATGGATTGGCGGTTCAGTGGGGGCGGCACTTGGTGCAATTATTATCCTGCTCGTTATGCTCGCGGTCGATCCCCCGGACGTTCTTGATCCGGTCATGGTGTTCGCTTACGTTGCTCCCATCGTCGGCACCGTCGCCGCTACTGTCGAGTTCGTGCTGCTCGTTTTCGCCCGATTGACTGGTTCGCCTTTGAGGAACAGGGCGTGGATCGAGATGGTTGTCATGTTTGGGATCGGTAGTCTCTGCGTTTTGTGGCTCATGTGGTATACGTCACAACTTAACCGCCGGTGGGCAGAGCCGCCTCCGGCGCCTGTCCCCGCTCCCGGGAAGAGAGCAAACCATTCGTAGTGGCCAATACGGCACGGCGGCAGGGCGAGTCGCCGCTTGCTGGTGCGGGCCGTGGGAAGATGGTAGACTGGCTGGCAGCTTAGACCTTTTCGAGGAGACGAACACTATGGACAGTTTCTGGCGATCGATTGTACTGATCGTAAGTATTGTTCTCCTTGCGACGCCGTCGCCTTCGCAGGCGGGTAAACCCGAAGCGACCAATGACAGGGCGGAATGGAAACTTACCGAGCAACGAGGCGAGAATCCAATCCAGGATTCGTCAAGGTGGAAGGACATTGTGGGTCATCGCGTGGCGGTCGAAGGGCTCCTCTGGGGATCAGGCAAGGGACTGGACCCATACGTCGCTCTGCACGGGGGCCTGGTTTACCTTGAAGGAAGCGAACTTCTACGAAGGCATGACAATGGGAAGCCTGTCAGGGTCGTTGGCACATTGACCTTACGGCACATCAGGAAAGTGCCTCCTGATGTTCAGGGCTACGAATATGATTTCGATGCCTTCATCATCAAGCCTGACGAGGCAAGAATACTCGACCGCGTGACCTGGCCGTGGGTTGAAGATTTGGGAAGATCCTCGAAACAATGAGGGTTGCCATAGGGCGAGGGGATCACAATGCCTTCGATTCCACTTGGCCTGTCCGGGCCTCCTCCGAATTGCCTTTGATGCGAAGGCCCTTGCCCCGGAGGGGCATTTGAAAATAACCCGGCAGTTCACTGCTGGGGCGAGTTGTTACCCTCTCGTTGCCCGTCCCGTGGGGACGGTTGAAAGGTGCGGCACAATGTGGAAAAGAACAGTCACGTACCTGTTGTTCCTGGCTGTGGGCGCGATCATGGGCGTCACGATGTCGCAGATTGCCTTGTGGCGGATGCGCCCACCGCTTTTCAAACAGTATCATCAGATCGAAGCCGAGATCTACGCAAAATGGCTGGCCGACGGTGTTCTGCCCGCTCCTGGCGCCCTTTCCGAGTCAGCACAGAAGACGCTCTCCGCGAATAGAGAAATCCAGTATACTGCCAAAGATGGGTTAAGCTACCGATACGGCAAACCGTATCCGGCGAATTTGCCCCTAAGCGGGATAGTAACCTTCGGTTTGTGGTGGGGCGGAGAAAATGGCTGTGTTGGCGAAAGCGAACCACCGGAAGCCTTGATCCACAACGCCAAACTGCGGGCCGAGAAGCCGCATTGAAGAACTAATGTTGATTGCGAAGCTCTTGCCCATACCCCTTCCCACTTGGATCATTGAGCCACGGAAACCAAAATCATAACTGCTCGGCCTTATACGGGCGGCCAGGGTCGTCGCAAGTAGGCATGTGAGGAGCAGCGGACAATGGCCTTTGCAGTGCCGAGAACACGGTTGGGCAAGCCAACCGTGGCACCCGCCATCTCAGGCCGGTCGGGGCACGAGTGGCGCGCGGGCCAGGGCTTCGTAGATTGGTCCGCGGGGCATCAGTTGGCTGGAGAAGACGACCAGCTCGGCTACGCGGAAGCGGCCGGCGTCGAACGCGGCGTGCTCTTTCAGCAGTCGTGCGAGCTCACCCAGGGCGGGCCCCCCGCCCCGCACGCGGCCGATCGTCAGGTGCGGCTCGAAGGCCCGCGGCTCCTTGCGGAACCCCAGCGGGGCGAGGGCCTTTTCCAGAGCGGCGTGGAGGACGGCCAGCCGTTGGGACCCTTCGCCGCCGCCCAGCCATAAAGTTCGCGGCCGGCCAGGATGCGGGAAGGCACCCGCGCCGCACAGAGTCAAGTCGAACGCCGGCACGCCGGCCGCCGCCCGTTGCACCGCCTCGCACACGCCGGGGATCTCCCGCGTCGGAACTTCGTCCAGGAACTTCAGCGTCAGGTGCAGATTGTGCGAATCGACCCACCTGACGTCGACCCCCGCGGCAGAGAGCAACTGCATCAACTCTTCGGCCCGCCGGCGCACCGGCTGACTGGTCTCGACGGCCACGAAAGTGCGGAGGGTATCGGTCATGCCCAAGGGATTAGGGATTGGGGATTAGGGATTGGGGATTAGGGATTGGAACGTAAGGTGGGACAAGCCCTAGCGCAGTCCCACCAGGATCCGCTAAAACGCCAGCATTTTCCGGTATTCCGTCATCCGCTGCTCGATGTCGTCGCGCCCGATGCGGCGAAGCCGGTCCAGGCTGAAATCCTCGACGGTGAAGCTGGCCGCAATGGTGCCGTAGGCCATGGCCTCCTTCAGCGTCTTGGGATCCAGCCGGTCCTGCTCGGCCAGGTAACCCATCATGCCGCCGGCGAAGCTGTCGCCGGCGCCGGTCGGATCGACCACCTCCGGCGTGGGAAAGGCGGGCAGTACGTAGGTCTCGAACTGGCTGAAGAACATCGAGCCGTGCTCGCCCTTCTTGATCACGACCAGTCGCGGCCCCATCCTTTGTACGGCGTGGCCGGCGCGGACCAGGTTCTCCTCGCCCGTCAGCAGTTTGGCCTCGCCGTCGTTCAGCACCAGGCCGTCGATCCGCGAGAGCAGCTTCAGCAGGGCCGGCCGCTCCTGGCGGATCCAGTGGTCCATCGTATCGGCCACGGTCAGGCTCGCGCCGGGGCACTGATCGAGGACTCGCATCTGCAGCTCGTGCGAGCCGTTGGCCAGGAACAGGAACTTGCAGCGGCGGTAGGACTCGGGCAGCACCGGGTTGAACTGGCCCATTACGTTCAACTCCAGCGACAGCGTCTGGCGGTCGTTCATGTTGTCCAGGTAGCGGCCGCGCCAGCGGAAGGTCTTTCCGCCCGGAACGACCTGCAAGCCGGCCGTGTCGATGTTCCGCTCCTGGAGCAAGCGGGTGTACTCGGCGGGCCAGTCTTCGCCCACCACGCCCGCCAGCCGCACCGAGGTGAAGAAGCTGGCGGCGTAGGAGAAGAACACGGCCGAGCCGCCCAGCACGTCCTCCCGCGTCTGGCCGGGCGTTTCCACGCTGTCCAGGGCAACCGATCCGACAACCACCAGCGGCATAGCGGGCGACCTCCTGCGGTATGGGAGACAGCCCCAGTTCTCGCCGAGCGAAAGCTGCGACTGTCAACCTTCCCGACTCGAAACTGTTCACGGGGACTGTCCCTGCGCTTCCGTCCCCTTGGGACACATTATGAGCCCCGCCCCGCCGCGGGCAAGGGGGGGCGGGCGGAAGGGGGAAGGCGGAAGGGGGAAGGCGGAAGGGGGAAGGCGGGGACTGTCCCGATTTTCGTCCGACGAAAATGGGACTGTCCCCTTCAAGGCGGAAGGCGGAAGGCGGAGCGGTAGTTTTCAGCTTTCATTCCGGCTCATTTCGTCTCTTCCGGAGGGCGGGCGTGGACGAAGCCGCGGTAAAGGAGCAGGTCGTAGATGATCTTCAGCCCGCCGGCCAGGAAGAAGGGCACGCCCAGCGTAGCCGGGTGGGCCAGCAGCACGCCCGCCAGGAGCGGCGAGAGGGCGGCCCCGGTGGTCCGGGCCACGCCGGTCACGCCGGCCGCGGCCGAGCGCTCCTCCGGCGGCACCACGGCCATGACGTACGACTGCCGCGTGGGCACGTCCATCTGCGATATGCTGAACCGCAAGAACAGCACGGCAACGGCCAGCGACAGATTGGGCATCAGCGGCACGAGGATCAGCAGGACGTTCGAGGGCAGGTGGGTGAAGACCATGGTCCGGATCAGGCCGAAGCGCGAGGCCAAACGGGCGGCCAGCAGGGCGGAAAGGCCGGCCAGCAGGTTAGCGCCGAAGAAGATTTCTCCCAAAACAGAGGCCGAAACGCCGAATCGCTTGTAGAACCAGTAGGCGGCGATGCTTTGGATGACCAGCCCGCCGCCGAAGGCGTCTAGCGCGAACAGCGCGGCCAGCCGGAACACCACCCGCCGCGAGCGATCGAGCCCCAAAAAAGGTCGCACGATTCCGGGAGCGACGTATTGACTGGGAGCCGCCTCGGTGGCCGGCGACAGGCGAGTGAAGAGCGCCATCAGCCCCACGCCCAGCAGTGCGTACAAGGCGACTCCCACGCGATAGCTGCCAATCTGCGTCAGCGACGCGCGTTGCAGAGAATCGACCAGCAAGCCGCCGGCCAGCGAGCCGACCGCGGTGGCCAGCGCCCCGGCCAGCGTGTACCAGGCGAACGCTGCCGTGCGACTGCGGTCGGCGACGACCTGCGACAGGGCGGCCTGCTCGATAGGCAGGAAAGGGCCGACCTCGTTGCCGCTCGGGCTGATCACGCCGATCGTGGCCGCCACGAGCAGGACCCAGAAGACATCGGAGAGGGCGAACGTCAGGCCGGCCGCCGCCATTAGCACGGCGCCGATAAGCAGGGTCCGCCGCCGGCCGAAGCGGTCGGCCCGCGTGGTGAGCCACAACGAGACCGCCGTGTCGCCGGCCAGCGTGAGCGTAAGCAGCAGGCCGATTTGCGATTCGCCGAGGCCGAGGGCGGCCAAGTATAGGGCCAGCACGACGGCCAGCGACCCGTAGGCCGCCAGCCGCACGATCCGCGTGCTGAACAGGATCAGGACGTCGCGGTTGAAGTGGGGCATCGCTGCGTACGAAGGATCGGCCGAAGAATAGCTTCCGCAGTATTATTGTAGTCGGCACACGCCGTGTGCCGGATTTCCGCACACGGCGTGTGCGGATTACATTGGAACACGGGCAAGGCCCCGGGTGCATGATCCTTGCCCGCTCGCCCTCACCAATTTCCCCTCACCCTAACCATCTCCCGGAGGGAGAGGGGACCGGGCGTCAATCGCCGGGTGCCCGGGGCCGGCGTCGTCGCCGCTTGCTTGCCTGCTCTCCTGTTCTCCCGCCCTTCTGCCCTGCTGTTCTCCCCTTCTCCTGGTCTCCTGCTCTCCTGCTCATCTGCTCTCCTGTTCTCCTGCTCCCCTGTTCTCTTGCTCTCACCGGAATCAGGCAGTCTGGTCCGCTGCCGATCAGGTCCTGGCGGCCGGCCTGTTCGAGGGCCTCGCGGACGTGGCGGTAGTTTTCCGGCTTCCAAAACTGCAACAGCGCCCGCTGCAACCGCCGCTCGTGGCCGCCCTTGGGCACGTAAACCGGCTCGCCCGTGGCCGGGTCCATCCCGGTGTAGTACATGCAAGTGGCCGGGTCCATCGGCAATGGGATGAAGTCCTGCACTTGCTCGGGCCGGTAGCCGGTCCGCTTCAAGAAAAGTGCGAGGTCGATCATGGCCGCCACATCGCAGCCGGGATGCCCGGCCATGAAGTAAGGCACGAGGTAGAGTTCCTTGCCGGCCGCGGCCGCCGCCCGGCGAAACTCCGCGCCGAAGGCCAGGAACTCCTCGATGGGCGGCTTCCGCATCCGCCGCAACACGCCCCGATCGACGTGTTCCGGGGCCACCTTGAGCCGCCCGCCGGTATGATGCTCGACCAACTCGCGGATATAGGCGGGGCTCAGCCGGGCCAGGTCCATGCGGATGCCCGAGGCAATAAATACCCGCTTCACGCCCGGCAGCCGCCGCGATTGCTCCATCAACTCCACCAGCGGCCCGTGATCCGTCAGCAGCCGTTTGCAAATCGCCGGCTGCAGGCAGCTTGGGCGGCGGCAGGTGCGGCGCATCTGCGGCGCGCAACAGTGCATGCCGTACATGTTGGCTGTCGGGCCGCCCAGGTCGCTGATCACGCCCGAAAAGTCGGGCTTGGCCGCCATGTGGCGAATCTCGGCCAGCACCGACTCCCGGCTGCGGCTCTGAATTACCCGGCCCTGATGGGCCGCCAGCGAGCAGAACGCGCATCCGCCGCAACAGCCCCGCACGATCTGGATCGAGTTCTTCACCACTTCGTAGGCCGGGATGGGCTGCCGGCCGTAACTGGGGTGCGGCCGGCGCGTAAACGGCAGCCCGTAAACGCGGTCCATTTCCGCCGCCTCCAGCGGCCCCGCCGGCGGATTGACCACTACCGCCTCGCGGCCGTGGTATTGCACCAGCGGCCGGGCGCAATAGGGGTTGGTCTCCAGTTGAATGGCCCGGGTCATGGCCAGGAACGACCGCTTGTCGGCCGCCACCTGTTCATAGCTGGGCAGGAGGATGGCCCCGGCCGGGGCCGCAGCCGGCAGGGCGGGGCCATCCGGCTCGCACGCCGCGGGGTTGTCCGACTGCTTCTCCCCCGCACGTTGAGCACGCCGGGCGACGGCCTCGCTCGCGCCCAGCCGGTAGACCGTGCCGCGGACGTCGCGGAGCCGGCCCACCGCTTCGCCGGCCGCCAGACGGCCGACGATTTCCACCAGCGGCCGCTCCCCCATGCCGTAGACCAGCAAGTCGGCCTTGGCGTCCAGAATGATGCTGCGGCGCACCCGGTCGCTCCAATAGTCGTAATGGGCCAGCCGCCGCAGGCTGGCCTCGACTCCGCCGGCGATGACCGGCACGCCCGGGTAGGCCTCGCGTGCCCGCTGGCAATAGACCGCCGTGGCGCGGTCCGGCCGGCGGCCGATCTCGCCGCCGGGACTATAGGCGTCGTCGTTGCGAACTTTTCGGGCGGCCGTGGTATGGTTCAGCATCGAGTCCATATTCCCGGCACTGACGGCGAAGCACACCCTGGGCCGGCCGAACGTCCGCCACGGCCGGCAGGAATGCCAATCCGGCTGGCTGAGAATGGCCACCCGATGGCCTTCCGCCTCGAGCAGCCGCGCGAGCAGGGCCGCCGCAAAGCCGGGATGATCCACGTACGCATCGCCGGTCACGAAAACCACGTCGACGGAATCCCAGCCCCGCGCGGCAACCTCCGCCCGCGCAAGCGGCAGTGGCAGTAGGCTGGGAGAAACCGGCATGGCCAGGACTCACGAGAGGTAACCGTTCGGTGGCGTCCAAGTATTATAGTCGCGCGCGGGCGCCGCCGCGTGACTGGTGCGACTTTCTTGGCCTTCAAAATCGGGCTACACTGTGCTATAACCGCGCCTGCCGCAGCCTCGATCGAGCCAGCGTTGGCCGCCGAAGGGGACAGTCCCACGCACGGTGGGCAGAAGCGCTTACGCAAGGCGGGCCAGTGAGTTAGCGACTTGTGCAACACCGGAGCTTCGCAAAAGTCCCCACGAAATGTTGCACACAGTGAATGTTCACTCCGGACGTGATCTTCTTCTTCAGAGGGGGAGAAGTTGAGGATGAAGGATGAGGGCGGAAGGCGGAGACTATCCGCCGTGACCGCTTACGCCGCTCAGGCCCGAAGTTCCGCACCATGTTCCCGGTGGCAAACGGCGACGATCCGGTCGCGGACCTCGTCGGCCTCTTGATTGGTGAGCGTGCCCGCGGCCCAGCGGAGGGTAATGGTCAACAGCAGGCTCTTCTTGCCGGGCCCCAGCCGCTCGGGGTCGCGGTAGGTGTCGCGGTACTGGAGGCTCTCCAGGTGCGGTCCGGCGCCGCGGCGGACAGTGGCTTCAATCTGGGCCCAGCGGACCGCTTCGTCGACCACCAGGTTCAGATCACGGGTCACCGCCGGATAGGCCGGCAGCGGGACGAATTGCGGGACCAGGGCCGCCGACTCGACCAGCGGCCCGAGCCGGATTTCCGCCACGGCGGCTGAACCGCGGAGATCGAAGCGCTTGAGCCCCGCCTCGCCCAGCCGGCCCACGTAGCCCAGCATCTGTCCCTGGAGCATCAGCCGGCAGGCGGCCGACGGCTCGACCAGTTCGATCCCGGCGTCTTCAGACTCCAACCGCAGGGCCGGATCGAGCGCGGCGACGATGGCCTCGATCACGCCCTTTACGCGGGCGTAATCCCGGCCGCTCGTGAGGCCGAGCATCAGCCACTCGTCGGGCAGTCCCGCCGCGGGCAGATAGATCCTGGCGATCTCGAACAATTCGATCTCCGGGTTGGCCAGGGCCTCGTTGGCCCGCCGCGCGGCCAGCAGGCTGGGGATCAGGCTGGTACGCAGCCGGTCGGCGCCGCGGGTCACCGGCACTGGGCTCCGCAACGGCTCGGCCCGGGTCCAGACGGGCACGGCCCGGGCCGACGGCTCATCGACCGCGCTAAGGGTTATCGCCTCGTCGAAGCCGGCGGCCAGCAGCACCTGGCGGACTTTCTCCAGCACGCGGTCCTCGCGGCGGCGGGCCGAGGGGACCATGGGCACGCTCACGTCTTCCGGGATCTTGTCGTAGCCGTGGATCCGCGCCACTTCCTCGACCAGGTCGATCTCGCGCGTAAGGTCGCGGCGCCAACTCGGCGGGACGAAACTCATGCTCTCCCCCGCCGGCTTCGGGGCAGCGGCCGTGTCGTGGGGACTGTCCCGATTTTCGTCCGACGAAAATGGGACTGTCCCCTTCTGACGTGCCGGGGCGCCGGCCGTGTCGCCGGCGCTGCGAACCTCGACATTGCCCAGGGCTAGGAGGATCCGGCGGACGGCCTGCGGCGGCACCTCGACGCCCAGCACCCGTTTCAGTTCGGCCAGGCGGAGCACGATCGGCCGCCGGGGCTCGGGCGGCCGGCCCACGTCCAGCACACCGGCGGCCAGCTCGCCCCCGCCAAGATCGAGAATCAGTTGGCAGCACCGCCGGCTCGCCCAGTCGATGCCTTCGGGGTCCACCCGCCGCTCGAAGCGGAACGAGGAATCGCTGTGCAGGCCCAGGCGGCGGGCCGTGGTCCGGATCGACACCGGATCGAACTCGGCCGCCTCGACCAGCACCGCCGTGGTGCCGCCCGAAACCTCGGTCTGGGCACCGCCCATCACCCCGCCGATGGCCACCGCCTCACGGCCGTCGGCTATCACGCACATCTCCGGCTCCAGCCGGTAGGTCTTGTGATCGATGGCCACCAGGGCCTCGCCGGCCAGCGGCCGGCGGACGATGATCTCGTGCTGCCACAGCTTGTCGTAATCGAATGTGTGCAGCGGCTGTCCGCACTCCATCATCACGTAGTTGGAAATGTCCACGACGTTGTTGATGGGCGTGATGCCGACCGCTTCCAGCCGGTTGGCCAGCCATCCCGGACTGGGGCCCACCCGCACGCCGCGGACCACGCGGGCCGTGTAGCGCGGGCACAGGTCCAGGCAATCGATCCGCACGCGGGCCAGCCGCTCCAGCGGCGTGCCGCCCTCGGGCGGCTCGGCCGCCGGCATCTGCAAGCCCACGCCCCACAACACCGAGACCTCGCGGGCCACGCCGACGTGCCCCAGGCAGTCGGGCCGGTTGCTGGTCACCTCCAACTCAACCACCAGGTCGTCGTCTAGCGGCTGGGTCCCCTCGTGGTTCAGCCCAGCCATCATCAGCCGCTCGACCAGCTCCGCGGGCGGCATATCCAGCGGCACGTACTGCTTCAGCCAGTTCCAGGAGACGATCATGGGGCAAGGGGGGATTAGGGATTGGGGATTAGCCGTTGGGGTTGAGGGCAGATAACCGGTGTCTAACAGCCGCCGAACAGAGTGGCATCGCCTAATCCCTAATCCCCAATCCCTAATCCCCTTCGTTCAAAACTGCTGCAAAAACCGCACGTCATTTTTGAAGAACTCGCGGATGTCGGTGACCTGCTGCCGCCGGGCGCAGACCCGCTCGATGCCCAGTCCGAAGGCGAACCCGGTGACTTCCTGCGGATCGTAGCCCACGGCCCGAAAGACGTTCGGATCGACCATGCCTGCCCCGCCCATCTCGATCCACCCGCCGTGCCAACTCATGTCGACCTCGACGCTGGGCTCGGTGAAGGGGAAGAACGACGGCCGGAACCGGATGTGCACGTCGTCCTGGAAGAAACTGCGGGCGAACAGCCGCAACACGCTCTTCAGGTCGGCCATGGTCACGCCGCGATCGACCAGCAGGCCCTCGATCTGGTGGAACATGGGGTAATGCGTGGCGTCGGCCGTATCAGGGCGATAGACGCGGCCCAGCGAGATGATCCGCACCGGCGGCGGCGTTCGCTCCATGACCCGGATCTGGACCGTGCTGGTCTGGCTCCGCAACAGGTAGCCCTGCTCGGCGGCCGATCGTGCGCCGCCCTCGGCCGGGGACTGTCCCAAGTTTCGTCCGGCGAAACTGGGACTGCCCTCTTCAATGGCCGCCGTGGCCAGATAGAAATTCTCCAGCGGATTGCGCGCCGGGTGCTCGGGCGGGATGTTGAGGGCCTCGAAATTGTGCCACTCGTCCTCAACCTCCGGCCCGTCTACCACGGTGAACCCCAGCCGGCCCATGATGTCTTTCAGCTCTTCGATCGTCTGGGTGATGGGGTGCAGGTGGCCCAGCCGGGGCCGCAGTCCCGGCACGGTGGGATCGAAGGCGGGGCCTTCAGCCGGCCGCCCGGCGGAACGGGCGACCCGCCCCAGGGCCTCCTCCAGCGCAAACTCGACCTCACGCTTGACCTCGTTGAAGCGCTTGCCGGCCGCCGGCCGCTCGGCCCGATCGACTGTGCCCAGGCCCTTCTGGACGGCCTTCAGCCGGCCGCTCTTCAGGCCCAGGAAGCGAACCCGCGCCGCCTCGACCGCGCTAGGGTCGCCCGCGGCTGCAAAGGCGGCCAGCGCCTCGCGGGCCAGATCGTCCAGTTCGGCCAGGAAATTCGCCAGTGCCACGCGCCGCCTGCGAAATAGTTGGAAAAGGTTGTTCTCTAATGACCAATCCCCCATTTGACCAATGACCAATGCCTTACGCCTTTAGTCATTGGGATTTGGTCATTGGTCATTCCGCGCCCGCCGGGACGGCCAGCGCTTCCTTGACCGCGGCCACGACCTGGTCAAAAGCGGCCGGATCGCTGACGGCCAGCTCGGCCAGGATCTTGCGATCCAGGGCGATATTGGCCTGGCTCAAGCCCCGAATCAGCTCGCTATAGCGGAGCCCGCGCTCGCGCGCCGCTGCGTTGAGGCGGATTATCCACAGCCGGCGGAACTCCCGCTTCCGGTTGCGGCGATCGCGGTAGGCGTAAACCCCGGCGCGGACCAGCGTCTCCTTGGCCGTGCGGAGCAGCCGGCGCCGCCCGCCGACAAACCCCTTCACCTTCTTGAACAGCCGCTTCTTGGCCTGGTTTCTGGCCGCACCCTTGACGGTTCTCATAACAGTCCTTACCTGGTAAGGGGACAGTCCCATTTTCGTCGGACGAAAATCGCACGCAGTCCCCGGCTGATTTCTCCGATCAGTAGCTGTGGCCGTTCAGGGCGATGCGTAACCGCTTCGTTTCGACCCCATCGACCACCGCCGTGCCGCGCAAGTTCCGCTTCTGCTTGTGCGTCTTGCGGGTGGCCAGGTGGCTCGTTCCGGCGCGGCGGTGCTTCGCCTTTCCACTGGCCGTTAGGCGGAATCGCTTCTTCGTCCCCTTATGGGTCTTCATCTTGGGCATGGCTTATATACTCCGCCCGATTGGAAATGATGCGAACCGTAACAACGCGGAAAGGCTCGTATCGTTGTTGACCGTCCAAACTGTATCGTCACCTTCCAGGGTGTCGCAAGTAACAAGACCCATTATTATAAGTCACCGCGGGCAGTAGTGAAAAGGGGGATTCCCCGCAAGCGGTCGAGGAATGCTGTAAGAAGCTGTCTCAGCCCTCTCCCAGAGGGAGAGGGGACCTTGCGATACGCTCTTTTGCCAGGGTTCTTGCGAGCAGACAGCCGCCGGTGAGCCCATCGTTCAGGTGGTAACGTTACGGCAACGCGCGGCATTTATCCCCGCTGCGGGCCACCTTACAATACAGCCCTGCCGCCTGCCCCGCGCATACGCGGATCCCGGGCTGAAAGCTGATCGCTGATTGCTGACCGCTTGCAACCGACAACTAATCCGCCAACTGCGTCTATCTCGGAGGCCACCCGTGAACTTCATTTCGCCCCTTCTGCTTGCCGCCAACCCCGAGACCCGCTTGCCGTTGATCTTCCTGGGGATCATCGTGGCCATCGTCCTGGGCGTGCTGGGCTCGATGATCGTCGTCATGTACGGAAAGATGTGGCTCCAGGCCTATGCCTCGCGGGCCAACGTGTCGATCTGGAGCCTGATCGGCATGAGCCTGCGGCGGGTCGACTCGCGGATCGTGCTCCGCGGCAAAATCATGGCCGTGCAGGCCGGCATCGGCCAGGAGCAGGAGACCGGTGTGACCACCCGGCGGCTCGAGGCCCATTACCTGGCCGGCGGGGACGTGCTGAAGGTAATCCGCTCGATCATCGCCGCCCATCGGGCCGACATCGACCTGGACTTCGATCGGGCGGCGGCCATCGACCTGGCCGGCCGCGACGTGGTCGACGCCGTCCAGACGAGCGTCAATCCCAAGGTGATCGATTGCCCCGATCCGAAGCGCTCCAGCCGCGGCACGCTCAGCGCCATCTCCAAGAACGGCGTGGAGTTGAAGGTCCGGGCCCGCGTTACCGTGCGGACGAATCTCGAGCAGCTCATCGGCGGGGCCACCGAGGAGACGATCATCGCCCGGGTGGGCGAGGGCATTATTACCGCCATCGGCGGCTCCGACACGCATTTCCAGGTGATGGAGAAGCCCGACAAGATCTCCAAGGCCGTATTGGAGCGTGGGCTGGACGCCCAGACGGCGTTCGAGATCGTCTCCATCGACATCGCCGACATCGACGTGGGGCAGAACATCGGCGCCCGGCTCCAGGCCGATCAGGCCGAGGCAGACATGCGTGTGGCCCGGGCAAAGGCCGAGGAACGCCGGGCCCTGGCCCTGGCCCGTGAGCAGGAAATGAAGGCCCAGGTGGCGCGGAACCGGGCCCAGGTTGTGCTGGCCGAGGCCGAAGTCCCGCTGGCCATGGCCGCCGCATTCCGAAAAGGCAACCTGCTGAGCTCCGGGAAAGGCCCCGCCCAGCCGCTCGCCGCCGCGAAGTGACCGCCCGCCCCCAGCCAAGTTCGGGGCGCAGGAAACTTGTGGGGCGGGGCTTCTGCCGCAAGTTGTCAGTTGTCGGTTGCCAGTTGTCAGTTGTCAGTGTTCCGATGCTTGCTGAAAACTGGAAACTGACCATCTTGCCAGAGCAACCGCCGTGTCAGTTTGGGCTCGCCACGAAATAGGCCAAGAAACCGCGGATTAACGCGGATGGACGCGGATGTGCATTTGCGTTCATCAGCGTGTATCCGCGGTTCCACCTCTGGACTGCCGACCTCTGATCAGGTAAGGGCGACTTCCTCCCGCCCGAACCCCGGGGATACCAGAATTGGCCGGGAGTTCAAGGCTGATGCCGCACCCCCGGGAACTTCGCCCGCAGTTCGCGGCAAGCCAGCAGCATGTTGGGAGACAATTCCGGCAGGCGTTCCACAAGGTAGGTCATGTGTGCCTCCATTGCCTCCTGAAACGGCCGCAGCTTCTGGACGAAGGCGGAATCCGTGGCAGCCAGAGCGGCATAGAAAACCTGATTGATCTCCGAAGATTCGATCTGAACGACCACTTGCAGGGCCGCGTCCACTGAATCAATCTGGTAGATAGCGGCCTCGGTGGCGTCCATTTGCTGTTCGAGCCGAGGCAAGTAGTCGTCCCACGGATTGAAAAGGTGGGCTTTCCACCCACCACGAATCGCAGCCCCCCGACAGATTCCCAGCAGATCGGCGTGGTGTTGTTCCTGCTCGACCAAACCCGCAAAGAACGGTCCCAGCAAACCTTCGTCGGCAAAAGTTCTGGCGAGGGCCTTGAAGATTCGCTTTGCCCGCAGTTCCAAGCCGATGCAGCGTTCCAGAATTGCGGGCACCTTCGAGGCGGTGGCCCCAAAGCAACCAGAATCCCGGAGCAATGAGAGAAACGGTTTGCTCTGCCAGGGACCGATGGCCCTGAAGAACACACCCCATCCGAAACAGCGGATGGTCGAGATCGGATGGGCAAGAACATCCCAGGTTGTGATGACGCCGACCATTCCGATCCCCTCAAGCCCGAGGACGGCCAGGGCATCCCAAGCCTTCAGCCTATCATTTGCGGCCGCCCCGTCAAGCAACCCGGATGGGGCATGGCCCAAGATTTCCAGCCCAGCGACAGGTGGTAGAATAGGACGACCACGCCTGTCACGAGCTACCTAAACGATCAAGGCGGGACAGGAAGGGCTGGTCGAGGAGCTTCATGATATATTGGGCGGCAGTTGACGTAATCCACCGGACTCCTGAACGCACGAGCTAAATGACCTTGCATGATCTTGGGAGGGAAAAAGGGGACAGGCACCATTTGCCGGAACGGCCCGGAGGGTGCTTCGCACAAATGGTGCCTGTCCCCTTTTTCCCAGAATCCCGCAAGGTCGAGTATTCAGAACTCTTGTCACCGAACCGAGGCTTTGCCTCTGTGTTACAGATTGCCTCGCCGATTCTGCGGGTAATAATTGTTCATTCAGTCAACACCCCAGAACGGAGAATCATACATGGCTAAGAGAACCAGACGAGGCCAGAAACAGTGCCCGAAGTGCCAGGCGTGGATCAAGGGGACCAGGGCCAAGACCTGCTCCAAATGCGGTCACCAGTTCAAGGGGAAGCAGAAGCGAGCCCCCGCTCCTGAGCCGGCAGTGGTCCCGGTGGAGAAGAAGGCCGGAGACACCGTCACCATCGGCCAGGTCAAGGCTGTGGTGCAGACGGCCAAGGTTGTTGGCGGGTTTGCTCGTCTCAATGACCTGCTGGGACTGATCCGGGAAGTCGGCGGGATGAAGAAGTTCAAGGACCTGCTGGAAGCGATGGCGGCAGCGTAAGCGGGTAAGACCCCGCTCTGACCTGCCTGCCATCCCGAGAACTCACCCGAGCCCTGGTGTCAATGCCGGGGCTTTTTGTTTTGGTTCATGGCCCGTGGCCTTCTTCCTGTTGCGAGGTACATCGGACGCACTGTGCCGCATAAGGGATGGCCTCGAGGCGGGCCTTGGGAATCTTGCCGCCGCAGGTCGCGCACCGGCCATAGCTGCCGTCCTCGATCCGCTTGAGTGCCCCGTCGATCTGGTCGAAGGCGTCCTTCTCGCTCCCCAGCAGACTCAACGTGAGTTCCTGATCGAAGTTGCCGGTGCCAAGCTCTGCCATGTCGGTGGGCATGCTGGTGGTATTGTTGTGGTCTTTGTTCAAGGCGTTATCTTCCATCTGCGTCATGTCGCCCTGAAATCTGGCTCGTAAGGCCAAAAGCCTATCCCGATGAAGCGTGAAGTCGGTTGGTGTCATTGCGTGGGGCCTTCAGTTCGATAGGTTAGTCGGCGTTCTTGGTGCGGGAGTGGGCGGGCAGGCCGAGCACTACGTGAAAGGGCAAGTTCAAGCCGACGAGCACACTTTGGTCAGCGGCGGGTTACTGTCAATAATCTCGCCCGTGTCCGACACCGTAAGGTAATAGGACGGCCCAATGCGTGGGCCAGCCAGATTCTTATTCGGCTCAGGCTGCTGCCAGATGTTAACACGGTACTTGCTGCCGTAGTGCCGAGACACCTCCACACGGTCCAGACGAGGCGGCTTGCCGATCTTCGCCAACACCTGGGACTTGATTCTTTCCGTGTGGTTCGGCGCCGCCACGGGTTCTTCCTTCTTCGCGGCGGCTTCTTCGACCTTTGCCATTATTTCCTCAGTCAGTAAGAGGGGATGAGATGCTTCACGACATTATATCCGATTCCTGCCCGGTGCGGGTAGTGGGCGCCCTTCAGTCTTTCTTGCCGCTGCCGCCGAGCGAGAACAACTGGGATCGGGTTCGCAGGTACATCACCCCGCCTGCTACGGCCGGTGTCGCGTAGCTCGGTTCACCGAGGGACATGCGGGCGAGGATCTCGATGTGGCTCGGCGTTAGTCCCATGGATCGCCTGCGGCGCCATATGCCATATTGTCGCACATGGCGGTACCAGTCTACAATTGGGGGCAGGCTTGGCGCGGAGAGAAACCCACCATGAAGACATGCGGCGAGTGTCGAATGTGCTGCAAGGTCTTTCCCTTACCGATTCTCGGTAAAGCGGAAAATCAGTGGTGCAAGTTCCTTCGGTTGGGAGCCGTGGACGAGAACTACCGCCCCTTGACCTGGACCGAGGCAGAAGCGACGATTCAGGAAGGGTCAGGTGCTCACAATTGATCCCTGACGCTGCTTCGCCGCCTGAACGGTCTGCCATGCGATCTCTTGGAGCAGCCGCGCTTTATCGGAAGCAACTCGGACCAGAACCTTGCCCCCCTTCATGAGTTCGCCGGGCAATCCGACCGGGCTCTTGTCGAGCAGCGTGGCGTAGAACACGCAGGCCGCCAAGTAGGAACCTTGGGGAGCAGGATGACTCTGGTCGGGCTGGTAGAGCACGAGTTCAGGATCGGCCGCCAAGGCCTTCTTCCAGGCCATACCGACCGGGGCCACCGTGGCCTTCAATTCCCGGGCGATGTCGAAGTACGCCCCGTCGAGTCCCCCGGCGAGCCCGCTCTTGTGTTGGCCGCACCAGGTCTCGAAGTCGATGCTCTTGGCGGCGCCGCCCATCTGGTACATCGCTCTGGCATAGGCGGGTGTATTCGTCGCGTCTGCGCCCGCTTCCATGTCGGGAATGTGCTGTCGTGCCCAGGTCAAGTACAAGACGGTCTTTGCACTCTGCTTCTTGATCTCTGCGTCCAGGATTCGGGCATGCGTGTGCATCGACTCCCGATTGAGGATCGGTTGCAGGCTATGCTCTTGAAGGACAACTGCGTTCCACTTCCTGGCCCGGATCTTGTCGATGGCCTTCTTGTCCTTGACATGTTGCTCAAGAGTGCATCCGCCGACGAGGTGCTGGTCCGCCTCGATTCTCCGGCCCCCAGCGGCATCGGCAAGGCCCACCACGAGCGACGGCAGATCGTTCACATAGGTGTAACTGTTGCCGATGAAAAGCACTTTCAGCGGCGGCTCGCCCGCATGGGCCGTTGCCCAGCCCGGAACGAGAAACAAACAGGCAAGGAAGAACAGCCTGCGACGAAAACTCATGCGGAAATCCACCCTTCGTCGCATTATTCGGAACCTCCTTGTATTCATGCCTCTTGCAACCCCTGGCTCGTGTTCCTCACGGTGTCGCCGGGGTCGCGGCTAACACGGCCCGCTCGATCAGCCCGGCAATTCCGGCCCGCGCCTGCCGCAGGACCTGGGGATCCTGGGTGAAGTGCGTCAAGTCCTGGACCACGGCCTCATCCACCGCCAGGGCCTTCTGCACCTCGGCGACCAGGGCCCGGTGCTGGGCCGCGTCGGCCTTCTTCAGCCGGGCCAGGGTGTTGCGGAGCAGCCAGAAATACTCGTAGTCCTGGCAGCCGTCGCGGAAGTTCTCCAGCCGGATCGAGGACAGCGGCTGGCGGTCGGGACCGGGATAGAGCAACTGGCCGTCGCCGTTGTGGGCCTTACCGGCCTCGTTTCGCCACGTGGCCGGGTTCCATTTCGCTTCCGGCCACCGCGGCTGGCCGGCCAGGTTGTCGCGCCAGGTGTTCAGGCCCCAATACAGGAAGCCCGTGACACCGCACTTCTGGTTCTGCCACAAGAGCAGCCGGTGGTCGATCGCCGGCCATTCGATCATCAGGTTCGCGAAGGGCTTGCCCGGCCCGCAGCACACGTACCACCACACCGTGTCCCCTTTGGCCTGCCGGGCCTGGAACTCGGACTGCCGGTAGCGGCCGGTGTTGGGGGCCCAAATGTTCAGCACGTCGCCCAGGGCCGATACGGGGTCGTCTTTGTAGAAGGTCTGCATCAGCCGCAGGTCCGGCATGGCCTTCCTCAGTTCACCATAAAGTTCCCGGGCATAGCCGAACTGCTCCTTGCCGATCTCGTCATGGCAGTAGATGTACGCCCGGTCGATCCAGCCCCGTTTCTTGGCCCGCTCGTAGAGTTCCTTGATCTGGGCTACCAACTCGGCATTATGCCTGCGGCGTGCCTCGGGCGGGCCCTGCTCGAACCAGGCGTTGGCCAGGCAGAAGGCCGAGCCGCCGCGGTCCAACTGGCGGGCAACGAGCCGCTCCATATCGGCCTTGAAGTTCGGCCACTCGCACAGCATTACGCTGATGCGGTGGTCCACGCAGAAGTCGATCCACCGCTCGTACATCTCGATGGGCAGGGCGGACAGCTTGTAGAACTTCTGCAACTCCTCCGGCCTTAGTAGGAAGCAAGTCTCCAGGTGCTGCTGCTTGGGAAGGGTGAAATTCCACACTCGGACCTCCAGGGGCACCGACTGGGCCTGCCCACCGCCCAGCCGGAGGGTGACGCTGCCGCGATACAGCCCCGGCTTGGCGTCGGCAGGGACATGTACGTTGATCCACAGCGGCTGCACCTGGCCGGCGGGCACGTCGAACTTGGCGGGCGGCAACAGCGGATCGGGCCACCAGCCCACCTTGCGGACCGCATAGGCCGGCTGCTCGGTCTGCACGTAGCCCACGATGTTCCACGACAGGTTCGCCTTGGGGATCGAGCCCCCAGCCTGCCCGATCAAGTCGCTGACCTCCAGAATAGCCGAGCCAGCGGGCTCCTTGCCGGCCGCTACGACAAGCTGGACGCCTTGCACCTCGTTCCTGGCGGCCTCAATGGTCAGGCGGGCGGCCGGCGGCCGGTTCCACGGTTCGTCCCGAAAGACTTTCTCCATCGTGTCGGCACTGCCCAGCACCGGCGGGGCCGCCACCGTCTGGCCCCCGCAGGTCAGAACGGCCATGAACACAACCGTCGCAAAGAGCATCGCTATCTTGCTTTCCATGACTATCCCTCCAGAGGTGAGGCAATTGTACGTCATGGCCGGCCGAGAAACAACTCGGGGACCGTCCCAATTTTCGTCCGACGAAAATGGGATTGTCCCCTTCCGAAGTGCGCGCTGCGAAACTCCCGTATGCGGAGGGTGGCACGTCCCTGAGCGCAGCGAAGTGGTCTGACCAAGTCGAGCTTACGGGTGCCACGGTTGGCTTGTCCAACCGTGTATCCCGCACTGCTGGGCAAGCCAGCAGTGGCACCCAACTAGTAAAGTCCCGATGGACAGACCAGAAGGGCGTGGCTTCCAAGCCCGCCACGCTCTTCGTTCCTCCGGGACGTGCCACCCAAACTGATCAACTTATTCTGGCGCGGCGCCTTTCTCCTTCCTTGCCTTGCGGCCCTGCTCCAGCTCCGGTTCCAAGGTGCGAATCTTCTCGCGGAGATTATTCGGCCCATTCTCGAATCTGGCCGGCCAGTTCTTCTGCTTGAGCCGTGCCAGGACTTCGGCGGCTTCCGCAAAGCGGTGCTCGTGGATCAAAGCCTCGGTCAAACCCGCCAGGCCAGTCGGTTCCAGTGAGCGGATCCGCGCAACTTGCTCCCATTGATTCACCGCGTCGGCCCAGCGGTCTTGCCGCTGGCGAATCTCCGCCAGAAGCTGATGGCTTTCCGACTCGGCGGGCAGGGCCTCGACGATCGACGTGTAGGCCCGTTCGACCTCCATGGCCTGCCCCAGCTTTTCCAGTCGTTTGCCAAGATCCTCGTACAGCTTGATGTCGCGCGGGGCCAACTCCCGCCAGGCGAGGATTTGCTCCACGGCCCCTTGTTGATCGTTCTGGCCATCGTAGCAGGCGAGCAGGGCCTGATAAGTTTCGGCATCATTAGGTTGCACTTCGGCGGCGATGAGGAGCTGCCCAATCGCCTTGCCGAGCTGCTCTTTCTCGCGGTAGACCTGGCCGATCGCCTTGCGAAGGACGGGATTCTCCTGGCGGCTCTCGGCGGCGCGCCCGTCGAGCTGCACGACATAGGCATCCAGGTCCGGCGCGGCGCGAAGCACGGCCCGAAGGGCTTCCAGGGCGATGTTCCGGTTGCCAACGTTGCGTCCCCACGCGACCACGGCGGCCGCCGCCGCATTGACGGCCTCGGGCGTCTTCTTCAAGCCGGCGAAGGCCCGGGCCTGGTCGCCGTAATAGCCTGAAAGCGCGCCGTCGCCCATCCCGCGGCGCGGGGCCGTGCGCTGGTGAATCGCAATCGCTTCTTCCAGATAGTCGGCCGCTGCGCGATAGATTTCGTTCTCCAGGCAGCTTCGGCCCAGCATGGCCATGGCCCGCTCGTTCCAACGATGGTCCTGATGGAAGCAGTCGTGCGTCGCTTTCAGAAGCTTTGCCAACCGCTCGGGTTTGCCCGTCTGGAAGTAGGCATTCATGAGCCACACGCGATACTGCAAGTTATCGGGCCGGCGCTCGAGGAGCGGCTCGAGAATTGGAATCGACTCGGCGAAACGCTTCTGGTAACGGAGAAAGTCAACCAGCTTCGATTGCCCGGCTTCGTCGAGCACCTCGCGATGATGGGCATCCAGAAGGATCTCGATCGCCCGAGAATGGTGATCCAGCCCCGAGAACAGGTAGTCGGCAATGTATTGGCACGCCGCGCCGGAGAGTTTCTCCGCGGCCCAGACTTCGTCGGCCGTGCGGGCGAAGTCGGCCTCTTTCGCGCTCCAGAAGTAGTTGTTGTGCTTCACATACATCAGCCGGTTGCGCTGTTGCCGCGTTTGCAGGTCGCGGCGGAGCTCTTTGAGCACGATCGCGAGCAGCGGCGCCTCCAACTCACCCAGTTCTTTGACCTCGGTGCGCCATTGCCCGAGCGTATAACAATGCTGGCTCCAGCCGTCCTGGTTATTCAATCGGAACCAGCCGGGCTCGGCAGCGATTCGCTGCGTGAGAAAGGCCAGGCCGTCGCGCGGCCCGGCGATGTCGTGCAGCACGTTGGCCGTCTCGGAGACCATCGACGTATAGTTGTTCGTCTGCCGTTTGAGCACCTCACTCAGGCGGGCGAAGGCGAAATGCCGCAGATCGCCGGCCACGTCGGGCAACTTCTTATTGTGGGCCGTGCGGTAGATGTTGTTCAGCCGATTGACCAGGTGATAGCGATGGTTGTGATCCGGCGCATCCAGATCCTGGCGCAACTTCTTCTCGACGGCCCGATACAGCTCGACGCCCCGCCCCAGCGATACGTCGCCGCCCTTGGCGATGGCGCTGTCGTAGAGCTGGTAAAGCCGCTCGGCGAGCCAATAGGTCTGTTGCCGGTTGGCCGGGTGCTTGAGCTGCTCCTGCAGGATCTTTTCGCCGCGGGCGTGCTGCGTGCGGTCTTCCAGGTAGCCAATGAGGACGCCCAAAGCGTCGTTCGCAGATACCCTCAGCACTCCACCGCAGGCCGCCTGGTACTCGTCGAGCGATTCGGTCAATAGATCGATCGCCCGATCGAAGCGCGAATAGGCCCAATAGGCCTGCGCCAGGCACGTGCCGATCTTCAGGCGGTCGGCCGTGCCGGGCGGGGCCTCGCGGTGGAGGCTTTCCAGCTCGGCAACCTGCTCATCGGCCAACGGCTGCTGGGCGACGCGACCGAGCGAAGCCAGCAGCTCGGCCACCAGCCGCGGCTCGCCGGCCGACCACTCCCGCTTCCACGCCCGCCGCATCGCGGTTAGCGCCCTTTGAACGTGCGGCCCGGGCTGGTTCTGGATTTCGGCGGCGCGGCGCTCGACGAGCATCTCCAAGAGGTCCAGGGCCCGGCGGTCCACCTCGCTCTTGGCGCCGCCCCGGGCCGCGACGATCCGCTCGACGATCGAGTCGGCCGTGGCTTCGTCGCGAACCTCGTCTAACACGCCCGACATGCCCTGCAGGAAAGGATAGACCTGGCCGGCCGTGTGGCCGACGACCGCATCGCCCAGTCCGGCCAGCAAGCGGAAATCTCTGGTTGCGGAGTAGAACTGGCTAAGCTGATAGACGTAGTTCTGCGGCAGGCTGGCTTTTTCAAACAGCGCCGTAAAGGCAAACAGAACCTCCACGTCCAGCTCGCGGGGCGGCGGCTGCTGATCGTTGCCGCCGCGTTGCCAGGGTTGAAGCTTCGCCGCGAGCCAACGGCTGAGCTGGTATTCCTCGGTCACCTTGAAACTGTCGATGCGGGCCCGCTCGTAGGCATCGCGACGGTTGACCGCCATGTACCAATCGGCCAGCGTGCGGTAGTCTGCGCCGCGGAGCTCGTCGGTCGCGCGGACCGCTTCAAAGAGACGAATGGCGGCGGGAATCCGGCCCGTTTCCGCTTCCAGATAGCCGAGCGTCAGCCGCCAGCCGTTACCGGCGTCGCCGGTCGCGATCCATGCCTCGAGCCGTTTGGCCAGGTCCTTTGGTCGATCCAGCGCGACGAGGAACTCATATTGCAGGGCCTTCCAGCGTGTGTCTTCGGTGTCCGCCTTATCGCCGGCCTCCAAATAGGCCAGCACGCGCTGGGCCAGGCCCGGCTTGGCGCCCTTGCGGGCAGCCAGGTTCATCAGGGTCGCCAGGCAGCGGTGCTGCAAGAGCTCATCCAGCCGTTGCTCTAGGTCATCCCCCTCTCCCTCCGGGAGAGGGCCAGGGTGAGGGGCACTCGGGCCGACGTCGCCGCTTTTCGCCACCCGTGACTGCAAACCACCCTCACCCCCTGCCCCTCTCCCGGCGGGAGAGGGGAGATTAGGCGGCAATATTTCAAAGCATTCGTCCGCCGCCTGGTCCAGATTGCGGCCCGCGAGCACGTCGAGGTACAGGCGCTCGATGTTCATCCACAGCACGGGCCGGCCCCGCCGGACGGACATCTCCTTGTGCAGGCGATCGGCATAGCTTTCGCTGGCCAGGCGGAGGTTCTCTGCTTGTTTGGCGCGGAGCTCGCTCCGCGTGAGCTTTTCGGGATGCTCGACGGACTTCATGCGCTCCTGGAAGCGAGCCCGCACCAGAGAATCGGTCATGCGGCACAGTGCGGCGATCTCGATTGCCAAAGGCCGCGACGCCGGCTCGGCGCCGCCAACGTGCGGCAACAGTCCGAAGGCCTCGTCCTCATAAGTCTGTTTCCACGGCTGGCCGAGCAAGGCGTCAAAAAGCTGCCGCGCATGGGCGGCGTGACATTCTTCCGGCGCACCCTTGAGCTGCCTGCGGAGAAACTCGATCCAGGGCTCCGCGCCGATACGTTCTTTCAGGACGCGGGCCAGCATTGCACCGAGCTCGTTCTTCACTTCCCAATCGGGCTGGGCGTCCCAGCGGCCGCGCAAGCCCGCCGCGATCTTCCGCCACGCCTCTTTTTCCACGGCCGGATCGTTGGCCGAAATCCAGTTCAACAGCCGCTGCAACGGTTCGACCGGCAGCTTGCCGACCTCGTCGAGCAGCATGCGCAAAGCCGCCTTGCGAACGCGGCGGCACTCGTCGGATTGCTGGAAGTGATACTGGTTCATGATTTCGTCGGCCACGGAGGACTCCGCCGGACAACGGGCGAAACAGATCGCCGCATCGGCCAAGGGTTTGAACCATTGCCCGTCTATGCGATCGGCATACAAGTTGTAACCCTGCCCAAGGGCCTGCGCCACGGCCGCCCGCAGCCGGGCGTCGACGTCGGCCGGCAGTGCGTCGGGCGACGGCCCCCCGCCGGGCACCTTTACGGCCCGTTGGGCATCGTGGATCCACTGGGCGCTAAGCTCGTCGGCCTGCGCCAGGTGGTCGCTCCACACTAGCGCACTTAGATATTGGACGTAGACGTTCTGCGACGGCGGGTTGCGTTTGACCCAGGCCCCCAGATACTCGACCATGTCGTCGTAGCGACCCTGCTGCCGCAGCAGGTCGGCGTAGGCTGTGACCAGGAACGCCTCCTCGCTGGGCAGCCACTTCGACGCCGGCACGAGGACGCGGTCGAGCCAGGCATAGGCCGCCGCGTACTCGCCCACGTTGGCCAGGGCCCGGGCGTATTGCTGCTGGAGGTTGTAGTCGTGCGGATAGTCCGCGGCAAGCTGTTTTCGCACCTTAAGCACTTCCTGGCTCTGGCCGGTTCGCTCCAGCATGTTGCACCGCGACTCGTACCACCGCTTCATGGCCAAGACATGGGCCGGCTGCCGCTCGTAGACCGGCCGCAAGGGATCCAGCAGGCGCAGTTGCTCGTTGGGCTCCAAAATGTTGTTGGAACTGTTGACCAGGTAATAGGCCAGGTGCAGCTCGTCGGCCGCCGCTTGCGGCTTCGCCTGTTTCGCCAACGACTGGGCCTCCTCAAGGTATCGCTTCTTCGCCTCCTCGGCCTTGCGCGCTATCGGCAGCACGGACAAGCGGACCCAGCGCATGCCGGGCTGGCCGGAGAGCTTCTCGGCCTCTGCCAAGTGTTTCAGCACGCGGTCCCACTGCTGCGTGGCCTGGAAGTGAAGGAGCAGAACCATCTGATCCTCGAAAGCCGCTGTTCCGGCGGCCAGGGCCTTCTTGGCATCGACCAGCTTGGGCAGCGGCTCGCGGAGCAACTGGGCCTGCCCGCGGAGGGCCATATCCTGCTGCCACTGCCGATCGAATTCGCCGGCCGGCAGGAGGGTGAACTTCTGCGTCGCAAGCGAATTACGATGGCCGTCAGAGTCAACGTTATCAATGTAGCCGGCATACCATGCGCCGGCGATCTCGACGAAGTCGCCGAAGGTTGTCGTCCAGTTGACCTTGCCGTTCTCGGCGTTCTCGATCTTCAACAGTACGTGCCGTGCCGTGTCGACGAGAAAGCGAGTCTCGTCCTGCGGCGAGCGGCGGTTCGTGGCCACCAGCAGGGTCCGGTCCTGGCCCGCTGGCTTCAGTTGGACCGAACTGCCGGGATAGTTCAGGTCGAGCGGCGACGTGGTGCCGGCGCCCAGATCGAGCGGCGGCTGGCGAAGGTCGGCCGGCTTGGAAGCCCGCACACGCCCCAGGAGCATCGCCCCGGCAAGGCTTCCGCGCTCCTTGGCGTCGGCCCAGGATAGGTTAGTCTGCGAGCTATCGCCCGTCGATACGGTCAGCCAGCCCCGGGGCGACACAAGGGCCTTGGTTTGCGAGCGGCCGGCAAGCGTGTCCCACCGGGTGTCGAACCTTTGGGTCTCGGTCTCGATCCGCAGGCCGTCTTTCACGCCCGTTAGTTGTTCGGTCCGCAGCAGTCTGCCGACGATCGCCCGGGCCTCGGCCGGCCAAGGCTGCTTGGGCTCTGGCGGCTTCACGGGCGGCGGCGGCAACGGAGGAAATATGTTGTTGAACCAGGAATAATCCTCTGCCGGCGCGCCCCAGGGGCGGGCAAATCGATAACCCAACATCGTCTTTCCGGCGCTCGGTACCTCTAGGTCCAACTCTCGGATAAAGTCTCGTGGGCCGCTCCCGCGCATTCTGCCGGAATAGACGAGGAGGCCATGTTCTTCGTTCGAATTGGCCCATAGATCACCCAGCGACCGGTGCCTCGTCAGACTATCCGCTAATGCAGATCGTGCGTCCAGGACCCCGCCAACATCGAATTTGTCATCGCTCTGGAGTTCTTTGAGATCCTTAAGCGAATCGTCGCCATCTGCCTCCATAGGCATCTCGCTCTTCGCCGCCTCCGCTGCAATATCACCGGCCGCAACGGACTCATCCATAGGTGCTGACAGCGGGGCAGGGGCTGCCGGGCTGAACCCCGGGACCACAGACACTACCAGAGGTTCGGTATCGGCATCAGCGCGGGCGCCGTGCTCCAGTTCCTGTCGGCCCTCCTGTTCGAGGCCCCGCTCGCCGTTTTGGCCAACGACCAGCGATAAGTTGGCCGGAAGCGGAGCAAGTACGCTGGCCGGCGTGGTAGAGCTATAGCCGCCGCGGAAGTTCATGTAAATCGTGCGGTCAATTTCCCCGCCGCCGCTCATTCCGCCGCCCATGCCGCCGATTGCGCCCCAGCGCCTGCCGAACTGGTCGATTGTGGTTGGCGTGCTCCACTCGTATCCCGGAACGACCTGGGGCACCGTGATATCGCGTCCCAGCCGGCCGAGCTGCCCCAGCACCGCGCGGTGCAGTCCCAGCCGCCATGTGCCGGCGCGCTTCATCTGCTGCTGGATCAGTTCCCAGTTGGCGCTGCCGCGGCCTTCGGCGAAGAACTTCTCGCCGTCACGCATCTGGAAGCGGCGCTTTACGCCGAACCGCTCGCGGTCGGCGTCGGTTTCCAGGACCAGTAGCGACGTGTACGGCGTGATGATGTGGTACTCTTCGGAAAGGGCGATGATCTCATCCTTCACGGCCGGCGAGGTGCCTTGCTCCAGCAAAGTATCCAGGTGCATGCGGGCCCACAGCCGCGGAATGAACGAATTGCCCGCTTCCGCATCCTTGAGCGAGACTTGTGCCGAATACTTCACCGGCTTGCCGCCCTGCGTGCCGCTGACGATCACCTCGCCCGTCTGATCCTTGCCTTGCGGCGCATAGCGGCCCAGAATGATCTGCTGCATTCCCAGGGGCAGGTTCGGCAGCCGCTCGGGATAGACCCGGGCCGTGCGCAGGCCCCGGAACTCGATCTTCATGTCACGCAGGCCCGGTTGCGTGATCTCGTCCAGCAGTTCCAGGGCCACGTCGGCCGGGCCGCGCGATCCGCTCACCTGCCGGAACGACCCGCCGCCGATTGCCGCCATGGCCTTAAGCACGCCGGGCTCGAAGCTGCTGCCGACGGCCACGGCGTGAAACGTGCCCGGCTGGCCCTCGGCCATCCGCCGCAACCGTTTGCTGAAGGCCACCGGGTCGGCGTCGCCGGTAGTGACGATGCCGTCGCCGATATAGACGACCTGGGTCTTCGGCCCACATTGGGCCAGGGCTGCCTGCACGGCCTTGTCGAGATCGGTCCAACCCAGCGACCGCCGCGCGGCAAGCTTTTGCCGGCCCATTTCCACGTTCTTCGGCTCGGCCGCCGCCGCCCTGGCGAAAACCCACTGGCAATCCACGTCGCAGGTGCCCAGGTTGAACTTGTCCTTGGGCGTCAGCGCGGTCAGCAAGGCGGCAATCAACTCGGCCTGTCGCCGGCGGCTGGGGGCGTCCATCGAGGCCGACGTATCGGCCAGCACAAGCAGGTCGAGCGGCTCGCTATTGGGCAACACGGCCCGCTGCAACTGGCCCGCGCCTCCCGCCATGCCGGGCGGCATGAGCTGCACCATGAAGTAGCCGTCGTCGCCGCGACGGTGCGGGATCAGCATCACCTCCGGCTGCCGTGGCTCGACCTCGACCAGCGTCTCGAAATCCTGCCTGGGCGTGTATTCATTGGCGCTGAACTCGACGTGGGCCGAGTGCCCGGCCAGCGCGTTGCGCGTGGGGTGCGTCGGCGAGCTGACCGCCTTCAGCCGCTGCGCCGAAGTGATCTTCACGTCGATCTCAAGCTGCCGCAGAGGGTGCTGAGCGAGCAATTCGCTTTGCAGCGCATATTGATAGCGGTAACTGTTGCCGCGCAACGGCAGCACCTGCGTGTAGGTGATGGTGATCCGCTTTTCCGATTGGGCGAAGATGGGAAAGACGCGGGCCTTGAAGATGTTGCCGCCCGACCATTCCAGCAAGCCGGGATCGCGCCGCTCGCGGAGGATCGTCTCGTAGATCTCCCGGGCCCGCTCCTTCTCCACCACGTCGGCCTCGACCAGTGTGTCGCCGATCCACATGCCGAAGGCGGCAATCGAGGCATCCTGCGGCAGCGGAAAGAAGAACGTGCCCTCCAACTGGGCTTTGGTGTGATTGACGAACGATTCCTCGATCGTGGTCCGCGCGATCTGGTCGCGGATATCGACCGCGACCTTGTGATAGCCCACGCTAAGCGGCACATTGCGGCCGTCGATCTTCGCCAGCAACGAACCGATCGAGTCGCCGGCCGCCTTGCCTTCATAGCTGAGGAGCCAGCGGGGGTCCTTGTCCAGCTTGACCAGCCCCTGCCGGTCGGCGCGGTAGATTTGCCTGCCCGCGACCGCAAGCTTCATTCCATCCGGCCCGACGAGCTCGATGGGCGACTTGTCGGCGGCCCTGATCTCGATTTCGCCCGCGGCGATGCGCAGTTGCCTGGGCGAAGACAGCTCGACCGTGCTGCCCGGCCCGATCACCAGCTCGGTCTGCGGAACCAGGCGGACCGACACGGCGTTGGCCCCCCGCGGATCGGTCTGCAGCCAATCGCCGGGGCGAAGGGGCATCCGCTGGGTCACCGGACTCCAGCGCTGGTGCATCACGGGCCGAATGGCCACCAGCCCTTGCGCGTCGGCCACCTTGCCGATGCGGCCGTCTTCGGTAAGCGTATCGCCCACGACAAACAGGTCTTCGTCGATCGGTTTGTCGCGAGCGATGACCGCCAGTTTGCAGATGGGCTCGGTCCGCTGGCCGCGCACCCGCAGGCTTTCGATCGACCGGAGCAAGCGGGTTCTGGCATCGACCACGGCCTCGATCCGCAGCGTGCCTTCCTGTCCGCCGGTCTGCCAATGATAGATTTCGACCGCCTGGCCGTCGCGGGTCGTATGCTCGGCCGGCCGGGTGGCCAACAAATCCTTCTGCTTGTCGCCGAGACGCTGCGCAGGAAGATCGAGCAGGGCCAACAGGTCGGCGCCGCCGCTCTCGCCGAAAAAAGAAGATGCGGTTTGCGCGCTGGCCCGGTTTGCCTTCTCGTCGACGAGCCACGCTTTGCCGTCGCGGGCGATGTGGTAGGTGCCGTCGGGCAGGTTGCGGCGGAGTTTCCCGCCGCGGACCCAGACCTGGCCCGTCTGGCCGTCCCGCGTGACCGTAAGCTCCAGGCTCTCGGCGGCCGCCGTCCGGCTCAGCACCGCGCCCAGATCGGCGGCCGCCGTGGACGATGCCTGATTGTAAAGCCAAACGCCGATCAAGGCCGCCGCCGCGGTGCCCGCGGCAAGCCCGCGAACTGCCAAGGTGAACATGCGATTCCTCCTCGGGGAAGGACAGCCGTTGTCGGATGGTAACGGCGAAGGGTCGCTCTGCGATGGGGCCGCGATCTGCCGCGCGCGCTCCAACACGCGGGCCAGCATGGCGGCCGACGGCTCATCACGGCGGATTCGCTCGATCGCGTGTCGCAGGGGACCGGACAGCTCCGCCTCGTCCGGCAGATCGTCGGGGCCGCAGGGTTCCTGGTCCATGGTCAGTCCTCTTTCACGCGTAAGGCGAGCATCGCTTTCAGCTTCACCCGCGCTTTGTGCAGCGCGGAGGCTACAGCCCCCACTGCCACGCCGAGATTCGCGGCGATCTGCTCGTAGGGCTGGTCGTCGTAGTAACGCATACAGAAAGCGGCTGCCTGCCGTTGCGGCAAGCGGCCAACGGCCTGCCGCAGACGGCCAGTCAATTCAAGGGCCGCGGCGGCCTCTTGGGGATCGTCTTCGCGGCTCACGGGTTCCTCGCCCGGCGCTGCGCTCACCCGCAGCCGCCGCAGTCGGTCCAGCGAGCGGTGCAGGACCGCGCGATGCAGCAGGCCGCCCCAACTGGTCACTTCCTCATTTTGGCCAATAAGGTATACCTGCAAGAAAGCCTCTTGGACCACATCCTCGGCGTCTGGGCCATGGCCCAGGATCCGGCAGGCGAGCCGCAGGGTCGGCGGCCCGTGCTCGGCCACGAAGCGATCCCAGTCGAGCACTAAATTGGGTTTCACGATTCTGGGAGCAATCCAATGGCTTGGAGCCGCCTCTCGGAGGGTGGCGGCGGGGCCGCGGCTCTCCGCGAATCGTGCAAGCCCATTTAGAAAGCTTTCTGTGAGGGAAGGCGCCTGTCTCTCGGGTCCGCAACAGCCTCGCGCCTGCCGATCAAACCTATACTGCGAGCGGCCGGAAATGGTACAAACCTTACCCTATTGTTACGGTTCGCATCATTCCAAACCGGCCGTAGCAAAAGCCCTTTGGCCCGGGGCTTGCTGCGGAATCCGACAACTTAGACGCAGCAAGCGTGGCAGAAATTACCCAGTTCCTGAGAATAATCCCCTTCTCCTTGCCGGTCAAGGACTTGCGCGACGGGACAGGTTACGGTTCGGCTCATTTTTGAACTATGGGGAATATAGCGAAGATAGGAAATATGCCGCGAGTATGCCGCTAATACTGATTATGACCACCGCGCAGCCGTTACTGTTCCGATTATAGGGAAAAGAACGATTGTGCCGGTTTCGCCGAAAGTGCGGAAAAAGAGGGAGCTATGGCTCAGTCACCGCGGCCTGGACTCGCTGCCTGCATGCTGGCCGCTGCGATTCTCACTTCCGGCTGCACGAGTCTCAAGGACTACGTGAACAACGGGTTCAAGGTGGGGCCAAGCTATGGTCAACCAGAGGCCTGCACGGCCAAGCACTGGCTCGACGCCGCCGATGTCCGGATGCGTGAAGGCGAAGAACCGATCAACCGCTGGTGGACCGTGTTCAACGACCCGACCCTCGACCATCTTATCCAGTGCGCGGTGGAGCAGAACCTGTCCTTGCGTGAGGCCGGGTTCCGGGTCCTCGAAGCCCGGGCCCTACTCCAGATCGCCCAGGGAACGTTCTTCCCGCAATCCCAGTACATGTTCGGCGCCTACGATCGCGTGGTGGCCAGCGCCGCGGCTACGGGCTTTCCCGAATTCGGGGCCCAGTACTACAACCTGGTGAACTACGGCTTCAATCTCACCTGGGAACTCGATTTCTGGGGGCGATACCGCCGGGCGATTGCGGCGGCCGATGCCACGCTCGACGCTTCGGTGGCCGGCTACGAGGACGTGATGGTCACGCTGCTGGGCGACGTGGCCACTAATTATGTAACGGTGCGCACGCTGCAAAAACGCATCCAATACGCCCAGGAGAACATCGATCTGGAGCGCAAGATCGTGGGCATTGCCGAGAAGCGACGCCGCGGGGGCCAAATCGGCCGCCTCGACCTGGCCCAGACGAACTCCGTGCTCGATCAGACCGAATCGCAGATTCCGCAGTTGCAGATTGATCTGCGGCAGGCGTGCAACCGCTTGTGCGTGTTGCTGGGCACGCCGCCCTACGACCTCCAGCAGCAACTTGGCACGGGGGACATTCCGATCGCCCCGCAACAGGTTGCCGTGGGGATTCCCGTGGATCTCTTGCGTCGCCGGCCGGACGTGCGCCGCGCGGAACGCCTGGCCGTGGCCCAGGGTGAGCAGATCGGCATCGCGGAGGCGGATTTGTACCCCCGCTTCGCACTGACCGGCACGCTGGGCTGGGAGGCTCAGGACCTCTCGCATTTGTTCACCGCCCCGGCCTTCAACAGCAGCGTTGGCCCCGCCTTCCAATGGAACATCTTGAACTACGGCCGGTTATCGAACAACGTCAAGCTGCAAGAGGCCCACTATCAGGAGTTGGTCACCACTTTCCGCGACAGTGTGCTGCAGGCGAACGCCGAAGCCGAGAACGCGCTGACGGCTTTCCTGTGGTCGCACGAGCGGGCCAGGGCCCTCGATCAAAGCGTTGTGCATTCCAAGGAGGCAAACGACATTCTCCTCGATCAATACAACGCAGGGGCCGTGGATATCACCCGGCTGATGCTGGTTATGCAGACGCTGGTGCAGCAGCGCGACCTGCAAGCCACGGCCCACGGCCAGATTGCCCAGGGCCTGGTGCAGGTATACCGGGCGTTGGGCGGCGGCTGGACGCCCCCCGCCGCGCCGCCCGCGGCAGCGACTGCCGCCGCGCCCGCGGCGCAAGGCGTCGCGCCGGTCGAGAGCCAGCCGGCCGAAGCCCAGCCGGCGGAGCCGCCGCTGGAAAGACTCCCGCCGCCGCCGGCCGTGCCGAAGTAGCCTGTCGTGCCCGGGCGCGGGGCCGTGTTGACAAGGCCGCGGCGGCCGAGCAGGATAGAAGATGTCATGATTCCGAACGTCTTCCACTTCATTTTCGGGCTATTGCCAGACCCCCCTTTCGGCTTCCTCGAATACCTGGCGATCCGCTCGGCCCACGAGATCAACCGCCCGGCGCGGATCTTTCTGCATCACCAGTACGAGTGTTCGGGCCCCTGGTGGCAGAAAACGAAGGAACTGGTCACGCTCAATCGGGTCGAAGCGCCGACCGAGGTCTTCGGGCGGAAGATCAACCATTTCGCGCATCGCGGCGACGTGCTGCGGCTGAGGTTGCTCGACGAGCACGGCGGCATCTACATGGACATCGACACGCTGTGCGTGCGCCCCTTTACGCCGCTGCTGGGCAAGCGCTGCGTGCTAGGACGGCAGGGCAAGCGCGGATTGTGCAACGCCGTGATCCTCAGCGAGCCCCAAGGCGAGTTCGTCCGCGCCTGGCTGGAAAGCTATCGTACCTTTCGCTCGCTGGGCTTCGATGGGTATTACGACGAGCATTCGGTGATAATCCCGCGACAACTGGCCCGTGATCCCCGTCTGCAATCCCACGTGACCCTGCTGGGCAAGGGCGCCTTCTTCTACCCCCTGTGGGACAATATGCAAGAGTTGTTCGCCTCCAGCGATCCGCTGGGATTCAAGGACTCGTACTGCATTCACTACTGGGAGGCGCAAACCGGTCGACAGTGGCTCAGCCAGATCAGCGCGAACAGCGCGGCGGAGGGCGACTCGAACTTCGCGCATTTCGTGCGGCGCGTGCTCCACGGCGACAGGGAAGAATTGGATGCCGCGGGGGCCCAAACGCCAGGGCCGCCGGCCGGCGCCGCGCGCCGCCGGCCGGGGTGGGCCGGGCCCGCCTGGCGCAAAGCACGCACGCTGGCCCGGCCCGGCACGAATCTGCGCTGGCTGGCGCAGCAGGCGCGGGAAGCGGTCTGGCTGCCGCGGCTGTTCCGCAACCTGGGCTTGTGGCCGGCGCTGACCTACTTGCCGCGCCGGCTGCGAATGAAGGCGGCCCTGGCCAAGGAACCGTTCCTGCTCCTGCGCAGCAAGCGTGCCGCCTACCCCTTGCGCTGCCGCCCCGGCACGAAGGACCTGTCGATCTTCGACGAAGTGTTCGTCGTCCGCTGCCAACAGTGCCTGGACGACCTCCCGAACATCCGCTTCATCGTAGAATGCGGGGCCAATGTAGGCTATGCCTCGGCCTGCCTCTTGACCCGATTTCCCTCCGCCCGGCTGCTGGCTTTGGAACCGGATCCCGATCTTCTCCCGGCCCTCGAGGCCAACCTGGCGCCTTACGGCGACCGCGCCCGGGTGCTGGGGCAAGCCATCTGGCCGCATCCCGCCCAACTGGTATTCGCCGAAACGGTTTTCCACGACGGACAGCATTGGAAGCGCCAGACACGGGCCCCGCTCCCCGGCGAAGTCGCCACGGTGACCGCGACCGACATCCCCACGCTGCTCGGACAGAGCGGCTTCGACCGCATCTCGCTCCTGAAACTCAACATCGGCGGCGCCGAGTCGCTGCTCTTCGCGGCCCCTGTCCAATCCTGGATCGCCAAAGTGGACCACATCGCGATCGAGCTCCACGGACCGGAATGCCGCGCGGCCTTCATGCAGGCGATTGCTGCCGAAGGCTATCTCGTTTCGCAACACGGAAAACTGGCGTGTTGCACGCGTCCGGCTGCCGTGGCACACTGCGCCTAGCGATTCCGCCGGCCCAGTCACACCGGCAGGTCCAGGCCGCCACCGGCATCGCTGATACGACCGGCGCCGATGGGCACCGTATGGCGGCGATGTCAGCGCACTCGACATTTTTGCCAATAATTTCAGGTATTAAAACAAGGGCTGGGCGAAGAAGCCCCCTCCGCTGTTGAAAATCTTCGATAATCGCCTGTTATATGCACTGTTGCAACGGCCCGATGATCCAACTTACCCCTCTTTTTGGCGGTATTTTCCGCAGGTAGGGAAACTTACCGGATATTGAGGGAATTATGGGCCCGACTCTTGCTAACCGGCGGGGGCTGACTAGAATGGGAAGAGTTGGAGTTTCGCGCGTTCGTCCCCGGGTGGGTTTGTGCAGCAACTTGTGAATCGTGGAACTAAAGGGGAGCGGTAATGAAGAGAACGTCCTTAGCGTCTCGGTCGTCGAAGCGACGCACATTGTTGATGGAATCGCTGGAGCGCCGCGACCTGCTGTCGGTGGTGCTGTCCTCCTCGCCGCCGGAGAGCTTCAAGCCGCTCTTCGACTTCAACGGTAGCGGCATTGTGCTTTCGGGAACGTTTCCCTGGCAAGGACATGCGATTCCCTTCAGTGGCTCCGCGGCGACGGGGACGACAGGATCTGGCGACTACAGTGGGAGCCGGACGCAAGGCACGTTTGCCCTGAACAGCATCCAGGGAAAAGGCAATTGGAACGCCTTCAACGTCGATTGGGGCACCTTCACTTTTTCTTCCACCGATACGGTGGGCGGCACGGACAACAATGGCAGCGTGGTTGCCGGTAGCGGAACGGGCAACTTCACGGTCACCATCGTAAGTACCAAGCTCAACAAGACCTATTACAATGGCCCCCTCGATTTCACGATCGGCGGATCGTTCAACGCGGCGCAAGAGAAGTTCAATCTCCACGGCGTAGGTCCCACGACGGAGCCGGTCTCGCTGAACATTTCCGGCGGGTTCACGGTGACCACGCCCGATCCGACGTCCGATCCGTTCAGCATTGCCGTGAGCACCGCGACTTGGACGAAGCCTACCGATGGTATTACATCGCCCGCCCTGCAGGTTAACGTCACGTCGACGGGGCCGGTCCATCGTGCGTCGTCGTATACTGCGGCCGTCGGCAACGTCTATCTGTACTGGGCCGACGCCAACGGCACTAAGGTCAGCCCCAAGGCACTCTCCTTGAATATCGGCGTCGATTGGGACGAGGCGAGCGGAACGTATAACATCACGGGCCTTCCGGCGCCGCCCGCCACGGCGAGCCAGATCCTGCTGGTCCCGACGTATAACGGCACGACGGGGACCCCGCTGGCGGTGCCGCTGCCCACTCAGCCGGTCCTGGGGATCCAATGCCTGTCGTCGCCGGTAACCCGGTTGCAGAGCAAGACAGTGCCGGCGCCGTTCGCGGTGACGCTGTCGGAGGCCAGCCCCTTCCCGGTGACGGTCAAGTATTCCACGGCCAACGGCACGGCTACCTCCGCTGCCGACTATACGGCCGCCTCCGGGACGCTGACTTTCAAGCCCGGGGTAATATCCCTCCCCGTCACGGTCGCCGTGAAGCCCAACGCTAAGGCCGTCCCCAATGAAGTCTTCTACGTGAAGCTGGCCAGCCCCACCGGGGCGGCGCTCGACCCCAACGACACGCAGGCCGCTTGCACGGTTGAGCCTTTGGCCGGTGAGCCGGTCTTGGCGATCCAGGGCCCCGGCCCCTCTTCGCCGGTGATCCGGCCGCAGAGCAAGACGGTTCCGGCGGGTTTCACGGTGACGTTGTCGGCTGCTGCTACCTACGCGGTGACGGTCAAGTATTCCACGGTCAACGACACGGCGAAGGCCCCCGCCGACTTTACGGCGGTTTCCGGAACGCTGACCTTCAAGCACGGGGTAATATCCCTCCCCGTCACGGTCGCGGTGAAGGCCAACGCCAGTGCCACGGCCGCAGAAGATTTCTACGTTAAACTATCCAATCCCACCTGGGCGCTGCTCGACTCCAACGACACGCAAGCCGCTTGCACGGTCGAGCCTTTCGGCTTCACCGCGCCCGTCTTGCAGTCCCTGGCGTCGTACAGTGCCGCGCCGCAGCAGGGCAAGGGCGAAGCGTCCTTGCTCCCCGCAGCCATAGACGCAATTCTGGCGGAGACCCCTTCCGGCCAGTTGAGCTAAGCATCAATCCTGTGAAACCCTGCCCCCTGGAACGCCGGGGGACGGGGGGCGCCCGCCAAGATCGTGCGTGGTGAACGTCGGTTGAGATGACTCAGATCCTTCCTAATCCCGCAATTACCCGGTGATGCACGACGATAAAGCAACTGCAAACGGAGCGGCCACGAGGACCCTGATCGGCCTGTTGCAGTGTCGCGCCGCGACATTCGCTGACAAGCGGGCCTTCGCTTTCGTTTCCGGTCAGGGCGAAGAGGTGGCGCTGACGTACGGCGCCTTGGACGAGCGGGCCAGGGCCATCGGCGGCTATCTACAGGGGCAGGCCCCGGCCGGCTCGCGGGCCCTGCTCCTGTATCCCCCGGGACTGGACTTCATCACGGCGTTTTTCGGTTGCCTGTACGCGGGAATCGTCGCGGTGCCGGTGGCCCCGCCGGGCCGCAAGCACTTCGCCTGGTCGGCCGAGCCGATTTTCGAAGCGGCCAAGCCGTCGCTGGTATTGAGTACCGCGCGGCACTGTGCCGAGGCCGCCCAGACCTATGCCCCCCAGACGCTCCTGGACCGGGCGTGGATCGCCACCGACACTATTGCCGACGACTGCCGGCACGCCTGGCGGGATTTGCAGCTCGACGGCCGGCAGACGGCCTTCCTGCAATACACGTCCGGCTCGACGTCGGCCCCTAAAGGCGTGATGCTCAGCCACGAGAACCTGCTGCACAACGCCGCGCTGATCGAGCCCGCCTTCGGCAATACGCCGCAGAGCAGCGCGGTGTTCTGGTTGCCGCTGTATCACGACATGGGGTTGATCGGCGGCGTGATTCAGCCTTTGTATTGCGGCGGCTCGTGCACGCTGTTGGCGCCGGCCGATTTTCTGCAGCGGCCCGGCTTGTGGCTGGAGACGATCTCGCGGATCCGGGCCACGGTGAGCGGCGGTCCCGATTTCGCCTTTGATCTGTGTGCGCGGAAGATCCGCCCCGAGGATCGCGCGGGGCTGGACTTGAGCAGTTGGCAGATCGCCTTCGTGGGGGCCGAGCGGGTACGGGCCCAGACGCTGGAGCGGTTCGCCGCGGCCTTTGCCCCCTGCGGCTTCCGCAAGACGGCTTTTTTCCCCTGCTACGGCCTGGCCGAGGCGACGCTGATGGTCTCCGGCGGTCCGCGCCAGACGGGGCCGATGGTCGTCCACGTGGACGGCGGCGCGTTGGGCCGAAACCAGGTCGCGGAGGTCGCGCCGGAAACGGCCGGCGCGCGGAGCCTGGTGGGCTGCGGCCAGAACCTGCCCGGCCAACGCCTGGCGATCGTCGATCCCCAGACCGCCTGCCCGTGCGCGGAGGGCGCGGTGGGCGAGATCTGGGTGCAGGGCCCCAGCGTGGCCGGCGGCTATTACGATCAGCCGGAAGCCACGCGGCGGGCCTTCGCGGCCCGGTTGGCCCCCGGCGGCCAAGGGCCCTTCCTCCGCACCGGCGATTTCGGCTTCCTCCGCAGCGGCCAGTTGTTCGTCACCGGCCGGCTGAAGGACCTGATCATCATCCGTGGCCGGAACTTCTATCCCGAGGACATCGAACATTCCGCCGAACGCGCCTACGAGGGGCTCCGCGCCGGCCACTGCGCGGCCTTCTCCGTCGAGCAGCACAATCGAGAGTGGCTGGTCATCATTCAGGAGATCGAGCCCCGGCACCGCCGTCTGGACGCCGAGCGGGCGCTGCGCGCCATTCGCTACACGGTTGCTGCGCGCCATGATCTGGAGGTCTATGCCATCGTCCTGGTCAACGCGGGGACGATCCCCAAGACCTCCAGCGGCAAGACGCGGCGCTCGGAGTGCCGCCGGCGCTACATGGACGGGCAGTTGGCGATCCTCGCGGAGTGGACGGCCGAGCTGCGCGACATCGACGAAGACGACGCCGGCGGACACCTGGCGCCCCGCGGCGACGCGCCCCGCGCGGCCGAGATCGAGGCCTGGCTGATCGAGCGGATTGCCACGCGCATGCGGCTCCCGCGGGAACAGGTCCACGCCGACACGCCCTTCCTGGAGTTCGGCATGAGCTCGCTCAGCGCGGTGGAGATCGCCGCGGACCTGGAACGCTGGCTGAACCGGCCGCTGTCGCCCACGGCGATTTACAACTATCCCACGATCTCGGCCCTGGCCGGGTGGCTGGCCGGCGCGGGGGAGGACGTTTCGCCGGCCTTCGAGAGCCCCGCCGCGGCGTGGTCTGCCGCGGAAGTCGATCCGCAGCGCTTGCACGAAGAAGTCCGGCGGATGTCGGATGAGCAGGTGGAAGCGTTCATAACGAAGGAGATGGCGAAGCTCCGGTCGGAGACGGTCCATCACCGGCGGCCGTAGCGGCGGGGGCCCAGGCCCCGCCCGTCGAGCGCGTGCCTTTCCAGTGCGCGGCGAGAACCGGGGAATTCGGGACAGCGCGGGGCCGCACGCCGAAATTCGCGGCCTTTTGGGGGCCCTGAAACTCGGCCGGAGCCTCGCCCTTCCGTGCATTGGTGACGTAGAATTGCACGGCGGCAGGGTGGGCCCTGAGCCCCGTCCAGGATTGAGACGCCGGAAGGGGGCCATTGTCGGGGTTACACCGCACGGAGGAGGGGTGTTAGCCGGGATTATTCACCGAGGCTTGTAGTGACCCGATTTATCGGGTCTAGAGAGTGTGAACAAGTCAAGGACCGCATGAATGCGGTCACTACGAACGACTGGTGAGTAATCCGGGTTAGGTGGGGATTGGCGAGACGGTTCAGGAATCCGTCTTCTGCCGAATGTGGCTCTTGCGAGGTTGGGCATGGCTAGCGAGCAACTCACTCCGTTGCAAAACGCGGTTCTTCTCGTCATGCAAACGCAGGCCAAACTGGCGGCTTTCGAGCGCGCGCAGACGGAACCCGTCGCCGTGGTGGGCATGGGCTGCCGCTTTCCCGGCGGCGGCAATCCGGCCGCTTTCTGGAACCTGCTCCGCAGCGGTGCGGAGGCGGTCCGCGAGGTCCCGCCCGACCGTTGGAACATCGACGACTACTACGACCCCGACCCATCCGCCGCTGGGAAGATGAACACCCGCTGGGGAGGGTTCCTGGACGGCGTCCACGAGTTCGACGCCGACTTCTTCGGCATCTCGCCGCGCGAAGCGGTGCGCGTCGACCCGCAGCACCGCCTGCTGTTGGAAGTGGCCTGGGAGGCCTTGGAAGACGCCGGCTTGCCGGCCGGCAGCGTGGCCCGCACCCGCGCCGGGGTGTACATCGGCGTCATCGGCAACGACTACGCGCTTTTGCAATCGCGCGACGTCGACGACCTCGACATATTCTCGGGGACCGGCAGCAGCCACGCCATCCTGGCCAACCGTTTGTCCTATGTGCTGGACCTCAACGGACCGAGCATCACCCTGGACACCGCCTGTTCTTCGTCGCTGGTCACCGTGCACCTGGCCTGCCAAAGCCTGCGCCGCCGCGAGACCGACCTGGCCTTGGCCGGCGGCGTGAACCTGATTCTCAGCCCGGAGATGACGATCACCCTGACCAAGGCGTACATGATGGCGCCGGACGGGCGGTGCAAGACGTTCGACGCGGCAGCCAACGGTTACGTCCGCGGCGAAGGCTGCGGCCTGGTGGTGCTCAAGCGGCTGAGCGACGCCTTGAGTGCCGGCAACCGCATCCTGGCGGTCATTCGCGGCAGCGCCGTGAATCATGACGGGCGGAGCAACGGGCTGTCGGCGCCCAACGGTCCGGCGCAGGAGGCGGTGATCCGCGCCGCGCTGGCCGACGCCCGCCTCACGCCGCAGCAGATCAACTACATCGAAGCCCACGGCACGGGCACGCGGCTGGGCGACCCGATCGAGATCGAGGCCCTGCGCACGGTGCTCTGCGGCGGCCGGCCGGCCGATCAGCCCTTGCTCTTGGGTTCCGTCAAGACCAACGTCGGGCACCTGGAGAGCGCCGCCGGCATCGCCGGGCTCATCAAGATCATTCTCATGCTGCGGCACGGCGAGATCCCCCCGCATCTGAACCTGCGCACGCTCAACCCGCTGTTGAAGCTCGATCAATCGCCCATGCAGATCCCCACGGCGCTTCGCCCCTGGGACCCCGGGGCGGAACCGCGGCGGGCGGGCGTCAGCTCCTTCGGCTTCGGCGGCACCAACAGCCACATCATCCTGGAAGAGCCGCCCGCCGCGCGGCCGCGGACCCCCGCCGCCGACCGGCCGCGGCACTTGCTGACCATCGCGGCGCGCTCGCCGCAGGCGCTCGTCGAGCTGGCCGGGCGATATGCCGATTTCACCGCCGCCAATGCGGGGGTTTCGCTGGCCGACCTGGCCTACACGGCCAACCACGGGCGCACGCCCTTCGCCCATCGCACGGCCGTAGTCGCCGCCTCGCTGCAAGAGGCCCGCGATCGCTTGCGGGCCTTCTGCGCCGACCCGGCCGGCAGCGGCGCGCCGCAGGGCGAGGCCGCCAACGGCGCGCCGCGCGTGGGCTTCCTGTTCACCGGCCAAGGCGCCCAGTATGCCGGCATGGGAAACGCACTGTACCACAGCCAGCCGACGTTCCGCGCGGCGATCGATCGTTGCGCGGAGGCCTTGCAGTCGGAATTGGACCGCCCGCTGCTGGCGCTGTTCGATCCGCTCGCCGGCACGCTTCTGGACCAGACCGGATACACGCAGCCGGCCATGTTCGCCTTTCAATACGCGCTGGCCATGCTGTGGCAGAGTTGGGGCGTGCGGCCCAGCGCGGTTATGGGCCATAGTGTGGGTGAATTCGCGGCGGCCTGCATCGCCGGCGTGTTCTCGCTGGAGGACGGTTTGCGGCTGATTGCCCAACGGGCGCGGCTCATGCAGTCGCTGCCGGCAGGCGGGTTGATGGCCGCGGTGCTCGCGCCCGAGCCGCTCCTCAGCCCCATCCTGGCCGACTACCAGGGACGCATCACCGTAGCCGCCTTGAACGGCCCCGACAATACGGTCATCTCGGGCGACGAGCCGGCGGTCCGCGAGGCGCTGGCCCGGTTCGACGCCCAGGGGCTGAAGAGCAAGACGCTGGTCACTTCGCACGCCTTCCATTCGCACCGCATGGAGCCGATCCTCGAGCGGCTGCGGCAGGCCGCCGCGCCGATCACCGTCGGCCCGCCGCAAGTGCCGATCATTGCCAACCTGACGGGGCGGGCGGCCGACAAGCACACCTACGCCGATCCGGCCTACTGGAGCCGCCATGCCCGTTCGGCGGTGCGTTTCGCCGAGGGCATGCAGGCCCTGGCCGCCGGCTGCGAGATCCTCCTGGAGATCGGTCCCAGCCCGGTCCTGATCGGCATGGGTCGGCGCTGCCTGCCGGACATCGAGCGGGTGTGGCTGCCTTCGCTACGGCCGGGGCGCGACGATTGGCAGACGCTCTTGGAGAGCCTCGCCCAGTTGTACGTACGCGGGGTGAAGATCGACTGGGCCGGATTCGACCGCGGCTACGATCGCCGCCTGGTGGAGCTTCCCACCTATCCCTTCCAGCGGAAGACGTTCCGCTCGGGGCCGATGCCCGGCGCCTGGCACACGTCTGTCGCTTCCCAGCGCGACGGCGCCCCGGTCCATCCGTTGCTGGGCCGCCGGTTGCTGGCTGCGGTGAGCGAGCGGGTGTTCGAGTCGCAGATTGCGGCCCAGCGGCCGGCCCTGCTGGCCGATCACAAGATCCAGGGCGCGGTGGTCATGCCCGGCGCGGCCTACTTGGAAATGGCCCTGGCCGCGTCGGCGGCCGTGTTCGGCCAGCCGTGTTGCGTGTGCGGCATGTCGCTCCGCGAGCCGTTGTTGTTGGACAAGGCGGCCAAGACCGTGCAGACCATCCTGTCGCCCGAGGGGCCGCAAACGGCCCAATTCCGCGTCGTCAGCCTCAAGGAAACAGACGACGGCGAGCCGGTCTTCGTCACCCATGCGGCAGGCCGCGTCGAGGCGCCGGCCGCCCCCGGCGATCCCGTCGACATGGAGGCTCAGCGGGCACGCTTTACGGGCGAGCCCCGCGACGACGCCTGGCGGGTCGAAGCCCTGCGCAAGTCGGGCCTGGAGCCCGGGCCCACCTTCTCCTGGACCCCCCTGCACTGGGTCCAGCAGCATGACGCCCTGGCCGAGGTCCGCGAGCCGCAACCCGCCGATCGGGCGGAAGAATACTTCGCCCACCCGGGCTTGCTCGACGCCGCGTTCCAGTTGCTGGGCGCCGCGCTGCCCGGCGCCGGTACGGGGATCGATGCCTACGTGCCGATGAGCGTCGATCGGCTGCAATGGTTCGATCGCCCACAAGGCCCCAGCCGTTATCTCGTCTCGCTCACGTCGCTGGAGGGCAACTCGGCGGTGGGCGACGCGCGGTTGGTGGACCTGACGGGCCGGGTACTGATGAAGCTCGAAGGCGTGCGGCTGCGGCGCGTCCCGCGCGATTGGCTGGCGCGGCTGATTGCCGGGCCGCTGCCCGACTGGTGCTACACCTTGAACTGGGTGCCCCAACCCGTGGCGCCGTCGGCCGAGCCGGCGCCGCCGGAGGCCGGCCGCTGGTTGATCTTCGACTCGCGCGATGGCGCCGGGGCGGCCTTGGCCCAACGCCTCCAGCAGGAAGGCCGGCCCTCGACGCTTGTCCCGTGCGACGTGGATCCGGCCGCGCGCGCCGCCGCCGTTGTAACCGCCGGCGCCGACGCGGAGAGCAAGCTTCGCGGGATCGTCTACTTGACCGGCTTGGATGCCGACGGCACGCCGGACGCGCTCGATTTCGCTGCGGCGCGGGACTGCGGCTGGGGCGGCCTGCTGGACGTCGTACACGCGATGGCGCAACTGAAGGGGGCCGATGTGCCGCGGCTGTGGGTGGCAACCCGCGGCGCCCAGGCTGCCGGCGAGCGCCCCTTGCCGCTGGCCTTGGCGCAGTCGCCCGTTTGGGGCCTGGGGCGCGTCATCGCGGCCGAGTTTCCCGGCATGCTCTCGACGCGCATCGATCTTGACCCCGAAGATCGGCCCGCCGCGGTCCAGCGGCTGGCGGAAGAAATCGCTTGGAACCAGCGCGAAGACCAGGTCGCCTACCGCGGCGGCCAGCGCCTTGTGGCGCGGCTGCAGCGGCTGCGGCACGCGGGGGCCGAGGGCCTGGAAGTCCCCCGCGGACAGCCCTACCGCTTGGAGATCACTTCCCGCGGGCAGTTGGACAACGTGCTCCTGCGGCCGGTCGTTCGCCAGCAGCCCCGTCCGGGGCAGATCGAGATCCGGGTCCGTGCCACCGGCCTCAATTTTCGCGACGTCCTCAACGTGCTGGATCTCTATCCGGGCGATCCGGGCCCGCTGGGCGGCGAGTGCGCCGGCGAGGTCGTGACCGTGGGCGAAGGGGTCCAGGGCTTCAAGCCGGGCGACAGCGTAGTCGCCCTGGCCCCGGCCAGTTTCGCCAGCCACGTTGTCACGCTGGCCGAGTTCGCCGCCGCGAAGCCGGAACACCTTAGCTGCGCGGAAGCGGCCACTATTCCCATCTGCTTTGCCACGGTGGAGTTGGCCCTGCGGCGATTGGGCCGCATGCAGCCCGGCGAGCGCGTGCTGATCCATGCCGCCTCAGGCGGCGTCGGGCTGGCGGCCGTGCAGATCGCCCGGCGGCTGGGCCTGCAAATCTTCGCCACGGCCGGCAGTCCGCGGAAACGCGAATATCTGAAGACCTTGGGCATCGAGCACGTTTTCGATTCGCGCTCGACCGATTTCGCCGCGCAGATCATGGAAGCCACCGCCGGCCAAGGGATCGATCTGGTGCTCAATTCGCTGACCGGCGAAACAATCGCCGCCAGCCTGTCCGTGCTTCGCGCGGGCGGCCGCTTCATGGAACTCGGCAAGACCGATCTCTGGGATCAGGCGCGGGTGGACGAGTTCCGCCCGGGGGTGACCTTTTATCCCATCGCCCTGGATCGCATGATGGCCGAGGAGCCGGCGGCCGTCGGCCGGTTGATTCGCGACGTGATGGCCCAATTCGCCGAGAAGACTTTGACGCCGTTGCCGCTGCGGACGTTCCGCATCCAACAAACGGTGCAGGCGCTGCGGCTCATGGCCCGCGCCGAGCATATCGGCAAAGTGGTCATTCAGGCCGCTCCGGCGGCCGAGGCGGCCGAACGCGGCCTGGCGTTGCGGGGCGATGCGAGTTACCTGGTCACCGGCGGCCTGGGCGGGCTGGGCCTGAAACTGGCCCGCTGGCTGGTCGATCGCGGCGCGCGGTGCCTGATCCTGGTGGGACGCTCCGCGCCCTCGGAAGAGGCCTGCCGCCAGATCGCGGAGCTGCAACAAGGCGGAGCGCGGGTGGTTGTCCGCTCGTGCGACGTCGGCGATCGTGCGGCGGTCGCCGACCTGCTGTCCGGCATTGCCGCCGGGCTGCCGCCGCTGCGCGGCATCTTCCACCTGGCGGGCATTCTGGACGACGGCGTGCTGCGCGAGCAGACCCGCGAGCGGTTCGATCGCGTTATGGCGCCCAAGGCCTGCGGCGCGTGGTACCTGCACGAGTTGACCGGCGACGTGCCGCTGGACCTGTTCGTGCTGTTCTCGTCGGCCGCGGCCCTGTTGGGATCGCCGGGCCAAGGCAACTATGCCGCGGCGAACGCCGTGCTGGATGCCCTGGCCCATCATCGCCGTTGGCAGAAACGGCCGGCCCTGTCGGTGAACTGGGGTTCGTGGGCCGACGTGGGAATGGCCGCCAAGCTCAAGCAGAGCGAAGGGCGGCGCTGGTCGGCGGCGGGCGTGGGCTGGATCGATCCGGCCAAGGGTTTGCAGACGCTGGAACAACTCATCGCCGAGGATTACGCCCAGGCCGGCGTGTTGCCCATCGACTGGCCGAAGTTTTTCGAGCGGATCCCCACGGGCAGCGAGCCGGCGTGGCTGGCCGACGTGGCCCGCGAGGCCCGCAGCGCCGCCCCCGCCGCGGCCCACAGCGGTCCGCCGGTGCTGTTGGAACAACTCCAGGCCGTCACGCCCGGTGAGCGGCTGGCGCTAGCCGTTACGCAACTGCGGCAGCAGGCGGCGCGGGTGCTGGCGATGAGCGACGCGGAGCTTCCCGATCCGCGGCGCCCGCTTAACGAGCTGGGTTTCGATTCGCTGACGGGCGTGGAGTTCTGCAATGGCGTAGGCCGGTCGATCGGCCAGCATTTGAACCCCACGCTGTTGTTCGATTATCCCACGCTTGAAGGTCTGGCCGGCCACGTCGTGCGGACGATTCTGCAACTGGAGTGCCAGGGAGAATCCGCGGACGGCAAGCCCGCGGAGCCCCCCCCCGAGGTCCGCGAGCAAGTATTGGCCGACGTGGAAGTCATGTCGGAGGACGAGATGGACGCGCTGGTCCGACGGCAGTTGGAGACGCTCCAACCGTGAAATGGGCCGCCCGGCCCCGGGGCTTCCGCCGCGCGGCGCGGCGCTTGACGGCTCAACGTGGAGATCGCGCGAGATGGACTCGGTAAGCAAGCGTCTGGAAGGCATGACACCGCTGCAGCGGGCGGTGTTCGCGCTGAAGGAAACGCAGACGCGGCTGGAAACATTCCAGCGGCAGCGGAGCGAGCCGATCGCGATTGTGGGCATGGCCTGCCGTTTTCCCGGCGGCGCCCACGACGCCGCTTCGTATTGGCGGCTGTTGTGCCAGGGCGTGGACGCCATCCGCGAGGTTCCGCCCGACCGCTGGGACGTGGACGCTTATTACGACCCCGACCCGGCCGCCCCCGGAAAGATGAACACGCGCTGGGGGGGATTTCTCGAGCGGATCGACGAGTTCGACAACCATTTCTTCGGCATTTCCGATCGCGAGGCGGCGCGGATCGACCCGCAACAACGCATCCTCCTGGAGCTGGCCTGGGAGGCCTTGGAGAACGCCGGGGTGCCGCCCGGCACGCTCCGCGGCTCGCGGACCGGAGTGTTCATCGGCATCGCCATGAGCGAGTACGGGATGATGCTCTCGGCCGACCGCGGGCAGACCGACGGCTATGCGGCCGCGGGCACCGCGCTGTGCCTGGCCGCCAACCGCCTGTCGTTCGCCTTCGGCCTGCATGGACCGAGCTTGTCGCTCGATACCGCCTGCTCGTCGGCCCTGGTGGCCGTGCACCTGGCCTGCCAGCACATCCGCGCCGGCGAGTGCGACGCGGCCCTGGCCGGCGGCGCAAATCTGCTGCTGTCGCCCGCCGGCACGATCCACCTGACCAAGGCCGGATTCTGCGCGTCCGACGGCCGCATCCGGGCCTTCGACGCCGCGGCCACCGGCTACGTCCGCAGCGACGGGGTGGGAATCGTGCTGCTCAAGCCGCTCAGCGCGGCCCTGCGCGACAACGATCCGATCCATGCCGTCATCCTCGGCAGCGCCGTCAACCAGAACGGCACCAGCAACGGGCTGACGGCCCCCAGTCGCCCCGCCCAGGAGTTGGTGCTCCGCGAGGCCTACAGCCGGGCCAAGGTCTCGCCGGGCCTGGTGCAATACGTCGAGGCCCAAGGCACGGGCACGCGCCTGGGCGATGCCATGGAGGCCCTGGCCCTGGGCAACGTCCTGCGCGACGGCCGGCCGCCGGACAGCCCTTGTGCCATCGGCTCGGTGAAGACGAACCTCGGCCACATGGAAGCCGCGTCGGGGGTTGGCAGCCTGATGAAGGCCGTTTTGGCCCTGGAACATCGCCAGTTGCCGCCTAATTTGCACTTTCAAACGCCCAGCCCCGACATTCCTTTCGACCAGTTGCCGCTGCGGGTGGTGCGCGAGCTTGAGCCCTGGCCGGAGTCGGCGGGACCGAGACTGGCGGGAGTCAGCGCGTTTGGGTTCGGCGGAAGCAACGCCCACGTGGTGCTGCAAGAGGCCCCGCCGCTGGTGGCCGGCGCGGGATCGGCGCCGGCGGCGCGCGACTACCTGCTGCCGCTGTCGGCCCGCACCGAGAAGGCGCGCGAGGAGCTGGCCCGGCGCTACGTCGACTTCTTGCGCCATGATCCGCCGGCCTGGGCCGACGTGTGCTATACGGCCGCCCGTCGCCGGGAGCACCACGATTGCCGCCTGGCTGTGCTGGCCGACTCGCCCGCACAAGCCGCGGACCTGCTGGAGGCCGCTGTGGGCGGCGAGTCGTCGCCGGGCGTTTTCCGCGGGCGCAAGCCCTACGGCCGCGATCTGCGGATTGCGCTACTGTACGACGATCGCCCCGAGAATTGGTTGCCGCACCTGGAGGGGCTGATCGACTCCGTTGCCGGCCTGGCCGAAACGCTGGAACAGATCGACCCGGTGGTGCAAAGCAGCTTGGGCTGGTCGCCGAGCGACCGTCTGAAGAGCGGCGGCGGATGGGGCCGGCCGGGCGATGCGCGGGCGGCCCTGCTGGCGCTCCAGTGCGCGCTGGGCGCCTGGTGGCGCGGCGCGGGGATCACGCCCTGCGCGGTCCTGGGCCGCGGCGTGGGCGAGCTGGCGGCGGGCTGTGCGGCCGGAATCCTTACTATGGATGAAGCCCTGCGGATCGTCGCCACGGCGGACGGGCCCGCTGCCGCCGCTGCGTGCGCGCCGGCAGCCCGGGCGGCGGGGCTGCCCTTCTTCTCGGCGCTGGACGGGCAGATGCATCGTGGCCCGGAGTTGGATGCCGCCCATTGGCAAGCGTGCCTGGGTGGGTCCCCGCGATGGTCCGAGGCGGTCGAGGCCCTGCGACGCCGGCAGATGGACGTTTACCTCGAGGTCGGCGTCGGCACGCTTGCCGCCTGGCTGGCTCCCCAAATCCCCAAATCCCTAAATCCCCAAATCCCTAAATCCCCAAATCCCCAAATCCCCAAATCCCCGCTTGTCATATCGACGTTGAGCCGGCCGGGCCAGGGCGCCCGGGACGTGCTCATGGCGGTGGGGGCGTTGTACGCCGTCGGGGCCGACACGGCCTGGAGCCGGATCGCGCGGTCCGAAGGGCATTGCGTGTCCACGCCCAACTATCCTTGGCAGCGTCAGCGGCTGTGGGCCGTGTCGAAGCCGGCCGCGGCGGAAGCTGCCAGTCCGGCCGTCGTGCCGGGTCCGGCCGCCCCGATGGCTTCCCCAGACGGCCCGGAAGCGGCCGCGCCACAGCCGCGGCCCGATCTGACCGTCCCCTACGTCGCCCCGCGCAATGCGTTGGAAGAAGACTTGGCCGCGGCCTGGGCGGCCGTGCTGAGGCTCGAGCGCGTCGGCATTCACGACAACTTCTTCGAGCTGGGCGGCGATTCGCTCATGGTGACCGTGCTGGTCAACCGCTTGCAGCAGCAGTTGGACACGGATCTGCCGCTGCGCGACATGTACCAGTCGCCGACCGTGGCTGCGCTGGCCGAGCGGCTGGCGGCGGGTGCGTCGGAAGGCAAGCGTCCGCGGCGGGCGCCGATCGTGCGGCTGCCGCGTGAGGGCCCCTTGACCCCTTCGCTTACCCAGGAGGCGCTGTGGTTCCTGGACCAGTTGGAGCGCGATCGCCCGACGTATACGGTGTATCCGGCCTTGCGGATCAAGGGGCGGCTGGACTTGCCCGTGCTGGAGCGGGCCCTTAACGAGATCCTGCGGCGGCACGAGGCCCTGCGGACGCGGTTCCCCGAGATCGACGGTCGGCCGATGCAGGTCGTCGAGCCGGCGGAGTTCCGGCCGTTGCCGGTGGTCGATCTTTCGGGGTTGCCTCCGGCGGAGCGGCAATCGGGCCTGGATCGCTGGATTGCCGAGGAGGCCGAGCGGCCCATCAACTTGCAGACCGGCCCGCTGATTCGCGCCACGCTCGTGCGGCTGTCCGACGAGGAGCACGTGCTGGTGGCCGCGGCGCACCACATTATTTACGACGGCTGGTCGCTGGCGGTAATGAGCCGCGAGCTGACGATCCTGTACACGGCCTACGGCGCGGGGCGACCGTCGCCCTTGCCCGAGCTGTCGATCCAGTACGCCGACTTCGCCGCCTGGCAGCGGCAGCTCTTGCAGGGCGAAACCCTGGAGCGCTTGCGGTCGTACTGGGTGCAACAGCTTTGCGGAGTGCCGCCGCTGGCACTGCCGGCCGATCTGCCGCGGCCGGCCGTTCGCACCACGCGGGGCAGCACGCTGCCGTGCGATCTTACGCCTGAGCTCAGCGCGGCGGTGCGCGATTTCTGTCGCCGCGAGGGGGCCACGCCCTTCATGGTGCTCCTGGCGGCGTTCGAGATGCTGCTGGCCCGCTATGCCGGTCAGGAGGATTTCGCCGTCGGCGCGCCGGTGGCCAACCGCATGCAACCCGAGACCGAGCCGCTGATCGGCTGCTTCATCAACATGGTGGTGCTGCGGAACGATCTGTCGGGCGATCCGGGCCTGCGCGAGGTGGTTAGCCGCCTGCGGCAGGTGGCGCTAGGGGCTTACGAACATCAGGAATTGACGCTGGATCGCGTGGTCGACGCGCTGCGTCCGCCGCGCGACGTCAGCCGCCACCCGCTGTTCCAGGTGATGTTCGTCTTGCAGAACAACGAGCCGCCGTCGCTGGCCAGCCTGGGCCTGGACGTGGAGCTGCTGACGGACGTGTCGAACGGGCGGCTGGCGTTTTTCGAGCTTACGCTGGGCTTCGGCGACACGAGCCAGGGTTTTCGCGGCTCGATCAACTTCAACACCGATCTGTTTCGCCCCGCCACGATCGAGCGCATGGCACGGCACTACCAGGTACTGCTGGCGGAGGCCCTGCGCGATCCGGATTGTCCGCTGGGGTCGCTGCCGCTGGTGCGGGAGCACGAGCGAAGCGTGGTGCTGGCCGATTGGAATTGCACGGCGACCGACTACCCGCGCGAGGTCTGCATGCACGAGCTGTTCGAGCGGCAGGCCCGCGCGGCGCCCGACGCGGTGGCCCTGGTGGATGGGCCCCAGCAGTGCACGTACGCCGAGCTGGAGCGGCGGGCCAATCAGTTGGCCCACGAGCTGCGGGCCCGCGGCGCCGGGCCGGAGCGCCTGGTGGCGGTGCGCCTGCCGCGCTCCGCCGGATGGGCGGCGGCGCTGCTGGGCGTGCTCAAGGCCGGCGCGGCCTACTTGCCCTTGGACCCCCATCTGCCGGCCGAGCGGCTGCGATTCGCGCTGGAAGACGCGCGGGTCGATTGCATCGTGACGCTGGAGGGCCTCGCGGCCGATCTGCCGCCCGGCTTGCCCCACGTCGTCCGGCTGGACGCCGACGCCGGGCAGATCGCCGAGCGCCCGACGGACGCCCCGCCGCGCACGGCCACCCCCCGCAATCTGGCTTACGTGATCTACACGTCCGGCTCGACGGGCCGGCCGAAGGGGGTGATGATCGAGCATCAGGCCCTGGTGAACTATGCCCTGGCGGCGGCCGACAAGTACCGCATCACGGCCGCCGATCGCGTGTTGCAGTTCGCCTCGGCCAGCTACGACGCCCACGTCGAGGAGCTTTATCCATGCTGGGCGCGCGGGGCGACGCTCGTGCTGCGCAACGAGGAGATGCTCGATTGCAAACGCTTCCTCGACCTGTGCGACGAGTGGCGGCTCTCGTTCGTCACGCTGCCCACCGCGTTCTGGCATGAGCTTACGGCGGCCATGCAGGCCGAAAAGCTGGCCCTTCCGGCCACGCTGCGGACGCTGGTGATCGGCGGCGAGCAGGCCCTGCCGCAGCGCGTGGCGGCCTGGTTCGAGTGCGTGGGCGAGCGCGTGCGGCTGCTGAACACTTACGGCCCGACGGAAACGACCGTGGTGGCCACCGGCACGGAGCTGTGCCGCGACGACGGCCGCCAGGAGCGATTGCCGATCGGCCGGCCGCTGGCGAACATGCGGGCGTACGTGCTCGATGCCCGGCGGCAACCGCTTCCCGTCGGCGTGCGCGGCGAACTGTACATCGGCGGCGCGAGCCTCGCCCGGGGTTACTTGAACTCCCCTGAACTGACGGCCCAGCGTTTCGTGGCCGATCCGTTCGCCGGGCAGCCCGGCGCGCGGATGTACAATACGGGCGACGCGGTGCGCTGGCGGCCCGACGGCCAATTGGAGTTCCTGGGGCGAACGGACCAGCAGGTGAAGATTCGCGGGTTCCGCATCGAGCCCGGCGAGGTGGAGCGGGTGTTGCACGAGCATCCGGGGGTGGCGGAGGCGGCCGTGGTGGCCCGCGAGCGGACGCCCGGCAATTTGCAATTGGCGGCCTACGTGTGCGGCCGCGGAGGCGCGTCGCCCGCGGCGGAGCAGTTGCGGCGCTTCCTGGCCCAGCGGCTGCCCGAATTCATGATTCCCGCGGCATTCGTCGTTTTGGATGCGCTGCCCACCACCAACAGCGGTAAGATCGATCGCCGCGCGCTGCCGCCGCCGGAGTGGGGCGTCTCCAGCCGCGCTCCCGGCGCCGCGCCGCGCACCGCCACCCAGCGGCAGCTTGCGGCGATCTGGTGCGAGCTGCTGGGCATCGAAGCCGTGGGCGCCGAGGACGACTTCTTCGACCTGGGCGGCCATTCGCTGTTGGCCTTGCGGCTGATGTCGCGGGTGCGCGAGCAGTTCGCCGTGGAACTGCCGTTGGTGCGGCTGTTCACCGCGCCCACGCTGGCCGCCTTGGCCGAGAGCATCGACCTGACGCGGCAAGGAAGCGCGGCCGGCGCCGCGGACCGGGGACCGGCCACGGATTGGCAGGCCGAAACCGAGCTGGACGCCGCCGTTCGCGTAACACCGCAGCTCCGGCCGGTCGAGGCCCCGCCCGCGCACGTGCTGCTCACGGGGGCTACCGGCTTCCTCGGTGCGTTCCTGCTCCGCGAGCTGCTGCGGCGCACGCCGGTCCGGGTGCATTGCCTGGTCCGCTCCAGGAGCGACGAGGAAGCCCGGCAGAAGATTCTTCGCAACCTGGCCCAGTACGAGCTGGACGTCGCCGACGCCCTGGAGCGGATCGTGCCTGTCTGCGGCGACCTGGCGGAGCCGCGGCTGGGGCTGCCGGAAGAGCAATTCCAGACGCTGGCCGCCCAGCTCGACGCAATCTGTCACAACGGGGCCCAAGTCGGTCCGTTCTATCCCTACCGCGTGCTGAAGCCGGCCAACGTGCAGGGAACGGCGGAAGTCCTCCGGCTGGCGACGCAGGTCAAGATCAAGCCGCTTCATTTCGTATCGACGATCTCGGTGTTCGAGGCCCCGCAGTACCAGTCGGGCGAAGAGCTCGACGAGAACTCGCCGCTGCTGACCATCGACGGACTCACCGGCGGATACGCGCAGAGCAAGTGCGTTGCCGAGAAGCTGGTGCGGGAGGCCGGCAACCGCGGCCTGCCGGTGGTGGTTTATCGCCCGGGGAGGATCACCGCCGAATCGACCAGTGGCGTGGCCAACGCGGCCGACCAGACGACCCTGCTCCTCAAGTTGTGCATCGACCTGGGAGCGGCCCCCCAGACCGACGCCGAGATTGACATGACGCCGGTGGATTACGTGGCGCGGGCGATCGTCGCGCTGGCCAGCGCGCCGGGGTCGATCGGCCGGACCTTCCACCTCATGAATCCGCAGCCGGTACCCGTGCGCGAGGTGTACCGGGCAATCCGCGCATCGGGCTACGACCTGCAGGAAGTGCCCTTCAGCCGCTGGCGGACCATGGTCATCCAGCGCGGGGCAGGCTCGGCAGACACGGTGTTGGCCGCCTTGTCGCACCTGCTGCTGGTCGAGCTGCCCGACGAGGCTGCCGAGGCTACCGCCCAGCCGCAGCCTCCGCCGTTGCGGATCGGCTGTGTCCAGACGGTGCAGGCGCTGCAGGGGGGTGCGGTGAGTTGCCCCGCGGTCGACTGCGGCGTGCTGATGAAGTATTTTGAATATCTGGGCCGCCGAGGGTTTCTCGGCCCACCAGAGGGCAGATTAGGGATTTAGGGATTTAGGGATTTGGGGGATTTGGGGGCAACGCATGAACGACACCCAGCGACCACCGCTGGCCGCACCGCCGAGAGCGGCACAGTTCTTGATCCGGCTACGGCCGGGCAACCACTCCCCGCCGTTGTTCTGCATCCACGGTCTGGGCGGCCACGTGGCCGGCTTCGTGCCGCTGGCCCGGCAATTGGAGACCCCGCGGGCCGTCTACGCGTTACAGGCGCAAGGGCTGGAGCCGGGGCCGGGACCGCACGACCGGATCGAAGCCATGGCGGCGGCCTACTTCGCGGAGATCCGCGGCGTGCAGCCGCACGGTCCCTATCTGCTGGCCGGCTGGTCGCTGGGCGGCCTGATCGCCCTGGAAACGGCGCGGCAGGCCGCCGCGGCGGGGCAGGCGGTAGCCCTGGTGGCCATGTTGGATTCGTGGCTGTCGATCAACTGTCAGCAGGCGCGGAGCCTCGACGACCAGGCGGTGATGGAGTGGCTGGGCCCGCACCTGCAAATCTCGGGGGCCGAGCTGCGGCAACTTGCCTTGCGGCCGCGGTGGCAGCGGGTGGCCGAGCAGGCCCAGCGCGTCGAGGGGCTAATGGTGGCCGACATCCGCCGCCTGGCCGCCACCTGCCTCGCGCACCTGGATGCCGCGGAGCAGTACGTCGTCCAGCCCTACGACGGCCGCGTGCTTCTGCTGCGGCCCGGCGGCGGCCGCGCGGGCCTGGAGCGGCGGTGGCACGAATTGTTCCCGCTCCTCGAAGTGGAGCCGGTGGCCGGCAATCACTATACGATGTTGCGCAAACCCGAGGTCGACGTGCTGGCCGAGCGGCTTAAGGGCCATCTGCCTCAAGACGACGGTTGGGGGAAGACGGTGCAGCGATGACGTTCGTGTTCTTCCTGATCAAGGCATCGTGGCGGAGCGTTCTGCTGGCTGGGGCGATCGGCGCGGTCAGCGGGGCGGCGAGCATCGCGCTGGTGGCCTCGATCCTCGCCGCGCTCCGCGCGCCGGCGGTTTCGTCGCCGCGGGTAGGCGGCCTGTTCGCGGCCCTGTGCCTGGTCGTCCTGGTGACGCGCATCGCCTCGCAGATGCTCTTGTTCCGGATGTCGCAAGACAGCATCGCCCGGCTGCGAATAATGCTCTGCCGGCGGATCCTGGAGTCGCCCTTGAAACACCTGGAGGAGATGGGCGGCCACAGGATCCTCAACGTGCTGACCACCGACGTCGCCATGGTCGCACATGCCATGAACGGCATTCCGTCCCTGGCCGTCAGCCTGGTGATCCTGGTGGGCGGAGCGGCGTACCTGGGCTGGCTGTCGCTGGGCCTCATGCTGGCCGTGGCGGCTTTCTGCCTCACGGGCATGGCCGGCTACTGGTACGCCATCGTCCACGTCAAGCGATTCGTGAAACGGTCGCGCGAGTCGCAGGACGTTCTGCTCAAGCACGTCCGCGAGCTCATGGAAGGCCTCAAAGAGCTGAAGATGCACCACGTGCGGCGGCAGCAGTTCCTGGAGCGCGCGCTCGAGCCGGCCGAGCTCACACGCGGAAGGGACAGGTTCATTTGCGATTCGCTGTACGAGGGGGCGGTGGCCGTCGGACGCCTGCTGTTCTTCGTGGCTATCGGATTGCTGCTGTTCGTCTGGCCGCGGTTCTTCCCCACCGACTCCGGAACGTTGACCGGCTACGTGCTGACGATCCTGTATTTGATGTCGCCGGTGGAGCAGATCATGGCCTGGGTGCCGTTCATGGCCTACGCCTCGGTCTCGGTGGAGCACCTCAATCGCCTCGGATTGCAGTTGCAGACGATGGAGCGGGAGCCGCTGGCGCTGACGCCGATCGACGGTTGGGAGCAGATCGAGCTGGCGGGGGTGACGCACGAGTACCGCCGCGAGGGCCAAACGCGGGGCTTCGTGCTGGGACCCATCGACCTGGTCCTTCGACCCGGCGAAATCGTGTTCATCGTGGGCGGCAACGGCAGCGGCAAGACGACGTTGGCCAAGCTGCTCACGGGGCTGTACGTGCCGCAAGACGGCGAGATCCGCCTGGACGGCCGGCCCGTCACCGCGGAGAACCGCGAGGGCTACCGGCAGCTCTTCTCCGCCGTGTTCGACAACGCCCTGGTGTTCGAGTCCCTGTGGGGCCTGGAAGCGGCCGACCTGGACGAGCGGGCCGGCCGTTACCTGCGGCAACTGGGGTTGGACCACCTGGTCAACGTCAACGGCGGCACGTTCTCCACCACCGCGCTGTCGCGCGGGCAGCGGAAGCGGCTGGCCCTGTTGACAGCCTACCTGGAGGACCGCCCGATCTACGTCTTCGACGAATGGGCGGCGGACCAGGACCCCGCCTTCCGCAAGGTGTTCTACCTCGAACTGCTGCCCGAGCTCAAACGCCGCGGAAAGACCGTGGTGGCCATCACGCACGATGATCGCTATTTCGAGTGCGCGGACAGTCTGGTGAGGCTCGAGGTGGGGAAGCTTTCAGAGCCGCTGCTGCAAACGGCGCTTCGCGAATCCCCGCCTCATGAACTGTAAAGGTGCGCGAATCCCATGAAAAAACTGCTGTTCTTGTTGTTCCTGGCGGCTTTCGGCGGCGGGCTGGGATACTATCACTGGCGGGCCAGGGCCGCCAACCGCCCCACCTTTCGCACGGCCACGATTGCCCGCGGCGATCTGCTGGCTTCGGTCAGCGCCACGGGGTCGGTCGAGCCGGTGGAGATCATCGACGTCGGGGCGCAGATCGTGGGGCTGATCACGAAATTCGGCCCTGACCTGGAGCGGCCGGGCAAGGCGATCGACTACCGCTCGCGGGTCAAGAAGGGAGCGGTGCTGGCGCAATTGGACGACCTGCCGCAGCGGGCCGAGCTGAAGAAGGCCGTGGCCAACGTGGCCCTGGCCAAAGGCGAGTTGGCGCACGCCCGGGCCACGCTCAAGAAGGCGGAAAACGACTTCCATCGCGCCGAGAAGCTTCGCGACACGAATTCCGCCAGCGATTTCGAGACCGCCCAGGCCGCCTATGAGATGGCACAGGCCGACCTGCTCGCCTACCAGGCCAAGCTCGACCTGTCGGAAAGCGCCAAGGAGCAAGCGGAGATCAACCTGGGCTACACCGTCATCCGCTCGCCCGTCGACGGCGTGGTCATCGACCGGCGGGTCAACGTGGGCCAGACCGTGGTCGCCGGCCTGAACGCCCCCAGCCTGTTCCTTATGGCCAAGGACCTCAGCCACATGCTCGTCTGGGCGGCGGTGAACGAGGCGGATATCGCCGACGTGCACGTCGGGCAAACCGTCTCCTTCAAGGTGGACGCCTTCCGCGATCGGGCCTATACCGGCCGCGTGTCGCAGATCCGGCTGAACGCCAGCATGGCCCAGAACGTGGTGACGTACGGCGTGGTGGTGGACGTGGAGAATACCGACGGGACGCTTATGCCCTACATGACGGCCCGGCTGCAGTTCGAGGTCGCGCGGCGGACGGGCGTGCTGACGGTCTCCAATCAGGCGCTGCGGTGGCGGCCCACGCTGGAGCAGATTTCGCCCGCGGTGCGGGCCCAACTGAAGGCGCAGGCCGCGGAGAAGGCGCGGCCCGCCGAGGAAGCCGACGCCCAGGACGACGCTGAAGAAGAGAAAGTGGACCTCGAATCGCCCGCGGTGTGGGTGGTTGCCGAGGACGGCTTCGTCCGCCCGGTCAAGGTCCGCGCCGGCCTCTCGGACGGCATTGACACCGAGGTCCAGAGCGGCGACCTGCAGCCGGGCGACGCCGTGGTGGTCAACGCCGTGCGCGAGTCGAAGCCCGATTTCGTGTCCAGCTTCATTTCGCAAATCACCAAGAAATAACCCCGCCCCGGCAGGCATGGCCCTCATCGAACTGTCGCACCTGTGCAAGACGTACCACATCGGCGACGTGGATCTGCCGGTGTTGCGGGACGTCTCGTTGACGATCGAGCGCGGCGAGTTCGTGGCCCTGATGGGGGCCTCCGGCTCGGGAAAGACGACGCTCATGAACCTGCTGGGCTGCCTGGACCAGGCTACGTCGGGTTCCTATCGCTTCGAGGGCGTCGAGGTCACCCGGCTGTCCGCCGTGCAGTTGTCGCAACTGCGCGGCAGCCGCATCGGTTTCGTCTTCCAGAGCTTCAACCTCTTGCCCCGCGTCACGGCGATGGACAACGTGCGGATGCCGGCCGCCTATTCGTCCGAAAAGTGCTCGCATCGGCAGATCGTCGAGCGGAGCCGGGAACTGCTGGCCACGGTGGGGCTGGAAGCGCGGCTGGAGCACTCGCCCAACCAGCTCTCCGGCGGCGAACAGCAGCGCGTAGCCATCGCCCGTTCGCTCGTGAACCAGCCCATCATGCTGCTGGCCGACGAGCCGACGGGGAACCTGGATTCGCGGACGGGCAAGGAGATCCTGCAGCTTTTCCGCCGCCTGAACGTGGAGAAGGGGATCACGCTGCTGTTGGTGACGCACGACCCCGAGGTGGCGCGGTATGCGGACCGGGTGATACGCATCTCCGACGGCCAGATCGTGGAGGATGCCCCCACGCAGCAGGCGGCGCCGGCCGCGTCGGCCGGCCGGGCGGCCGCGCTGGCCGCGCGGCGGGCACGGCACACGCTGCGCGTCGCGGTGGGCGCCGCGCGGATCGCCATCCAGGCCCTGCGCCGCAACGTCATGCGCACCATGCTGACGATGCTGGGCGTCATCATCGGCGTGGCGGCCGTCATCGCCATGATGGAAATCAGCCACGGCGCGTCGAAGGCCATCCAGGTGACGGTCATCAACATGGGCGCCAACACCGTGGCGGTGATCCCCGGCGCCCCGCAGCGCGGCGCGCCGCGCTTCGGCGACAAGATCGAGAGCCTCACGCCGGACGACGCCGAGGCCATTCTGCGCGAATGCCCGGCGGTTAGCTGCACCGCGCCCATCGTCGCCGCGCGGGCCCAGGTGATCTGCGGAAACCGCAGTTGGAGCCCCGGCTACTTGATCGGCAGCACGGTCTCGTTTCTGGCCGCCCGCAACTGGACCGACTTGGAGCTGGGGCGCGTCTTCAGCGATCGAGAGGTGCTCGGCGGCAGCAAGGTGTGCCTCATCGGGCGGACGCTGGTCCGCGAGTTGTTCCGCGGCCGCAACCCCGTGGGCGAGGAAATCCGCGTGAAGAACGTGCCCTTTCGCGTGATCGGCGTGCTCAGCCCCAAGGGCGCCAACCTGCTGGGCGTGGACCAGGACGACATCCTGCTGGCGCCGTGGACGACCGTCAAGTACCGCGTCAGCGGGGGCGGGGGGGGCGGCCCGCCGCTGCGCGACCTGGGACACGTCCCACCCGGCCTTTCGCACGCCGAGCGGCTCCCCGGCTCGGTGCACCTCATGCGCAGCGAAACCATTCAACAGATCCTGGTGAAGGCGCGGTCGCCCGAGGCCGTGCCCCGGGCCACCGAGCAGATCACCCGCTTGCTCCAGGAACGGCATCAACTGCCGGCGGGCGCAAACGATTTTCGCATCTACGACATGGCCGAGGTCTCCAACGCCCTGAAGAAAACCATTCGCATGCTCTCCGGATTGGCAATGGCCGTGGCCGCCGTGTCGCTGGTCGTCGGCGGCGTGGGCATCATGAACATCATGCTCGTCTCGGTGACCGAGCGGACCCGCGAGATCGGCTTGCGGATGGCGGTGGGCGCCGATGCCCGCGACATCCTGCGACAATTCCTGGTCGAGGCCGTCGTACTGTGCCTGATGGGCGGGTTCCTGGGCATCCTGGTGGGCCGCGGCGCCTCGCTGCTGGTGGGCGCGGTGATGGGATGGCCCACCCAGGCCTCGGCCAGCGCGGCCGTGGTCGCCGTCGCCGTGTCCGTCACCGTAGGAATCATCTTCGGCTACTACCCGGCCTGGAAGGCCTCGCGATTGAACCCTATCGACGCCCTGCGCTACGAATGACCGGCGGCCGCCCCTCCGCCGCCAAGGAGCTGACCTCATGGCACATTACGCCTTGGTTTGTCCGGAGTATGCCGGGCACCTGCTGTCGATGGGCGCCGTGGGAAACGAGCTGGTCCGCCGCGGGCATCGCGTGACGCTGGTGGCCGGCGAGGAGGCCGCGCCCATCGCCCGGCAGTTGGACCTCCCGCTGCACTTGATGAACTTGGACGAAGTGCCGCGGCGCAACTCGCACCTGATGCTGCTGGCGTTCGGCATGTGCGGGGCCGGCTGGCGGATCGCCCTGCGCGACCTGCTCCGCTGGCGGGCCGAAGCCGTCCTGCGGCTGGTGCCGCCCGCCCTTCGGGAACTGGCCGTGGACGGCGTCATCGTCGATCAAACCCTGCCCGCCGGCGGAACCGCCGCGGAGCACCTGGGCTTGCCCTTCGTTACGGTCTGTTCGGCGCTGATGTGGAAGGAGGAGAGCCACGTACCGCCGCCGTTCACCGGCTGGGGGTATGCCGAGGATCGGCGGGCCCTGCGGCGGAACCGGTTGGGTTACGCCTCCTGGCGCTGGTTCATCCGGCCCGTCCTGGGGGTCGTGAACCGCTATCGGAAGGCCTGGAACTTGCGTCCCCTGGCCTCGATCGACGAGAGCTACTCGCCGCTGGCCACGCTCTCGCAATTATGTCCGGAATTCGATTTTCCGCAGCGGCAACTGCCCGAGACGTTCCATTACATCGGATCGCTGGCCAACGCCCGCCAGGTCCGCGACGATCACCAGTTCCCCTGGGAGCGGCTGGACGGCCGGCCGCTGGTCTTCGCCTCGCTGGGCACCGTTCCCTATCGCAGCAACGTGCCGGTCTTCCGCAAGATCCTGGCGGCCTGCGCGGGCCTCGATGCACAACTCGTCCTGGCGCTGGGCAAGTGGAGCGACGAGGAAGATGAGAAATATTCCGTGCGCCAGCGACTGGGCCCTATCCCCGGCAACCCGCTGGTCGTCGACTTCGCGCCGCAACTGGCCCTCCTCGATCGGGCGGCCCTGCTCATTACCCACGCCGGAATCAACACCGTGGTCGAGGCGGCCAGCCGGGGCGTGCCCATGATCGCCTTGCCGCGAAGCGACGATCAACCGGGCATGGGGGCGCGGATCGAGCTTGCGGGCGTGGGCCTGCGGGCGTCCTTCCGGCGCTGCACGCCCCGGGAGCTGCGGGGGCTAATCCAGCGGGTGCTGACGGAGCCGGCCTTCCGCCAACGGGCCCGCCAGCTCCAGCAGGCGATGCTGGCCGCCGGCGGCATGCAGCGGGCGGCCGAGATCGCCGAAGAGGCGCTCGAGACCCGCCGCCCCGTCCCGCGATGCTCGTGCCGAGCGGCCGTTCGCGTAACTCCCCTCCCCCGACGCCCTATCGAATAGAACCCTGCATCGGTTGCACGCCATGATCCACGTGGGTAACGATCAGGACACTGCGCGTGACCAAGACGTCCGCCGGATCGCGCGGCCGGTTCTCCCGGCGATTTGCGCTGAGGGTATCCGATTGGCACAGCAATTCCTTGCGCGGAAGCTTCGGGCGCTCATCCGCATTTCGCGGCTTCCTTTGCGCAGCCTCCTGATGGCTGGCGAACACGCAATTCCTGCGGCGAAGTACGCTGTTCTCACTGGAAACCTGCTGCGACCTTCCACGCCCATAGGCAGGTCGCCGCATGTCGCGCTTTTGCAGGAGTTCCAGGATGTTGGCGACGAGCTGTTTCGCCCAGTTCTTTTTGAGAAGACCCAGTACTACCGAAACGCAATCGAATGCATCGAGCTTGTCGGCCAATACTTCGGCATCACTCGGCACGAAGATGTTCTGCAGTTCGCAGAGGAGTTCGTGGGCCGGTTCCGCTGCGACGATCGCGTACCGCCTCGGGGCGTCCTGCGTCAACATCAAACACGCCACGGAAAACCGGTTCTTGTGCGGCCAATTCGGTATTCTGACTGTTACGAGATAGTCGATGGCCAGCACAGATGCGCGATTGCCTTCGCACGCGGGCACCAGGAGATCGACGCAGTCGTTCGTGGAAAACCGGTCCTGACCCCCCTACAGCAGCGATTGCTTGACGTAATGTGGACCAACGGCGAACGTATTCTGTATCAGCCCATAGATTCGCCGGAAGTCACCGGCTACTGGACACCAATCCGGCGTTGCACGGACCGGCTCGAAATGATGACGCGCTTTCTATGCACTGCCGGAGTTAACGTCGGCAACTCTACGTTCCTCGATATCGCCTCCTCATACGGATGGTTCCTATCGGAGATGCGCAAGCTTGGTAGCGAGGTGCATGGGATTGAGCGCGATCCGGTCGCAATATCGGTCGGCGAGCTGGTTTACGGCGTTCCGCGGGACCACGTCACAAGGGGCGACTGCGTAAGAGTCCTCCGTGCCTGCGACCGCCGCTTCGATGTTGTCGCTTGCTTTAGTATCTTGCACCATTTCGCACTGGGCAAGGGGAGCGTACCACCGGAGGATTTCATTCGATTAGTCGACCAAGCCACACGCACGGTTCTTTTCCTGGATACAGGGCAATGCGCCGAAGCGTGGTTCAAGAAGAGTCTCGCGGCATGGAACCCCGATTTCATCGAGAAGTGGCTTTTGCGCAACACCACCTTTACAAGAGTTCTTCGCCTTGGAACCGACTGCGACAACATCGGCCGCTACAAGAACAACTACGGCCGTACCTTGTTCGCCTGTACGCGCGCCTCGTAACGGAACCCGTGAACATCAACGGCGACTTTGAGAAGGTCATGGCAACCTGTCCGCTCCGCGCGGAGCGTGGAGTGGACCTGAACATCTCGCCCAACGCAAGATTCCCTGCCTCAAACACTCTTAGCCTTAGCATGTTGAGATATCCCCGCTCCTCAACCAACAACCCGTTTATCATTGGACGCGTTATGCGTTCCACAACTGCACTGAAATCTCTCGTAAAACTCATTGCTGAACCGTTGTTAACCCGTATCGCGGGCATTTCAACGACATCTTCTGCTGCCCTGCCATGGCGGGTAAGAGAAACGCTTGCCCAAATCGAGATGGCAATCCGCAGCTTGCGCCATATCAAGACCCGCGCTTCATTTCTGCCGGATGCTCGCTACGTCAAGCAATACCAGATACCTGATTGTCAGCGCTTTGGGTCAATATGGCAATACTGGAATTCAGGTGCTGACAGAGCCCCACCAATCATTCAGGAATGCATGGCCAGCGTCCGGCGCCATGCGAAGGGCAGAGCAATCATTGTTCTCAGCGATGATACCCTGCACAAGTATATTACGTTACCGGATCACATTTTGGCAAAACGTGACAAGATCGGAGCTACTCAATTTTCTGATGTGTTGCGGGTCAGTCTCCTTGCGCAACACGGTGGAACATGGATCGATGCCTCTGTTTTGCTGACTGGGGGAATTGATGATATTACATCTGCTATCCCGTTCTTTATGTTCACCCGGCCGAACGACCCTTACATGATTTCCAGTTGGTTCATCCACTCTGTTGCTGGTCATCCGCTCGTATGCGCAATGCGTGACTTGCAGACAGAGTATTGGGCTGCGCATGACGAGGTGCGCGCGTATTTTATGTTCCATTTCTTGTTTGAATGTGCCATAACCCTACACTCTGGCTTGCGCAGAATTTGGAAGCAAACCCCTACGGTGTTTGCTAAATCGCCTCATCTTCTCCAGAAAGCATTGCTCGCTCGATCAAAGTTCGAACGGCTTCAAGATATCTGTCGCCGTGTCCGCCCCGCCGTCCACAAGTTGTCGTATAAGTTCTCGGAACCAGTGCTGGCGGAGGCTGAGCGAATTGCGAGGTGGACAAGGAATTTATGATTTGGGGAGGGAAAAAGGGGACAGGCACCATTTGCCGGAACGGCCCGGAGGGTGCTTCGCACAAATGGTGCCTGTCCCCTTTTTCCCAGAATCCCGCAAGGTCATTTAGATTCCGCACCCCTCGTCTTGTTTGACGACCGTCGGGTTCAGACAGAGGATCCGGCGGCAGACGCTAGCGGACCAGTCGAACGCCACCCGAGACCGGCTGCACAAGGCTGATGCCGCAGTACTGGTTGATAGTGATTGTTGGATAACCGGCTGCCCGCAGCTCCTCGACGAACCGCGGCACTCCCAGTTGCCTGCCGGCCGGGGGAGTCTCCGCGCCGGCCGCCCGCGGTTTCGCCTTCAGGCTCCACGTCGTGTCGTGAAACACGACGATCCCGAACTCGCGCACGTGGGGCATGAACAACTGCCAGTCGCGGCGGACGCCCTCGTACGAGTGATCGCCGTCGATGAACAGCATGTCGATGGGGTGCTGCCAGCCTTCGGCCGCCTGGGGCGAGTACTTGCGCACGATCTCCACGTAGTCTTGCACGCCGAAGGCCCGCAGGTTCTCCCGCATCACGTCGTACGTGTCGATGGACTTCGAATCGTTCCAGTCGGTCGCGGCGTGCGGGTCGATGGCGAACAGCTTTCCACAGCCCATTTGTCGCAACGCCAGGCCGATGTAGCAGGCGGAGCAGCCGCGGGCGGAGCCGATTTCCACGCACACGGCCGGCCGCATGCTGCGCACCAGCCCGTGCAGGAGCCACGCGCCCTGGTCCAATCCGGAACGGAAACTGACCGGCGGCGCGTACAGGGACTGCCCGCGCCCCAGCCAAACGGCCGCGCGTGCGGCCCGGCGAAGTCGTACCTTCAAGGTTTTCCAGATCATGCTCCCACGCTATCCAGCAGGTAGTTCCACAATCGTGTGCACCAAGATGCCTTGGAATGGATGTCCGAGGCCCGCTTGTCGTTCTCCGTCCAGACCAGGGGCGGGAGCGCCGCGTACGCCTTCAGCGATCCATAATGCTTGTTCATCAAAGTATCGAGGTTGGCGTTCGGCAAAGTCCGCCCCAGGCTGGCAACGAAAACGGGCTCCCTGCGCAGGGGAAAGCAGAGCTCGCTGAGGCGGCGGGCCCCCCGCGGCGAAATGGAGTAGCAGGGGGTGCCGAAGACGCCCCGCAAGCGGACGGGCAGCACGCTGTAGTCCAGCTCCTGAAACTCGCGCAAGCGGGGCCCCAGGCGGCCGGCGTCGAAGCGCAGGAAGGCCTGCTTCAGGCCCTCGATGACTTCGACGTGCAGCAGTGCGTCGAAGTTCCATCCCCAGAAGATGATATCCCAGTCCGGCGGCAGAGCGGCCAGCGTTTTGCCGGCCTTATCGGCGAAATGGCGGTTGAACACGGCGTCGTCCTCGGCCACGGTTGCGGTGGCCGCGGTGGAGATGCACTGCTGCCAAATCTTCTTCTGCGACAAGGCATGGCCCAAGGCGCCGGCGGTATACGCTCGCAACGGCCGGGCCAGCAAACCCTGCCGGATCAGATCCTGGACGTCGAGGCACCGGCCGTCTACGGCCTCGATCCGCCGGAAATCGGCAATGCCGGCATTCGTCCGCAAGAAAAGGTCATTGCGGTCCGGTCTGCGCTCCAGGTTGATGTAGAGGACTTCCACGAATGGATCTCTTGCGATGCGCGCAGCATTGCCCGGCGGGCTGTTGCGCACCTGTTCTACTATAGCTCACGAGCGGGGATCTTTCAACATGGGCGATGTGGTTGAAACCGGCCTCGTCCGAAGCTAGAACAGAAGTATGCGCAGGGGTGCTGTGTGGAGATATGTGCTGGGCAAGGCACAAGCCGGCAAGACCGTCGATCGGTGGTTCTGGCGGCTGCCGTACGGGCCGCGGCGGCTCTTGTTTCATGCCTGCCGCCTCGATACCGGCGTGCCGCCGGACGTGGTTTCCGAGACGTTCGGCTACGAGTTCTGACCGGGCACGGCGGCCGGCGGGCCGTGCTCGTCGAGCCGGTGCATCAGGCCCCGTGTGCCTTGAAGAAGTTCACGATCAGCAGCGGGGCATCCGCGGGAAGCTCGTGCCCGCCGGGATGGATGCAGGCCACCACCGGGGCGCCCAACTTGGAAGGATACCAGGTGCATCGCTCGCCCCACGGCATTCCCTCCTGGCATGCGTTCAAGCTGCGCAGCGAGTCCATCGTCCGCTGCTGCCACTCGAAGCGCACCAGCGGGTCCTTCTCGCCGGCGACGTGCAACACGGCCTTGGGCCGCATGCGCTCCAGGAATTGCGGCCGCACCGCCGCGGCACACGCGGCGGCGGCGGCAAAGGCATCCCCGCGGGCGGCCCACAGCAAGTAGGCAAAATTGCCGCCGTTGGAATGCCCCGCCACGTAGACCCGCTGCGCATCGGTGCGGAAATCTGCCAGGAGCGTCGCCCGCACGGCGTCGAAGAACTTCACGTCGCGGTCGTTCTGGTCGCCCAGCGTCCTTTGCCAGCCGGATTCCTTGCCTTCCAGATCGAGGAGCGTCCCCGGCGTGTTCAACGCCTGCATGTACACGGCGGCGGCTTCCGGCCAGTGCCGGTGGCACGCGAAATTCTCGGCGGCCTGGCCCGCCGTCTCGCCCCGGGCGTGAAAGGCGAACACGAGCGGGCAACGAGCGGGGCGGGGCCTCGCGGGCAGGCAGACCAGGGCCTCGCGATCGACCCCTTCGATTTTCCATTCCAGCCGCCTCAAAATTCACACTCCCCTTCCCACTCCGAAAGCCGAACGCCGCATTATAACTGGACCTTTGCAAATTGCGTATTCCTTCCCCAATCCCCAATCCCCAATCCCCTTCTCTCCTTATCGAACAGTCGCCCGCCCCGAGGTACCTTTCAAAACTTACCACGTTTGACAAATCCGTAACCCATTGGCCGCCTTGCGCTTTCATCCTGGCCGGCCAGCGTAAAGTCATACGTCTCCAGGGGTACGCGCTCGACTTTCGGCCTCCCCGACTCCATAACTCCTTGGCCGCCTTCCACTTCCGCTCTTTTCCAAGGGCCTGATGTGCGCGCAGCTCTTAGGGTCTGCGGAGAACTGGGCCACGGATGAACACAAATTGACACGGGATCGCCGCGACGACTGCTAGAACGCGTATTCGATCCCCGCGGCCACGCCCTGATACACTACGCCGAAGCGGCTGTCGATGCCCAGAGCCTGTACATAGACCGGCACAGTTATGTTGCTGTAGGTCTCTTGAATTTGGCCCGGCGCCAGGGCCACACCTTCGAGCCAGAACGCCTGGTAGGCCAGCTTCAGCGATAACCGCGGACTGACTTGATAGCGGCACTCCAGGTCGATCTCGCCCACGAAGGCGGCGTGGTTGGTAGAGGCCGACTCCGGATAGACGACCCTATAGATGCTGACGTTGGTCATCTCGTCGACGCAGTTGTCGAAGATTCCGGCCTTCCCCACTGCGTCGATCGAGAACCGGCCGCGGTCGACAATCTTCCAGTCGCCGCCGATCTGGAAGCCATACAGATTGTTCCTGGTCTTCGTTTCCCAGAAAGGCGTTGACCGCTCCGGCGGCAGGGTTCCTTGCAGATCTTCCCAGAGGTTGGTCCAACGGAATCCAGCCAGCATGGTGAGACGGTGGGAGGGATTCCAGCGCACGTTGAATTCGCCGTTGTACAGCCGGGAGCGATAAGTCCAGACCATCAATTGATCATCGTAGTCTTGCGTTTGAAAGAAGCCGCCGGGGGCCGTCATCACCAGCAAGTTCGCCACGTCGGGCCCCACGGCCCCCACGCTCGGCCGGCCGTCGGTCTGAAAGTATAACGCTTCCAGCTCGTAGCCGTCGTCGCCGTGGTAGATAAGACCGACTCTCGGCCCGTCGGAGAAGCTCGGGTGCAGTTGGTCGGCGTTGAGCACTTCGATGCTTGGCCCGGTTTGGGGCGGACGAGGCGCCGTGGAAACGAGCTCTTGGTTGACGTTGCCGCCGAGGCGATACAACATGAGAAAATCGGCCGACGCGGTCCAGCGGCCAGAAGGTCGCGGCTGGCCGAAGTTCGCATCGCCGCCGCCGACCCAGGGCGACTGATCAACGGTTGTGTCGGCAAGCGACGGCGGCAAGTTCACCGGACTGTCCGTAGTGCGCCCGCCGGCCATTGGGACATCCTGGGCCAGGGCACCAGCGGGAGGCAGTTTCAATGCCAGAATCACAAGCATGAGTATGCCGACCAGTTTGCGACAATTCATGTGTGGCTCGCTCATTGCGCAGTATTTCACATCGGTGGGATGCCCTGAAGATTAGTATCGGCCCACTGTAGGCAGTGCATCGCCCTTGCCGCAATTTGCCCGGGCGGGCGGCAAGATGGGCAACGCCGGATGAGTATATGGCGAGTTTTCACGGCTCTTCCGGTTTTGAGTGCGAACACCGCACAAACCCGAGCCTCGTTAATGACCGCCATTATACTACGGGCGGCAGTCGCCAGATCGGGAAGTCAAGGAACAGTCTCCCTGGGGGTGGCTCTTCTACCGCCGGGTGAAGACGGGCAAGACGTTGTACCGACGTATGAATCGGGTTGTTCATGCCCACATCAAATGCATCATGCCAGAGCATCCGGCTCCAGACGATCCTGTCTTCCTCGGCGGCGGATCGCGCCCCAATGCTCGATTCCAGGAACACTGCGACCTCGCCGGAATCAAGCAGAAGACGGACGTGGAGACCGGACAGCCTGAGCCTTGGGAGCTGAAGGACCTCCGCAAGACGTGCGCGACGTACTACAACGAGCACATGCCTGAGTCGTCGATCGAGATCCTCGGCCATTCGGTCGGAGGTATCACTTACCGGCACTACGCGCATCGCGCACCACTGGCGCTCAAGGCGATCATGACCCTGCCGCAGCCGACCGCCTTTGCGGCGCTAGTCAAGGGATTCGATGGCGAATGTCCGTGTTGCCGGAGAAGATTTGCCGACGCTTCATAGCCGGGGTCGATATGCCGGCCGCCGAAGCGCGCTTCGGTGCGACCCCCCCTTGGTTTTGGCTGCCTGAAACCCGCGTCGGTGACGCACACCGACGCACGTTGGCCACTTGCGTCTGGAGCCGGAGGTGCGACACGCCGGCGCGTGCTGGGAAGCGCGGGGCGGCTGCGCGGGGGTGGCCGTGCCAGTTGACCGAATAGCACAAACCCGGATTATTGATGGGGACTGGTGCCCGGCAACAGAGTGTCAGACACTAAATGACCTTGCACGATCTTGGGAGGGAAAAAGGGGACAGGCACCATTTGCCGGAACGGCCCGGAGGGTGCTTCGCACAAATGGTGCCTGTCCCCTTTTTCCCGCCTGGCTTGCGCTTCGGGCTAATGTTTGGCCGTGAATAGTCCGGGCAAACTCCGGCGGCATGCGGGTGATTACAGCTCGCCGGCGGCCCAGCGCAGGTGCCAGTAGGCCACCAGGCTGCTGTAGACGCTGTCGTAGTAGTTGCGATAGACCTGGGTCCGCAGGGTCTCGGCGTCCAGGACGTCGGTGTTCGTGCCGATACCCTCGTTGAAGCGTTCGCGTGTGACCCGCACGTTTTCGTCGGCGGAATTCAGGGCGGCCCGGTTGACCAGCACCCTTTCCCGCCGGCTGGCGAGGTTCGTCCACGCCTGGCGGACCTGCAAGGCGATCACGGACATCTCGTCGGCGCGGTCGTGGTGCACGGCCGAGGCTTCCTCGTCCAAGCGGGTCGCCTCGTGCCGCCGCCTTCCCGAGTCGAAGAAACGCCACTCTCCCTTGAGCGAGAACGTGGCCACCTGCGGATTCACCTGGAAGCTGTTCTGCTGGTACTCGTCGGCCCCTTCCACCGACAACTGCGGGCAGTAGGTGGCGCGAATGCTGGCGGCCCGGCTTTGCAGGTCCGCGGCCTGGCACGACAGGCGGACCAGCTCGGGCCTTTGCTCGAGGGCCCGCTGCGTGAACAGATCCAGGTCCGGCCGGTCGTTGGGCTCGGCCAGCTCTTCCAGCCCGACGGGCGCGTTCAACGGCCGCACGAGCGCCCGGTTATAGTTTGACCGGGCGTTGTCCAGCGCATTTTGGTCCTCCAGCAAGCGTTGGCGGGCGTTGGCCAGCGCCACCTCGGATGCCAGCAGCGCATTGGAAATCGCCATCCCTTGCTCGATGCGGTTCCGAACGTCCTTCAGATGCGACGCCAGGCTTTCCACCGCTGCCCGATCGACCTCCACCCGCCGCTGGTTGAGCAATACGTCGGCATAGTCCTGCGCGACGGTCAGCTTGATCTGCTGAACCCGCTCGGAGAGCTCGAACTGCGCGACGCACACCCGGGCGTCGGCCGCCTTGATGTTCTCGCGGATCCGCCCGAACGTATAGACCGGCTGGACCACGGCGAGTTTCGTGCCGACGCTATCGCGTTGGGAGATGGGCAGATCCACAGTTCCCCCCGTAGTAGTGAGCCTATACTCCTGGTCCTTGTCGTGGAGGTCGTAGCTGACCTCGGCGGAGGCCGTGGGGAGCAGCTCGGCCCTGGCGGACCGCGCCCCCTCCCGCGACGCCGAAACCATCCATTGGGCGGCCGCCAGCCGCTGGTCGGCCGCCAGCGCCGTCGCCCAGGCTTCCCCCAGATTCTCGGCCGAAGCGGTGGCGGCCAGCAGGCTCCCCAAGAGCAGGCCGGCGGCGGCCGCGACTGTCCGCGAACTCACCCGGCGAGGAATCAACGGGCTGCGCATGGTTTCGGAAGTATGGGTCTTAAGGGTTGGACGGACTCTACCGTTAGAATCGGTCAATCCGATTGCAGGGAACAAACGGGAGTTACCACCGCGTCAAAGTCGCCCCGATCCGGAGAGATGGGCGACCTGCGCCGCGGTAAACTGTAGCGATCGTGCCGATTGTGTGGATCGTATGGAATAAAAGGTGCGTGCCGTAGCCGTTCACTACCCCGCGTCAAAGTAGCACGCCACACTCCGTGTGCCGTCCGCTGGAGCGGGAACCACGTTGTGGCCGGTCTCCGACCGAGCCACACTGCCGACCGAAGGTCTCCCGAGCCCGGAGACCTTCGGTCGGGGCGCGGTGGGGTCGGGAGACCCGCGCCGAACTTGGCACACGGAGTGTGGGTTGCTACCGGGGTCATGCCCGCTTCACAAGCGATAGGACGACGATGAGGCCGTCCTGCTGGAGTCGCCAGAGCATGATTGCATCGCTCCGGACTTCCGGAAAGCGGTCGGCCAAGGGGCCGCTGAGCACTGCGGCAGCGGATATTTTCTCTAAATGACCTTGCACGATCTTGGGAGGGAAAAAGGGGACAGGCACCATTTGCCGGAACGGCCCGGAGGGTGCTTCGCACAAATGGTGCCTGTCCCCTTTTTCCCACGGCTGGCTTTGCTGGGAGCCGCTCCCCTCGTTGCGGGCCAACCATTTGACCACAATGTCTGCGGGTCGTGGGGCGGCCCCGATACCCAGCGCCTTGGCGACCGACTCCTTGACGCACCAGAGCGTCGTCCGCGCCGGCGGCCGCTCGGCGTCGGGGAGGCCGTCTAGCCATTGCCGCTCCGCCGGGCTAAAGGCGATCTCATCAAACCCGCTTTCCAGAGGGCGAAGCACCTCGGCATCGATGCCCATCGACAGGCCGGCCGGGAGGTAGGCGGCGGCCGCGGCGGCGGAGCCGGAACTGTGCGTCAAGCAGATGCTGGGAGGGAAAAAGGGGACAGGCACCATTTGCCGGAACGGCCCGGAGGGTGCTTCGCACAAATGGTGCCTGTCCCCTTTTTCCCACACGTAAGCTCGACCTGGACAGACCGCTAACGGCCGCCCGTGATCATCGTGGGCGATCTCGACGTCGGCGGGGCAGAGCCACGGGCCGCCCCGCCGACGCAGTAGCGCCCGCACGGCGTCCTTGGCCGCGATCCGGCCCGCAAGCCAATCCAAACGCCGCGCCGGCTCAACAATGTCTTTCCACTCCGCGCGCTCCCGGCGGCTGAGGACCAGGTGGGCCAACACCCGCTCCCACAGCCGGTCGTGATCCTGCAGGTCCGGCGACGCCGGGTGGAAGAGGCAGACCTGGGTCTGCTCGGCTCCCGCGGGCGTGCCGGCAATCTCGGGGCAATCGAGGCTCAAGAAGCCCTCGCGCGGGTTGCAGAGGAGGTCTTCAAACTGCTTGGTCATCGGGAAGCGGCGGTCCCACCAGCCGCTGAGGCGGCAGTGCAGGCGGCCGTCGTCGCCCAGCACGTCGATGTCGGAGCGGATCAGCCGGTCCTCGACCAGGACAATGCGGGCCCGGCACTCGCCCGTGGCCGGAGCCCGCAGGCCGGGGCCGAACACATCGAGCGATTCCAGGCGGAAGGGGAACACGTGGAAGCCGTCGGTGAGATGCTCCGCCGCCCAGTAGGCAATGACCTGCCCGGCCGCGTCGAGCAACACGGGATCGCTGAGCAACAGGGGGTCCGGCAGGCCGTCGAACAGCGTGTCGGCGGGCATGGCGCGGAGCGTGGCCGTCGCCCCGTCTTCCGCCCACTCGTCCATCGACGCGACGGCCTGCAGCGCGGGGCCATGAAACATGAAACCACCGTAGAGTTCCCGGCCGCTCCATTTCGAGGGCCGGGGCGCGGTCAACGGCAGCGGATCGGCCGGCGGCGCTGTGGGGTAGGCCGCGGCAAACTCCGCCACTCCCTCGACGATGGGCAAACCCGGCGCAATGCTTTCCGGATTCGACTCCGCCAGCTCGCGGAGCTGCACGCGGATGGAATGCCCGGGGCCGTCTTCCGCCTCGGCGACGACCTGCAGGGCCCGCTGCCCGTCGTCCAGTCCGATCCAGCGGTAGGCGCGGATGTTCGTCATTCGCACAAGGTGTTCGCCCGGCGCCAACAGCGAGGCCGCCTGCGCGAGGATCTCCATACTGAAGGTCAAGGGAACCACGGCCAGGCCGGCCAATTCGGGATCACAGCAGGAGACCTTGCCTCCCAGCACGTGATCGCGGAGAAAACCATCCTTGCACAGTGCAAGGCGGCAGACGGCGACCGCACGCCGAGCCGAGAGCGAAAGCACCTCGTGGACTAGCGGCAACGGGCGACTCCCCGCCTCGGCAACCGGTGCCGCGGCATAGGGCTTGGCATCGCCGCGGGCGAAGCGGGCCAAACAGACTTCCTCCTGGGTCTTGACGAACTCCTGCATGGTCTGCATGTAGTTGAGCATGGCCTGCAACCGGCCGTCGCCGGCGACCTCCGCGTGGGACGGCTCGGGCGGTGCCGTTTCGGAAGGCCCCCGGCCCGTGGCAAGGGCGCCGAGTCGGATCCTCGGCAGCAGCCGCGAGATTTCCACGGAGCGATCGGGCGGCGCGGCGGGCGCGGGTTCCCACGGCCCGGCGGTCAGCTCCAGGCGGCGGCACGCGCGGTGGACGTAAAGGAAGGCCGGATCGAGCGGAACATGGTGGGCGAAGAGCAGGGCCACCAGGTGTGCGAGCTGGGTCAGATCGCTCCGCCGGGCCACATTAGCCGCCACGGCCAGGTGGGGCTTGCCCTTGAGCACGTCGGCGACGAAAGCGGTGAGGTGGTTTCCCGGCCCCACTTCCACGAAGATGCGGATGCCGGCCTCCGCCATGGCCTCGACCGTCTCGCGGAAGCGGACGCGGCGGGCCCATTGCGCGACCGCCATTTCCCGGACGGCCGCCGGTTGGCCGGGATAGAGGCCGGCCGTCATGCACGAGAACACGTCGATTTGCGGCGGGTGGAACTCGACCTGGCTGAAGTGCTCGGCCAGGGCCGCGCGGACCGGCTCGAACCAAGGCGTGTGGTAGGCCCGATCGAACGCCAGACGCTGGCACAGGCCGCCCTGGCTGCTTAGGACACGTTCCGCGCGGTCGGCGGCCGCCGCCGTGCCGCACAGCACGTACTGGTGCGGACAGTTGTCCATCGCCAGGTACAGTTCGTCAGGGCACTCCTCGACCAGCCGCAGCACGCTCTCGCTCGGCACGCCTCCCACGGAGAGCAGGACCCCCTTGGCAATCCGGCCCTCGGCGGCCAGTCGTTGATACACGCCGTTGACTCCGACGATGAAATCGATCAGCCGGCCCTCGTCGCCGAGGTCGAACACGCCGGCCGCCATGAGGGCCGAATATTCTCCGGTGCTGTGCCCCACCAGGGCATCGGGGCGGATCTTCAGGCCGCGGACCATGGCCAGCATGGCCTGGGTGGCGGCGAACAGCGATTCGGCGGCCGTGTCCATGGCCCACAGCAAGTCGTCGCCGGGGGCCGGCTCTTCGGTTGGAAACACGGCATGGCTGGGCAGATAATCGCGTCGCGGTGCGAAGGCCTGATCCACCAGGTCGAACGCCGCGCGAGCCTCCGGGAAGTGCATGGCCAGCCCGGCCATCATGCCCCGGTACTGGGAGCCCTCGCCGGGGAACAGGAAGGCTACCTTGCCCGTCTCGCCCAGCGGCTCGTTGAAGAAGTAGACGCCGCTCCGCTCCTGGATGCGGAGGCAACGGGGATCTTGCAGGCAGCCGGCGGCGTAGTCCAGCTTCCGCCGTAGATCGGCCTGGCCGTCGGAAACCGCCGCCAGCGTCCAGTCGGCCTTTCCGGGCCGGGTATTGAGGGTGTAGGCCAGGTCGCCCAAATCCGGCCCGCCATCGGCGGCCAGCCCCCCGGCGACTTGCCGAATCTCGCCGGCAAGCTGCTCCCGTGATTCGCCGCGGAACAGAAAGACTTCGCTAGCCGGCCAACTGTGGAGGTTGACGCGGGCCGCTTCGTCGCCGGGGTGCTCCTCCAGCAGGGCGTGGGCGTTGATGCCGCCGAACCCGAAGGCGCTGACCGCGGCGCGGCGCGGCTCGTCGCGGCCGCGAATCCAAGGCCGGGCGGCGGCGCACACGAAGAAGGGCGTCTCTTCCAGCCGCAGCAGCGGGCTGGGCCGCTCGCAACCGATCATCGGCGGCAGCAGCTTGTGGTGGAGGGCCAGCGCGGCCTTGATCAGTCCGGCGATTCCCGCCGCCGTGAGGAGATGGCCGACGCTGGACTTCACCGTGCCCAAGGCGCAGGTGGGCCGCCCGCCGCGGCGCGGTCCGAAAACGTCGGTCAAGGCCTGGATCTCGGTCAGGTCGCCCAGCGGCACGCCGGTGCCGTGCGCCTCGATCAGGCCCACGCTGTGGGGATCGACGCCGGCGGCTTCGTAGGCGCGGCGAACGGCCAGGGCTTGCCCCTCGCGGCGGGGAGCCAGCAGGCCCTGGGCGCGGCCGTCGCTGGCGATGCCCACCGACTTCAGAAGCGCATAGATCCGGTTGGCCGACTGCAGGGCGTCCGAGCGCCGCTTGAGTACGACCACCCCGATGCCTTCGCCCAGCAGGGTGCCGTCGGAGGCGGCGTCGAAGGGCCGCAGGGCCCCGCTCCGGGACAAGGCGTTGATTTGCGAAAAGACCATCAGGATGGGCGGCGGAAGCGAGGCGTTGACTCCGCCCACGAGGGCCATGTCGCACTTGCCCGCCCGAAGGTCGGCCATGCCCGACTCGACTGCCAAAAGCGATGAGGCGCAGGCCGCGTCCACGATATAGGCGGCGCCCATGAAGTCCAGCCGATTGGCGATCCGGCCGGCCAGCACGTTGGGGATCATGCCGGGCACCGTGTCGGCGCTGAAGGGCGGCAGGCAGTCTTTTAGTCGGCGTTTTATGGCTTGCAGCTCGGCTGGGGAATACTCGGGGTGCAGCTCTCGCAAGACGTCGAGCGTCTGCTCGACGACCACGCCGTGCTGAAACAAGTTCGTCACGCCCCGGTTGATGTACGTCCCGCGGCCGAGAACCACCTCGACGCGCCGCGGATCGACGCTGCCGGGTGAGTAACCGGCGTCGACAAGCGCGTCGCGGGCCACCCGCAAGGTGAGGAAATGGTCCGGCTCGCCCCCGTCCAGGGCCTTGGGCATCACGCCGAACTCGAAGGGGTCGAAGCGTGCCAGGGGGCCCAGGTAGCCGCCCCGGACGCAATACGTCCGATCGTTCCCGGTGGCGGCGGGATCCAGGTACTTCTCGGCTTCCCAGTCGGCCGGCGGGTCGCCGATCGCGCCCCGCCGGGCGACGATGTTCTGCCAATACTGCCGGAGGTTGGCGGCTCCGGGGAACAGGCAGGCCATTCCCACAATGGCTATATCTTCCACGGCCCGCCTCCGATAATCACTACCACGTCTCCTTTCGCGCCGTGTTGGATCTCCTGGAGGAGCGCACGGCAGCCGTCCTGCGGAGGAATCATCTGGATTCCGCGCAGCGCCAGTTGCTCCCTTGCGCCGGGCGTGAGCATGCCGGTGCCCAGCCAGGGGCCCCAGTTGATGGCCCGCACCAGGGCGGGAGTTTGCCCGTCGAGATGGCAGGCGAGGCTGTTGACCACCTCGTTGGCGGCGGCGTAATCGGCCTGGCCCTGGTTTCCGCAGAGGCCCGACATCGACGTGAAAAAGACGACCAGCCGCAGCGATTCCTTCCGCAGACTTCGACACAGAATGAAGGCGCTGTCGGCCTTCGTATCGAAGACGCGATCGAACGAATCGGCCGGCTTCTCTTCCAGCAACCGATCTTCGATGATGCCCGCGCCGTGGATCACACCGTCCAGCCGGCCGTGCACCCGGTAGACTTCGTCGATGAGCCGCGACAACTGTTGTTCGTCGGCTACGTCAGCCTGATGATAGTGGACGGTGGCGCCCAGGGCCCGCATGGCCTGTACGTTGCGGCGGATCTGGCGATCCTTCATGAGTCGCCGGTAGGCCTTCTCGAGGCGTGGCAAGGCGCAACGGCCGCCGGGTGAGCGGAAGCGACGGGCCAGAAGCGTCTTGATCTCTTCCGGCGCGGTGAGGCCCGCCGTGTCGGCCGGCTCGCTCGGTTGCGGAAACGGCGATCGGCCGGCCAGAACCAGCGTGGGCCGATATGTGGCGGCGATTTCCCGGGCCGCCTCGGCCGTAATGCCCGAAGCGCCCCCCGTGATGAGCACCACCGACCGGGAATCGATCAGGCCGGGGTCGCCGCCCTCGGCCGGCAACGGCACGGGTACGGCGCGATACACGATCCGGCGGCGACGGCGGTATCCGACCTCGATCGAGGAATCGCCGGCCGCCATCTCGTCGCGCACCTGGGCGGCGAGTGCTTCCGCGGAATCGCCGAGGTCCAGGTGGACGGTGCGGCAGCGGACGCCCGGCCACTCGACGGCCGCACACTTCAGCAGACCTGCGATTCCCGTCTGCCCCACGCTGAAGTCGGGCGGGCAGGTGCGGTCGGCCATGGCCGTGGCCGCGACGAGCCAGGCCCCCGGCCCGCTGGCGGCCGCCCGCAGATCCGGGGCCAGCCCCTTCGCCAGGTAGAAAAGGCTCTTGACCGACATGCGAAGGCCGCGTCGCCAGCCGGCAAGGTCCAAGCTATCCCAGGGCGTGTCGCAGGCCAACGGCAGCAGGTGTACCAGGCCCACAACCGGCGGCCGGCCGCGGCGGACTTCGGCCAAGGCCCTGGCGACGGTGCTTTCGCTGGTCAGGTCCGCGGGGATGAAACCGTCTTCCGTGCTTGTGGCCTGCGGATCGTGGCCCAGGCGGATCGCGCTGGCGCCCAGGCGGGTCAATTCCCCGGCCAGCGCCCGGGCCACGCCGTGGCCGTCGTCGGAAATGAGGAACAGCCCGCCCGCGGGCACCTGGAGCGGTTCTCCCAGGGCCGGCCCAGGCTCGGACCGTAACACGAAACGGGGCAAGAGCCGCGCAGATTCCCCGCTCCGCGCGGCGCCGAACGGGCTTTGCGCCTGCCCGGCAGTGACTTGTGGTGCAGGCCCCGTACCGGCCCCGGCAGCCGGGACGGCTACACCGCCGCCGCGCGGAGTTGATTGGAGACAGGCCCTTTCCATCCGCGCGAGCATGACCCGTTCCTGCGCGGAAAGAAACTGTCTCATCAGCCGCTGATATTCGCGCATGAGTTGAGCGGCGTCAGCGGCAGAAGCGCCGCGCGACTCGATTCCGGGCCGCAACGGGCCGCCGCGGGCCTCCAGTCCGGACGTAGGCGGGTCACTCGGGGTCATAGGCAGTGCCAACCTCATCCTCAGAGAGTCGGGGAAGATCGGCGGCCGGGCGTCCGAGACGACCGCCGATGATCTGCTCGTTGTGCTCGCCCAAGTTCGGCCCCCGCCGTTGCACGCGGCCCTTGCCGTCGCTGAGCCGCACGCAGAGGCCCGGCAGCGGCTTGTCCGTCCCGCTAACCTGGTCGGCGAAATACCCGCGCGCCGCCAGGTGCGGATCGGCGCCCAACTCCTGCACGTTGAAAACCGCCCCGGCCGGTATCCCCTGCTCCTGAAGCCGCTGCATGGCCTCGACATGGGTCCTCGGCCGGGTCCAGGCCTCGATCTCGCGATCGAGCTGATCGTGGTTCTCCTGCCTGGCCGGGTTGGACGCGAACCGCGGGTCGTGCCGCCATTCGGAGTGCCCCAGCACGTCGCACAGCCGCTCCCACTGCCCTTGCGATCGCACGGTGAGCGTTACCCACTTGTCTTCCCCGAGGCAAGGATAGCAGCCCTGCGGCGCGAAGCACCGGTGCCGGTTCCCCAGCCCACGGGGGCAAGTGCCGTTGGCGGCGAATTCCAACAGGTGCTCGCCGATCAAGGCGTGGGTGATGAACTCCAGTTGTGAGAAATCGATGTGCTGTCCCCGGCCGGTCCGCTGGCGGTGCACCAGCGCGGTCATCACGGCACACGCCCCGCCGACGCCGTTCACCACGTCCATTTCGCGAATTCGCTGACACGCGCCGCCGTCGGCGTAAGCCGTCAGGTTCTGGATGCCGCTAACCGCCTCGAGGACGCCGCCGTAGGCCGGGAAGGCCGCGTCGGGGCCCGTGCCGCCGTAAGCCGGCATCGAGAGCATGATGAGCGAAGGGTTGATCCGCGAGAGCTCCGCGTAGCCCAGCCCGAGCCGCTCCATCACGCCGGTCCGCCCGTTCTCCGCCACGACGTCGGCGCCGGCCGCCAGCTCCCGGAAAATCTCGTGGTCCTTCGGCCTTTTCAGGTCCAAGGTAATGCCGTACTTGTTGCGATTGACTTGGAACCAGAACGGCTGGCGGTCATAGGCCCGGTCTTCGGTGATGCCGCCGCGGAAGAGCCCCAGCCGGCGGGGATACTCGACGAGGATCACCTCGGCGCCGTAGTCGGCCAGCAGCCGCGTGCAATGCGGCCCCGCCCAGTCGTGGGTCAGGTCGATCACGCAAATGCCGTCCAGCGGCGGTGGATTCATCAGACGACTCCTTCCGCGCGGAGGCTTTCCAGTTGCGCGTCGGAATACCCCAGCAGTCCGCCGTAGACGGCCGTATTGTGCTCGCCCAACAGCGGGGCACGTTGCGCGGTCCAAGGCGCATCGGGGAGCTTGAAGGGCGGCCCGCAGTACGCATGGCGGCCGGCGACGGGATGCTCGACGGCTTGGAAGAATTGCCGCGCGCGATGCTGGGGCGAGTCGAAGACTTCGGCGAATTCGGCCAGGTATCCGAAGGCCATGCCGCGCTCCAATCCCGCCCGGCAGACCTCCTTCTTCGTATGCCTGTCGAGCCACGGCTGGATCAAGGCGTCGATTTCCTGGCGGTGCTGCACGCGGTCGCGGACGTGCCGGAACTTGCTCTGGAGCAAGCGGGGCTCCTCGAAGATGGTCGCGCCGCGGGTCCAGTGGCGGAAGGGGGCCCCGACGACCACGGCGTATCCGTCCTCACAGCGGTACAGCCCCCAGGGAGCGAAGGCGTGGGCGCCCCGTTTGGCCACCTTTCCCCGCTGGAGGAAACCGGCCATTCCCGTTTCAACCTGGTCGATCGAGCTCTCGAAAATGGAGATCTCGACCTGCTGTCCCGCTCCGCTGCGATGGCGCTGGAAGAGGGCCATGAGGATCGCGGCGTAGGCCCGCGCGCCCGCCGTGTACTGGCAAACGGCCGGGCCGGCCGCCAAGGGCGCCCGCCGGGCCTCGCCCGTGGCATACATTCCGCCGCTCATGGCGTAGAACTGCATTTCCTCGGCCTCGTAGTCCCGGTAAGGGCCGGTCGATCCGAAATTCGACACCGCGGCGATCACCAGGCGCGGGTCGAGGGCCCGCAGTGTCGGGCCATCCAGGCCCAGCCCCGGCACTTCCCGCGGCGGGATACTGTGGACCAGCACGTCGGTGCTGTTCAGCAGGGCCTTGAGGATTTCGCGGCCTGCGGGCGTCCGGAAGGCAAGAGTGACGCTTTTCTTCCCCGTATTCAACCATAGAAACGGGATGCTGCGTTCCGGGTCCTGGACCCCGCCGGCGTAAGGCCCCGCGCCCCGCGCCGGATCGCCGGCGCGGGGTGGCTCGATCTTGATGACCTCGGCGCCGAAGCCGGCCGCCAGCTTCGTGCAGTAAGCGCCGGCGATCTGCTCGGACAGATCCAGGATTCTGATCCCGCTTAAGACTGCCTGGGTCATGTCGTTTCCCGCCTCTCTGTATTCCTCACGCTCCGCGTGAGGTCTTGTCGCAGGCCTGACGCTCTCGCCTTAGGACCAGGACAGTAATCGTCTTGCCGTACTAATGCCCCGTTTCACTCCGCTGCAATAATTCGCGAACGCCGTCAAGGATCTCCTGCAGACTCTTCGCCGCTTTCATGCGTTCGGTGAACCAGCCGGGCAGATCGACGACCGACGGCAGAACGAGCCGCCGGAATGCGGCGACGATCTCCAATCGCTTGATCGAATCGATGCCCATGTCGGCTTCGATATTGGCGTTGAGATCGAGCATGTCGGCGGGGTAACCCGTCGAGCGGCTCACCACCTGCAACAGTTTGGCGGTCAAGTCGTGCGGCGTTTCCGGGAGCGGCTGGGCCTCAGTCGGCGCCGCGACGGGCGGCGGCTCGGCCACGGGCGAAGCCGGCAAGCGGCTGTCCATCGTGACCGGCTCCGGCGGTTGAAGGCCGGCCTCGACCACGGACCGCGGCTCGACGTCGGGCGTCGGCGTTGCGCCGCCGAAGTACGCCGTCATGACCCGCCGCTGGGTCTCAAGGAACAGCCGCATGGTGTCTTGGAATTGAGCGAAATCATCGCCGAGGTCCGGCGGCGCAGGCCGCTCCGGCGGAAGTACCCGCTCAGCGGGCTGCGGGCGTGCGGCGACAGGGGCGGGCGGGGTGGCCGGGGCGACAGGGGCGACAGGGGCGGCACCGACCCGCCCGTTGCGTTCGGGCTCGATGCGGCTCGGCATGCGGCGAGGCGGTTCCGCGGCCGGCCGGGCGTAGGCGCCGCTGACCAGCCAGCGGCACTTTGGGTCGCCGGTCGTGCCGGAGAACTCTGGTCCGCCGGGAGGGAAGTCGCGGGTTTCGTACAAGCGGCCCAATTTGCAGGGAATTCCATGGGCGAACAACTGCCCCAAGGCCCTCAGCAGCGACGTGAGCCCGTGCTCGGTCTTCGGCTGAGTGGCGACGGCCACGTGCGGCCGGTCGGCCAGGATCTCGCCCACGAGTCGCGTCAGCACCTGGTTCGGGCCCACCTCCAGGAAGACGCGGCAGCCCGCGTCGTACATCCGCTCGATCTGCTCGGCAAACCGCACGGGTGACAGGAGCTGCTCGGCCAGCACGCAGCGCATCTCCTCGGGGACCGCAGGGTACAGTGCCGCCCGCGAGTTGCTATAGACGTTCATTGCCGGCGGCCGGATTGCCGCCTCGTGCAGCTTGTGCTCGAAGCGCTCCTTGGCCGGCGCCATGAAGGGCGTGTGAAAGGCGCAGGCCACGGGGAGCGGATGGCACTGCACGCGGCGATCCTCGAAGCGCTGGGCGGCCTGGGCAATGGCTTCGTCCGTGCCGCTGATGACGATCTGGCGGGGGCCGTTGAAATTGGCGATCCATACGCCGTCCAGGCGATCCAGCACGCCGCGGACGACCTGCTCGCCGGCGGCCACGGCGAGCATCGAGCCGCGCGTTCCGCCGGGCGCCGCCACGGCGTCGGCGATGGCCCGGCCGCGGGCCCTCGACAACCGCACGAGCGACAGGAAGTCCAAACTCCCCGCCGCGTGCAGGGCCACCAACTCGCCGTAGCTGTGCCCGGCCACCGCGCCCGAAGTGATGCCCAGCGCGCCGAGCAACCGCAGGAGACCCACCGAACAGGCCCCCAAGGCGGGCTGCGTCACGTCGGTCGCCTTAAGCGCTTCGGCCTGCTCGTCCAGCTCGTCGGGGCTCAACGCCGGGGGGGGAAAAATGTAGCGGCTTAAGGCCGGCTCCGCGGAGGCCGACGGTTCGGGACGCCGCGTCCCGTCGCCGGCGGAGTCCGCCCCCGCGGTCGCCGTTCCGCTGCCAGGTTCAGGCTCGCCTAATGCCTCGACCGACGTGAAATGACGGGTGCCACGGTTGGCCTGCCCAACCGTGTTCTCGGCACTGCTGGACAAGCCAGCAGTGGCACCCAACGTGTCAGCCGAGGACGGTCGAGGCACTAGCGCGGCATCGGCCTCCTGGAAACACTCGCTAAGCTCCGTGAATTCCACCGTCAAATCGCGCAGCATGTTCGGATACTGCGATCCTTGGCCGGGAAACAGCATGGCCAGCGAGGAGGGGCCCCCCAGGGGCTTCTCGGCAAAGAAGACGTTCGGCGGCAGGACCCCCGCAGCGGCCTCGCCCGCGGCCAGCACCGCCGCCAGGGCAACGAGGCTGTCGTGCAATTGGGCCACGCTCTCCGCAACGACGGCGGCGCGCCACGGGCCCGAGCGATCGCCTCCCTGACAATGCTGCCGGTAGGCCAGGTTGGCCAGCGCCGCCGGGTCTTGTCCGTCGTCGGAGCGCCGGGCCTGCTCGGCGAGGCTTTTCGCCGCGTCGAGCAGTCCTTCCCTCGACAACGCCGAGAGGGGGAACAACTCGGCGGGCCAGGAGCGGCGCCCCGCGCCCCGGCGGCGGGGGCCCAGATCGTCCTCGTATTCTTCGAGCACGACGTGAAAGTTCGTGCCGCCGAAGCCGAACGAGGAGACCCCGGCGCGGCGCGGCGCGCTGCCGCGGATCCAGGGACGGAGTTCCGTATTGACATACAGCGGGCCGCCGGCCAGCGGCCCGGCCGGATCGACCGACTCGACGTCCAGCGTGGGCGGCAGCACGCGATGGTAGACGGCCAGCGCGGCCTTGATCAGCCCCGTCACGCCGGCGGCAGACTTCGTGTGGCCGACGTTGGATTTGACGCTGCCCACGGCGCAAGTCCGTGCCGCCGCCCCGGCATCCTCCAGCAACTGGGCCAGCGACTCGCATTCCGTACGGTCGCCCACGACCGTGCCGGTGCCGTGCGCCTCGAACAGATCGACCGAGGCGCAGGAGAAGCGGGCCTGGGCATAGGCGCGGGCCAGCGTGAGCAATTGCCCTTCCTTGCGCGGAGCAGTGATCCCCTTGCAGCGGCCGTCGGAGCCGCCCGCCGCCGCGCGGATCACGGCATACACGCGGTCGCCGTCACGCTCGGCGTCTGCCAGCCGCTTCAGAACGACGGCGCTGAGGCCCTCGCTGATGACGATCCCGTCGGCGGAGCGGTCGAAGATGCGGCAGCGGCCGCTGGGCGACAAGGCCCCCGCCGTGGAGAAACCGACGTAGGCAAAGGGCATTTGCAGGGTGTCACAACCGCCGGCGATGACCAGGTCGCATGCGCCGGCGGCCAATTCGCGGCAGGCGACGTAGACCGCGGCCAGCGAGGAGGCACAGGCCGCGTCGACGGCGAAATTCACCCCCCCCAGGTCAAAGCGGTTCGCCACCCGGCCGGCGATCACGCTCGTCAGAATGCCGGCGAAGCTATCCTCGGTCCATTGGGCCAACTGGCTGGTAATCCGCGCGGGGGGCTCGGCGAAGAACTGCGGCAGCATGGAGCGGAAGAGGTACTGCCCGGCAAGCTCCCCCGTCACCCCGCCGGCGCCGAGGATCACGGCAGTCCGCTCGCGGCGGCTGCCCTCAGGCCGGCAACCGGCGTCGCCCAGAGCCCGGTCCACGAGCTCCAGCGCCAGAAGTTGGATCGGCTCGATGTGCGGCAACGACGCCGGCGGAATGCCATACTTCAGCGGGTCGAAAGGCAGGTCGTCGATGAAACCGCCGACCCGGGCACACATCTTGTCGGGGGCCCCGCACTGGGGATCATACCAGTGCCGCCAGTCGAAACGATCCGCCGGGATCTCCCGCAGGGCGCAACGTCCCCGCAGAATGTTGTCCCAGAACTCGGCCAGGTCTTTGGCGCCCGGCAGGAAGCAGGCCATGCCGACAATGGCCACCTCCAGGGGCAGGGGCGCCGCTTCCCTGGCCGTCGCGGGCAGCGGCGGCTCGGGCTGCAGCGCCTTTAGCCGAGTCACCGCACCGTCGCAAACCTCCTCGTGCAGTTGGCGAATCGTACACCGGCACTGCCGGATGGCGGCCGCCTGCCCCAGCATGTAGATTCCCCGCCCCAACTGGCTTTCGCCGTCGACGGGCTTCAGACAGTCGCCACCGCCCGACGGATCCTCGCAGTGCTCCAGCCCTTTGGAGGCGATGCGCAGCCTTCCCCGATTCATCCGTTCCAGCCGCTCGCGGACCGCCTGGCGCGGGAAATTATCCTCGAGCAGTTTCCGCTTGACGGCGGCGAATTCCGTGCAATAGGGCGTGTCGGCGCAGCGCAGGGCATGCCCGGGACCGGTCTCCAACCGCACGGTATAGTCGCTCCGCATGGCGACCTCCTGGAAGCCCGGCACCACCGCGCCCGTGCTCACAATTTCCTCGGTAAAAATGTAGCCCGTGCCGATCAGGACCCCGATCTGCGCCTTGCGCTCGACCAGGGGTTGGGCCATTACCGAGATCATGGCCCCACCTAGGCCGTCGTGGATTCCGCCGGCGAAGATGACGCGCAGGCGGGCCCACTCGCCGTTGCCCAGCGGGGCCTGAAGAAGCTTGGCGATGGCCAGCTCCCACAAGACGAAGCCGCTCAGCGGGCCGACGTGCCCGCCGCACTCGTGACCTTCCAGCACGAAACGCCGCAGCCCGTCCGCCACGAAGCCTTCCAGCAATTCAGGCGAGGGGGCGTGCAAATAGGTGCGCGTGCCGCCGGCCTCGAGGGCTGCGGCAACGCCCGCATAGCCGCCCGCGACGACGGCAAAGGGTGGCCGGGCCTCCTGGATGGCACGCAACTGACCTTCCAAGAGCGGCGGGGGAAGGAACCCCAGCACCCCCACCCCCCAAGACCGCGTGCCGAGGCACTCCCGCGCGGACCCCAGCAAGCACCGCACGTCGTTCTCGTCGCTCATTCCCAAGGCCAGGCAGGGCAATGCTCCGCCCTCGGCCACAGCCAGAGCGAACCCCGGCACGTCGCTGACCCGCGTCATCGGGCCCTGGAGGATCGGAAACTCCGTGCCATGCTCGTGGGCGAGCAGGCTGTCGCGGGTCAGGCTGAGCGTCCGGCTGGCGGCCGCCGTGGCGCGATCGACGTGTTCGCGCAGTCGTCGCAGCGTTTGGCCCACACTGTGATCGTCCCGGGCGAGCATGGCGGCAAAGGCGGCGTCCTGACCCACCGCCCACAGGCGCGACTCGGGGTCCTCGTCTTCCATCAGGGCGGCCAGGGCGGCGTGCCAGGCGGCCCGGCCCGGCCCCTGCTGCCCCACATTCTGTTCGTACAGCGCGGCGATGCGGTCCTTGGCAGTGGTCCGCGGGTGGGCCAGGTAGCGGAAGAACCCGCCTTCAGGCCCGGCCACGACCGCCGTTTCCATTCCCTTCATCGAGGCCAGCAGTCGCTTCACAGCGGGTGGCAAGGTCGATTCGCCCAACAATGCGAGTTGCCAATCGAGCACCACGCCGGCGGCGCCCGCCGCGCGGCAGGCGGCCGCCGTGCAAGGCCCAATGCCGCCCCACGCATAGATCGGCACGCGGATCGTCGCCAGCAACCGCTGGAGCAGGATGAAACTTGTTTCTTCGCCGACGGCGCCTCCCGATTCGTGCCCCTTGGCCACCACGAAATCGGCCCCCAGCGCCTCGGCGGCCGACGCCTGGGCCTGGCAAACGGCAACGAATCCCACCTGTCGGGCGACGGCGCGGGCACGAGGCAAGACCTCCGCCAAGGCCGAAGGCTCATCGTGCGCCAGCAGGAGCAGGTCCAGGTCGCGGACACAATCCAACACGGCCGTTTCGACGGGATCCGCCAAGCCGCCCAACACGACGCCCCGCGGGCCGCGGGCGGCGCGGAGAAAACGTTCCGTCAGAGCGACGGCCCGGCTGGGATCGCGAAGATAAGTGAGGTTGAGAAGCCCGATCTCACCCGCTCGCGAGGCAGCCGCCGGAATGCCGTGGTCCCACCAACCTGTCGGGGAGGTGGCAATCAGGGCAAAGTGTCGATTCGAGTGGGCCATCGAGTTTCATGTGTGGTATTCTACCCCACCGCTGGGGTCCGACCGCGGCCAGAAACCAGCCGCGGCACCAAGAATCCATTATAAATGGTGGTTTCGTACGTGCAAGAAGTTGGCACAACGGGAAGGCCGGTCGGCGGCTGACTGACACTATATAGACATATAGATGTACTACTAAATAAGGGATCAGTGTGCCATTTTGAAGCTAGTTGCTGGACGCCGGACTTGCAATTGACTAAAATAGGGGGCTCGGTCGCACAACCGATGGCAATCGGCCCAGGAAGGCTGGTCCGCGCGGAGCAGCCCCACTCCCGATTAGCGCGGGATCGATGATGCATCGTCGCGGGCGGGCTGGAGAGCGTTGATGAATCGTACCGTGCTAATCGGTTTGGACGGCGCCAGCTTCTCGATCCTGGACCCCCTCATGGAAGCGGGGGTCATGCCGTTCTTGAAGCGCTTTGCCGACGGCGGCGTTCGGGCGGGCTTGCTCTCCACCCCCAACCCCTTGACGCCGCCGGCTTGGGCCAGCGTGATGACCGGGCGCAGCCCCGGCCAGCACGGCCTGTTCGATTTCATCTGGGCCGAACAACGCGAAACGGACCACTACTTCACGCTTTGCAATTTTCACGATATCCGCTGCGAAACCATCTGGTCGATCGTCAGCCGGGAGCAGGGCACGATCGCGGCGCTCAATTTTCCATTCCTGTCGCCGCCCCCGCGGGTGTGCGGCTCGATCGTGCCCGGCTTCGTCTCGTGGAAGCACCTGGGCCGCAACGTCTATCCGCGAGAACTGTACGCCGAGTTGCAGTCGATTCCCGGTTTCGACGCCAAGTCGCTGGCGTGGGACTTCGACCTGGAGAAGAAAGCGGAACAAGGAGTTTCGCCGGAGGAATACGAGAGCTGGGTCGCGTTCCACGTGCGGCGGGAGCGGCAGTGGTTCGAGGTCGCCCGGCACCTCATGCGGACTTCCGCCAGCGACCTGTTCGCAATCCTGTTCGACGGGCCGGACAAGCTGCTGCACATGGGTTACCGCTTTCTCGACCCGGCGCAGTTCCCCCCTTCCCCTTCGGCCTGGGAGCGCAAGGTCCGAAGCATTTGCCTGGATTACTTCCGCGAGCTGGACGGTTTTCTTTGCGAGCTGGTGCGTCTGGCGGGGCCGGAGGCCCGGGTGGTTATGGTCTCCGATCATGGCTTCGGCCCCTCGTGGCAGGTGTTCCGCGTCAACACCTGGCTGCATCAGGAAGGCTACCTCGTATGGAAGGATCTCAGCGGCCTTGACCCGCAGAGCCGGCGCTCCGCCCAACGGGTCGCGGACCGGCATTTCGTGCTCCTCGACTGGGACAAGACCACGGCCTATGCCCGCAGCGCTACCGCCAACGGCATCTTCATTCGCGTCGCCGAGCGTCCGGGCGAGCCGGGCGTTCCCGCCGGCCAGTACCAGGCGTTCCGCGCGGAGCTTGTCGCGAAACTAAGGGCCCTCCGGGCGCCGGACTCTGGCGAGCCGATCGTCCGGGACGTTCTCTTGAAGGAAGAGGCCTTTCCCGGCCCGCACAACCGGCAGGCGCCCGACTTGACCCTGGTCCTGTGCGACCACGGGTTCGTCTCGATCAAGAACAAGTCGCCGGTCATCGAGCGCCGCGCGGAGATCGCGGGTACGCATTATCCGGAGGGCGTGTTCTTCGCTGGCGGCGGCGGGATCCGCCGGGCGGCGCGGCTGCCGCAACTTTCCATTCTGGACGTTGCCCCCACCTTGCTCTACAGCCTGGGCCTTCCGATCCCGTCCGATTTCGAGCGATCGCTGCCCGGCGGGGTCTTCGAGGAGGCTTATGTTGCGAGTCATCCTTGCCGCCGCGGGCCGCCGACGGTCAGCCCGGACATCTCCGCCCCGGACGGCGCGGTGCCGCGCGCCACTCCCGCCGAGGAGGCCCAGATGCTGAAGATTCTTGAGGCCCTGGGATATATCGAGTCGGAGGAGACGGATTCCGCCGGGCAGCGATGAAGACCGTCCAACCATCTTCGGAGACCTTCGCCAATGCCTCTTGGCCGGCCCGGAGACGCGCATGACGCACAACGATTTAGACAAGGCCGCCATCCGGCGTGATCTCCTGGCCCTGCTGGCCGATCTGACCGGGGGTTGGGGCCGAGCCCTCGAGGCGCCGATCGGGCCCGAGACCCGCTTGGTCGCCGACCTGGACTTCGAGTCCATCGACATCGTCCAATTGGTTACCGCGCTGGAGGAGCACTACGGCCGGCCGCGACTCCCCTTCGAGAAGTTGCTGATGAAGGACGGCCGTTACGTCGACGAGCTGGCCGCCGGCGACGTGATCGACTTCCTGCATCAATATCTGCCGCGGACTTGACCGGCAGTGATCCCCGTCCCCCCTCGGGTGGCACTGGCATCTTGCCAGTGCTTGCGTCGGCGAAGGAATAAAGAGGAATAAAGGGGACAGGCGCATATACTGGGTAATATGCGGCGCATCCGTTCGCTAGACCACCCATTATATGCGCCTGTCCCCTTTATTCTTCGCAGCCGAGGTGGTCGAAGCCCGAGAAGTTGTCGGCCGAGTAGTCGGGCCGACCTGTAGGTCGTCGTAGGCAACCCACCGCGAGACAACATCCAATGGCGAACGGCGGCCCGCCCCGGCGTCTCTTACCATGAAAGATGGGGGCTCCAGGAGAAGTACGCTTGGGCGCGTTCTGAGGCCGTGAAACCCTTTCCAGGAGCCCCTCTGTTTCACCGTATCTGTCTTGATCCGTCCTTATCCCGCTTTTCTTTCCCTGCTCTCCCACCATCTTCACGCTGCTTGTCTTCTAATGCCGCACTCGCAGAGAACGGTACAATCTCCAACGCCAATGTCGCGCGTAAGAGAGTCCCCGCGCGAAGATAGGCCATCTTCTTTCCGTCAGGGGAGACGATTATTTGACGTATCGCTTTGTCGTCGTCTTGCCAGACCTTTTGCCAAGTCTTTGTGTCGTAGATTTCGGTGGGGGTCGCGGTCCGCCACGTTCCGCGCCCGCCGAAGTGGTAGGTGGCAATCAGGTACCTTCCGTTTGCCGCGAATTCAACGCGTTCCACACTCCACACGCCCCCTCTCGGCCGATCTGGAGCATCCGCGGCGTGTGCTTCAAACACCAATTTTCCACCGTCCTCAATTGCAACCACGCGGATACGACGCCCCGTGAAGTCCCCGGACGCCAACAGATTGCGCGTCGAGTCGATCGAGAACGTATGCGGGTATCCGCGCTCTTCCTCCTCGTCCCGAAGCTCAAGCGAACGGCGCTGCGTGGGACCGTATGGGATCGTGCGCACCACTTTGCCGTCTTCTTGTGAGAACAAGCAGCCGAAACGAGAAGGGTGAAAGGCAAGGAACACTACGTCCTTCCCGCCGAGCTTGCAGAACGCGCCCTCCTCAAGATCGGCAACCTTATCCGGCACATCCACGGCCCATATCCGTTTCGCCTCGGGTGAGAGCCGCCACAACTCGATGGCCCAAAGGTGCGGACCACCAACCAAATCCTTTTTCTCGTGTGGAGGAAATACGTCCCGGGGGTTGACCATTCGCACGCCAAGGGTGAAGTCGTTGTTGAAGGCCCACCCGCCGCTGTCGCGGAGGAAGTCCGGGAATGGCGTCGCCAACCGAACAGAGAGGTTGGTTGGAGCATAGGTCATGCCGGAGGTTCTGGGGACACTTCGTGGAAACTGACGAAGATACGTTCCCACGAGCCTGCTGTGCGAATCCACAGCATCGGCCACAATGGAGCCGTCAGACGCCTTGAACACAACCCTAAGCGGCGGACCTGTTCGCTTGTCGCCGTGCCTATAGGTACTGCTCCAGTACGCGCAGATCATCGTCGAGTCGGACGAGAATTCAAGCCGAGGCGGGTATTCGTCGTTGCTGTACTGGGTCATGTCCACGCGAACCGGCAGGGATCGTACGGGCTCTGCGGCGAGCGCGAGCGCTGGCCCGATAAGGACCAGGGCGGCCGCGACGGCCGAGGCCGCGACGGACCGGACACAACGACGGGCCAGTAAACGCGGGTTTGGTCGTCTATTTACCATCACAACCACACTTTCCACATGCGGCGTACCACTTCGTGAGGTAACCATGACTCACGGCGCGACAGTTTGGGCCGTTCGGTTCCGTTGAAGGTGGTAGCCGACCAAGGCGATTGCCTCATGCTCGCTTAATGCCGGCTTCGTGAACGCTGATCGCAGAACCTGCATCGCCACGTCCAACGTCAGTTCCGGAACGTCCCGCCTCAACTCGCCGATCAGGGCCACCCGGCCCAACCCTCGTCCCTAGGTGTGTCCATGTTTCGACCCCCTAGTTATTCCTCGAAAGACGATGTTCATTACAGAAAGAACCGCGGCATACACAATGGCTAAGACTGCCGCCCACATCACCATCGCCACACCGAAGACTATGTCAAAGTCCGAGCCTACCGCCTTCAGTTCCAGAAGAACCATGTTCATCCACAAGACAGTAATGCCCAAGATACACGATAGAAACCACGAGCGGAGGAATCGCCTTGTAAGAACCAGCATACCAACCGGGATTACAGCCAAGGCCGCCAACACGATCATGTGTATTTGCTCCTGGATTATGGTAACAACCCGCGACGTCGACACTTGGCTTCCTGGATACACTGCAGGTGGTTGTTGGAATTAGCTGCGCGAGTGCTCACTGTTTCCCCTATGTTACGACGATAGGAGGAACGAGCAACCACACCAGGTACAATGTCTCGATTACGCACAGAAGCCAAATGATAATACGCAATATCATTGGATCACGATCACTTCCGGGCGGCGCCTCATCGGTCAGAAGGGGCAAAAGGGTAGAGTCGAGAGGTGGCGCGGTGGGGTAGGCTTCGGCATAATCTGTTTCGGGGTTTCCCCGTTTGGGTCTCAATAGCCGCATGCCGTGCTCCGTTTCCACCTCCCGCTCAT
>JBEKTY010000016.1:0-74569 GCA_049515555.1 Thermoguttaceae bacterium
GGCCTACGCAACGCCTTGGTTGTGCTGAGTCTGCGCCGCGATATGCAAGAGGAACCGGCTGCTCTGTTGATTCTGCCGGCGCCATTCGCTTCTTCACGAAGCTACACGCAACGGCAGAGCATCCTGAACGCGCGGTTCTCATCCGAGGAATACTGGGCACCCGTCCACCAAAGAATCGCTGGACCAAAACACCACCCCGGGTCGAAAGACACCTCCCACGGCCCCATCACCTCTGACACGGGCCTGAGGGCAGAGAAGTTCTTCCCTGAACCCTGCCCCCCGGTCCCCGAGTTCTTCTTCCGGAACAGCACGAACCAACTTTGTCGCGGCGCAAATTGCAGCGGCACGAGGGTACGGCCCTTCTCATCGCGGCAATCCGGCAGGTCGCGGAGACGGCCGGTGACCGCGTCCCAGAGTTCCGGCTGTTTGCCGGCGACGCGGAACACGACGTGAGTGGTTCCAGGCAGCACGCTCTGGTTGCTAATGAAGTTCCATCTTATCGCGGCGGCCTGTGGTGACAACGCTGCCTTAGTGATGATCGATGGCAAGACGATCTACTGCACGCCTATCGTCAAAGTGGGCAACACGACGAGCGGGAAGGCGGGCTTATGGCTTTACCAGATTGGCCAGCGGCAGGAGTTTGGCGACTTCAAGTTGTCCCGGGCGCGCTTCGCTCCCGTGAAACACGAGGCCGACGGAAAGTCGCTTGCCGGCCAGCACGATGCCCAGGCCGTGCGCATCCACTCCGATCAGTACAGGGTGCCCGAATTGCCTTCGCCTCAGGATTGGGTGCTAGTGCTGGAGCGAGTGAAGCCATAGCGGAGACGATTGGACCTCCTGGCCCTTCAGCGGCGCAATCTGAACACGCTCGAGTTCGACACCTTCCGCACGGAATGCCATCTTCTTCACGGTCAGCTCAGGACGATAGGAAATCATCGTGCGATGTCCGGCGATTTCAGCATCCACCAGGGAACCGCCAATCTTGTCGTCCCCCTTGACAATCAGGCGGACCGTGAAACGCTTGTCAACGCCAATGAGATTCTCGATGGCGTAGTTGCCCGCGGCATGAGGCGAGCCGCCTTCGCGCAGGGACTTTTCCGTACGCGCGAAGGTGTCCAATGAACCGGGACCGAATTGCGCCCGCAGATCGTCCAGGCGAATCTGCAGTTCGCACGAAGCCTGTTCGCCGCTCTCGGGCAGCAGCGAAATACCGATCCTGCCTTTCTTCGCCTCTGCCGGCTGAACGTCGAAGGTGAGCATGAAAGACTTGTTGTCCGCGGGGAATGTCGTCGTTTCGGCAACCCTCGCCGCGAGAGTTTGTGGCTGCTCGGTTTCGGGCGATATTTCCTTCATCCACTTCGATCCGATGCGGCCGTCGGGGAACTGCACCAGTTCGCGGATGATTAGATTGCCGCCCCAGCCGCGGATCGGAAGCCACCCTGCCATCAGGAAGCGGCCGCCCGCGATTCCTGTGATTGCGGGAACGCCCAGGCCGTCATAGAAGTCGAGTCCTTTGCGGGCAACGTCTTCATACGCAGCGTTGGGGGCGTCGGCAGCCTTCGACCAGAGTCCGGTGAAGCCGCCGATGATGTAATCGAACTTGCCCCAGTGGAAGAAGAACGTGCAATCGCCCCCGGGCGGGAAGCCGGGACTGATGCAGTGCCAGCCGCCGTCAACACATTCCGACTCCCAAATGCCGTTGGAGCCGGAGTTCGCCATCATTCGCAGTTTGCCGCTTGGGCCCGTATAGACGCTGGGGTTCTCGCATGGATGGAACATGATATGCGACTTCTTGAAGTTGGAAACGCCATCCGCGCTGACAGCATACGTGGCGCCTGCGGGGATGCCCGGTGTTGTGGCCTGCTTGAACTGGCCCGTGCGTCCGTTCTTCTTCAGGTATTCCCACTGCGCGGGGAGAGTCGTCTTTTCCCACGGGTAGACGCGCGTGGTGTGCATGCCGTAGCTGATGCAGAACTTGTCGTCGAACAAAAAGGGTGTGCCCGTGCCGATGCATTCCCATTGCTCTTCCAGCGGCGTCGCGGCTTCGTGCTCGGTCCACGTCTTGAAGTCTTTCGTGGAGAGGTGCTCGAAGTAGTGCGCTCCGCGTCCGAACTTGCTTTGGTGATGGCGGCGGTCATACAGATAGAATACGTGATAGCGTCCGTTGTAGAAGAACGTGACGACATCCCCGACCCAGTTGTTGTGCCCGGGAGGGGTCCAGTACTGTATGCAGGGCGAGATGTCGGGTGTCTTCGCCTGTTTCTTCTCGGGCTCGATTGCGGGGAGGTAAATGGCCGCTTTCGTCGCGTACTCCGCATCCATCTTCCACTGGTTCTGGCCTGCCCACTGGGGATAGCCGAATGGGAAGTCGTTGTCGAGCAACCGGCCGTCCACGTACATCGTCCAGCGCACGCCCGTGAAGTTGAGGACGACTTCATGTTCGCCCTCGGGCTTCTTGAGCATCGCGAGCGGAACGCCGATGGTCATGTTCTTCCAGTCGGGGTGTTCGACGGAATGCAGCACGACCGTCGCTTCCAGAACGGGCACCGAACCGTCGGGCATTCTGAACGCCGGATAGTTCTGGCGGTTGCGATCGTGCGGAGCGTGTTGACGCAGGCCGACGCCGAGCACATTCGGGATTTCAACAATGTTCTTCTCGTTGCCGAACTTCTTCAGGTCCACGGTACACTTGACCGTGAAGTTGCTAATTGTATTCGCAGGCGCCGCGAAGACGGCCTGCGGAGCCTGCGCGGTAAGGGTACTTATCGCGGGCTGGGAGGGGTTGAAGAACCACAGGAACGTTAATAACTCAACCATTTGTTTCACCTCTAGCTGTTCAAACTGTTTTACCTGCCGGGTGAACCGGCGATCGTCTGCGGTCTGGGCTGCGGCCACGGAGTGGCTTTCTCGGGGGCCCGGGCAATCCAGACCGCCATCTCCCCCGGGCCGCGATAATTCCAGGCATAGTACGGCACCGCGGTGATCCGGACCGGCGCGTGGGACACCTGGCCCTCGGGGATCCCCTGCATCGCCTTCGCCTCGCCGGTGAGCACCGTAATGCCGCCGAGCAGGTCGTCGCGGTGTTCGGCGGCCAGTTTCGTCTCGTCGGACAGCACGAGGTTGTGGACGTGCCCGCCGTGATCCACGCCTTCCAAACAGTACACGATGGGGCCGCGCTCCAGGGCAACTCGGCCGGAGTCCTGCGCGACGGCTTCGTGCGCGACCACGCGGCGGATCGGCATCGGGAGAGCCAATTCGATCGTGTCGCCCGCCTTCCAAATGCGGCGGACCAGGGCAAAGCCGCTTTGCATGTCGAGCGGAACCGTCCGGCCGTTGATCTTCAGATCGGGCTTCTCACGGGTCGGGGCCAAGTAGCGATACAGATCGCTGGGCACCGGCTCTTCCCGAGACCAGCCGGGGATGCGAACCCGGATTGCAAACTCCGCCGGATGCTTGGGCTCGACCACGATCTTCACGCGGCCGTCCCATGGATACCGCGTCTCCTGGCGAAGTGCGACCGTTTGGCCCGCGATGCAGAGTTGTCCCTCTCCTTGGACGTACAAGTTGACGAACACTTCTTCGCCACGCGCAGCAAGCACGTACCCGGCGATCTGCGGGAGGAAGCGCACGATGTTCGTCGGGCAGCAGGGGCAGCCGTGCCAAGAGAACCGCTCGGAGCGCGATCCGGCCAGGCAGGCCAGTGGGTTGAGATAGAAGAAGCGGTCGCCGCTCATGCCCACGCCGGAGAGAAAACCGTTGTAAAGGGTGCGTTCCAGAACATCCAGGTACTTCCCGTCTCCGTGGGCGAGGAAAAGGCGGTAGTTCCAGAAGATGTTGGCGACGGCCGCGCAGGTCTCACAATAGGCCCTGGCATTGGGCAACTCGTAGGCCTGGCCGAATGCTTCCCCGGCGGGCAGTCCCGTGCCGCCGGTCAGGTAGAGTTTCCGGGAGACCACGTCCAGCCATTTGCCGTCCAACAGGCGCAGCAGCCCCGCATCGCCGGTAAGCACGGCAACGTCGGTGGCGCCGCAGTATAGATAGACGGCTGCCACTGCGTGGCCTCGGGCCACCTCGTCCTCCAGGAAGGGCTTGCCGCCCGACCAAATGGAGATTGACTTCGACCGGGCGTTGGCGACATACGCGCGGGCGAGTTCCAGGTACTTCCGTTCGCGGGTCGCCCGGTAGAGCCTCACCAGAGCCAGTTCGATCTCGGGATGCCCGGAGATCCGCTCGTACTTTCCCTCGGCTTGCACGCGGGCCAGAAGGTCGGCGCACTTGACGGCCACGTCGAGGAACTTCTTGCTGCCGGTCGTCTCGTAATGGCCCACGGCCGACTCGATCATGTGACCCATGCTGTAGGATTCGCAGGTCCGCGTCGTCTCGTGGGAAAAATGCCGATAACCAGGCTCCGCGATCTGGAGGTGCGGCATTAGGTAACCGTCCGCGGCCTGGGCGCCGGCGATCGTACGGAGGATGCGTTCGACGCGGTCCTCCAGGGCCCGATCGGAGTGGTCCCGGAGGCTGTAGAAGATGCCCTCGAGGGTCTTGTAAACGTCGGAGTCGCCCCACATGTAGCCATGGTACTTCTCCGCCGTTTGGCCGGCCAGCACGGCGAACCCGTTCAGCGACCCCTGCTTCTCCAACTGCTGGAGGTTGTGGGGGATGGTCACCGCGCGATTCTTCTCCAGCCGCGGGGCCCAAAACGTGTCCTGCACCTTTACGCTGCCGGGGGGAACAGGCCGAATGGGATAATCCGGCTCCTGGCCTGGCGCCGCCAGCGCCACGAGCAGACCTGCGAGAATCGTCCCTGGTCGGATGCACGTCATCGTAGCGCCTCTTGGAGCCGGGAAGTCAAAACGTGTCGTGTTGTCGCCTTTCGTTCCGCGAAAGCCGCGTCGCTGGAGTCCCGCCTTCAGGCGGTCCTTGTGTCTGGTTTTCTTCTCCGGCTAACGCCGGGACTCCAACGACTGCTTAAGGTTTGCGGCTGCGTCAACGGGCAGACCAATACTTCTGCGTTCGATCGCGTCCATTTCCTGGCGAAGTTGGATTCGTTGGCGCGCGTATTTCATCTCGGCCTCGGTCCAGGCGTTCGCCTCGACATAGTCGCCGCAGAAGGGGATGACCAGATCGATCCAAGCGGCCAGCTTGTCCAACTCCTCGCGCGAAAGCTTGACGTCGTTGTGGCCGGCCTCGTGCATGGCGATTAGCTTGCTGCGGGTCGCCCCGCCATACTGGGGCGGGATCATGCAGGGCTCCGAGGAATTGCTGATCCAGTTCACCAGTTCGCTGGCGTGGCCGCGGCTGTCGCTCTCCGTGGTCGCGGTCAGCGTGAGGTAGGCGCGCGACCAGTAGCGCTTCGATCGGGCGTCGAGCACGGCCTCGCTGGTCAGCGGCAGCTTCTTTGCCCGGCCGTCGGCCGAGTGGCACTTGACGCAGTGCCGGTCGAGGATCGGCTGAATCTCCTTCGCGAAACTAAACCCGCGCGGCGGGCCGTAGAAGGGAGCAAGGTTTTCGGGCCCGGCCTTCATGGCGAGGCTGATCCCGCGGCCGGCCAACGGCCCCTCGTTCTTGTGCTCGTGGCAACCGACGCACGAGGCCCGCTCGCCGGGCATGAGCGTGGCCCAGGAACGCATCGTCTGGATCATGCGGTTCTTGTCGTCCAGGGCCTGGAAGTAAACCGGCGTCCGCGCCGGGACGCGGAACATGGCCGAGCCGTCTTCATGCACCGTCGCGTCGCCGAGAAGCACCTTCACATCCCATGCGCCGGTCCCTACGGCAATCGGCGTCACGACGGTGGCGCCGCCGCCCTTGCCGCTGCTGCCGTTGGCGCCGATGGTCATCTCGCGGTACCGCAGTTCGACCACGCGGAGCTTCTTGATCGTGCCCCGGGGGATGCCCTCCAGCCCCGGGCCGTGATAAATGTCCTGCAGATAGAAGACGCCGCTGCTCTTGGAAAAGTCGACTGCCGACGGCCGCACGACCGGCACCGGGCGGGCGCGGACCGGAATGGGCGCAAGGGATGAGATCCGCGAATCGGCGGAGAGCACCTCGCGCCGGCCGTCGTAGGTCATGTAATAAAGGTGGAACCGCATGTGCTCTCGGTTGTCGAACCGCCGGCCCGGGGCGCGGAGGTGATAAGCGATCGGGTCGTAGCTGACCAGCAGCGACTGTCCGTCGAGCGGGAACGGATAGCAGTATTGATCGCCCACTTGGGCATAGGCGTCTGTCCTTGGGTAGGCGGGCTTCGCGCCGGAGGGCAGCTCGGTGACGCCGTCGAGGTCCTCTCTCCCCCGGGCAGTGTCAATGATGCCCAGCTTTCCACACTGGGGATTATGATGTCCCCCGAGGACAGCCATGACCTTGCTGGTTCCGGGTATGCCGCAGGGGTGGAACAGCGTGGTCGGCTCCCACTTGTTGTTGCCGTAGAACTCGGTCTGTCCGGTGCCGTCGGGGTTCATCTGCAGAAGGCCCTGCGGATAAATCTGCGATCGGTCGTTGTAGTCCCAACGCATGTAGACCACGCGGCCGTCGTCGAGCACTGTGGGCCAGAGCGTATGGACCTGGTCGAAACCGACGCGGCGGACATGGCCTCCGTCGCGGTCGCAGATGAAGAAGTTGCTCACGTCGGGCCCGGCACAATCGACCGACTGCACAACCCGGCTGGAAACGAAGAGGATATTGCCGTCGGGCAAATAGCAGGGGTCGTAGCTGGCGCCGTACGTGTCGGTGCCTGTGATCAGCCGGTTCTCGCCGGTGGTCAGGTCCCGCTCGTAGATCTTGTAGTATTGGTCCCGAGCGTCTTGCCGCCAGGCAAATAGCAGCCGCTTGGCATCGTAGGAGAGTGCCGGATCGCGAATGACGCCGCCCGTGTCGGTAGGGATGAGCGTGGTGACGGTGGCACATGGGCCGACGGCCGATTCCTCGTTGTCGAGATCGAGCCGGCAAAGCCCACCGTACTTGTTGCCGGGCCAGTTGGTGTATTCGGTGTAGGCGAAGAACCCGTCGCCCATGTTGTGGTGCTTGGCGAAGATCACTTGCCTCGTCTTCTCCAAGAGCGGCCGCAGCCGAGCTTGCCTGCGTACCCGGCACGCCTGGACGTAAAGGTCAAGCCAGCGTCGATCCTCGGGCTTGACTTGGCCGGCGACCAAAGCGTCGAGCGCCGTTTGTAGTTCGCTGCCCTGCGGCCCGCACTCCGGCAGGACGTGCTCGATCAGACGGCGTTCCAAAGAGGTATCGCGGCCGGTCTTGAGGAAATTCGTCAGGTCGCCCTTCCCATCGCGATAACCGTCCACCCACTCGCGCATATTGCCGGGGCTGTCCTGCATCAGCCAGTCGGTCTGGTGCGGGAAATCGCGCCACAGCTCCACGGCCAGCGCTGAACCCAGTCCCATGTCGATCTTGGTGCCGGCAGCCTGGAACGCGGCGCGGACGGCCAGCATTGTCTCCTGCCAGGTTTCCTTCTTGACGTACTTGGCGGCCACTTCCGGGCGGACATCCTCGATCACGAGTTCCGGCTGCGGATCGGGCGCGCGATGAGGAACCGTTTTCGTCGTGAACCCCACATCGATGAACTGCCCGCCAACCGTCTGGTGGCAATGGACGGCAATCAAGTTCTTGCCCGGCTTCAGCGCCTTGCGGGCCTCCGGGGCGATCGGGTAGATCTTGTAGCTGGTGATAAAACCCTTCGCGTGCGACGCCAGCGTGCCGTTGATGTAGACCTCGAAGTCTTCGTCGTGGCAGACCTCCAGCGACAGTCGAACGACGTCCTGGCCCTTGGGGAGAACATATTCGCCGCGCAGCCAGATGTCGGGAGTGTTCCAGACGGTGTGGATCCGGCCGCCCGGAGTGCCGTGCGTTCCGAACCCGGCCTTTCCGGTCTTCCATGGCGCGCATGGCGGGGCGTCCGGACGCTGCCAGCCTTCGCCCGGATCCGTGGTCGTATATTGCCAGGTATCCTCTACGGCCGCGGCTGGAACGGCTAGGCAAAGGCCAACCAACATGCCCAGCAGCACCGGAAGTTTCTCCCGGCTGCACGGCACCTTGAAGGCATAGATTTCATCCTGAAAAAGAAATGCCTTGACGCCGAACACCGCCGTCAGCGGACTCTGCCGATCGTCCACCTGTAGTTCTCCTTGGGGGCTAGCGGTTTCGTTCCGATTCACGGGGCGCTTTATTGGCGAAGCGGGATCGGATCTTTCTCGACGAACCCTTCCGTCGCCAGCTTGCGAATCTTTGCATATCGCTCTTGGACGGTGTTCGCGTTTATGGTCCCCGCGCTCAGCGGCAGGACGTAGGCCTCGCCATCGGCCGTATTGACTTTCAGCGGGTTGCTTCGCAACGGACCTTTCGCCTGCGCGACTTTGGCGGGCCTGCCGTTGAGTTCCACCACGGGTTCGCCCTGCAGGCCGAACAGCAGCAGGCAATCGGCCATCTCCGGCCCGTGCTGGTCGTCACGCAGGCCGTGATCGATCCACACCTTGTTCTCCTTGGGCCGGACCACGACGCGGGCGATACCCAACTTGCCGTCGGCTCGGACGACCACACCGCCGGGCACGGCCAGATTGAAGTAGTTCGGATCAGGCAGCGGGTTGAATCCGGCATATGTGCCGGTGATCGGCTCGGTTTGAAGGTAAGCCATCAGACCGGGGCTACTCGTCAGGGTCGCACCGCCCTTCTGAAGTCGACCGGTCGAGCCCTGCTGCGTAAGGCTGGTGTCGCGCTCGAGGCCCTTGGGCAAGTACGGCCAGTTGCCGTTGACCCGGCGGTAGGTGAAACAGTCGGTTGTCGGCCCGCCCTTGTAATCGGTCTTGACGCCCATCTCCATCGTGTCCTCGCCGCTGGTGTACTTGACCTCCAGCGTGACGTGCTGGCCCTCGGACTTGGGTGTCGCTTCCAAGCGGGCCTCGCTCATGTGTCGCTGGAAGGCTGCGAAGTCCTTGTACTCGGCGGCGTCGGCCATCTCGATGACGAAGCCGCCGTAGGCATTGTCGATCCTGCGCCAGGCGGCCGCCTTGTCCAGCGGCTGATCCTGCTGAAGATTGTAGTTGTTGATCACGAGCGCGGCCTTGAACTCCATATTCTGGTATTTCTGCACTTCGCCGGCAGCCAGTTCGGCCTCGTCCTTGCGGCCCAGGTTGGTTGCCGGCAAGGGAATAACGCCGAGGTAGCTCACGCCGTCTCTGATCGTGATCCGCTGCCCGGCCTTGGCCTTGGCCGGCAGCGATTCGACTCTCCGGCCGTCGATGCAGGTCTCCCATGTCGCCGCGGGCTGCTGATAGTTGTAAAGCGCGATGCTGCTCTGAAGGCTCTTGATGTCCGCGCGGTCGTGCAGGTCGTATGGGCTGGCGACGACAAGCATCTTGTTCTTGTGCTGCAGGGCGGCCTGCGAGCCGCAAGGAACCAGCCAGCCTGGCGCAGCGTTGACAAAGGCCGTGGTATTGATGCCGTAGCGGACCAGCATCAGGCCCATCTCCGTGATGTCCTGCACCTGCTTGTCCTGACGCCGCCAGTGGCCCATGATCGGCACGCACGAGTCGTACAGGTCGGTGCTGGCCAGGCCGTAGTTGCGGCCCAGGTAGGTCCGCCGCCAGAGCGGGTGGGCCGCGTGACCGCCCCACTGCTTGTAGGCGTTGGTCATCTCGTATGGAATGGGCTTCTCGTCCACCATGTTGGCGGCCCAGTCCGGGGCCCACGGGCCCGTCACGGTCTGCTGCGCGATCCGGCCGGGCGGGGTGTCCTGACCGATGACCGGCAGTTTCGTGACCGGCTCCTGGGCGGCGAAGACCGGCTGCGCGGCAGCTAGGGCCCGCACCGCCGTCAGATCGTGCAACGCGCCACTGTGCGACAGCGTGTGGACGATGTGCTGCAGGGCGTCCTGCGTTACGAGCAGGTACTCGGGCACCGATGTGCGCGTGGAGGAGGCGATGAAGCGACGCAGCCCAGGATGGTACGAACTGGTCAGCTCTTCAACGCTCTTGGCCATCATGCTCATGCCCATGAGGCGATCCAAGTGCGTGGGACCGAAGTCGGCGAACATCTTCTGGTCGCTCAGTGTCAGACCGAAGTAATAATGGTCGATGGACTCCTGCGTGGAGCCGTCAAACCAGCACCACGTCCGCAGCGGCCAATGCTCCAGGCCGTAGCGGCCGTCTTCCATGGCCAACTTGGAACCGATCATGTTCCCGGCCAACAGCGCGCCCATGGCGGCCGTGTGGTTGAAGTTCATCGTGCTCATGGCGTAGCAGTAGCCGTCACGGAAAAAGCTGGCATTGCCGCGCCAGTCGCCGGTCTTCTCGTAGTAGACATTCTTGCCTTTGTGCCACAACTCGACGGCCTGCGGGTGCTCGAACTCCTTGGTCGGCCGGTCCGGCATGAGCCAGGCATTCCAGTAGTCGTAGCAATAGAAATCCAGGGCGTAGGCGGGAACGGCATCCTTGTACAGGTAGAACGTCAACAGGCGGTCGGGCACGTCCCAGCCGTTCCAGTAGCGGGGCGGATCCGGCAGCATATTGTCTACCCACTGGGCGTAAGCTCCCACCGTTGCCGGTATCCGATAGCCGCCGCCGAGCTTGTCCAACTCGTCTACCCGCTGCCACTGCCATAGACTCATCCACGCCGGGCGGCGAAGGACGTATTTCTCCAAGATCGCCTTGAGCTGCTCGGCGTTGGGCAGGAATGCTGTCGGATGGCCATCCGGCCGGGACTGAAGCCGCGCGGCCAATGCCTTGACGTTCGCGGCGGGCGGCAGCGTGATGGTTTCGGCCTTGCCTGGGCCAAAGGTCACAGCCAATCGCGGCTGCTTGACCACGATGCCGCGCCCGCCCGTGGCGACTGCCCATTCGTAGGCGCCCTGGCCGGCCTCGCGATACCGCATGTCGTAGACTTCCCACTTGCGCACGAGGAACCCGCAGTCGCCCAGGCGGCGGAGCCGGTCGGCGAGCGTCTCGCCGAAGGATTCATCGGTCACGGACGCGGTGACGTCCATCCGCCCATCGGCAGCTTTGGTAGACACTTCGGCGGGGCCGAATTGCTTGGCGATGCGGTCTTTCTGGGTATCCTGGGCGCCATACTTACCCCAGAAGCCGCTTCCGTTGACATAGGCGTTGAAGGTCGGGCCCAGATCCTTGTCGGCCGTCCAGGGTTTGCGCAAAGCCCACGCCACCGCGTGCCACTGCGGTTGTACCCTGCGGAACAGGTCGCCCGCTCCAAAACTCGTGCGGAGGTTGTATCCCGCCTGGGTGCTCTCCTCGATCTCGGTCTTGTCGAAAGGCAGGAAGAGATCGACCTTGTGGACGGCCATGCCTTTGGCAAGCTGTTCGGCGATCTTCTCGGCCGCGCCGGGGAAGCGGACCAGCAGGCTGCGATGGGCGGCGTCAAAGACCATCGCCGGCGGCTTGGCCGCCGCAATGTTCTGGGCAGGCGCCGTCGGTAGGATCAGCGGTTTCGTCCCAGGCGTCTTCGCCGAATCGACGATGATTGACGTGTCCCACGCCTTACGGAAGCCGCTGATGACGGCCGTCTCGCTTTGCTCGATCACTACCGTAACATTCTCGACCGCGTGAGCGGTGAGGCCGATGTTGCATAGGGCGACAACTGCCACCAAAGCCGCAGCGGGTTTCATGTGCGTTCTCTTCCGGTCAAGGTTGCCACTCGATGCCAGCCCGGGAAACGCCCCGAGTGGCATCTGCTCGACGTTATCGAAATCGCTACCGTTCAGAGGTGGTCCACTCGCGACCCTAGGCTGACGGCGTTCCCATGAGTCTGAACTGGGGGCCGTGGGAAGTCAAGCCGATAGGCTCGCGCCCCACTCCAAGAAATCGGCTGATTCACAGAGTTGATGGTATCCAGGTGCATGAGATGGTCGATTGTAGACACTTTTGAAGTGACGCGAGGGATCGTGTCTGGGGCGTTACGATAACCTGGCGGCCAGCAGAGCTGTCTGTCACGACATTACTCCCAGGGCGAACGACACTTGCGTTTGGCGCTCCGCCGAGCCATACTGACGTGGCAGTCGGCCGAACGAATGGTATGATTGCCGATGGGGATGCGCAATGGGGGCAGTCGGAGGAAATCGAATTCATTCGGGATCGGGAGTTCAGCCATGAAGACAGGAATCATGACCGGCGAAACAACAACCAGGCGGGCGTTTCTCGGCGGCGCGGCAGGCCTTGCGGTCGGTATCATCTTGCCGGAGCGGGTGCTGGGAATTGACGCGCAACAGGCTACCGTCGCCGCGTCGGACAAGCCCAACTCCGTCATCAACGGGGTGCGTATCGGGTGCATCACCTACAGCTATCGCGGCAACGTCAGCTCGGCGGAAGACACTCTCAAGGCCCTTCTTGCGGACGGGCTCAGCGAGGTGGAACTGATGGGCGGCCCAATTCAGGCGTATGCCGGCTTGGGCGGTGGTGGCGGCGGACGCAAGGCGGGTTCCGCACCGCAGTCGGCCGATGCCCGACGCGAAAAGCAACTGGCGAAATGCCGGGAGCTGCGCAAGTTGTATAACAATGCGGGTGTCAACATCCACCTCGAAAAGATCGGTTTTGGCCAGTCAGATGAGGAGATCGAGTTCAATTTCCAGGTCGCCCAGGCGCTGGGCTGCGTGGGCATCACCACCGAGCGTTCCGAGGCGATGGCCAAGCGGCTCGCGCCTTTTGCCGACAAGCACAAGATCTGGGTCGCCTTCCACAACCACACGAACAACTACCCGGTGATGGAGAAGACAGACCCCATCCTCTCGTATGGTCAGTACATCGGCTTCAACTTCGATGTCGGCCATTACTTCGCCGGGACGAAGGGAAAGTCCCCCATTCCCGTGATCGAGAAGTACCATGACCGCATCCTCAGCCTTCACCTGAAGGACAGGACGGCGGACGGCGGGAACCTGCCCTGGGGCCAGGGGAAGACGCCGATCAAGGAGATTCTCCGGCTGATGAGGAAGGAGAAGTGGACGTTCCCGGGCGACATCGAGCTTGAATACAACATCCCGCAAGGCTCGAACTCCGTGGCGGAGGTGGCCAAGTGCCTTCAGTACTGCAAGGAGGCCCTCGCCTGATCGTCGCGGCGGTGACGAAGCAGACGGCGTGCGATCGCTCAGGGCACCGGCTTCTCTTGCGGCGGTTCGGCAGGGAGCTTCTTCGGCAGAACCCCGTAGAGTCAAAGAACTGCGACGGCCGAGAAAACCAGGCAGCAGTTGGGGTTGTGGCATCGGGCACTATCGAGATTCCGGCGACGTAGGGCTCGGAGGCGGCAGATCGAGTTCTTCAATGTCGAGAAGAGAGATCCGTTTGAGGACTTCGCGATCGATCCCCTTCGCTTTTTCCGACAACCGCCGTCGTTCCTCCGGCGAAAGAACAATCCGATCTTGGCCGGTTTGCCGGAGCACCTCTGCTTTCAGGCGGCAGCCCTCTCGATGCCGCCGTTCGATCTCCCGTTGCAGGCAACGTTCCAACCACGCAACAAGCCGCCTCTTCAGCCATGAGATCATAAGATGCCGTCAGGACGGGTGGTTCAGTTCACGGTCTTGAGGACGAGGTTCTTGAACTGGGCTTTCATCGGCGGTCCCGGATGCATCTGCAGGGCGATGATGCCGCTTGAGGCGGCCAACGTTGGATGTCGATCGGTTACTTGGCTCATCAACACGCCGTTGACATAGAGCGTGATTTCAGGACCACGGCAAACGATGCGGTACGTATTCCAGTCCTCGATCTTGTAGACCTTGATCAGTTCCTGGGGATCGCCGATCTTCTCGAGCTGGCGTTTGCCGTCCGCGGTGAAGGTGACCCGCTCGCCCCGCCCGACGATCAAGCCGCGTTGGTGGTGATAGATGAATCCCACCAACCCGCCGTCGCCCGTCATATCGGCCTGGTAGCCGCAGGTATCCCAGTCCGGCCGGGTTTCGGAGCGAATCTGAATACCGGAGTTGGCTTGCTTGCTGATGCGAAAATCGGCCGTAAGCTCGAAATCACCCGGGCGGCCGCCTTTCCAGATCAGGTAATTGCACTTCTTGCACGGCTTGTGGGGCGTGCTCTCGGCGGTCAGCGCGCCGTCTTCGACGTGCCACCAGCCGGGCGCGCCGTCCCAGCCGGTCAGATCGGTGCCGTTGAACAGTCGTTGTTCTCCCCCGTGGGCGACGGCGGTGGTCAGGGTTCCTGCAAGGATCAAGCCTGCGAGCCGTGTGAACACGGTCTTCATCATCGAGTCTCCTTCCGGTCCGCTATTGCGTGGTGGATGTCGTCGGTCATGGATCACACGCACCAAGGTTCCCGCATCGCGCGGGACCGCAGGCGGTTAGCTTCAGGATCGCCGACGAATTCAGCCTTGAGCAGATCGAACTTCAGGTTGCGCTTGAGTTGTTCGCAGATGTCGGCGGCGAGGCAAATAAGCATGGAATTGCACATGACTTCGGGATTGGCCACGGTGGCACGCCGCGACTTCACGTTGTTGAGGAAATCCCGCACGTGGTTCATGGGTCGTTGGGTCCTGGCCATGTAATCGGCGACGACCTTCCTGTAGTCGGTCAATAGGGCCGGGGACGAGACCTCCGTCCTTGAATACCCGTCGGCTGCCGCGACCCATCCCTCGGGGCCGTCAAACCGCTCCCCGCAAGATCCGCTCCAGTAATTGCAATTGGCGCCGCGCGCCAGGACGATTTTCACGCCGTTGGACAAGCGAGTGACCATCGACCCATCGGGAGATTCGTACTCGAAGTCGATCGAGGACACGCCCGACATGTCCAGCCCGGGCAACACCTGGGCAACCGTGTGCGCCCCCCACATGGCGACATCCGTGGCGAAGTCGTAGAAGTGGTACCACCCGCCGCCCTGTACGTATCCGCGATTATAGGGTCGCCAGGGGCACGGGCCGATCCAGGCGTCCCAATCCAGCTCGTCCTTGGGCGGCTGCGGTTCCGCCGGCAGCCAATCGTGGCGCGTTCCGTCGCGCCAGCGGCAGTCGGCATACGCGGTATGAATCGGACCGAGGCGGCCGGTACGCGCCATTTCGATGGCAAACACGTGGTGCGCCTCGCTGAGCCGCTGAGTTCCGGTCTGGTAGACGCGGCCGTAGTTTCGCGCCGTCTCCACGACCAACCGTCCTTGCGCCATGGTGAGGCACGATGGCTTCTCGCAGTACACGTCCTTGCCGGCGCGCATCGCCATGACGGAGGCGGGCGCGTGCCAGCGATCGCCGGTTGCGATCAACACGGCATCGACGTCCGTGCGTTCCGCCAGGAACTGGCGGATGTCGCCGTACGTGACGCAGTCTTTCGTGCCGTATTTGCCGTCCACCATGGCCTTGCTCGCTTCGCGCTGGCTCTTCCTGACGTCGCAGACCGCGACGCACTGCACGTCGGGTTCCGCGAGCATGGAGCTCAGATCGCCGCTGCCCCTGCCGCCAAGTCCGATGCCGCCGAGGATGATGCGTTCACTCGGCGCCACTGTCCCGCCCTTGCCCAACGACGGCGCCGGAATATAGCAGGGCAGGGCGATCGCGCCTGCTGCCGCGGAGACTCCCTTGAGAAAGTTCCGCCTGCTCAGGCCCCTGACCGCGCCATGGAGCTTCCTGGTCGGCCTAATCATAAAACATTCTCCTTTCAGGGTTCTCGTTACTTCTCTATGGCCATCTGTTTCAGCAATTCTTCCGCGCGCCGTGTGACTGCGGGGTCATCCGCCGCGATCTTCACAACCTTGGCCAGCGCCGACCTGGCTACGGCCGCGTACTCGCTCTTCTTCCGTTTCTCGACAATCGCCATGACAGTCGCCACCGCCTCATGTTTGACGGAGGGATCATCCAGATAGGAAACGACCAAATCGAGCGATTCGGCTGCGGCGGCGCGACTGAGCACTCCGAGCAACATTCGCTTCTCCTCGTCACGCCGGATGAGCGACGCCGCCCGGCGGCAGATGGCCAGCCTGTCTTGGGCAGCAACATCCTTTTGCAGGGCGATCCCCAGATAACCGCGCAGAGCTACGAGTTTGTCCACGGGCGTGGCGGCGTTGGTTGCCAATTCCAGCAGAACAGGAGCGGCATCCGGGGAGGGCCACTCGCTGAGGACCCGGAGGGCCGTGGCGTGAATGTCCGTGTTGGCATCAGCGACGGCGCCATGAACCGCTTTGAGGGCGTCGGGGCCGCCCGTGGCCCGGAGTGTCCGCAGCAAGGCCGGCTTTGCGGCCAACCCAGCTCGCGACAAGGCGTCTACGAGTCTCCGCGCACAGGCGGCTTTGTCGCTTGCCGCCGGACAGGCGGCGCCAAGAATCCGCTCGCAAAGGTCGATCTCTCCGCCGTCGGGGGCCTTCAGCAGCATGTCGATCAGGGCCGGGATGCCGCCCGCGCCGGCCAACTCGCCGTAGCTCTTCGCGGCAGCCGTTCGCATGGAGATATCCGCGTCGGACATAGCCTTCAGCAGCGGCGGCGTGGCACTAGCGATCCGCCGCTGCCCGGCAATTTCCAGCATCTGCCGTCTGAGGGTCCGGTCTGGGCTTTCCAGGATTGCGACGATTGCCGAATCGACCTGCGCGCCCGGCAGAGTTGTCAAGGTGGCGGTGGCCGCCCGAGCGGTCGCTTCATCCTTATCTTTCATGAGCCCAACGAGCACGGGCACCGCCGATACATCGGCAATCTCGGCCAGGGACTGGATTGCTTCAAGACAAACGGGCTTGTTGCCCTTCTTCGCCATTTCCAATAACAGCGGCAATGCCGCCTTGTCACCGCGCTGGCCGAGGATTCTGACTACGGGAACAACCCGATCCGCCGGCAGGTTGCCGATTTCCGACGTCAGGACGTCGGCAACTTGCCGGTCTTTCATTTCGACGGCAATCCGCAGGGCCATGGCAAACACGCAGAAGTCGCGGTCGCGGATCATGCCGCCGAGCCGCTTCATGCCGCTGGAGGGATCGCAAAGTACCGCGCCGCGAAGAGCCGCGGCACGGAACCGTGCCGGGGGGTTCTGCGCAAGCATGGCATCGTAGATTGCTTGTGCGTCACGGTGCTGGCCCTGGGCCGCGAGGTTGGCGCCGCACGTCAGCAGGCCGTCACAGATCCTGCCCGGATTCTCTCCCTTTGCGGCGCTCAGAGCATCGAGCAGCGGCTTGCCGGCGGCAACGGTTCCGATCCGCCCCAGGGCGATTGCCGTCGCACGGACAACGTCTCCGTCACGGTCGGCCAGATGCTTTGCAAGCAGCCCCACTGCCGCGGAATCGCGCCTTGTCCCGACCGAGCTGATGACCCCACACAACAGTCTGCCGCTGAGCGTGCCGAGCGCTGCTCTTAGGGCTTCATCCACGCTCCTGTCCGGGATGGGCTCAAGCGCATAGCGGCCGATGTGCGACAGCTTCTCGTCTCCCAACATTCCCGCCAGAACCGGCACACAGTCCTTGTTGCCGACCCGCGCCAGGTCCCTGCACGCCGCCGATTTCTGGTCAAGCGGGGCATCCGATTTCAACACGGTCAAGGCCTTGGCACGAACTTCCTCGGCAGTCTCTCCGAGAACGGGCCGCACGGAAGACATGCCGACAACTAAACACAGCGTGACTGAGAAGAACAACTTGCCATTCATTGCACGTCCCTTTCTCATGGGCCTTGCTTTCTCTCGCTTAAGGCTCGGTTTGCTCTGGACGGGCGGCGCCGCCCTCTGCCTTTCAGAGGACAGGCCGCGGGGGCCTACCTGCCGGCCGGATTGCCGCCAAACTGCTTCCAGTAGAGTTCCTTGAAGGGGTTCACGGCCGGGCCGACAACGTTCTCGTTCTCCATGCAGGGCAGAACCGACTGCCACCACTGGTCGTACGCCCGTTCCATCCGAGCGACGGTCTCCGGGTGCTGCGCGGCAACGTTGTGCCGCTCTCCGTAGTCGGCCTTCAGGTCATACAGTTCCCACCGCTTCGATCCGTCCTCGGTGTCGCAGACGAGGCTGTAGCGGCCGTCGCGGATGCGACAATGCCGGTACTTCGAGGCGGCGGCCTTGCCTTTGTCCCAACGGCCCACGTGCGTGAACAAGAGCCGATCGGGCCACGCCGCATCCGGGCGTCGCAACAGCGGTACGAGGCTGCGGCCGTCGAGCTCGGCGGCAACGTCCGCGGGGAGCTTCGCGCCGGCCAGTTCCGCCAGCGTCGGCAAGATGTCGATGTGCGCGGCCAGCCGGTCGACGTCGGCAGGCTGCAGCGTCCCCGGCCATCGCCAGAACGAAGCAGCACGGGTGCCTCCTTCCCAGGGCGTACACTTCTCGCCGCGCATTCCCGCGTTCCAGACTTCGACGCCCCCCGTCCCGCCGTTGTCGTTCATGAAGATGATCAGCGTGTCCCGGTCGATGCCCCACTGCTCCAGATGTGCCAGCAGGCGTCCCACGTTGTCGTCGATGTTGGCGATCATGCCGAAGAACTTGGCCACGTTTCGCGGAACCTTACCGGCATAGCGCTGCTCGTCCGCGGTGCGGACGCGGAGTGGGGCGTGCGGCGCATTGGGGGTGATGCAGCAAAAGAACGGCCTGCGGCCCTTCACCGACTCGATCCAGCGGACGGCCTGGCCAAAGAACACGTCCGTGCAATAGCCGTTGGTCTTCTCGAACCGGCCGTTATGGAGGATGGTCGGATTGAAGTACGAATTGCCTGGAACGTCGCCGCAACTGCCTGGATAGGTTTGCCCGATGCCGCCGCAGCCGTGGATAAACATTTCCTCGAATCCGCGCTTGTCGGGCCAGCGGTCGGGCTCGTCACCGAGGTGCCACTTGCCGAAAATGCCCGTGGTGTAGCCCGCCGACCGCAGGATCTGGGGCAACGTCGTGACCCTCAAACTCATCCGCTCGCGCTCCATGATCGTATGGGTCACGCCGGAACGGAACTCATGGCGGCCGGTCATCAAGGCGCACCGCGTGGGCGAACAAGTCGGGCTCACGTGGAAATCGGCGAACCGCACGCCTTCGCCGTGCAGGCGGTCGAGATTCGGCGTCTTGAGTATCGGGTTGCCGTGGCAGGATAGGTCGCCGTACCCCTGGTCGTCCGTCAGAACGACAATGATGTTAGGACGCCTGGCCTCGGCCGCAACCGCCGGGTCCGCCGCGATCGCGGCCGCTGGGGCCAGCAGGAGATATCCCAAGAGAATTGTCGTTCGCATGGGCCGGTCCTCTTGCCAGGGCAGGTCTCGCCGTCCCTACACTCGCTTGTCTCGGACGTCCACTCGATCTTAGTCGATGGAGCCCGGCGGGTAAACAGCCTGCGACAGCCCGGCACTATCGGCGACAACGGGTCCGCATACTACCTTTGGGTGTCGAAGTCTTCAGTGGAAAATCCGGGGGGCGCTGGACGCGCGGGGGGGCGGCTTGGTAATATGGATGGCCATAGGAGCCCGGATCGGTTCCAGGCTTACCGCAACTGGGAAATGTCGGTTCAGGCATCATGCGCAACACCTGCTTGGTTCTTTGCTTTTGGTTGGACGCAACTGGGGACTGTCATTACGACTACGCTTAGTAGGAAGATTCGATCAGAGCCCACCAGGCGAACGACGGAACTGAACCCGAACCAAGAACCAAGGAGTTGTGCGATGGCAAACAGGGACCAGAAGAACCGAACGGCCCACAACAAGCCGAAGCTGTCGGTGAAGGAAAAGAAGGAGCGCAAGGAGAGAAAGGCCGCTGCGAAGAAGCGCGATCGTTAACCGTTCCTTTCCTGACGCTGTATCGATTGATCCTCGCTCAGGCTGATTTTCCATCCAGAACGCTCCGAGATCGCCATCCCGGAATTCAAGGCGCCGCAAGGCTGTGACGGATACCGGTTCCCGTGGCAGCCTCACCACGGCAACGCGAGCGGATTTCGCCGCCATCCCGCCCCGCCGATCAACCGGGCACCGGGTCGCCTCCGATTGCATTCCGAGAAGCGGGTACGCAGCGTATACGCGATTTGCGGCCACGCTGTCAGGACACGGCCAGATCAGGCCGACATTGCCGAGGGTACCCGTTCGACCGCCTGGGTAATTTGGGGGCGGTTCCGCGTCAGAAGGCGAAGGGCACGCCTGGGGATGAACGACGGGAAGCTGCTGAAGACGCTGGCGATGGCAACGACGGATAAGGAAACAGCGGCGTAAGGACTTAATCAGCGGAAGGGTCATGCCTCTGCTTTGCCCTCTTCAGGCCCTTCTGCCAAGGAGATCGGGGGCAGTCGGCACTTCGTCGATGCCCGTGCGGGAGACTCCAAGAGGGAATACTGTGCATCCTGCCGCCAGGCGGCCCTCCGCCCAGACGCATGACGTTCCAATCCCTCGCCGGCGGCAGGGGACTTACTTGACGTCGATTTCCAGGCGATAAACAATGGGACCGGTGCGGTCCTTCTCCGAGATACCCTTGCCCCCGGTTATACCATCGATGAAGTACAGTCTTACGTTCATCGCAATCTGTGTTCTGGAGTCCGCCGGCGTAATGGCCGCGGAGCCGGCGACTGTCACGGTGGGCCTGCACAACGGGCGGCCGACGCTCCTGATCAACGGCCGGCCGAATCCGTTGCCCAGCTATAGCCTGCCGGGCCATTTCTGGGACACTCGGTTGGTCCAGCGCACTACGCCGCGGTTTGCGCAGCATCGCATGGGGGCGTACTTCCTCTGCCTGCCGCGTGCCAAGGACCTGGACGATTTCTTCGCCACGCCCTTCTGGGACGGCGACCGTATCAGCAGCGCGCCCTTGCACCCGTCGCTGTTCTCGCTGCAGCAGCAGGTGGACCTGATTTCGGCGGGCGATAAGGAGGCGTGGCTGATCGTTCGTCTCGGCATTTACGAGCCCGCCAGTTGGCGCAAGCTGCATCCGGACCAATTGGTAGTCAACGACCGTGGCGACGTGCTGCAGACCCCGTCGCTGGCCTCCGATCTGTACTGGGACGCGGCGGCCCGATATTGCGACGCGGTGATCGAACACTGCGAAGGCCAGCCGTGGGCGTCGAGGGTGATCGGCTATGCGAATTTTCACCGCCTCGAAGGGACGCACGAGCCGCTGATCTTCAACTGGATGTTCGACCACGGCCCCATGATGACCGCCCGCTGGCGACGATTCCTTCAGGAGAAGTACCGAACGGTCGAGGCGTTGCGCGCCGCGCACGGCGATCCGAAGTTGACCTTCGGCAATGCGGCGGTCCCCTGCGACCGGCTGCGCGGCCCCGTGCCGCAGGTGTCGGCCTTGCTTTATTGGCAGAACGCCGCCGAGAACCAGGCGTTGCGCGATTACCTTCTGTTGACGCGCGACCTGTTCCACGCGGGCTACTGCAAGGTGGCGGCGGCCACGCAACAGGCGTGCGACCGCCTGCACCGCAAGCGTCTGCTGGTCTATGACGCCCTGAAGCAGACTATGCTCGGCTGGAACAACATCGGCTATTTCGACGATAAGTCGCCGTGGCCGCTGATCTACCCCGACCTGATGGCCGGTTCCGGGCACATGCAGGTCGCGTTGCTGATGGACGTGCCGGGCATGGATGGCCTGATCACGCCGCACGACTACCAGGCCCGCGGCGTCGGGGGGGTCTGCGAGCCCGAGGGGATCGTCGATTCCGTCGTGCTCCGCGGCAAGTATTTCCTCTCGGAGATGGATACGCGCACCTACGGCGGCAAGGACCATCACGGCCGCTCGGACAACGACAGGCAGTTCGCCGCCGTGACTTGGCGCAACTTCGCCACGGCGCTCACCCGGGGCTTCAACTCGTACTGGATGGACCTGCACGAGGACTGGTTTGTCAACGATGCCATGCACAGGATCATCGACCGCCAGGTAGAAGTGATCCGGCAGTCGCTCGGTTTCCCGCACGAGACCATGCCCGGCATCGCCATGGTGCTGGACGACCAGGCCGTGCTGGAGACCAACGGGTCGGGCAATTTCGACAACGAAGCGGTGATGACCGAGTGGAAGACGGGCATGGCCCGCTGCGGGGTACCGGCGCGGATCTACCTGCTGGAAGACCTGCGCCTGCCGAACTTCCCCAAGCACCGGGTTTATTATTTCCCCAACTTGTTCCGCGTGGACGCCGCGCGATTGGCGTTGCTGAAGGAAAAGGTCTTTCGCGACGGCAACGTGGTGTTGTGGGGGCCAGGCTCGGGCATTTCCGACGGGAAGAAGCTCGGCCCGCAGTCGGCAGCCCTGCTCACCGGGTTCCAGTTCGAGTACCTGCCGACCAGCTACATGCACCGCGTGCAGGTGCAGGACTTCGCCCATCCCATCACGGCCGACTTGAAGGCCGACGCGTTGATCGGCGGGCCGCTGGCCTACGGGCCGCTACTGTTCCCCAAGGACGGACGCTCGCTCGGCATGGCATGGACCAAGCAAGGGCGGAACTACTCCGGCCTGGCCGTCAAGATGTTCGGCAAGGGCGCTCGCGGGGTGAACTCGTGCAGCACGTCGGAGCTGGGGCCGGGCGATTGGGCATCGGTGTTTACCACCGCGGTCCCCATCCCGGCCGACGTGTGGCGCGGCCTGGCCCGACTGGCCCGCGCCCACGTGTACTGCGAAACGAACGACGTCGTGATGGCCGATTCCAGCGTGGTCGGCCTGCACTCGATCCAATCCGGGCGCAAGCGGATCTGCTTGCCGGGGCAGTACAAGATCACGGACCTGATCTCGGGCAAGCCCTGGTCGGAGCGATCGGATCGCATCGAGTTCGACCTCGAGGCCCCGGAAACCCGCCTGTTTCTGCTTCAATCGGCAACACCGTAACCGTCGGCAATGAAATTCTTGCCAAGGCGAACCATTTTGAGCCAAAGCGGCGGCCGCTTGACCAACGGTATGGCGCTGGCGAACACCTGCGGGGCGCCCTGCGACGACGCGCCGGGCACTCGGGAGAGCCAACCGACCGTGTTCTCCTTGGCCTTGAAGAACAGGCTTGTCATGGGGCCGTCGGCGGCGTCGCCCGTGCGGACCATCATGCCCGCGGTCGAGTCACTTTCACCGGTGAAGTCGGCCAGGCGTGCCACGATTTGGAAGTCGCCCGCCTCACGTGCGACGTGGACGAAATAGACATTGTCCTTGCCCTTGACGTTGAGCCCTTCACCCGCGCCGGTTATCTGCATGGTCGTTCCGTCCCAGGTATCGCTGCCTGTCGGGCAAGGCGTGCCAATGCCGGCGCCTTGCCAAGCGTCGGCGGCACGTGCGAAGCTGGCAGCCACGACAAGCGTGGCCAAAACATGGAAGATGACAATCGTTTTGCTCATCATGGCGATCCTTTCCTCCGGCGGAGTATCTACGGACGGCGGAGTATCTACGGAGTCTAGCGTAGGCCATGCACCGCTTCAAGCGTGGCGGCTCCCAAACTTGATTCGCAGTTCCGTGAGAGGATGCTGGACAGCAATTCGGGACGGGCCGCGCGGCAATGGGAGACAAAAGCGCGGCCGAGGGCTTCAAAGAGCCGGGGATTTGTGGCACGTCGCCAGAGTGGTTACAATGGCCAAGTGGGCCCGGGAACGATTCCCCAATTCCACCGCAACGCGTGGCATGCCGTCTCGTTCCAGACAAACGCCGATCGCATGGACCTTCCCGTGCTGAAGTGCGGCGTCGATGGCATGGAACTGTATTCCAGGCCAACGTCCGCACCCGCAACTGTGCACGTTACGCCGGGCGTGATTCCCATGATTGGCTCCAGCTATGACCCGAGAAACACTTGACAAGAACAGGGGAAGAAGCATGGGGAACCGAAAGCACCGTTTAACGAAATCGACGCTCTCGGCAGGGCCGGCCGTTGCTCTTGTGCTATTGGCCGTGACAGCCTGTTCGGCCCTGGCACAGGAGAAAGCTCCTCCCAAGCCGAAGCAGGCCAAGAAGGGGCTTTTGAAGGTCTTCATCCTGGCAGGCCAGTCAAACATGCTGGGCTATGGAATCGTCTCGGAGAAGGACAAGTCGGGCCACGAGCTGAAAGGAACCCTGGCGTGGATGTTGAAGGACCCGGCGAAGGCGCCACTGATCACGCATCTCTTCGACGCCCAAGGCGCCCCGGCGGTTCGTGAGGATGTATGGGTAGACAACGTCGGTCGTTTTCCGAACCCGAACCGAGGCGCGCTCCGCTTGGGCTACGGTTGCAATGACGAGAACTTCGGCCCCGAGCTGGGCTTCGGCATGGTGCTTGGGGATGCGTCGTTGAACCAGGTCTTGATCATCAAGACGGCCTGGGGCGGTCGCAGCCTGTACAAGGATTTCCGTCCGCCAAGCTCCGGCGGCACCGTGGGCCCGACCTACCTCCAGATGATCAAGGCAATCAAAGAATCGTTGGCGAACCTGAAGACCAGATTCCCCAGCTACGACGGCGGTGAATACGAACTGTCGGGTTTTGTCTGGTGGCACGGGTGGAACGATCACATCGACGCCTGCAACCACGAATACGAGCGCGGCCCGGCGGAGTACGAACAGAACCTCGCGAACCTCGTGCATGACGTTCGGAACGATCTGGGCGCGCCGAATCTGCCCTTTGTGATCGGCGAGTTCCTGGGCCCCTACGGCAGAGGTTGCGCGAGCGTCCATCCTCATGCGAACACGATCCGCAAGGCCCAAGCCGCGGTGGCAGCGCGGCCCGAGTTCCACGGCACGGTCGCTTTCGTGCCCACGCATGATCTCGGCGTTCCCAAGGAAGAGTCGCCGGGACCCTGGGAGCCGCATCACGAATTCCGCAGCGCCGAGACCTATTACCTCGTGGGCGAGGCCTTGGGCAAGGCGATGAAAACGCTGCTGGCCGGCGGCGCGCGAGCCGCTGATCAGCCCACGGCGTCTCTCCCGTCAATCGCTGCGTCGCTCTCACCGGTCGATATGCGAAAGCGGGCCGAGGAGCTCAAGTCGCTGAAATGGGGCATGTTCATTTGCTGGTCGTTCAGCACCTTCTCCGGCAAGGAGTGGACGCCCGGCGTGAAAGATGCGGCGTTCTTCAAGGCTACCGGCTGCGATACCGATCAGTGGGCCCGCACGGCCAAGGAGGCCGGCATGGGCTATATCCTCTTTCTCACGAAACACCACGACGGCTTCTGTCTCTGGGACACGAAGACCACCGATCGCAAGGTGACCAAGGCCCCGTTGGGCCGCGACGTGCTGGCCGAGCTGCGCAAGAGCTGCGACAAGTATGGCATCAAGCTCGCCCTGTATTTCTCCGAGGGCGATTGGACCTTCCCCGCTGCTCGCGACGGCCAAGGCGGCGGCACTGGCCAGGCTCCCGAGACGGTCAAGGCTCAGCTCAAGGAACTGTGCACGCTCTACGGCCCCATCGAGTTCTTCTGGATGGATTGTGCCGCCGGGCACTCGGGCATCACCCACAAGGAGTTGAACGCCTGGGTGAAGGGTTTTCAGCCGGGGTGTTTTGTCGGCTGCAACGGCGGCCGCCCGGGCGATGGAACCGACTTGCGGGCCGGCGAGATGGCACATCCCGGACCGGTCAAGGACTTTCTTGTCGGCGAATTCACCTATCCAATCCTGCCCCCGCACGAGGGCGGCGCCATGTGGTTCTACTCGCTGCCCAAGCACGACACTCTCTGCATTCCGGCCGCCACGATCTATCGCGAATACCACGGGGCGGTAAAGCACGGCAACATCTTTTCGCTCGACGTGGGGCCCGACTACGCCGGCAAGCTCCGGGCGATCGATGTGGAGACGCTGCGCAAGGTCGGCGAGATGATCCGCACGCCGCCCCCCGACCCTCCGCCGGCCCTGAGCGAGGGCAAGTCGGCCCGCGCATCCAGCACATGGGGCCCCGGCTACGAAGCCGACAAAGCCTTCGACGGCGACGAGTCGACTCGTTGGGGCGCGGCACCGAACTCGCGCAGCGGCTGGCTCGAAGTCGATTTGGGCAAGGAAACCCGGATCGGCCGGGCGGTAATCATGGAACTCGGCTATCACCGCACCCAGGAGTTCATCATCGAGTTCAAGCAGGGTGACGTTTGGAAGGAACTGCGCCGCGGCACGACAATCGCCGGCCCGCGGGTATTTGACTTCCCGCCGCTCACGGCCCGCTATGTTCGCCTGAATATCCTCAAGGCCAGCGAGGTGCCCACGATCGAAGAGTTCCAGATCTTTGGGCCAACGAAGTAGGAGACCGTGAAAATGATTCGCCACAGCCATCGGCGCTGGGGATTGCTTTGCGTCTTGTTGGCCGGCACGGCCGCGTGCGACGCCGCCACGTTTGAAGTCGAGGGGCGGCAGGTGCGCGTCGATTCCCGGCGGTTCGCGGTGGTGATCGACGGGCTGGCGGTGACGCGCATTGAGAACAAGTTGACGGGCGAGGTGTATGCCCGCCCTCCGGCGGAGTCTTCCGCCCCGTCGCCGGCGCTGGCCACGATGCTGGGCGAGCAGGGCGTGGCGGTGGAGTCGTTGCGCCCGGCCGTGCCGGTGAAGCGATTCGGCTTGAGCTCGCGGACGCGGGTGACCGTGACGCGGGAAGCCGACGGCGTCGTGATGAGCTACAGGGGACTGGTGTACGGCCAAGGCGAGAGCGCCGAATTCGCTCCCGACATGGCGATCCATCTGCGAATCGCGGTGGACCCCCGCACGGAAGACCTCGTTGTTTCGCCGGAGGTCAAGGGGAACATCGAATTGGTGCACCAGGTCCGCGACCGGGGCGTGCTGCGCAACTCCCTGCACGTGCTGAACCTGGCCGACGACCTGAGAATGGTCGTTCCCACCAACGATGGCAAGATCTTCGCGGCCGGCGCCGCGGCGGAGTGGGAGAAGTCGCCCGCGCGCTGGAGTTGGCCCATGTCCTGGGAGGCGGCCCTCGTGATCGCGGAGAGCGACCGCGGCTGCTTCGGGATCTGGGCCGACGAGCCGCTGTTGAAATACGGCCGCCACCTGAGCCTTGCGCGGAGCAGCCGCCGCTGGCACGCCGGAATCGAGTTCGAGACGTCCGACATGATTTACCGCTGCGACGAGATCAAGAATGCGTCGTGGCGGCTCAACGTGTTCCAGGGCTACTGGGCCAAGGCCGCCGAGCGCTACCGCTCCCAGATGGTGGACCAGTGGAAGATGAAGCCGCTGTCGGAGCAGTCGCCGGCCTGGGCCGACAAGGTGCGAATCATGCTTGCCTCGTATTCGGGGAACATCGAGGAGCACGCCAAGCTCGCGCCGCGCGACACGATGGCCGCTTTCACGAGCCAGGGTTGGCTCCGCGGCTGGAACGACGGCAGCATGCACAAGAAGGGCGAGAACTACCACCCCAATTGGCCGCTGGACAATCCGGTGCGATGGGAGGGCGTCGACGGGTTCGACAAGACCGCCAGGACGCTCGAGGGCCTCGGCATACACGTCTTCCCATATACCAACGCGGTGATCATCGAGACCGAGAAACATCCCTGGGTCGGGAGCAAGATCGGCGACCGGCACTTCTGGGCGTGGCGCATCTGGCAGCGCTTTTACCCGGAGCTGTGCCTGGACGTCGTGCGGCGCTACGGAGTGAGCGGCATTTACGAAGACTGTTCGTGGGTGCACGGCCGGCACCTGTGGGGCGAGCCCGACGGCGACAACTGGTACAACGGTTCCGTCAAGATGCGGGAGTACTTCCGTCAGTTGATGCCGCAGGTCGCCCTGATGGGCGAGCGGAACAACGAGATCACGGCCCGCGGCCAGCAGTTTGCGCTTGGTTGGGTGACTTCGGACGCCAACGCCCATCCCATCTGCGCCTACCTCTTCGAGCCTTTCATCCAGATGTACAACCTGGCCTCCGACGCCCACGCCTACGACGCCGAGGACATCCGCGGCTTCACCGTCACCAATTGGATGGAAGGCAACATCCTCGGCGGGATGCAGGAGGATCTGATGATCCGCAAGCGAGGAATCGTGTTTGCGACCGACCAGTTGAAGAGCTACTGGCCGGACACCTGGGACCCGCGGGTGATGCACTACTTCAAGGGCCGGAGCGGAACGGAGTACCGCTTCGTGCGGGACCGCGGCACGCGGTTCGTTCGCGTTTCCGGCGGCCGCGAAGAGACCATCTACTGGCGGGTCAAGGGAGTGGCGGCCGCAGCCGCGCCCGGCAGCGGCATCGAGGGCTGGGTGGGCTACGACCGCGATCGGATCCTCGGATTGAACCCGGCCCGTTTGTACGTGCTGGTGGAGAACGCCGAGCGGCCTCCGGCGGTGATCAGCAGCGTGCCCGAGGGATTTGCCATCGGACGGACCGTGGTCCGCGACGGCTATTGGCTCGTGCATCTCGACACGCTGGAGCGGCTTAAGGCGGTGCCGGCGCCCGACGCCCCCGAGGAACCCGCGAAACGATCGCTACAGGTCGTCCGCGTCCGGGCCGGCAAGCCGGTGACATTCCTGGGCGTGGAGCGGGCCGCCGACGTCGGCGGCGGCGAATATGAGCTGACCATCGCTCTGCCCGGCGGCTTCGCCGCCGTGTGGGGCGAGCAGGCCACGGCCGTCTCCGCGGCCAAACCCGCGTACCTCGGCGAGCTGCCCGCGAAAGTGACCTTGCAGCGCATCAGTTCCGGAATGCTTTGCGAGCGGCACTCGTCGTTCTCGGAGAAAGGTCGCGGGAGCATCGTGCACGTTCCCGGCGCGGGCCTTGGCGCCGAGGCGTCGGTCACCTGGCTCCTCGCACTGCCGAAGACGCCGCTGCGCTGCATGTTCACCTACGGCGCCGCCCACGGCTACGGCGACGGCGCGAACTACATGGTGCGAGTCAACGGCCGGACGTTGTGGAAGAAATACTTCAACGAGACGGCCGACGATCCCAAGGACGCCGCCGCCCACAAGGGGCGTCCCCCAATCGCCGACGCCGTCGACCTGTCGGCCTACGCCGGCCAGACCGTCGTCCTGGAATTGGCGACGAACGGGCATTACTCCGGCGGCAGCGACATCATGCGTTGGACGGAACCGCGACTCGACCGATGACAGGGACGCCACGGCCAATCCGTGCCGCGTCCGGCACTATCGTAACGGCTGGAGCCCGTGAGACTTTGTTGTCCGAGGTGAATGACGATCATGCGATTAGCGTTGTGCCTCTTTCTGGGCATGGTTTCGAGCGGGTACGCAGAGGTCGTCGTGTGCGTGGCGCCCGATGCAGCCCCCGGCGGCGACGGCAGCCGCCTGCGGCCCTATCGCAACTATACCCAGCCGCCCTGGAGCACCAAGTATCCACGATTGGCGGCGATCATGAAGAACGAGCCTCGCCAACCCCTGGGCAACACCGTGCGACGCAACGTCTTCGTCAATTGCACAAAACAGGCATGTGACTTCGACGACAATGTGAGGAAGCTGCTCGACAAGCTCGATATTGCCGACAACCTGGTGGTGAATACGACGGGGGCAACCAATGGCTTGGCGGCCCCGGTCCGAATCAAGGGATTCATCAATCTTTCAGGCACCAAGGAGAAGCCGATCGATCTCCCTTGCGATGACCTGACCGTCCAGAGTTTCGCGTCGCGCTGGCGACCGTGGCTCCAGAAAGCCGTTGCGTCGCTGGAGACGATTCCCTTTGACCGGATCGGGCTCTACCAGGACGCATATCTCTACCTGCTTCGCGAGGCGATCGCTCGGGCACGTCGCTGCGGCCGCGACGTTGCGGCGGCCGAGCACGTTCTGGCCGACGCGCAGCGACTGGTCGAGATCCCCAACGCCGGCGGCCTGCAATCGGGTCGCGTCCTTCCCGATCCCGATGCCGTGTTGCGGGTCAAGGAGAACATCGCCCGCGCGATCGAGGGGCTGCGGTGAGACGTCGGAAACCAGGGAGCAATGAATTGCCGGGCTATGATCGAGATGACCCCATGAGTCGTGGAAGATTATAATGGACAACCGGCCATCCCTTGCTCCAATGGAAATGAGGATCGCAGAAGTGCAGAAATCATTGTGGGTTCTTACCGCCTCGCTGCTTGCCGCGGCGGCTGCGATCGCCGCCGGGACGGAGGCGCCTTTCGCGAACATCGGACTCTGCTCGGGCTCGTCGCTGCACGGCCGCCTGTACCTGAGCAAGGACGACGGCAAAACGTTCCAGCCGTTTTCGCAGATCCCCTTCGGCAACATTCAGCGGGTGTGCTTCGACCCCGATGACTCCAAGCACATCTACCTGACCACGTTCGGCTACTCGGTCATCAAGGCGCCGTTGGAGCCGTAGCGGACCTGAACTGATACAACTGTGTCCGAGGAGATCATCCTATGCGCCCCCGACTTATAGCAATACCATACTGGCTTGTCGGGCTATTGGCCGCGGGATCTGCCGCGGCTGCCCCGCCGGAGTATGCCAAGAAACAGCCGCAGCAGAAACCCGTCCCGCTCGTGGAACGTCTTCAGCGCGAGGTAAAACCACTGAAGCACGCTCGCGGCAAGCGATGGCCGATGATCCTGTGGGAGTGCGTCTCCTTTGAGCCGCAGCGGCCGGAGGTCTACCGGGCCCTCTTGGAGCGCGGCTTGACACAACACGTCCGCCTCGATGCGGCCATGATTCCGGCGGCTTTAGCGATCCAGAAGGCAGGTTCGCCAGTCATCCTCATGGAGGGATCCGCCGGCCCCTGGCCCGCCTCGCTGGCCGGGCCTGCCCAGCGATGGGCTCATCGGTTCGACCCAGGCTATCAGCCGCCCCCGGGGCCCGAGAATTACGTCAAACCCTGCCTGGGCCTGTTCGAAGGATGGGCCAAGAATGCCGACCGGGTGCGGGGCATCCTCCGCAAGTTCCAAGAGGCCGGCGTGACGGTGGACGCGGTCTGGACCGACTGGGAAGGCGATCCCGCCGGCGAGCAGTTCGAACAAGCCAGCCACTGTCGACGGTGCCGCGAGATGTTGCCCCGCTGGGTGTTGGCGTCGCCGGAGAATTGCGCCGCGTACTGCGCGCAGCTTCGCTACAGTCTGCACGACGCCTACCTGGCCGCCCCGGTGCGCGAGATCTTTCCCAAGTGCTCGGTGACCAACTGGCACGTGGTCTGGAGCACGCCGGAGAGGCCCGTCGTGTTCTGGAATAACCGTGCCAAGCCGCCGAGCATGCCGGCGCTCATGGATGCCAACCCCATCGCCTACGGCAACACGGTGATCTGGCAGCACTGGAACCAGGCATGGCCGCTCGACCTGGAGCACGTGGACCAGTTCTACACGCACCTGTTGTTGCGCGAGGTATCGGAGAATGCGGCCAACATGCTGCGTTACGCGCCCGACAAACTGTGCATTCCATGGGTTGCGCGCTGGTGCCCCGACGACGAGAACCCGCGGATTCCGGTCATGTCCCGGGCGCGTTATCGCGAAGTGTTGCGGCATCTCTGGCTCCGCGGCGTCGATGGAATGCAGGTCTTCAACGCGACTCGGCCGGGGTACGACGACGTCGTGTTTGCCGAAGTGGCCGACGCGGTGGCGGTGTACGACGAGATGCTGGCCTACGGGCGCTATCTCGACGGCGGCGCGGTCCTATGCACGGAGACCCCGAAGGCGCAGGACGACGGCGTCTTATGGTCCGGCCGCCGCCTGGACGGCGAAGCCGTGATACGCGTGTTCAAGCAAGGAGGCGGCACGGCCACCATTGCCGTCGAGCCCTGGCCCGGCAAACGCGTGCAACTGAAGGCTTCGGACAACGGGGAGACGTATCTCGTGCGACTGGTCGACGGAGGCATTCGGGCGGAGAGGAGATAGACAATAGGTGTGGTGGTCCAGCGAGATTCGATCAATCCTTTGGGTGGTTTAACGCCCGGCTGATCCCACCTATATGGGTTATCAAAACTCGGTGGACCACCACAGCCATATCCTATCCTGCGTCGCAAGCTGCACTTATGCTTCGGCTGAGTTTTTCACCATACGGGGCAGTGTGCCGCTCCGCCACCCGTAGCGGGTGCCCGGTGCTGATTCCCAACGCGTAATCGGGGATCTGGAACTACTTGTTGCCAAAGGCACGGAAGTCCTTGATACGGCAGGAGCCTTTTGCCCCTGCTTCAGAATGGTCATTGGCCGTGCCGTCCGTCCTCATCTTACCGAGCCGTACGGCCACAGGGTCGCCTGGAAAGTGGTTTCGTGGCAGCGCATGGATCGTTTCCCAGAGCCGGTTGTCGAGGGAGACCTCAGCAAGAACCCTGTCTTTCTCCAGGCGAATCCGCAGATAGTACCAGTAGTTCTGGCTGAGGGAGCCACCTAACCACTGGCTGGTGCCGTCGTCAACCCCGCACTCCCTGCCACCGCGGAGGTTGATGCGGAGCGTCTTGTCTTTCCAGACCAGGGTCATGCCGGTTCCCCATGAGGCGCCCCCATCGGTGCCGGAGAAGACAGCGCATTGGGCTAGGGTCACACCCGGCGGCAACGGCCGCTCGATCAAGGCGCAGTGGTTGGCGGGGGCCTCGATCGCCACGGCGCCTTTTTCGATCTTGAGTGAGGCGCCGGGCCGGCTGGAGACGATCTTCTTCCACGGCTCACCCAGCGCGACCCGGTCGAAACAGTCCTCCAGCAGCAGCACGTGGTCGCGGTAGACGTCGATCACCCGGGCCGCGGGAACAGCGTGCTCTTGCTGGTCGAGGATCAACAGCCAGCCGCGCGTCGGGGCGACGGGGATTTTCTCGTTCGGTTGGAATAAGGCGGCCATCTGGAAGCCGGGCACTGCGGGGGCATAAAAGCCCGTCTTCGCCGGGTCCAGGCCCAGGGCCGGCCAATCGACGCTCAGTTTCACATCCACCGGCTCGGATGCCCAGCTTGCCACGGCGACGAGCGTCGTGCCCTGCTTCACGTAGGCCGTGGCCAGCACGTCCTGGCGGCCGGTGCGGACCGGACAAGCGGGGTCCCAGTAGCCTACCATGCGGGAATCCCGGATGCCGAAGTCGTCCCAGAACTTCCAGATGGCCCTCGGGTCACCGCTGTCGAGGCGGTGCGTCATGCCATAGACCATGCCGCGCCAGGTGCCATCGCTTTCCAGCAATTCGCTGTACAGTCCAAAGGGAATGCCGGAGATTTCCACCAGCCAGTAATCGGGCAAGGCGTTGTAATCGAAGCACTCGCCGAACCAGAGGCTGTTGATGTAGGGCAAGTGCTCCATGTAGTAGTTTGCGGGGCTGCTCCGCAGGCCCAGGTAATCGTCGCCGCTGTGGAAGTCGATCAGGCAGCCCGGCTTGGCGCGGTCCATTACCTTGCGGACGCGCTTCATGATCTCGCGGTCGTAGCCGATGCCGTCCAGGTAGATGCCGTCGATGCCTACGTGCCGTACCAGCCAGTCGAGGCCCTCGATGTAATAGTTGTGCCAGCGGGAGAGGCCAGTGGTGGCGATGGCGGCGTCCATGCGGCCGCCGGGCAAAGGATGATGCCACGCCGGGGAGTAATGGTTGAGCAGGTGTTCGCGGAGCCAGGAGTCGCCGCCGCCCTCACCGTCGACGAAGACCTCGGAACCCAGGCTCCGCAGCGCCCACATCTCGGCCACATAGTCGCTCAGCTCGCGGACGGTGTAGTAGATCTTCACCTTCAGGCCCTTGGCGTGCGCTTCGCTGACATACGTGGTGAGTTCCTTGGTGGTGCGGAAGGGATAGTTGATATGCGGGTTGAGTTCCCTTCCGTGATGGTAGTTGATGATGGTGGCCCCGCTTTGGGCCGCCTGGTCCACGGGCAGGGAGAAACCGAGGAAATGGAAATATCGCTGGCTCCAGTGCGCCAGATCGGGTGGCTTAAAGGGAGTGACCAGAAGTTGGAAGCGGAACTCCAGCTCTTGGCCGGCCTTGATGGACCTCGGGCCGCTGGTGGCGCGGACCAGCACGGCGTCCGGCTCCTCGGAGACCGCAGCGCCGCCCTTGCCCTGGTTGCCCCAGGAGGGCGGGATCTCGCCGAACAATTGCCAGCTCTCTTTCGGCCCCTTGAGCTTGCACTGCAACCCGGCGTTGAAGTCGCCCAGCCAGACCACGCCCGTTGCCGGGCCGCGACTCCAGTCCCATTGCCACCGGCTGGGCCGATAGCCGCCGCGGCGGCAGAAGCCCATCATGTACGCGGCCACCTCGCGGCGATAGGGGATCTCCAAGCGGATGTCCCGCACGTCAACCGCCTCCAGGGCCTTGAGCGTAACACGGTAGTTGATGCAGCCGTCGAACTCCATCTTCGCCCGGCAGGTCATCTCGAAAGGCTTGCCCGTGCTCTGCGACTGAATGGTCGCTGCCCCCGGCGCAGTCTTGTCAATACGGACTGTCCCGCCTGACCAGGCAACCGGTCCGGGCTGGGTCTCCACCACCAACACCATTGGCTTGGCTAGTATCTCGCGCTGGCTGCTGCGGATGCTCTCCGGCACTCCCGTTGAGCCGAAAGTCACCTGCCGGCCTAAGCAAGCCACGGTCTGCCCTTGCACCTTCAGCGGCGTGTAGGGCGGCACCACCTCGTCGTCCAGGGCAAGCGTGGAATCCAGCCACTTCAGCCGGGCAAGGCGCCACAGCTCGCCCACGCCGCCGTCTTCCAGCACTCGCGGCGAAACCGCCAGCGAGAGTCGCATGCTGCTGGCCTCGGCGTCTCGCGAGCGGAAGGTGAGCACGCATTCATAATTGCCCGGCACGGCCTCCTTGGGGACCTGGATGCCGAACCACAGGGCTTGCACCTTCCCCTGCGGTACGCTGATCTCCTTTTCCGTCGGCCGTCCCAGCCAGTCCGTACCGTCCAGGTTGAAGGCACAAAACGAGGAGCCGGGCAAGTCGCTTAAGTGCGCGACGGCCAGGCCCTGGATCGGTTTGCGGGCCGCATAAAGGCCAACCTGGAACACATAGAACTCGCCCCGGCAGGCCGCGCCGCGAAGCTCGGCACGGGGGCCGCTGCGAATCCAGCGAAGTGGTAGATCGTCGCTCATGCGGATGGGGAACTGGCGATCCTCGGCAAACAGCAGGTATGCGCGGCCGGGATGGTCGGCCACCAACCGCTTCGTCTCCGCCGCCGTGGCGATGACCTCCATCGGGTCGAAGCGGTGGAATTCGTCCCAGGTCTGAAACTCGACGACCTTGGCCTCCGGCAGCGCCTGCCACTTGCCGTCGCGGAGCCGCTCGGGCGCGAGGCCGTTGCGCTCCAGCCATGCCGGTTCGGCCGTAGCCTGCGGCGCCGTGTATTCCATGGAGTAGCTCCAGTTCACTATCTTCTCGACAAAGGGCATGTAGTAGACGAAGTATTCGCCGGGCGTGTCGGCCTGGAAAACCAGGTCGCCGTACTCACGGTTGATCTGCACGGCGACGCGGTTGGGCACGGTCTTCCCCGCGGCATTGGTGACCACGATGTTCTTTTTCTCCGCGGCCGTATCGCGGCGCCGCCAGGGGATGTGGATCCGTACGGCGTCTGCCTTGCCGACCACTGCGACCCGCGCCCGCTGGTTCCCCAGCCCTGCCGCCCATCGCGATTTGGCCACCCCGTAGGGCACGTCCTCCGCAGCTAGCCTGAAGCAAGGGCCGAGAATGATCCAGAATAACAACCAGATACGGGGCGTGGTCATGTAAAAATCTCCTGTTGCTTTTGAAGGAAAACGACGATGGACGGCATGCCGACAGGAATGCGTTGACCCGTGAAGGTCAGCACGCCGGTGTTCTGGTCGCACCTGCCCGGCGACCGCAAATTTGTACCCTAGGCGGTCGGTCCATTCACTTCTGGAGCGTAAACCGTGTCAGCGAAATGCAACTCTTGTCTGCGTCTAGAGCGGTCCGCCACAGGCCGAGCACTGATTTGCGGCCGGCGCTGGGGTCGTCGCTGTCGTTGACCAGCGCGCCAACGCGGATCTCCCGGCCTGCCACCCAGCCCGGCTCGTCCATGTTCCGGAACCGCAGGCGGACCTCGACGTTATAACCCTTGGGCGTCCTCTTCGTGGCCACCATCTTGGTGTGGGCGATCGGGGCGCCGATGAACTCCACTGTCGGCTCGTTGCTGCCGTCGGCCGCGGGCACGATCACGAGCTGGAAAGCGCCGATGCCATACTCGTTCTGGTAGAGTTTCCAGGGCGCGCGCACGTCGACGAACAACTGCACGCTGTCGGACTCGGTGGGCTTGTCCCGGCGGCGGTTGGTAACCAGCTTGTCATCCGTCACCTCGACGAGCATCGACAAGACGTAGTCGTCCGCCCAAGCGAGCCGCATTTTGGCGGATAGATCGGCCGGCCCGCGCCATGTGTCCTTGCCGAGCAAGACCTGTTCCTTGGTGTCGGCCACTTCCGCGGAGAGGTTTGCGGCGTCCCAATCGGCGGCGTCGCCGTCGATATGGATGGATTGTTTGGGCACGACGTTGCGCGCACCGAGCATGAAGTCCTTGGTCTTCTTCACTTTTCGGCCGCCGATGGCGCCTTCGACGCAGAGTTGGTATGCGCCTTTCCCGGTGCCGGCCTTGGGCGTCAGAATCAAGGCTTTCTCGACCTTCGCGCCCGGAGCGAGCGTTTCCTTGATTACGTCCACGTTCCCGTCGAAGCTCTCGCCCCAGCGCACGGCCAGCGCGTATGGCTGTGGGGCCTCGCCTTGGTTCTCCAAGCGGATCGCGGCCTCGACCGGTTTGCCGGGTTCGGTGTACTCGGGAATGCGGAGGATGATGCTGCAATCCTCGTGGACCTGGCCAGTCACGCCGATCAACACGATCGGATCGTCGGTGACGTACAGGCTGATCCGTCCGTCCTCCGCGCCGACCGTGTGCCGGTTCAACCACTTGTTCTCCACGACGACCTGTTTCTGCCCCGCGGGCAGCACCCAGTCCGTCATGCTCGCACTGGTACGGGACCACAAGGCCAGGCAGCGGCGGCCTTCCGTATCGAAGTACGCGCCGCGAACGCCGGAGTCCTCGAATTCCACGACCTTGAGGTACTTGGATTCCGCCAGCCGCCCACGCAGCAGCAGCCGGTTCGGATTGAATTTCCGTACTTCGCCTCCGGTCAAGTCCACGATTTCTTTGTATGGTCGAAGCTGACCTTCACGGAGCGCGGCCGTCTTCTTCTGATACCACTTCGGCATCTGTGCCTTGTCCCGGGGATTGACCCACACGCTGGCGACATCCAGGCCGCTGGCCTTCTGCCAAGCCGCCAAATCGGCGGCGCCTTTTTCCGCCACCTTCGCTCCTAGGCTGGGACTGCTCCCGTAATAGTTGTGGCGATACTCGTTCACTGCGTCCGGGTCGACCGTCACCCCAGGCCGGCCGTAGGGGTAGCGGGCTATGGCGTGTTCCAACGCCCCCGACCCGTTGTCGACGACGACATTCTCTGCGAACGTGTTGTGCCGGCAGATTTCTTGGTCCGCATACTCGGTGCAATACTTGAGCAACATGTCGCGATAGGGCTTCTCGCGTTCGTAAGTGAGCATGCCCTGGTAGCGGCGCACGTCCCACTTAGACATGATTTCATCGGCGTCCGCTTTCACCTTGGCCGCCTCGGTCTGCTTGTGCGCGTCCATAGTGGCGCCGCGCAGTCCGATCCCGCCGAGATTGTTGAAGCAGACGTTGCGCTCCACACGCTCCGAACAACTGTTGGCGACGTAAATGCCGCCACCGTTGTTGTAGATGAGGTTGCCGCGGAACGTGTTGCCGAAGCCGAATTCGTCGAAGATGCCACTCGCCTGGTTGTCGTGCATCACGTTGTCTTCGATCGCGATCCCCTCGTTGCCCGAGTCGTACCAGACGGTGGCGGTGCGGTTGTAGGCAAACTCGTTGCCGCGCAGCAAGTGATCGACGCAACCGGGGATGAACTTGATGGCGCCCCCGGCCCAAGCCCCATCCACGATCCGCCAGGCGTTGAATCGCACAAGGTTGTTCTCGAACAGGACCCGGGCGCACGCGCCGCCAATGCCGCCGGTCCATTCGATGCGGTTGTTGCGGATGATGATGTCTTGCCCGTAGACGCCGAAGGCCCCGCCACCCATCCAATCGATGCGGTTATGCTCGATCACGTGGCCCCGCCCGCCGATGCCCATGGCGCAGCCGGCGCGGGTGAAGTGCAGATTGCGGACGTGGTTGAACTCCGAAGGCTGGAACAGGCCGCCACACACCACGATTTCCATTTGCGCCGCATTGGGGTCCACGCCGGGCGGCGGGCAGAGGTAGATCGCCTTGGGACTGTGACCCTCCAGTGGCTCCAGGGTCCAGCAGCCCGGCGCCAGGTCGGCCTTGGTCGCCACGTAGTCTATGACGTCGCTGCCCGCGAAGAGAATGTTGCCGGGTTGCGAGCGGACGTCCCATTCGCGCGGATCGGAGGGCCCGAAATAGTTGCCCTTCCATCCCTTGACGACCCAGATTCCGTTATCGGTCTTCGTCCAGCCGGTGATCGGCTCGCTGCCCACCAGTACCGTGCCGTCTTCGCCCTCGACGGTCACCGGCTTGCCGTTATCGCCCCTCGGCAACAAGAGCATCTCCTTGAGCACATAGCGGCCCTTGCAGATGTGCAACACGTCGCCGGGACACAAGGCATTCAGCCCACGGCGGATCGATTGGAACGGCTCTTCCCGGCTGCCGGGATTGGTGTCGGCAGCGGCGGCGTTGGCGATGTCCACATAGTAGGTCTTCCCCACGGGTTTCTCAGGGAAAGCCTTGATCGGGATGACATCGCGTGGGTGATACCCGAGCGGCACGTACATCAAGGTGTTGCCGTTGTTGCCCAAGTCCTTCACGGTCTCGCCTTCGGCCTGGAAGGTCCAGCGGGAATAGTCCGCATTGGCGGTCAACGTGTCCGCCAATTGTCCCGGGTGACGGTGATGCTCCGCAACGGCCCGGGCGAAATCCACCTGCGATCCTTTTTTCACGCGCCAGAAGCGAATCTCCTTGATCTGGCAATGGGCCTGGGAGCCGCCGCTGCCCAAACCGACGTTCAGCGCGTCCTGGTTGGCAATGCTGCCAATCTTGCTGCCCGGAATGCCCTTGACTAGCACGCCGTCCTTGTAGAGTTGCAGCGAATCTCCGGCACGCGCGGCGGCGATGTAGTACCACTGCTCGTCCTGAAGTCCGCACGCCGCGCCCATGCCAAGATCGCCTTCCAGTTCGTGGTGGGTGTCGCAGACGACGAAATACACGTCGCCGTTGGGTTGGTAGCCCAGTTCATAACCCGCCAGCTTGCTCCACAGTCTCTTTGAGACCAGCGTGTTGGGGGCCATGCCTTTCGCCTTCACCTTGGGCAACGGCTTGAACCAGACTTCGATCAGGAAGTCCTGGTCCTCTGGGTTGAGGTTATGCTGCTTCTCATCGGGCAGCATCGCGTTGATGGCGGGCCACTCGCCAAACCGATGTCCCCCGTCATCCGCTGCCGACACAGCTCCGGAAAACACCGCTGTCAAGCCGATCACCAGGAAACCAAGAACATGTCTTTTCATCGGTTGGATTCCTTAACTCGCATGGTCCCCATAGATGCCGTCGCGATCACGTAGCAGGAAACGTGGGGCTGCTTCGTACGGGAAGGCGTCGATGATCTGCGGGCCGGCCCATTCGGCATAGGGATGGTCGGTCACGTTGAAGTGAACGACCCGTCGTCGGTCATGACGCAGCACGATGAACACGTACAGAACGTGGAACGTGACCGTCGGCACGGTGAAAAAGTCGCAGGCAGCGATATCCGGAACGTGATTCGCCAGGAATGTCCGCCAGTTCTGCGATGGCGGCTTCCTGGTGCGGACCATGTACTTGGCGACCGTGCGTTCCGCAGCCTGGTAGCCCGGCAAGAGCAATTCCGACAGAATTCGGGGTGCGCCCCAGAGCGGATTCTCACGAGACATGCGGCGAATCAGTTCGCGGACTTCGCGTTGGACGGGAGGCCGTCCGGGCTTCCTAGCCCTCGACTTCCATCGCCAGTAGAGCCTGAATCCTTGTCGGTGCCACTGGATAACTGTTTCGGGTTGGACGATGGCCAGCGCCGATCGCCAGTTGGCCCAAAGCCGGGAGAGCAAGACCCAGAAGATGCGGTCGCGGGGGCGGAGTCTCGGGCGCTTGACGGACTGCTTGAACACGGCCACCTGCTGTCGCAGTGCGAGGTTCTCGATGGCTGTGGCAGCGCGGCCGAGAATGAACGTCCGAAGGAAGAGAAAGATGGCTTGGATAATGCCCATGGCCTGTCGCTCCCGCAGTTGCCAAATCGGCAATCCTACTGGGATGTGTCAGCGTAAGCAAACGGTTGGCGACGCAATCTTTCCACGGCCGCCGCAGAATCCCCAGCTTCGGCTCTTCCCTGGTCTTTGGAATCGGCTATCCTAATGTAAGGTGCCGATTCCGCCAGATGCCGTAAGTCGTTGCATGGTAACGCGGACGGAGTTTTTGGGAGGGACAGGCATCAGAACTCGGGGACCGGCTGGCCGTCGTGGCGGTTGACCAGGCAGCGCAAGACCTCGGGGTCGATGCTTGCAGGGATGGCACGGACGTGGCCATCGCAGAAGGCCGCCAGGAAGACCCCGGGCCACAGGCCCACGAGCCCCTCCCGCGGATTCTTGGGGTCGTACTGCAAATCGTCCGGCTTGGTCCACGCCACGGCCCGGGCGTCGCTGGCCTCGACCACCATGATCGTGTTGGAGAATCCGTCGGTAACGTCGGCCGGCCCGATCTTTTCCGTGCCGGGAAAGACACTATCCTTGTCGCGAAAGGTCAGGTAATTGGTCATCCCCGGCGCCGCCTGGCTGGCCGGGCTGCGGTAGACCGCCGGCATCCGCGGAATGAGCGCCTTGTTGTGCTCACTGTCCCACGGCTCGTCGAGATGGAACTGTTTGAAGAGATCCTCCCGATCGAGATAGGGCAGGATGGCCACCCGCCAGCTCAACAGCGGCTTGCCGGTCTGCTTGTCGGCGGTGTACGCCGGCGGGAAGGCCCGTATCGCGCTTTCGTAATTCAGCATCGCCAGGGCGATCTGCTTCAGATTGTTCATCGACGCGGCGCGGCGGGCCGCCTGGCGGGCTGCCTGCACGGCCGGCAGCAGCAGGGCCACCCCGATCGGGGCCACCATCGCCGTGCCCATGCCGGGCATGGTGCCGCGGCCCTGCTGCTCGATGCCCAAGGCCGTGCGGCGGACCGCGCTCACATTAGGCCGAAGATGCGGCAGGATCGAGCCGGCCGAGGGGAGCATCGACGCATCCAGCTCGATCCCCTCCCGCGCGAGCTGGCCGGCAAGCATCTGCGCTAACACGCCAACCATCGGGTACAGGGCCTCGGCGCAGCGGCGGGTATCGCCGTATGAGAGGGCCGACGGGCCGTCGCCCTCCTGGAACAACCGGGCCACGTCCGGAGCGGCGGCCAGCGACTGGAAAGCCGGGCCGCGGGCCAGATACGCCTTGACCTGCTGCGGCCCGGTCGCCAGGATCAACTCTTTATCGGTGAGGCACCAGGCGGGGGCAAGGGGGAAGGGCTCGCCGCGGATCTGGAGGAAATAAATCTCCCGCCCGGCAAAGTGGAAGCTCTTGATCGCCGGCGGCAGCGGGCCGGAACGCGGCCCGCCGGGGCCGCCCGGCTGCTCGTTGCCGAGCCGTTGCACGAGCGCGGCCAGCCGCTCAAGCGTCGCGGCCAGCCGTTGCGGATCGTTCACGCTGACGACCATGGTCGCCACGAGGCCGCCCTCGCCCGGCGAGTTGTACAGGCACCAGACGTCGCCCAAGGGCTTGACGAGATCGTCGCGGAGGTCGATGCCGAAATCCCGATGGAAGCGATCCAGGTTCTGCGTGAGCTCCTGGCGGGCGCGGGGCTCGACCTTGCCGAGGATTGTTAAGACGGTTTCCAGGGCCTCGTCGGCGCTCAGCCGGGCGGCCAGGGCGATGGTTGCGTCGCGGGGGATGGGGGCCAGGTCGGCCGCGGCCAGCGGCTTGCCGGCCGCCAACTTCAGCAGTCCGGCGGGCTGGCCCTCGATCCGCACCAGCGTGCGGCTCAGCGAGCCTTCGCCATCCAGGCCGGTAACAGAGACCAGGGCCGTGACGTTGCCCAGGCCCATGGCCTCCAGGCCCGCCTGCACCTGGGGACCGCCCAGCGGGGCGAACTGCTCGATAATCTTCTTCAGGTTGATGTACATGATGGTCGAGGGCCGCTCGACGGGCAGGTCCTTGCGGATCGCCTGGAGCCACTCGGGCGCCGGGCCCTTGGCCCGCTCGACGATCCCTTCCAGCGACCCGGCGCCCAGGCCGGCCAGCAGGTATCGGCCCTTGATGCCCCAGGCGACGCTCAGACCGGCCGGGCCAAGCTTCAGCCGATAGCCGGACAAGCCCGTCACCAAGCCGGGGTCGAGCTTCTCGACCGAGCCTTCGGGCAGCAGGGCCTGGAATTTTTCCAAGAGGGGCGCCAAGGCCGGGGCGTCGCCGCCCAGGTTGACGATCAGCCCGCCGCGGATGTCGGGCCCCCGCGCCGTGAGGGCGGCGGGGGCAATGAAGACCGCCGCGGGCCGGCTGAGGACCCTCTTGGCCCAGGGGTAAAGCTCGGCGGCCAGGGCCGCCCCCGGCCCGTGGCCCTGTGCGGCGGCCTGGCCCAGGTATCCGGAGATCGTGCGGTCGATGGCCTTACAGAACTCGCGGACCTCCGGCTCGGCCAGGAGTTGCTCGGTCTGGTTGGGGCTCTTGGCGTCGGGCACGGCCATGCCCGACCAGCTCGCGTAGAACAGGCACTCGGCCGGGGCGACGCGGGCCAGCGCCGGGTCTTCCGGCAAGGGCGGGATCCCCAGCGGAATGGGCGCCCCGCCCAGCAACGGCAGCAGGCCAAGCCAGACAATCGCGGTCAAACCGAAGGCAGGAACCATAGCCATGATCTTTCTCCACTGTACGCCGGAAGGGGACAGGTCCGTATTTTCGGCCCACGTTCTCTCCCGAAAGAAGCGCGAACCCGCCGAAAAACGGACCAGTCCCCGCCGGCCTTGACGCCGGGCATTCTACCATAACAGCCGGCGGCTAACAGCCACCGGAGAACCGCCGGAGGGCCGCCGGCAATGGCGAAATCCCAAATAAATTGGCGGCAACAGGTCTAGCCGATCGGCCCGCCGAGTGCTAACCTACTGGTAACGCAAGTGCGGTCGGCGACCGAAGTGTGATGTTTTTCCCACCATAAGTCGAGCATGCCCACCCAAAAGCTGACCAAGAAGGGCCGCTCGAGCCGTGGCGGGCGCCCGGCCGGGCCGCCGCGGCCGAAGAAGGTCTTCAACCGCCTCCTGGAGCACCGCTTAATCAAGCAGGTGAGCTTCGAGGAGTATCGCCGGAAGGTGCGGGACGTGTACGACGGCCCGCAGGGGGCGATTCTGGCCACTTGCAGCCTGCTGTCGCTCCATATCCCGCTGGGCGAGCGGCTGTTCCAGAAGCGGAAGTTCGATCTGCGGGACGCCCGCGACATCCTGGACGTGGGCAGCGGGGCGGGGCAGCTCGCCCGGCACGTGCTGAAGTATGCCGACCGCGAGGCGCGGATTACCTGTTTCGACCTGTCGCACGAGATGTTGCGGCGGGCGCGGGGCCGGCTGAAGAGCGGCCGGCCGCGGTTCGTGGTGGCCGACGTTACCCGGCTGCCCTTCCCGGCGGCCAGTTTCGATTGCGTTACCTGCGGCTACGTGCTGGAGCACTTGCCCGATGCCCGGCTGGGCCTGGCCGAGCTGGCCCGGGTCATGAAACCCGGGGCCCGCATGCTCCTGCTCACCACCGAGGACAATTTTTCGGGGGCCTGGACCAGCCGCATCTGGTGCTGCCGGACCTATAATCGCAAGGAGTTGGCGCGGATTGCCGAGAACCTGGGCTTGCACTGGCGGCAGGAACTCTGGTACACGCGGATGCACAAGATGCTGCGGGCCGGCGGCATCTGCGCGGAGCTGGTCAAGTCGTAATGGATTGGGGCTTGGAAGTGGTTTCTGTTCTGGAAGGTCGGAAAATGGTGGGGCTCGCTGCGCTCGACCCACCCTACCTTGCATCGCCTCAGAAACGAAGCTGGGCCGCTAATTTTGATCCTGGGAGTGTTTTCGCCCTTGACTTTTTTTCGTCTGCGGGTATGAAAATGTTCTTGTGGGCCGCGCGTTCGGCCGAATGGTAATAGAAACAGTTTGGGCGGGGGCGGCGGATCGCTCCCGCCAGGCGCCGGCCAGGCCCGGCGTCACGGCCCGGAAGGACCGGGTCGGCAGTTCCTCTCGGAGAATTCGAGGATGAACGAGATTGATACAGGTCCATCGACGGGCTGCCGCGTAGAAGTCGATGAGGAACCTCCGGGTAGTTCGGGCAGCTTCTTCTCCTGCCGAGCCTCTTCGCAGGTGCAGCGGTCGCTCTGGCCGCTGGTGTTTCCGCAACCGGACGAGTTCGTGTACTCGTCGCTCTCGGGGCCAAGGCCCCCTCGGAACAGCCCCAAGACGCGGGCCTTCCGCAGGGCCTTCTTCCGCGACATCACCGACAAGCAGTGGAACGACTGGCGGTGGCAGGCGCGGAGCCGCATCCGCACCCTGGAGCAGTTGGCCCGCATGCTCGTGCTTTCCGACGAGGAGCGCGAGGGGCTGGACCGCTCGGGGGCCAGCCTGCCGGTGGGCATTACGCCCTATTACATGAGCCTCCTGTCGCCCACCGAGCCCCTGCAACCGCTACGGCGGACGGTCATTCCCACGGCCCGCGAGTTCGCCTCCGGCCGGGGCGAGGCGGCCGACCCGCTGGGCGAAGAGCACGACAGCCCGGTGCCGGGCCTGGTGCACCGCTATCCCGATCGCGTGCTGCTCCTGGTGCTGGACTACTGCTCGAGCTATTGCCGCTACTGCACCCGCTCGCGGGTGGTGGGGCAGGGCGAAATCCTGCCCAGCCAGGAGCGGCTGCAGCAGGCCTTCGACTACATCGCCCGCACGCCGGCCATCCGCGACGTGCTCCTCAGCGGGGGCGACCCCCTCTTCCTCAGCGACGGGCGGCTGGACGAGATCCTCACCCGCCTGCGGGCCATCCCGCACGTCGAGTTCGTCCGCATCGGCACGAAAATGCCCGCCGTGCTGCCGCAGCGCATCACACGCGAGTTGTGCCGCATGTTGCGCAAGCATCACCCGCTGTGGATGAGCCTGCATTTCACCCATCCCGACGAGTGCACGCCCGAGACCTTCCAGGCCTGCACCCGGTTGGCCGACGCCGGTATCCCCTTGGGCTCGCAGACGGTGCTGCTGCGGGGCATCAACGACGACGTGGCGACGATGAAGCGCTTGATGCACGGCCTGTTGAAGATGCGGGTCCGCCCGTATTACCTGTATCAGTGCGACCCGATCACCGGCTCTTCGCACTTTCGGACCTCCGTGGCCAAGGGGCTGGAGATCATCGAGGGATTGCGGGGGCACACGACGGGCTACGCCGTGCCCACCTATGTGATCGACGCCCCGGGCGGCGGCGGCAAGATCCCCTTGCAGCCCGATTACGTCGTGGGCCGGGAGGGCGAGGACCTGCTGCTGCGCAACTTCCGGGGCGGCGCCTACCGCTATCCCGACCCGCATCGGGAGTAGTTGTCAGTTGTCGGTTGTCAGTTGTCAGTGTCCAGGCAGGATGTTGAACGTTAAATGCTGATTGCTGATCGCTGACCGCTGACCGCTGACCGCTGACCGCTGACCGCTGGATTTCCATGCTGATCGGCCTGACCTACGACCTCCGAGCCGACTACCTGGCCGCCGGCTACACGGAAGAGCAGACGGCCGAGTTCGACCGGGCCGAAACGGTCGAGGCCCTGGAATCGACCCTGGCCGAGCTGGGGCACCGAACCGAGCGGATCGGAAGCGGCCGGCAATTGGTCGACCGCCTGGCCGCCGGCCGGCGGTGGGACCTGGTGTTCAATTTCGCCGAGGGCCTGCATGGGCTGGCCCGCGAGGCCCAGGTCCCGGCGATCCTCGACCTGTACGAGATCCCCTACACCTTTTCCGACCCCCTGGTGCTGGCCCTGACGCTGCACAAGGCCCTGACCAAGGTGGTGGTCCGGGCCGCGGGCATTCCCACGCCCGAGTTCGCCCTGGTCCACGGCCTGGACGACCTCCAGGGCATCGAGCTGCCGATGCCGCTCTTTGCCAAGCCGGTGGCCGAGGGGACCGGCAAGGGCGTCACGGCCGCCTCGAAGATCGTAGACCGCGACTCGCTCACACGGGTCTGCGGCGAGCTGCTGGCCCGCTACCGGCAGGACGTGCTGGTCGAGACCTTCCTGCCCGGCCGCGAGTTCACCGTGGGCGTGCTGGGCACCGGGGCCGACGCCCGCGTGGTCGGCAGCATGGAGGTCTTCCTGCTGCCGGGGGCCGAGGCCGAGGTCTATTCCTACGTCAACAAGGAGCGGAGCGAGGAGTTGTGCCGGTACCAGATGGGCCGGCCCGAGCAGGACGACGAGGTCCGCCGGGCCGAGGAGCTGGCCCTGGCCGTCCACCGGCGGTTGGGCTGCCGCGACGCCTCGCGGACCGATTTCCGCTCCGACGGCCAGGGCCGCCCGCAATTCATCGAAATCAATCCGCTGGCCGGCCTGCACCCCGAACATTCCGATCTGCCGATCATTTGCGGCCTGAAGGGCATTGGGTATCGGGAACTCGTCGAGCGGATCGTCAGTTCGGCCGCCCGGCGGGCGATTTGAGCTTAACACGGCACGGGCTTGCAGACCCTTGCCTGATCGGAAGAAATACTCCACGACACCTGACCGGAACGCTTGCAGTTCGGTAGAATAGCGGGGGAGGTGTCCCATGATCCAAACAGTTGAGGCGGTCGTCGATACTGCCGGGCGGGTCCAGTTGCTCGGTGAGGTCCATGTCGCCAGCCCCCGCCGGGCGCTCGTGACGGTGTTGGAAGAGCCAGCCGCGGTGCCGGGAGAGGCCGCGCTCTTGGCGGAAGCGGCCTTGGCGGTGGACTGGTCCCGGCCGGAGGAGGACGCGGCGTGGTCACACCTGCAGCCGGGGAAGTAGTTCTCGTTCCGCGGTCGTGGCGTTGTTTCAACCACCCATAGGCCCCTGACGCTGAACGAGGCACCCACTCCCGGCGGTAGCCGTTAAGAACCTGGGACGAATGAGGAGGGGCCCGGCCCATGGACGTGGCGATTCTGCACCCGGCCCTGCCGCCGCAAGCCGCGCTGGAAGACCAGGACACGCTGGTTCAGGTCCAGACGGTGGCCGAGGCCCTGGTGCGGCTGGGCCACCGCACCACGACCGTGCCCTGCACGCTGGACCTGGCCGCCCTGCAACAGCGGTTGGCCGAAGTGCGGCCGCAGGTGGTGTTCAACCTGGTCGAATCGCTCGGCGGGGCCGACTCGCTCCAATATCTGCCATCGGCCGTCTTGGACGCGATGGGCTTGCCCTACACCGGCAATTCCACCGAGGCCATATTCCAGACAACCCACAAGCTGCTGGCCAAGCAGCTTCTGCGGCTGGCCGGGCTGCCGACGCCAGCCTGGCTGACGCTGGTTGGGAATGACGCGGAGACGCGGAGACGCGGAGACACGGAGAGTTCCGATGTCCCCGCGTCCCCGTGTCCCCGCGTCCCCGCGTCCACTCCACCCCTCGCCCCTCCCTCCTCCCCCCTCGCCACCGAGCAGTTGCCGGTTGTCAGTTGTCAGAAAAAGCGGTCAGCTATCAGCGGTCAGCGGTCAGCTTCGGCTCTTGTCTCCGCGTCTCCGCGTCCCCGCGTCCCCGCGTCCACTCCACCCCTCCCCCCTCACCCCTACATCCTCAAGGCCGTGTGGGAACATGCCTCGCGGGGGCTGGACGAGCAGAACGTAGTGAGCCAGGGCGGCGTTGGGAGAGTGCGCGAGCGATTGTCCGAGTTTGCCGCCCGGACGGGCCGGCCCGCCTTCGCCGAGCAGTTCATCGAGGGCCGGGAGTTGAACCTCTCAGTATTGGCCGGGCCGGCCGGGCCCGAGGTGCTGCCGCCGGCCGAGATCGACTTCTCGGCCTTCCCGCCGGGCAAGGTGCGGATCGTGGGCTACCAGGCCAAGTGGGAGGCCGGGTCGTTCGAGTTCGCCCACACGCCGCGGTGCTTCGATTTCCCGCATCAGGACGGCCCGCTCTTGGCCCGCTTACGCGAGCTTTCGCTCGGCTGCTGGCAGCTTTTCGGGCTGGGGGGCTATGCACGGGTCGATTTCCGCGTAGACCGCGCCGGCCAGCCGTGGATCCTCGAGATCAACACCAATCCCTGCCTCTCGCCCGACGCCGGCTTCGCCGCGGCCGTGGCCCAGGCCGCAATCCCCTGGGACCAGGCCATCGGGAGGATCATCGAGGCGGCCAGCAATTGGCCACTCTAAACACCGCCAGCGGTGGTATCGGGCCCTGGACACCCGCCCCAAGGGATGGTATAAGGGGGCGACGTTTTACAGAATTCCCGGATTCCCGACGGAAGGGAAAAGGGGACAGGCACCTCTTGCCGCCGACGGCCCTTCGGGTGCTTTGCACAAAAGGTGCCTGTCCCCTTTTCCCCGCCCGCAACCAGTCGCCCGAACCAGGCCTACTTGTGACGAGCCCCCAACGCTACACGCCGGCGCCCCGGCAGGATGATCCGCCATACCGGCCGGGCGATCCGGTCGCCATGTTCATCCCTTGCTACATCGATCAGTTCTTTCCGGAGATCGGCGAGGCGATGGTGCGGCTGCTGGACCGCTACGGCGTCGAGCTGGTCTTTCCGCCCGAGCAGACCTGTTGTGGGCAGCCGGCCTTCAACTCGGGCTATTGGGACGAGGCCCGGCGGGTGATCGACCATTTCTGCCGCGTGTTCGAGCCCTACCGCTGGATCGTCTGCCCGTCGGCCTCGTGCACGGCGATGTGCCGGGTATTTTTTGCCCACGTGGACCCCAGCCCGCGCGTGGTCGGCGTGGGCCGCCGCGTGCTGGAATTCACCGAGTTCCTGGTCGATATCCTGGGCGTGACCGACGTGGGGGCCGCCTTCCCGCACAAGGTCGGCCTGCACATCGGCTGCCACGGCCGCCGCGAGCTGGGCGTGGTCGATCAGCCGCTGGCCCTGCTCAAGGCCGTCCGCGGCGTGAGCTACTGCGAGATCCCCAACCTCGAGGAATGCTGCGGCTTCGGCGGCACGTTCAGCGTGAAAATGCCCGGCACGTCGCTGGCCATGGGCCAGACGAAGAAAGAGAACATCCTCCGCAGCGGGGCCGAGGTCGTGGCCTCGGCCGACGTCAGTTGCCTGATGCACATCGGCGGCATGCTCCGCCGCGACCCGGCCACCCGCCACATCCGCACCATGCACCTCGCCGAGCTGCTGGAAATGAAATGAGCGTTCAGTTTTCAGTGTTCAGTGTTCAGCAAGACCCCGAATACCGACAACTGAAAACTGAAAACTGAAAACTGAAAACTGAACACTATGCCCAGCCACATAGACGGCGCAGAGTTCCTGAAGCACCTCAACCGCGGCCTGTACGAGCCGACCGGCGAGTTCGCCGCGCTGGGCAAGGCCACCGAGTATTCCAGCAAGCAGAACCGGCAGATCACCGACGCCATCCCCTATTTCCAGGATTGGCGCCAGTCGGCGCACGACGTCAAGAAGTACACGATCGCCAATCTCGACCGGCTGCTGGTCGAGTTCGAGCGGACGGTTACGGCCCGCGGCGCGGAGGTGCTCTACGCCGCCGATGCCGCCGAGGCCAACCGGCTCGTACTGGAGATCGCCCGCCGGCACCAGGTCCGCAGCGTGGTCAAGTCCAAGTCGATGGTCACCGAGGAGATGGACCTGAACCACGTGCTGGAAGAGGCGGGCATCCGGGCGGTCGAGACCGACCTGGGCGAGTTCATCATCCAACTGGCCGGCCAGCGGCCCACGCACATCGTCACCCCCGCCCTGCACATGTCGGCCGCCGACGTGGGCCGCCTGTTCGCCGAAAAACTCGGCGAGCCCTTCAGCGCCGAACACCAGCACCTGACCGGCATCGCCCGCCGCCATCTCCGCGACGAATACCTGCAAGCCGGCATGGGCATCTCCGGCTGTAACTTCGCCGTGGCCGACACCGGCACCCTGGTCATCGTCGAGAACGAAGGCAACGCAGGTCTCTCGACCGCCACGCCCCCGGTCCACGTGGCCCTGGTGGGCATCGAAAAGGTACTGCCGCGGATCGACTACCTGCCCCTGCTCCTGAACCTGCTGGCCCGTAGCGGCACGGGCCAGAAGCTCACCGCCTATACGCACCTGATCGCCGGGCCGGCCCCCGGCCGCAAACTCTACATCATCTTCATCGACAACGGGCGGACCAATGTCTTGCAGGACCCGGCGGCCTGGAAGGCCCTGTTCTGCATTCGCTGCGGGGCCTGCCTCAACGCCTGCCCCGTCTACCGCCGCGTCGGCGGCTGGGCCTACGGCTGGGTCTACCCCGGCCCCATCGGCTCGGTCCTCACGCCGCACCTCATCGGTCTGGATAAGGCCGGCACGCTGCCCTTCGCTTCGTCGCTGTGCGGGGCCTGCGCCGAGGTCTGCCCGGTGAAGATCGATCTGGCCCACCAGTTGGTCCACCTGCGGCATCGGGCCACCAGCGAACAATCGCCGATGAACTCGACCCTGGAACGGCTGACCTGGATCCTGTGGGCCTGGGCCATGCGCGGCCCCCGGCGCTACCGCCTGACGATGTGGGCCGTCCGCTGGGGCGTGCGCCTCAGCCGCTTCCTTCCCTGGCATCCCGGCAAGCTGGGCGCATGGACCCGCGGCCGCGATCTGCCCAAAGTGCCGGACCACTCGTTCCGCCACTGGTGGCGCCGCCGCACCCGCCCGCCCCTCCCCCCTCCCCCCTCCCCCCTCACCCCTCACCCTCGCCACTAGCCACCAGCCACCAGCCACTAGCCACTCAAATGACCACCCGTGACACGATCCTCGAGCGCATCCGCAGCGGGCTGACGGGCGCGGCCGCGGCCGGCTTCGCCGAGCTCCAGCCGCCGCCGGTGAGCGAGGTCTGGCCGCACGTCACTTCCGACCGCAACTGCCTGGCGGGGCGGTTCGCCGATGAATTGAAGCTCTTGCAAGGCGAGACCATTCGCGTGCCGACCATCGAGGAGGCCCAGCGCCAGCTTGGGCAGTTGATCGAGTCGGCCGGCTGGAGCCGCGTGGGGGCGGCCGATCGCCCGCTAACCCGCGAGCTCACGGCCCGCTTGCCCGCCCAGCGCGTCGCCTGGGCCACGCCCGACTGGCAGCCCCGGCAGATGGCCGACCTCGAGGCCGGCCTGGTCGCCGCCGACGCCCTGCTGGCCGATACGGGCACGTGCCTCGTCACCTGCGGCACGGCCCAGGAGCGGCTCCTGTGCTACCTGCCGCCGGTGTGCATTGTGGTGGCCCGGCTGGAGCAGATGTCCGAGCATCTGCCGGCCGCCTGGCCCGACATTGCCCGCCGCCTGGCCGATCCCGGCCTGCGGGGCGAGCTGCTCCTGGTGACCGGCCCCAGCCGCACCAGCGACATCGAGAAGATCCTCATCCTGGGCGTCCACGGCCCCAAACGCCTCGTCGTGCTGTTGGTGGGTTAGCCAAGGTGACAGGCCGCAAGCCATGAGCAACGTGACCTTCCAGCTTCCCGAGTCGCTGCGTCGGAGTATCCAGGCCCTGGCTGAGCGCGAGGGGTATTCCATCGACCAGTTCCTGGCCAGCGCTGCCGCCGAGAAGATGGCGGCCCTGCGCACGCTGGAGTACCTGCGCCGCGAGGCCGCCGGCGGCCGCCGCGAGGACTTCGAGCGATTCCTAGCGGCTGTTCCTGACCGGGACCCCGTCGAAACCGATCGCATGCCCCGGTGAAGATCGGAAAAAGGGATTGAAAGAAAGCCATCGGTAACGTGGTGGCATATCGTTTCACGTCCCGGTGGACGCCCGCAGGAGGGTGACCATGGATTTCGTAGCCCTGGATTTTGAGACCGCGAATGAAAAGCGGTCGAGTCCGTGTGCGGTCGGTGTCGTTGTCGTCAGGCAGGGCTGTTGTGTGGAGCGGTTCATGCGGTTGATCCGACCTCAGCCCCTGCGATTTAGTCCGTACAACACGGCCATACACGGGATCTCCGCGGAAGATGTGGCAGACGAACCCGAGTTTGACGCTGTATGGGATTGGCTAAGGCCCCACCTGGAAGGGCAGACCCTTCTTGCGCACAACGCCTCGTTTGATATCAGTGTTCTCCGGTGCACACTTGACCTTTTCGGGATTCCATACCCGGACCTGGAGTACAACTGTACGAGGCTAATATCGAAGGAGGTGTGGCACGACTTCCCAAGTTACAGCCTGGATTACATTGCCGGTCGCCTGGGAATTGAGTTCGAGCACCACAACGCTGTGGAAGATTCGCGTGCATGCGCGGAAATCGCCCGGTACGCCTGCGAAGTAACCAAGAACGACACGCTTGATTCACTTGCAAACGCGCTAAGGATAACCCCAGGCAGACTGTTCTGTGGTGGCTACCAGCCCGCCAGATGCGAGTCCCCGCACCGACCCAGCGTGAGGAAGGAACCAGCGGCGCTGGTCCCCTCGACAACCGACTTCGACCCACACCACCCGCTATTCGGCACGACAGTAGTCTTCACTGGAGAACTGGAATCCATGACCCGCGCGGAAGCCATGCAACAGGTTCTCGACGTGGGTGGTAGCTGCGGAACAAGCGTCACACGGCACACGAACTATCTAGTGGTCGGCGACATCATGTTCGGGAAATTCCGCGGAGGCTACAGGAGCGGGAAGATGAAACGTGCCGAGGAACTGATAGCGGAGGGTAGGGACGTGGAGGTGATATCCGAACACGAGTTCTTGACGCTGCTTCTCAGTTGAACGGAGAATCGTTTCCTATCGGCTCAGCAACCTCTCAAATTGCTCCTTGCTCAGTACTGGAACGCCGAGCTCCTTGGCTTTCTCCAGTTTGCTGCCGGGGTTCTCTCCCGCTAAGACGTAGTCTGTCTTCTTGGAGACGCTCGACGCCGCATGGCCACCGTGTTGCGTGATCCGTTCAGTAATCTCGTCTCGGGTGTATCCTCCGATCGTCCCAGTGACGACGATCGTCTTGCCCTCCAGCGGGCGATTTCCCCGAACGCGTGGAGCATCCATCTTTACACCGAGGCTCTTGAGGTCGGCGATGGCCTTGGAACCGAAGTCACCGTGAAGGAAATCGAACACGCTTTGCGCGATGATTGGGCCAATATCCGTTGTATCAGCGATCTCATCAAGGCTGGCCGCGATCAACGATTCCATCGAGCCAAATCGCTCGGCCAATACCGTTGCCACGCGGTTTCCAACGTGGCGGATGGACAAACCGTTCAACAGCCGCGCGAGTCCACGGTCCTTACTTTTCTCAATCAACTCAAGTTGTTTTCTGGCCTCGTCTTCGGTAATTGTGACGACTCGCCTCAGACCTTTCATAGCATCGACCGTAAGGCGGTAGAGGTCGGCGTAGCACCTGACCAACCCCTCATCAACCAGTTGGTCAACGCGTTGTTTCGCAAGCCCGGTCACGCCCTTCTTCTTTGTACCCTCCTTGACACCACCCACGAAGTATTGAAGACGGCTCTTGAACTCCTCAATGCCGTAACGATCCACGGCATCGGCATGACCGCGTTCAACGCCTCCCGCGTGTATGGGTATTCCAATCCGGGACCTCGCGAACACCTCCACTCCCAGCGCTCCCAAAGCGGCCATTGTCTTTGTGCCAATGTCATCGTGCAGACACTCATATATACCTTGGGCGATCATGGACCCCATTCCGCCCACCTTCGCAATCTGTTCGATCGTTGCCCCCATGAGCAGGTCCACCGGGGCGAACCGGTCAGCCAACGAGATCGCGTGGCGCCTCTTGATTTCCCCATTCGACAGGGCTTGCAGAAACCATTCGAGGCCGAATTGTCTTGTTTCTTCGATCCCTCTTACGATCTTCTCCGCGAGCGGTTGCCCCCATTCGTAGTCAAAACTGAGTCCCGTCAACTGATTAACCGTCAGTCGATATAAGTCAGCGTAGGTTTGAACCAGTTTCTCATTAACAAGCTTGTCGACTAATTCATCGCCCAGGCCCTCGATGTCCATGGCGTTGCGGCCGGCGAAGTAGCGGATGCGCTCCTTGACCTGGGCCGGGCAGGCGGCGTTGGGGCAGCGGATGTACACGCCCCCTTCATCCTTGACCAGCCGCGTGCCGCACTCGGGACACTTGGTGGGGAAGGCGAACTTGGGCGGCTCGCCCTTCCGCTCGGCGGCCTCGACCCGCACCACGTGCGGGATGATCTTGCCCGCCTTCTCGACCACCACCACGTCGCCCGGCCGCACGTCCTTGCGCTCGATCTCCTCGGCGTTGTGCAGGCTGGCGTGGCTGACGGTCGTGCCGGCCAGCTCGACCGGCTCCAGGTCGGCCACGGGCGTAATGGCGCCCGTCTTGCCCACCTGCACGCGGATGGCGCTGAGGCGCGTGGTGGCCTCGTACTTCTCGAACTTGTAGGCGATCACCCACCGCGGGGCCTTCGACGTGGCCCCCAGCCGCTCGCGCTGGTCGAAACGGTTCGCCTTGAGCACCAGCCCGTCGATCTCGAAATCCAGCTCGTGCAGCCGCTCGATCAACTGCTCGCAATGCTCGATGGCCGCCTCGAAGCTGGGCAGGCACGCCGCGCCCGGCGTGACCGGGATGCCGTAGTCCTGCATTTGGGCCAGAAATTCTGTGTGCGTGCGGGCCGCCAGGCCCTCGCAGTAGCCCACCGAATGGCAGAAGAACCGCAGCCGCCGCTCGGCGCAGATCCGCGAGTCGAGCTGCCGGATGCTGCCGGCCGTCACGTTCCGCGTGTTGGCGAACAGGGGTTTGCCCTCGCGCTTCTGCCGCTCGTTCAGCAGCACCAGGTCGCGATTGGTCATGTAGACTTCGCCGCGGGGCTCCAAGAGCGGCGGAAACGCGGCGCCGCGGAGCCGCAGCGGGATGTCGTGCACCGTGCGGAGGTTGTGCGTTACGTCGTCGCCCACGCGGCCGTTGCCCCGCGTGACGCCCTGCACCAGCCGCCCATCCTCATAAACCAGCGACACGGCCACGCCGTCGACCTTTAGCTCGACGACCCACTCGATCGGTTCGCCGGCGAGCAGCTTGGCCACCCGCTGGCCGAACTTCCGCAGATCGTCGAGGCTGTAGGTGTTCTCGATCGAGAGCATGGGCACGCGGTGGACCACCTGCGGCAGCTCGGCCACCGGCTGGTCGCCCACGCGCTGCGTGGGGCTGTCGGCGGTGATCAGCTCGGGGTGCTCGGCCTCCAGGCGCTTGAGCCGCTCCAGCAAGCGGTCATACTCCAGGTCGCTGATCTCCGGCTGGGCCTGGACGTAATATTTCCAGTCGTGGCGGCGGATCTCCTGGCGAAGCCCGGCGATCTTGGCGGCGGCGTCGGCGGACATGACGGTCTCCGTCTGCTGGGCCGAATTATGATCGGCGCCTATCCTCGTTATTTATTCGAGCAGTAAACGCCCCGGTGGGGCTTGCCCCCACGGAGCGCTGATTCTCCACTACAACGCCGCAACAAAGGCGACTTTCTTATCTCCCGGTGGCTTCCGCCCGGCCCATCGGGCCGGGCGGAAGCCACCGGGAGAGTAATATCCGAGGAGGCCGCCGGTAGTGGTCAATCATCGCTCCGCCGGCACAAGGCCGGCGGGGGCGTTCGCAGTTTGAGGTATTGAGGAGGTGGCCGCAGTGGGGACACGGCGCGTCTCCCGGTGGTCGCGACGGCTCGATCCGTAATTCCTTGCCACACACGGGGCAACGGTTTGGCTCGCCTTCGGGTGTGCGCGACGAAGGTTTCATGGGGTAATCAGCCCCGCCGAAGAGCAACTCAATCGCATCCGCAAGCGGCGGCACACGGGCCCGACATGCCCCGCAAGGGATGCGGGATCAGGCACAGGAACCGCAAGGGGCCCGAGCCCGTGTTGCGAAACTGGTGCACCTCCTGCGGGGCGATGTAGACCGCCGTCCCCGGCCGCAAGGGGTGCTCGACCGAGCCTTCCAGCACGGCGCCCTGGCCGGCCAGCACGAACACCTCGTGCTCGTAGGCGTGCGCGTGCCGGGGCGTGTGGCCCCCCGCGGCGATCTCGAACTGCCGCATGGTGAAGCTCGGCGCCCCGTCGTCCGGCCCGATCAGGCAGCGCATGGCGCAGCCCGCCGATCCTTCCATCGTCACGGGACTGGCCGAGATGTTCGTATCCTGCGTGACTTTAATGGCCAAACCTCGATGTATCCGGCACGTTCCGTGTGCCGTTTCTTCCCAGCGGCACACGGAGTGTGCCGGATACAATAAAAAAGCCTCGAGGTGACGATTCCCAGCGCCGTATCGGTCTCCGCCAAGGAAACCTCACTATCGTCAACCTCGAGGTGTTGCGGCGGGCAGCTTGTGGCCGCCTGCCGCATCAATAAATATATTGGGCGATGCGCGCGAGTTTGTCAAGAGGACCTTGGACGGTGGCTGGTGACTAGTGGCCCGCTAGTGGCTGGCGGGAACTAGCCGCCAGTCACTGCTAGCCACGAGTCACCAGCCACCAGCCACTGCCTCATGCCTGGGCCTCTTCGATCAGGGCCAGCAGGTTCGGCAGCGGCACGTCGGCCTGGAGCGTAATGCCCGGCTCGAGGATATATCCACCCCCGCCGCCCAGGAGGTCTTTCAAGCGCCGGACTTCGTCGCGGACCTGTTGCGGGGTCCCGTGCGGGAGGAGGTCCTGCGTGCGGACGCCGCCGCAGAGGGTCAGGTATGGGCCGAAGCGGCGCTTCAGATCGAGAATGTCCATGGCCTCGGGCTGGATGGGGTGCAGCACGTCCAAGCCCACGTCGATCAGGTCGCCGACGATGGGCAGAATGTTGCCGCAACTATGGTGCAGAATCGCCCGGCCGTGCCGCCGGGCCAGGGCGTAGATCTCCGCCAACAGCGGCTTGAGGAACCGCCGCCAGCACCCGGGCGACATGAGCATGCCGCGCTGCGTCCCGTAATCGTCGCTCAGGGCAATGCCGTCAAAGGCGAATCGGGCGAAGAGGATCTCCATCGTCTGCAAGATGTAGTCTGCCAGCCCGCGCAGCAGCCGCTCGACGAACTCGGGATGCAACGCCAGGTCGAGCAAGAGCGTTTCCATGCCGCGCATGAAGGTGGCGCGCTCCCAGAGGTCGCCGATCCACAAGAACGTGTAGTGCTCGGCGTTGGCGGCGGTCCACCCTGCGAGGTGCTGGAAGCGATACTCGGCCGCCGGATCGGGAAAACGGTAGCCCGCCAGGTCGGCCTCGCTCAGGCATGGGCCGACGGGCGCGCCGCGGTCCAGCTCGCTCGTGGTCCAGGCGACGCCGAATTCGTCGGCAACCGTCGGGCCGAACTGGCTGGGCAGGGCGTACAGGGGCTTGATCGACGCCGGCCCGCTCATGCGGATGGGCAGGCGGAGCGCCTCTTCCACGTCGCGCACGGCGTAATGCGTTTCCAGACGCGACCGGGCGGGCGGCGAGAAACTGAAGTTGTAGGGCACCACGGGCGGCTGACGGTGCTCTAGCGCGGCTCGAATCCACTCGCGATCACCGCTCATAGATGTTTCCTGCCGGCCTTCAACGTTTCTGTGCCGAGACAGGGTGCCACTGCTGGCTTGTCCAGCAGTGTGAGAAGCACTGCTGGACAAGCCAGCAGTGGCACCCGGCGCTATTGTCGCCTGCGAGGGGCCGTTGTCAACGGGCGATCATTCTGGTATCGTGCTTCTGACGTAGCACGCCACACTCCGTGTGCCGTCTGCTGAAGCGGAAAGAGGCACGGCGGACGGCACACGGAATGTGCCTACTACCTTGGCGCGGAAGCGGGCGACACGCATGTTAGCAAGTGGAATTGTAATCGAGCGGCTGCGGCCGCCACTGGCGTCGGGCGAGCTGCTGGCCCTGCTAGGCCACAAGGGGAGCCCGTGGATCGACGACATCCGCCGCCGCACGGCAGGCGCGTGCCCCGAGAGCAGCGATCGTTTCTTTGTCGCCCGCTCCAGGGCGGGATTGGTAGGGCACGTGTGGTATACGGCGGCGGCGGGTCAGCCGCGGATCGGCCTCTTGGGGCACGTGTACACGCGGCCCGAGTGTCGCCGCCAGGGCGTCGCCCGGGGCTTGATGCAGTCGGCGACGGCCGATTTCACGGCTTCCGGCGGCGCGGTGCTGCTCCTGTTCACCTCGACGCCCGAAACGCTGCCATTCTACGAGCAACTGGGCTTCCGGCAGCTTTACTGCAAGCCGGTGCTGCACGAGATGGACTGGGCGATGTGGCATCCCGCCGGATCGCAGACGGTCGTGACCGGGTTGTTTGGCCCCTCGGCAGTCCGTGTCCGCCGGCTTACGGCCGGCGATCTGGCCATGTACTGCCTGCTCTACAACCTGGAGTATCAGACCCGGTTGAAGGATTGGGCCCAGCCAATCGGCACGGGCCTGGAGACCGAATGGACTTTCATCACCTTGATGGAACGGATCCGGAGCGGGCAGGCCGTATGCTGGGTGGCGGAGAACGACCAGACGATCGTGGGCATCGCCAGCCTCGTGCGCTGCGGCTTCGCCCATCAATCGCACCTGGCGGCGATAGACTGCTACACGCATGCCGCTTTCGCCGAGACGGGGCAGCGGCTGGTCGAGGCGTGTCTGGCCGGCCGCGGCGAGCTGGGCGTCGAGATCGTCTACGCGCTGGCCGCGGATGAAAGCAAGCGCCGCGAGTTCTCGGCGCTGGCCTTTACCGAGAGGGCCCATCTGCCGGGCCACTACAAGATCGAGAACCAGCGGGACGATTGCTGGTTGTTCGAGGTCGAGTGAAGGCGGAAGGCGGAGGGCGGAACTAGCCGGCAGCTACGGACCGCAGAATCAATAGATGTATTCATCTCGCTCCGCGAGATGGGCTTTCATCTCGCTCCAGCGAGATGAGTACGTTGGCGAACACGACGATAATTGATTCGCCGGTCCTGACAGCCGCCGGAAGGCGGGGCACAGTCCCCAAGTTGCTTCCCGGCCGCTGTTATGCTCCCGTTGTGTTCCGGTCAGGGCGCTGGATCAGCCGCCATAGGGCATAAGCAACGCTGCCGGCCAGCAGCGTCGCCAGCCCGGCGAGAATGTACCAGCCGCCGGCGCAGGCGAAGCCGAAGACCCAGCCGGCCAGGGCCACGAGGGCCGGCAAGGGGTACAGTGCCATGCGGAACGCGGACGGTGCGGGCGGAGCGTCCCCGACGCCTGCCGCGGACCGCCTGCGCAACATGGCCACGGCCCCGATCTGGGCAATGAACTGCACGAGGATGCGGGTCGTGAACAGGGCACTGATGACCGCATCCAGCGGGAAGAAACTGGCAACCACCGTTACGGCGCCGAGCACCAGCAGCGAAACGTGCGGAAAGTCGCCGCGGGGGTGCAGCCGCGCGAAAGCGGAGAAGAAGAATCCGTCCCGCGCCGCCGCGTACGGGATGCGCGAGTAGGACAACAGCAGCGCAAACACCGACGCGAAGGCGGTCCAGCAGATCAGCACGGTTATCACCACGCCGGCCGTGCGGCCATAAAGCGTCTCCATGAACAACGAGCCGACGAATCTCGACTTCATCGCCTCCTGCCACGGCACGACGCTGATGATCGTGCCCTGCATGGCCAGGTAAATCGCGGCCACAACCAGGACCGAGAGCAGGATCGACCGCGGGATGGTCCGCGCGGGCTCCCGCACTTCTTCGCCGATGTAGCAGACGCTGTAGTAGCCGAAGAAGTTGTACATCACCAGCAGCATGGCGGAGCCAAGCCCCAGGACGAACCCCTGCGAGAACGTGAAGGCCGGGGCCGGGAAGGCGAAGGCGGCGCGGGCGTCGAAATGCCACAGGCCCGGGAGCAGCACGGCGGCCATGGTGACGATTACGCCCAGCCAAAGCGCGACCATGAGTTTTCCCACCGACTCGATCCGGCGATACAGGAGCACGACGCCCAGCAGGCTTACCCCCGCCGCCAGGCACTGCATGCAGATCGGGCCCATCGGTACGAGGTAGGTGAGATATTGGGCGAAGCCGATGCTGCCCGAGGCGATTTCCAACGGTCCGGAAAGAATGAACTGCCAGATGAACAGAAAGGGCAGCAAGCGGCCCAGGGAGGTTCGGGCGTAGGCCACCTTCAAGTACTCCAGGGTGCCGCCGGAGGAAGGCACGGCGGAGCCCAGTTCGGCCCAGACCATGCCGTCGCAGACGGCCAGCACGGCGCCCAGCACCCAGCCGAGCACGGCCTGCGGGCCGCCCATGGTCTCGAGGATCATGGGGATGGTGAGGAACGGCCCCACGCCGATCATGTTGGACATGTTCATGGCCGAGGCCTGCAACAGCCCGAAACTGCGGTGCAACGCGGGCGGTTGGGGATCAGGCGTCATGTCGCGTGGTCCTTTATCGGGCTCTTGGTGGGGCTTTTCTGCGCTCGACCCACCCTGCCATGCTATGTGCAAGACACCGCTATTGGCCCGCTACGGCGCCGGGGCTCACCAGGGGAAGTAACGGTAAGGATCATCGAACTCTTCAGGCTTGTCGAGGTAGAATCCCGTCAGCCAGCGGCCGTCGCCGGCCGTATCTTTGCCAATCGGAGTTGAGAACCGCTCCAGCAGCGGCGTGGGCCCGTCGACGCCCATGTTCCCCAGGACGCGTGTAACGAGGTAACTTGCCCGCCGGAACGTCCGCTTGAGGTTAAAGTACTTGCGGTAGTCGAACTCCCAGGGGGCCAGTTGGCAGAAGACCACTTTGGCATGCGGGGCAACCGCCAGCACGCCGTCGCCGATGGCGGTGACCCCTTCGGTGAGCAACTCGATCTGGCGGGGATCGCGGTTCATGACGTCGGCCGGCCCTATACCGGCAAGCAGCGAGGTCATGGCGGGGGGCTGGAACAGCGAGCAGATGTACTCGCGTTTCCGCGTCCGGACGGAGAAGGGCAGGAAGGCATTGGCCTCCTCCTGGCCCAGCCCGATGGCCAAGACGTTTCCGCCGGCGGCGACCCATCGGCGGATGACGTCGGCGTGCGCCGCCAGAGCCGGACTGGCGTGGGGCCCCACAACCAGGACCTCGTCGGTCCGGGGACTGCCGCCTTGATAGGCCGCAACGGCCAGCCCCATCTGCTCCAGGTGCTTGCGGCCGGCCTCCTGGCCGACGTAGCACACCTTGCGCGCGGCCGGCGGCGCGTAGATGGAAACGTAGTTTAGTATATTGGCGACCAGCCGGGCGGCTGCCGGATCGTCCTGGGTGCGCCCCGTCACGTCCATCTGGCAGAGCAAGACGAGGCCCCGGCCCTCACGATACTCCATGAGCGGACTGAATTGGAGGCTGAATCCGCCGTCGGCGACGGGCAGGAAGTTCCCGAGGGCGGGTTTTTCGACCAGCACGGAGGCCACGTTCCCCCAGTTGCCGGCCCGGTAGGCGCGCGGCACCTGGATGCCGCACCACTGGATGGTCGGACCAAAATAGGGCTTCATCGTGTAATGGGTCAACCGCGGCGGCAAGATCGTCGCCTGGCCGCTCCAGTCGCGCAGACTCTCGCTTTCGAGTCCCGCGAGCAAAGGATGGTCGGGCACGCGCGGGAAGACTTGTCTTAGACCGTACTCCTCGACGCGGAAGCCAAATCGCTTTTCCAGCACGTCGGCCGTCTGCTCGAACATGACGACCTTCAGCCCCTGGCGGACCCGGGAGATGTCGGGCGCCGGACCGTCGACGGTGAGCGCCGCCTTGCCGACGATCAGCACACCGTAGCCGCCCAGATCGGCATCGGCGGCGACCGGATCATACTGAGCGCCCATCCGCGTGAGCAGCCTGGCTGTTTCGCCCTGGGGATCGAACAGGGCCGTCTTGACGGTCAGCGCGGGCGGCTTCGCGGGAGCCAGCACATTGACGGCAAACGTGTCCTCCTGGGTTTCGCCCGAGCTGAATCGGGCCGTTAGCGTGAGTTGATATGTACCCGGGTCAAGGTCGGCCGGCAGGGCGAAGCTCAGCGGCAGGCGCTGCTGCTGGCCGGTGGGGATGGTGAGCTTCCGGCTCCCTGCCAGCGGCTGTGGCAAGCCCAGCGACCAGGAGCTGTCGCAACCGACCGTGGCCCGCGAGTCGTTGATGATGACGACCTGCTTGTCGACCGTTTGCCCGGCCAGGTAGTTGTGCTCCTTGGTGCTGAAGTGCGGCGGCTGGCCGGCGATGTAGGCCAGCAGGGGCATGTTGTTGCGCCGCAGGGCTTCGGCGGCTTTGGTGGGGATCCAGTCGTTGCGTTGGAAGGCGGTGTCAAAGGCCGCGTCGTTGCGGGTTTGGAGGTAATCCGGACTGATGCCGGGCTTCTGCAGGTTGTCCCAATCGACCTCGAGGTCCTGCCTCTCGCGCTGCACGCCGGCGCGCAACTCCCAGAACGCCGAATAACCCCAAGCGTTGCGGGCCGAGATTCCCCAGGTGCGGAAGGCACGCCAGTTGTCGCGGATGTACATGGCCCAGACGTCGTCCTGCTGCTTGTGGCCCCAGGAGTAGGGGCTCGAGGGATTGAAGGGGTAATCCCACTTGAACCATTCGCGTCCGGAGCGCCATTGCTGGGTTTCCCAGCGGAGGTTGGTCTTGTCGGCATCGTTGAGGCGGAAGGCCCTGTCGCCCAGGAACTGCGCGTTCCACTCGCCCATGCAGAACTCCCAGCGCAGCCGGGCGCTGCCCCAAGAGCGGACGCCCTTGTACCAGCCCCGATACATGGTCCAGTTGATGTCCCAGGGCACGCCGTACTCGCAGAACATCAGCGGCTTGACGCCTTCGGCGGCCCAGTGCTCGAACCAGTCGGAGCGTTCCTGGACGGGGACGAAATCCAGGTACAGGTTGTTGGTGTGTACGTGTCCCAAAGTGCCCGAGGAGTGGTGATACACCACGCGCGTGGGGTCGAGGCGCTCGACGATGGCCTGTGCCTTCAGGCCGTCCAGGGCGCCTCGATCGGTGCGGGGGCCGATCCGGCCCTCGGCATTGTGCCGCCCATCGGTCAAATCGGGATCGGTGTCTCCGTAGTAGCTCAGCGCGTTGTGGTTCATGGAGTACATGACCGCCGCGGGATGGTTTCCGGCCACACGGGCGTAGAACGCCGCGTGCCGGGCGTAGCCGTTGCTCTTCTCCACTTGCGGCGCGCCCCACTTGTAATGCTGGCAATGAGGCTGCGAGAGCGCCACCAGCATGCCCACGTCGTCGGCGGCCCGCAGCAGCTCGCTGAAACTGAGGTGCGCGCCGGGCGGGCAGCCGTAGTTGTGGGTGTAGACCGTATTGACCCCGAACGACTTGTCGCGGAGCAGGGTCTCGCGGACCGCCTCGTACGTGGCCCAGGCCGCCCCCATCTGGGCATTGTCGATGGGAACGATGAACGAGTGGAAGGGCGTGCCGTTGAGATAGAAGTCCCGGCCGTCGATCCAGAACTCGCGGAACCCGAACCGCAGCGGGCGGAATACATCCAGCGCCTGAGAGCCGCCGTCTGCGAGCGACAGCTCCAAGCCATACATGTTCTGCGGTGTGTCGGTGTCCCACAGTTTCTCGGGCTTCCATGCGGCGGTGAAGGAGAAACGGCCGTCCTTCACGTCGGAGGCGGCGAACGCATCGCTCGTGAAAGCCTTGATCTTCCGGCCCTTGTCGCGGACCTCGGCCCGTAGACGATAGGACCTGCCCGGCGTGAGACCCTGCAAGGCGACGTCAAAAGTAATGGCCCACTTGCGGACCGACGTGTTGACTTGCACCTCGTCGACGCGGGCCCCTTGGGGCGTGCCTACCAGGAAGACGTCGCCGCACAGTCCCCGCAGCTCGACCGACCCCTTGACGGTCTTGGGCGCACTGGTGTCGGTAAAGGCTTGCATCACCGCGGCCAGGGGCACGGCCTTGACGCACAACGACAAGACTTGCTTCTGGCCGGGCCGGCAGGCGGACGTAATTTCGACCTCGCCGGAGGGGAAGTACATGTCGCCCATCTTCCGGCCGTCGAGATACACGGCCGCGTAGGAGTTGAGATATTCGGCATAGACGGCGACGCGCCGCGCGTGCCAGGCGTCGGGAATCGATACCTCGCGCTGGTACCAGGCCACGCCGGCATCTCTCAGATTCTTGCTCTTCCAGGCCGGATGCGGATAGAGAGTCTGGCTGTTGGCCGACCAGGGCCCCGGGACCTTGTAGTATCCCCAGTTGTCGGCCGGGACGGTGGGCCCCACCTCGTCGGCCGGCTGCCAGCGCCATAACCCATTGATCGAGATACGTTCGCTGGTCGGGGTCGCCTCGCGATAGGCCCGGTCCATATCCCAGACGGCCTTGACCCCCGCCGGCAGCGGCGCATCGCGACCCGCAGCGGCGACCTCCACGGCCACGACCAGAACGGCGACCGCAGCCGCCACACAAAGGCCACGTCTTCCACACATGTCTTGTTCTCCTCTTAGGACCGGCCGCGCACTCGGCACAATGGAACTCTCCGTCCAGGGGCATGCGATCAGGGCATAAATCGCACTTGCCAGTATAGCAAGTGCGGCGCTGTTGGGCCTTCCGGGCCTGACTCTCCACCTTGCCCTGCTTGCGCGGACGACGCCAGTCTAATAAATCTCGATCCGGACGTACGCCGTAAGTGCCGACACTGATTGCAGTTACAACACAAACACGCTTTGAGGGAATTGTCCAGGTTGACCCTCGTGAATAGGATGGGCTACCTGCATCGTCGTTTCTGGATGGAGCGGATTTGCTGGATGCGCAGGTGCGGGCCGGGGCTCTGACGTTCGAGTGAAACCTATAGCATGGGAGGTTGCTTCCGTGGGCACGCACAAAGCCAGCACGCTTCGGGACAAGTCGCAGCGCCGGTCGTCGGCCAAGGGGTACAAGAACCGGGCTATCCGCAACTGGCGGCTACTGCTCGAACCGTTGGAACAACGGCAACTGCTCTCGGCCAACCCGGTGTTGAGCATGCCGTCGGGCCTCAATGCGTTCCAGAACGGGGTCGTCGCCGTTCCCGTGCTGGTCAACCAGTTCTCCGATAATTCCGGCAACTCCGGCCTCAGCACGGCGGATCTGGCCATCAATTTCGATTCCAGCGTGTTTACCGTTTCCAGCGGCGATATCTTTCAGGGCACGGGGCCGGTCAGCGCCGCCTCACTGTTATCGTTCAGCGCTTCCTTCGCCTCGGGACAACTTAGGATCAGCATCACCGACCCCACGGCCGCCATCAGTTCGGCCGTGGGCACGGGCACGGGGCCCATCACCATCACCACCTCGAGCGCTCTGCCGGCCGGCTTGAACTCGCTGGCCAGCGTGGACATCACGGGTGTTACGGGGTTCGCCGCCGCCAACGGCACATTCTCCATCAAAGTGACCGGCAGCAATACGTTCACGCTAGACGGCACCAACGGCGACGTGGGGTCGGTGGGCGGCTTGGGGACCTGGGCCCCCGTGTTCGCCGGCGGCTCGCCCGGCGTAACCGGCGGGGCCATCAACGACAGCCTGGCGGTCATCGACTTCCACGTCAAGGGCGGTGCACCAACCGGCTCTAGCACTATCAGCCTGGTCTCCAACAATTCCCTGGGCGGCACCGACATGTCGGCCGCCAACGGCGCCGAAAGTGCCTACTCGCTAAGCCTTCCCGTCAACGGCAGCGTGAATGTCGAGGCGGCGGCCTCGGCCCCCAATCTGGGCTCCTACACGGCCCTCAGTTCCACTCCTCCCGACGGAATCGGCACCATGCTGCAGTTGACCGACGGCTCGGTGATGTTCAACGGCGGCAACAACAACGCCGCGAACGACTGGTACCGGCTCATACCCGACTCCTCCGGCAGCTACGTCAACGGGTCATTTCAGACGCTGGCCAGCAGCAACATCGGCCGACTGTTCTTCGGCTCGGTGGTCATGCAGAACGGCGACGTGATGGTGCTGGGCGGGGAATACAGCAACGTCGGAGGCTCCATCTCTTCGGTGAACGGCCCCGGCGGGTCGTCGCCGATTACGGTCACCATCTCGGGTACACTTCCCTCGGACATGCCCACGGGCAGCATAGGCAACGTTACCATTAAGAACGTGTCGGGGTTCTCCGCCGCCAACGGCAACTTTACGTTCACCGTCACCGGCTCGAATACGTTCACCCTGGGCGGCACGACCGGCGACGTGGGAACTTCCTCGGGCTCGGGGACCTTTTCGGTTGGTGAAACCAATACGGGCGAAATCTTTACCCCGCCCACTACGTCCGGCGGCACCGGCAGTTGGGCCAACATTACCCCCTTCCCCCAGAGCGAATTCGGCGACGGGAATCTGGAACTGATGACCGACGGGACGGTCCTGGCCGGCGACCTGAACAGCAACAATACCTGGCGATACAACCCCACCGGAGGCCCCGGCGGAACCTGGACTCAGGACGCCAGCCTGCCCGGCGCCCAACTCACCAATGCCGAGACGGCCTGGACCAAGTTGCCCGACGGCAGCATAGTGAGCTACGAGCTTTACGGGTTTGCGAACGACGCACCGCAGGCCGGCGCGCGGTTCGTGCCCGGCGCCACGATTGCCCAGGACCAGTGGGTCGCCGCGGGCAGTGTGCCCATTCCGCTGGGCGAGACCGGCGGCGCGAGCGTTATCCAGGAAATTGGCCCCGGAATCCTGCTGCCCGATGGCCGCGTGTTCCACCCGGGCGCCAACGGCAATACGGCGTTGTACTCGTCGCCGGCGCTGGCCGGCAACTCGACCGGCAACTGGGTGGCCGGCCCCGTTATTCCCAACGGCGAGGGCGCCAACGACGCCCCCGCCGCGATGATGACCAACGGCGACGTGCTGTTCGCCGCCAGCCCCTACATGACCAACGGCAGCGGCGTTGTGGCCCCTTTCAACAAGCCTACGGACATCTACGAGTACAATCCCGCCACTAACACCATCACCGACACGGGCATCCAGGCGGCCGACTCGACGGCTACGAGCACGCCGGGCTTCGAGACGCGGATGCTGGACTTGCCCAACGGGCAGGTCCTGTTCAGCGACTCCAGCAGCCAGGGTTACGTTTACACGCCCAGTTCCACGCCCAACGGCACCCCCACGCCGCTGGCAGCCTGGCGGCCGGTGATTGACAACATAAAGGCCAATAGCCCCACCTCATTCACGCTGACCGGCACGCAGATCACCGGCCTCTCGGAAGGCGCCGCCTATGGCGACGACGCGCAGATGGCCAGTAATTACCCAATCGTCCGGTTCACCGACGGGGGCGGCACTTTCTACGCCACCACCACCAATTGGAGCACGGCCGGCGTGCAGACCGGCCCGATCCCCGAGACCGTCCAGTTCACCTTGCCCGCGGGCCATCCCCTGAGCGGCATTACTTCCTTCACCGTGATCGCCAACGGCATTCCCTCCGAGCCCACGCAAGCTCCCCTGGTGTTGGACAACACCCAGGAGAACGTCACCATCCAGGTCGACCCCCACGACTCGACAAAGATCCAGGTCCTGTTGAGCAATACGAATACGGTGATTGCGACCTATGCCAACAACTCACCCGATCCCATCGTCGTCATCGGCGACGCCAACAACAACAGCGTGACCGTCAATGAAGCAAACGGGGTGGTCAACACGCCGATCACCTTCGACGGCGGGGGCTCGCCCGGCGCCCCCGGCGACCAGATGATCGTAATCGGCAACAGCGGCGACGATACGCTCAAGTTCGCCCCCAGCGGGCCGGCCAGCGCCAACATGACCTTCGACGGCTCGCCCGTGTATTCGTTCAATAATATCCAGCGATTCGCCTTCGACGGCGGGACCGGCAACGACCTGCTGGCGGTGGACAGCACCTTCAGCCTGCTGAACCTGCCGGGCGGCATTCAGTACAACGGCGGCACCGGCTTCAACACGCTGCAACTGACCCAGACCGGCGGCAAGACCCAGACCAGCGACACCTACAGCGTGGGCCCCGACACGGGCGAGGGCACCGACGTGATCGTGGGCGGCGGCAACACGCAAACGGTTTATTTCCAGAATCTGGCCCCGGTCCAGGACAACGTCCCCGCCACGACCGTCACCGTCAACGCCACGCCGGCCGCCAACGCGATCAATTATGTACAGGGGCCCGGCGGAGGAATCTTCGGCAGCGATAAGACGGGATTTATTACGATCGATACCCAGGAATCGTACGAGTTCTCGCAGAAGCCGAACCTGGTCGTCAACGGCCAGGCCGGCAGCGACGAGATCAACCTGAACGACCCGACGACCCCCACGGGCCTGACGGGCAGCATCACCGTCAACGGCAGCGACCCCACGGCCAGCGATACGCTCATCGTGAACGGCATTCCTGGGACCACGGACCATTTTGTGGTGTTTCCCACCGCCACCGGCAGCGGGAACATTCTCGATACTGACAACGGTGGCACCAATATCGCGCCTGTGGTGAACTACACGGGCATCGAGGGCATCAACGTCGTAGGCCAAATCACCGATTCCGACGCCTTGGCGGCGGCCGGGACTGCCGCCGGCGACGTCTTCACGTATGACCCGGGCGCGGCTCCCTCCTCGGGACAGATTACCGGTTTCACCAGCAGCTTCACCTTTGCGCCCTTGAGCTTTAGCGGAATCACGGGCTTCGTCACGATGGGCGCGGCTTTAACAAATATCACCCCCATTTCGCTCAATGGAATTAGCGGCCCCGGTGGCAACGACACGGTGGTCATCGACGGGACGGGGGCCGACGATTCGTTCAATTGGGACGCATCCCTTCTTGCCCCAGAGGTCCGTGTGGATACGGGCGCCAACCTTCACACCCCGATCGTTTTGGTCGGCGACCAATTCACCGGATTCGTTTCGCACACCATTTGGCGGGGACTGGACGGCAACGACACGTTCAATGTGGCTCCTCCGAAGTTCATCGCTGTGGCCAACTTCGACATCCGCATGGAGGGAGATGATTCCGACCCTCCCACTCTGAACTACACCACCGCCGCCAACGCCGCCACCACCGTCGACCTGGGCGCCTCGACAATCGCCTCCACGAGCGCCAACACTGTCACGCTCAGCGGCATCGTGAACGTCAACCTCATCTCCAGCGGCGCCACTTCGACCCTGACGGTCAAGGGCACGGCGGGCGACGACAACTTCGCCTTCGCGCCCAGTGCGGTGGGCGCCGGCAGCTTCACTGCCACCGCCACCGGCGCCGTCGTCCTTACCAGCCCGCAGTTCACCTACACCGGCGTGGGCAACGGTATTACCGTGGACGGCGGTGCGGGCGGTTTCGACGTGCTGGGACTGGCCGGCACCCCGGGCAACGACACTATCAACGGCAATCAAACAACCGCCACGCACTTGGACTTCACCCTCAATGCATTCACGCAGCCTTTCACCATGGCCTCGATGGAGGGGGCCGACATCACGGCCGGCGCCGGCGACGACGTGATCAGCGTCAGCGTGGCCGACGCGCTGGTGGGAAGCCTGCGGTTCAACGTCGACGGCGGGGGGCCCAACGCCAGCGATCGCCTGCTGGTCAACGACGCCGGCGCCGGCGACCTGGACATCATTCGCCAGGCGCCCGACGGCCGCAGCGGATCGGTCAACGTGGGCGCTCTCAACCCTGTCAATTATCAGAACATCGAGCGCGTCGACATCACCAGCAACGGCGCGGTGATCGACCCCACGACGGGTACCACGGGCACGGACCACGACGGCCGAATCGTGGTGTTCCACAGCGACCCGTTCGAATACAACGACACGATTCTGAATGCGACCCAGTTGTCGCGGGTGGCCCAGGCGCCTAACAGCCCCAACATCGACCCCGCCGCCTTGGCCGCCCCGGCAGTGGGCGGCGACGAAGACTGGTATCAGTTCCGCCCGCTGGCCACCGGCACGTTCCAGATCACGATCCTGTTCGACAAGATCGGCACGCTGGGCAACGGCCGGCCGGGGCTGCCCGGCGACGGCGACCTGAACCTGGACATATACGACGGCACCGGCGCGCAGATCGTCCTGCCCGTGGCCGGCGGCACGCCCGTCTTCGACGGTGCAACCGAGGTCGGCAAGTCGGCAACTTTCGCGGCCACCAACGATCCGGCGTTCCCGAAGTTCAATCGCATCTACGTCCGCGTGCACGGGGCCACCACAAATTCGATCAACACCTATGATTTCGACAATCTCCTCGGCATCGGCACGGGCATTCCCGGGGTTTCCAGCGCCGATATCGAGGGGCCGCAGGTCACCAAGGTGCAGGTCAACAGCACGGCCTCGACATACGATCTATTCGGCGAGAAAGCTGTCCCACCCACGCAGGGCCCGACGCCGCTGGTCACCAGCCTGATCGTCACCTTCCAAGACCAGCCGGCCCGCGCGCCGGGATTCCTGTACCCGGCTTTGGATTACATGCTGACGCCGGACCAGGCCCGGGGCCTGTTCCAGGTCAAGGGCGATTCCAACGGCATTGTGGCCATCGATCACGTCGTTATCATCAACAATGCCGTCACCCCGGGTAATGTCCCCACGGCGACGGTCCAGTTGTTCTTTGTCCAGCCGCTGCCCGACGATCGCTTCACGTTTACGATCAACGACAGCCTTCGGGATCCGGCGGGCAACAAGCTGGACGGCGAGAGCAACGCCGCCGAGCCCAACGGGGCGCCCGGGAAACCGAATCTCCCCAGCGGCGACGGCCACCCGGGCGGAGATTTCGTGGCCCGCTTCACTATCGACACACGGCCGGAAATCGCCGTCTACGGCGAAGGCAGCGTATACGCCGACACGAACGGGAACTTCACCTGGGACCCGAACAACCCCGACGCCAGCAATCGCGACTTCACTTACACCTTCGGCCTGACCACCGACGACCTCTTTACCGGCGACTTCCCGCCCAGCCCCGGCGGCACGGCCGACGGGTTCTCCAAGCTGGCGGCCTATGGCAAGGTCGGCAGCCAGTTCCGCTGGCTGATCGACAACACCAACGCCGGCGTCCCGAACATCGTCCAGGTGGACCCGGCCGGCATCAACGGCATTCCTGTCGCCGGAAACTTCGACGGCAACGCCACCAACGGCGACGAGGTGGGATTGTTCACCGGCAAGGCCTGGTACTTCGCCCCCAACGGCGTGTACAAGATCAATCTGGCCAGCAAGGTGACCAGTCAGATCAGCGGGGCGCCGATCGTCGGCGATTTCGACGGCGACACCCACGTCGATCTGGCCACCTATGCCAACGGCGTCTTCTCCTTCCAGTTGTGGAACGGCACGGGCTATGGCGGCCCCGGCTTTACGCCGACGATCAATTTCGGCCCGGTTCCCGGCGGCGTCCGGGCCCGCCCCGTGGCGGCCGACATGAACCACGACGGCATTACCGACGTCGGACTGTTCGTGCCCGACGTCAATCAGCCCAGCGGCTCGAATATCGGCGATTGGTATTGGTTGATATCCAACGGTCCCGCAACGCCCGGCCACGTCACCGCGCTGAACCACAAGTTCTCGGTCGCCCCGCTGGGCAGCGACTTGTACGCCCAGTTCGGCAGCACCTTTGACCTGCCGTTGGTGGGCAACTTCGATCCGCCGGTGAGCGACACCGGCACGCCGCTCAACAATCCGGTGGCCTTACAGGTGAACCTGGTGGGCACGCCGCAAAACGACAAGTTCCAGTTCGGCCCCGGGACCACGCCGGGCACGTGGCGCGCGGTGCTTAACGGCACGGCCCAAACCTATACGGCGTCGTCGATCCAGGTGACCTTCGACGGCCTGGGGGGCACCGATTACGCCGTCGTCCACGGCAGCGGCAGCGGCCAAACCGACGTTCTAAGGCCCGGCTCCGGCGACTTCAGCGGGCCAGGCTATAACGTACACGTGACCGCCGAGTCGATTACCACGGATGCCGGCGGCGGCAGCGGTCAGGCCACCTTCTACGGCGTGGCCGGCAAGAAGGACTACTTTACCGGCACCGCGACCTCGGCCACCATGACCGACAAGCCGGGCGGCGCGTGGAAGAGCTACTCGAACCGCGCCGTGGGCCTCACGGCCGTGGCCTACTCCTCGACCGGCGATGCCGACCAGGCCACCCTCTACGCCGCCGCCGGCGGTACATTCAACGCCTATGACACCTATGCCCAGTTCGGGAACAATCTGGTCAACGGATTCCGTTACGTAACCGGCTACGGTTCCGGCCAGAGCACGGCCAACCTCTACGCCTTGTCGCCTACCGACACGCTGGTCGCCGATCCGAACACGGCCAAGCTTTCGGGGGTCAACTTCACCAACACGGCCGTCGGCTTCAAGCAAGTCAACGTGTACGGTGTTCACGGCGGCAAGAACGCGGCGAAACTCAGCGACCTGGCGTTGAAGTCTCTGGTCCAGACCAGTCCGACCGCCACCAGACTCTCCAATCTGGATCCCAAGGCCACGGGCTATGCCATCTCGGTCCACGATTTTGCCAGCGTCGCCGCGACATTGCTGAACAAACAGAGCAAGAAGGTGAGCGTTCAGGCGATCGACGCGGTCCTAGCGAGCGGTTGACACGCCCGGATTGGGTGCCACTGCTGGCTTGTTCAGCAGTGTGAGAGGCACTGCTGGACAAGCCAGCAGTGGCACCCAGCACGTTGACCGAAACGTGTAGGTAGGTCGAGTCCGAGCGAGCCCCACCATCATTCGAACCACGCCCCTGGCCCCGGCAAGCTGGGACATCTGCGCAAGTTCTCGCTGATACTCGGCTATTTCTGAGCGGTGGTATCGGTTCGTACCGATTTACCGATTAGTAGCCGTGGAAGTACCGTTTATTCTGCCCATCGCCCGGCCTGGGCTGGGGTGGGTGAAACAAACAGGGGGGGAATAATGAACTGGCGTCACTCGTTACCGGTGTTTGCGTTCACTTTGGCACTCCTGGCGACGGCCCGCATGAGCCCAGCCCAGCAACCGGGCGCGGGCCCTATGGGAGCCCCTGGCGGCCATCCGGACAGCGCTGTCCAGAGCAGTTCCTCGGCGGCCGATTCCAGTGGCGGGGGCTTGTGCTGCGCCTGCGACGGCTGCGGGTGCTGGCAGGCCTTCGGCGGGCTGCTGTACCTGGCGCCGCGGAACGCCGGGATCGAGTACGCGGTTCCCGTCAATTCGGCGATTCCGGCCCCGCCCGCGCCACCCGTTCAGGAAGGTCACACCGCCGCGGTCGATCCGGATTTCAAGCCCGGCTTCTTCATCGGCGCCGGCACGATGCTGGACGCCTGCTCGTCAGTTTCGGTCACGTGGACGCATTATGAGAACGGGAGCAACGACTCGATTCTTCCCACCGGCGCGACGGTCCTTTGGTCGATGGTCATGAACCCGTCCGCCACCGACGCCAGGAGCGCTTGGACTTCGGCCTCCGCTCACGAGTCGCTCGATTTTGATTTCGCCGACATTGACTACCGGTACATATTTCTCGCCAACGACAGCGGCAGCGCCGATATCCTGGTGGGGGGCCGCTATGCGAATTTGAAGCAGAAGTTCAACTCGAAGTTCGACAGCCTCATCGAGGATACCGTCGACTCGAACGTGAACTTCGAGGGCGCCGGCCTGCGGGTGGGCCTGGAAGCGGAGCGCAACGTCGGCCAGCGTCTGTTCTTCGTGTACGGCAAGACGTCGGCCAGCTTCCTGGGCGGCGAATTCCATGCGGACTATCTCAATACCAGCACGGGCCTTGGCGGCCCGATCGTCGCCCAGACGACGCTGAGCGAAGCCCGCTTGGTCTCGATCGTAGACCTCGAGCTTGGCGTGGGCTGGGCCAGCCCGGGAGGACGCCTGCGGGCCTCGCTGGGCTATGTCGTCAGTAGCTGGATGAACGTTGCCAAGCCGGCCGACGTAATCGCCGGCGTACAGGCCAACCAGTACCGCGAGTTGGACAAGTTGAACGAGAGCGGCCTGATCTTCGACGGCCTGGTCGCGCGGACGGAATTCCGCTGGTAGGCTCGCTCGCGGCCGGAATCCGAAGGCCAATGCTGGATGAGGCGGTTTTTCGCGGCCGGCGCCTGGCGATCGTGGGCAGCATCTGTCGCGACGTGAAGATGGGGCCGCTGCGCCCGGGACCGCATCTCCTGGAGGATGGCGAGACGCCAGCCGCCTTCATCAGCGAGACGATCGGCGGCGGCGCGGCCAACAGCGCCCTGGCCGCGGCCGCTCTGGGGGCCGACGTGCGACTGGCGGGAAAGGTCGGCACCGACCGGCTCGGGCAGCGAATCGAACAATCGCTCGTTCGCCGCGGCGTAACCACGTTCATTCGCCGCGACCCGCACCACGCCACCGGCACTTCCGTGGTCCTGAGCTACGAGGGCGGCGGCCGGCACTTCGTCAGTTGCCAGCCCAACAACTATTCACTGGCCTTTTCGGACATTGATCCGGCGCTGCTCGCCGGCGCCGAACATCTGCTGCGGGCCGACGTCTGGTTCTCCGAGCCGATGCTCGCCGGAGGCAACGAAGAGCTGCTCCAGGCCGCCCGGGCCGGGGGTCTGGCCACCTCGCTCGACATCAACTGGGACCCGCATTGGGGCTCGGCCGATACGGCCGCGATTTGCCGGCGGAAGGAATCGGTGCGGCGCACTCTGCCCTTGGTAGACCTGGTCCACGGCAATGTCCGCGAGCTGAACCGCTTCGCCGATTCCAACGATCTTGAGGACACTCTCAGGCAGATCACGGCCTGGGGCGCGGGAGCGATCGTGATCCACCTGGGCGCCGGCGGCGCGGGCTACTACTGCCGCGGACAGTTGACCCTCTGGCCGGCGGCTGCCGTGCGGCAATACAAGAACACCGCCGGCACCGGCGATCTGCTGAGCGTGTGCATGATGCTCTTGCACGGCCGCGACGAGTTTCCGCTTGCCGATCGACTGCACCTGGCCAACACGATCGTGTCGGAGTTCATCGAGGGCCAGCGCGGCGTAATCCCCGAGCTGGAATAGAAGATTTGTAGGGTGGGTCGAGCGCAGCGAGCCCCACCATTTTCGACTGGAGTGCTTACGTCCGTCGTGGTTC
>JBEKTY010000017.1:0-72752 GCA_049515555.1 Thermoguttaceae bacterium
CTGGCCCCTCCCTGGTCCCTCCAAACGGCCCGGCTCTCCTGCGCCCGGCCGAAACGTCAACATTAGACCCCAAAACCCCCATTTTTCCAACGCCATTTGAGAGTTTGCAAAAGTCCAGTTATATTACCGCTACTGTCCGGTTTCTCTAGGATTCCATCCGGCGTACCCTGGGCAGGAAGGTCTTTAGGGCTTCGTGGCATGCTATGTTCCCACCTCGAGATTGCAGGTCCCTCGCCATTTCGGCCTGATGGTTCTGACGCCCCGGGCGTCTGCCTTTTAAGTCAGATTGTGTGCGTGGCTCTGACGCTTGTCAACCGTTTGCGTCAGATCGGCGGTGGGCGGACGGCTATGAATGAGCCCTACTTTAGGCCCGGGCTGCGCTGGATCGCGCCGCGGATGCCCAATTGCTCGGGATGCCGGGCGATCTTGTCGCTGAAGATGCGGGCGTCGTCGACAATCGGCTTCAGATCCCGGGTGAGCTGGTCGATGTTGCGGGCCGTCCGGTTCAGATGTTGGTACAGCTCCGGGTCGTGCACAATCTGCCCGATCGAGCCCTGGGGATCGTTCAGGTCGCGGCTGAAACGGAGCATCTCGTCCATCAGGCGGTCGAGCTTGACCGTGCTCTGGTCGATCCGCACGACGAGCGACTCGCCGCGCTGGCCCAGGGGCTTGGTAAGCCCTTCCAGATTGTTCAGGTTCTTCTGCAGCGAGCCGATGGTCTCGCCCATCAGCTCGACGGTCTGGCGGGTGTCCTTCAGGACTTCGGGCATTTGGGCCACGCTGTCCTTGATCTGCTGGCGGACCTTGGCGTCGCCCAAGATGTCGTTGCTGTTGGCCAAGGCCTGTTGCAGGACCTTGAGCGTCTCGTCGGCCTGGCCGATGACCTTGGTGATCTGCTGCTCGTTGGCCTGCAGCAGCCGGTCGACGCGGACGAGGACGGCCTGCATCTCGTTGCCGGCGCCGGTGACCGAGTCCATGGTCTTGGTCAGCTCGATTTGCAAATTGGCGATGACGCGAATCGGGTCCTGGGCCGCCACGCCGTCGATGGTCGAGCCGGGCGCGAGGGGTTCCTGACTGACCGCCGCCTTCGACGAACGCACAAGATCCAACGATGCTTCAGCCATCAACAGCGCGCCCGTGGCCTGGCAGACCTCGTTCGGATAAACGTCGTGCTTCTTGTCGATATAGACGGTCACCAGCACCGACCGGTCGTCATCGGCGAACTGGATATCGCCGACCCGGCCGATGCGGATGCCGCTCTTGCGGACGGGGGCGCCGCGAGTCACGCCCGGGGCGTCGCTAAACTTCACGTACAGCGGGTAGGTGCCGCGCAGCAGCTCGCTGCCCACAAACACCCACAAGATGACGGCCGTGACCGCCAGCGAGGCGAGCACCATCAGCCCCACGAAGAACTGCATTATGCGCTCGTTCATCGCTCCACCCCGTTGTTGGCCCGCAGCTCCATGAGTCGTTCGCCCGCTTCGCCGCGGACGAACTGCGACACGCGGCGGTCGGCGGCCCGGTCCAGCTCGGCCGAGCGGCCGTCGAAGATCACCTGCGGCTCGCCGGGGTGCAGCCGCGGCAGCGGATAGAGCATGACCACCCGCTCGGCCACCTTCCGCGCGGTGCGCATGTCGTGCGTCACCAGAACGCTGGTCACCGGGTGCTGCCGCCGGGCGCTGAGGATCAATTCATTGATCACGTCGCTCATGATCGGGTCCAGGCCCGTAGTCGGCTCGTCGTACAGCACGACCTCCGGCTCGAGGGCCAGTGCGCGGGCCAGGCCCACCCGCTTCCGCATGCCCCCGGACAACTCGGCGGGCTTCTTGTCCATTACGCTTTCCGGCAGCCCCACCTCGGCCAGCCGGGCCACGACGATCTCGCGGATCTCCTGGCGGCTCTTGCGGCTGTGCTGCCGCAGCGGGAAACCCACGTTGTCGGCAATTGTCATGCTGTCGAACAGGGCCGCCTGCTGGAAGAGGAAGCCCAAGCGGGCCCGCTCGCGCGTCAACTCGCGGTCGCCCAGGGCGGCCAGGTCCCGGCCGTCGAAGAACACCTTGCCCCGCGCCGGCCGCAGCAGGCCGATGGCGGCCTTCAAGAGCACGGTCTTGCCGCAGCCGCTCTCGCCGATGATGGCCAGGGTCTCGCCCCGGGCGATCGAAAGGCAGATGTCGCGCAGCACGACGTGCGGCCCGAACTCGACGTCCAGGCCTTCGATCCGAATCAGCGGCTCCGCGGAGCCGGTCGTGCCGGGTGCGGCGTCAACCATGCGCGGCGGTCTCCTGACGCGGCCGCAGGCCGCAATCCAACGGTTCGGGGTTCGGCACTGGAGAACTCATAGAAACTTGGGCCCTTCCGGCCAGAGGCTGAAATAAAGCTTGTCCAGCCCAATGGATAGCACCAGGTCCAAAAGCAGAATCATTATGAAGGAATTGACGAAGGCGGTCGTTGCGGCGCGGCCTACGCCCTCGGCCCCCGGATCGCAGTGAAACCCGCGGTGACAACTAATCATTGCAATCGCCGCGCCGAAGAACAGGCTCTTGAAAACGCCGGCGAACACGTCGAACATGCAGACGTATTCCTGCGAATGCGCCAAGTAATAATGCGCGTCGATGCCCAGCAGGCAAACCCCGTAGAAGGCGCCCCCCAAGATCCCCATGAAATCGGCCATGATTGTCAGCCCCGGGATCAAGAGCAGGCAACCCAGGAAGCGGGGTACGACCAGGTAATCGATCGGATTGGCCCCCATGCTGGCCAGGGCGTCGATCTGCTCGGTAACCCGCATCGTGCCCAACTCGGCGGCCATGGCACTGCCCACCCGGCCAGCCAACATGGTGGCCGCCAGCACGGGCCCCAGCTCGCGGACCAGCGATAGATTTATCACCCCGCCCAGCCGCGATTCAAGGTGCAGCATGCGGAACTGGCTGGCCGCCTGTACGGCCAATACCATGCCGATGAACGTGCCCGTCAGGGCCACGACCGGCAGACTGAGACAGCCGATCTGGAAGAAGGCCGGCAGGAGCGTTTCCTTGGGCGGTCTCCGCGTCAACAGCCAGCGTAAGGTACTCAGCCCGAATTGCGAGAGACTGCCCAGGCCGACCACCCAATCGACCACCAGCCCGACCAGGTCGGCAACCAAACCGGTGGGTGCCTGCGCGGCGGGCCGCAGCGGCAGCTCGGCGTGCGGAGATGAGGCGTCGGATGCCATTGTTCGGGGGATTTAGGGATTTAGGGATTTAGGGATTTAGGGATTTAGGGCACCGCCGGCCACAAACCAACGGCCAGTCCTCCGCTCTTACTTCGTCGCAGCGATGTTGCGGCTTGAGTAAACCCTACCGATAAAATCGACACGGCAAGGTGAGTAAGATGGGAAAGAACGCAGAGGTGCCACCACGGCCCGTCCGCACGGGAGAAGCTGCGGGGCTGTTCTAGTCCCCGACCCCACATTGCCGGTGGCTAAACGGACAGGACAGCGGTCACTCGCCCGGCTGATTCCGCGAAACGGAGGGCTGCGGCCGGCTGGCGTTGGCGGGAAACGGTTGAGATCGGCCGCGTATCCACCATCGAACCAAGCCCTCCAAGACCAGTCCTACCGTGAATGCCAGGCAGAAGTAGACACCAATTACGAACGCAATTCCAATCGGTTCGACCTCAGGCGCGAATTCGGTGGGTGTCCCGGGGGCAAGGTTTGCACAGATCACAAACCCAGCCCCAGACACGGCCATTATGACCGCAACGGCTACCCTGATTCTGTTGATATACTTCGCGTACACGAATTGGCCTGCTGACCTCGAATCGCCAACACCCTCCTCAGCGCAGCCGACGGCCGCTGGGAGGGGGTGGCCGCCGTCGGCACGCCCTATTTAAGCTTCCGCACTACGCCCACGACCACGCCCAGCACGCGGGCGTCGCGGACGTAGATGGGCTTCATGGTGGCGTTGGCCGGCTCCAGCCGGATGCGGTTCTTTTCGGGAAACCAGCGCTTGAGCGTGGCCTCGCCCTCGCCGGTGATGGCCACGACGACTTGGCCCTTGCGGGCCGTCCGCTGGCGGTGAACCACCACGTAGTCGCCGTCGGCGATCTGCTCCTCGATCATCGAGTCGCCGTGTACCTCCAGCACGAAGAGGTTCTTGTCCTGGGGGTCGAACATCTCCTCGAAATCGACCCGCTCGTGCTGCTCGACCGCCTCGTGGAGCACGCCGGCGGCGATGCGGCCGACCAGGGGCAGGCTGCGGTCGTTGATGGACTCGGCGGCCAACTCGATCGCCCGCGACATGTTCGGCTCGCGGGTGATAAACCCCTTCTTTTCCAGGGCCTTAAGATGACACACCACCCCGTTGGGTGAGTGAATGTCAAACTGCCGGGCGATCTCGCGGACTGTCGGGCCGTAGCCCCGGTGGCGGATTTTCTCCCGAATGAACTCGTAGACCTTTTTCTGTTTTTGCGTCAGGTTCTCGAATATGTCCATGGTCGCCTCGGAGTATGATCGTCCCCCCAATTTCCTCCGGGAGGGAGAAGGGCCCTGCGGTCAACCCGCTGGCACGTCTCCTAGTATAATATACGACTGTACATTGTCAAGGCAAGGTGGAGACCCGCGGCAACGAATGCGGGGCAACCGTTGACGGAAATCTCCCCGCGGGAGGCTATCCGCGGGGCCACTTTTCGGGTAAGCTGACGGCGTAGCGGGGGACTGTTCCTGGGGGCCATCTTCAGAACCCGGTACAGGAGTCAATAGCCATGCCCGGCTTCGAGACCCTGATCCCAGTCATTATCATCATCGCCGTGGCAGCGATTATTGCCGCCCCGCTCATCGCGCTCTCGGCGGCCTATCGGCAGAGGCAGGAAGCGGAGCGGAATTGGCAGGCCCTGCTGGATATCCGCCGCGAGCAGAGCGATCAGCGGTGGGCGATCCAGAAGTTGATCGACCGGCTGGGCAAGGCTGAGGCCGCGCCGGAGGCGGCTGGACCGGCGCCGGTGGGGCCGGCCGCCCCCGCAGCGGCCGCCAAGGCAATTTTGGAGCCGGCCGGGCCGATCGTTGCGAAGCGGCAAGCGGCGCCGCCGGCCGGCGTGCCCGAGGCGGAAAAGCCACAATTCCTAGCCGACGTGCTGGCTGCGCCGGCGGAGCCGCGGCCGCAGTGGCAAGCGGCGGCAGTTGCCTCCGGCCCTGGCGAGCCTGCCCGAGGGCCCAGCCGCTTCGAGGCCGCGGCCAAGGAAACGCTCGTCAAGGTCTGGAACTGGATCGTCGTCGGCGAGGAGCATCGGCCTACCGGCGTTTCGATGGAGTTCGCCATCGCCAGCAACTGGCTGCTGCGGCTGGGCGTGGTGATCCTGGTCACCGGCATCGGCTTCTTCCTGAAATACTCGTTCGAGAACGGGCTGATCGGCGAGAAGGGGCGGGTGGCCATGTCGATTGTTACCGGCGTGGGCATGCTCGTGGCCGGAACGCGGTTGCTGGGCCGGGCCTATCACCTGCTGGGGCAGGGACTGATCGGCGCCGGCATCGCCACGCTGTACTTCAGCGTCTTCGCCGCCCGAAACTTCTGCCACCCCCACCTGATCGATCTTTACACGGCCTTTGGGCTGATGATCCTCGTCACCTGCGCCGCCGGGGCGATGGCGGTCCGCTTCAACTCGCCCCTGGTGGCTGTGCTGGCAATCGTCGGCGGCTACGGCACGCCGATCATGCTCGCCACGGGCGTGGTGAACTTCGTGGGCCTGTTCTCCTATGTACTTCTGCTGGGCATGGGTGTGCTGGGCATCAGCTACAAGAAGCACTGGCCACTGCTGCATTACCTCAGCTTCCTGGGCACCTATTTGCTGTTTTTCGGGGCCGTGGGGCGGGCCTACAAGCCGGAGGACTTCTGGCGGGTCATGCCCTTCCTGACGGCCTTCTTCGTGCTCTACTCGACGATGATCTTCCTCTATAACCTGGTGCATCGGGTCAAGTCGTCGCTCTTGGAGCTGCTGGAACTGCTCGTCAACGCGGGGATCTTCTTCGCGGCAAGTTACGGCCTGGTCCGCGACGCCTACGGCACCACGTGGGTGGCGGCGGTCACGCTGGGCCTGGCGCTGTTCTACCTGGCCCACATCTACTACTTCCTGCTCCGCCGGCTGCAAGACCGCGAGCTGCTGCTGAGCTTCACGGCCCTGACCGCGTTCTTCCTGGCCGTGACTTTGCCCTTGGTGCTCTCCCGCGAGTGGATCACCGCCAGTTGGGCCATCCAGGCGCTGGTCATGCTGTGGGTGGCGGGCAAGTTCCAGAGCGAATTCCTCCGCCACGTGGCCTACCTTCTGTACGCCATCGTGGCCGTGCGATTCTGCTTCGTCGATCTGCCGGGCCAGTACCTCGCCGCCGCCGGCGCCGAGACGCCGCTGGGGATCTACCTGCGGGCGATGCTCCAGCGGCTGGTCAGCTTCGGCGTGCCGATCGCGTCGATGGGCGGGGCCTACCGCTTGCTCCAGCGGCCCGGCGAAGCCGTAGCCCTGGCGCTGGAGCGGGCCAACGACATCGGCCCCTGGGTCCGCCAGCGCTGGGCCGTGCTCCTGGCGGTGACCGCCCTGCTGGGCATGCTCTTCATCTTCCTGCACCTGGAACTGAACCGCACGCTGGGACTGTTGCTGCCCCCGCTACGGCTGCCCGCGTTGTCGCTCCTCTGGCTGGCGCTGGGCCTGCTGCTACTGGATCAATATGTTCGCCAGTCAAGCAGCCTGATCTTGGGACTGCTCATGGTGCTGGTGGCCCTGGTGCTCGCGAAGCTTTTCATCTTCGACCTGGCCAGTTGGAGCATGGGCGGCTGGCATGGGGCCTATATGCCGATCTACGAAGGGCAGTATTCGCCGCTGGCGGCCGGGATGCGGCTGCTCGATTTCGGGGCCATCATTCTGTTCCTGCTGCTGGCCTACGGGCTGCTGGCCGGGCGGGTCGATGCCCGGGAGGCCCGCAACACCTTCGGCTGGGCCGCCTTGGCCATGCTGCTGGTGTTCACCACGCTGGAGCTGAGTACGTTCCTACGCTCGTACGTGCCGGGCCTGGAGCCGGGCGGGGTGTCGATCCTCTGGTCGCTCTTCGCCCTGGGCCTGATCCTGGGCGGCATCGTCCGGGACGTTCGAGCGGCACGTTACCTGGGCCTGGCCCTCTTCGCCCTGGTGGCCTGTAAGGTGTTCTTCTCCGACCTGGGTCACCTGGAGCAGTTGTACCGCATCATTGCCTTCATTGTTCTGGGCATCCTCGTGCTGGCCGGGTCGTTCGTGTATCTGAAATTTCGGCAGGCGTTTGTAACGCGCCCAGCCGAGGAGGAAGGGCCATGAAAGAGAGAGTACGAGGTTGCTGCTGGCCGGCTGCGGTGGCCCTGGTTGCGTGGTGGTTGTGCCTGGGCGGGGCGGCGGCGCCGGGGCTGGCGGCCGACCCGGCGGCCTTGCGGTTCGTCAAGGACCTGGACCGCTCGCCCAGCGCCGAGGAGCAGATCGCGGCCGTGACGCTCGACGCCGAGACCTACGCCGCGACCCGCTCGGGGTTGGCCGACCTGCGGATCTTCGACGCCCAGGATGCCGAGGCGCCTTACCTCATGGAGCGCATGACCGAGACCCGCCGGGAGCAGGTCCGCCGGCCATGCGCCGGCCGCGTCGTCTCGCTCGATGAGAAGGAAGGCGGCCGGATCGAGATCCGCTTGCGGCTGGACGATAAGGCCCCGGCGGCCGAGGGGCTCACCATCCGCACGCCGCTGCGGGACTATCAGCGGCGGGTGCGGGTCTTCGGCTCCGAAGACGAAGGCACAACCTGGCGCCCCTTGGGCGGCGAAGCCCTGATCTTCGACTACTCGCGCTTCATGGACATCGGCAACAGCGAGATCCCGCTTGCGGAAAACCGTGACCGCCAGTTCCGGGTGGTCGTCGACCAAGTGACCGACCAGCAGCAGTCGCCGTTTGTGCAGCTTACGCGGGAGCTCCGCGGCGGCGTGGAACGCAAACGGATCGAACAGACCGTCGTCGAGCACCGCGCGCTGCGCATCGAGCGGATCGACTTCTGGAGCCACGACTGGCAAGACACCGAGCGGCAGGACAGGAAGGCCGATTATCCGGTCGTCGGGTTCGACGTCGAGCAACTGCCCAAGGACAAGCTCACGCGAGTGCGGGTCCGAACGCACCGCGAGCCGCTCACCAGCCTGACCCTGGCGACTTCCAGCCGCAATTTCAGCCGGCAGGCCGAGGTGCAGACGCCCGTGCCGGCCGAGGGCCCCGATCGCGATACGGTCGTGTGGCGGACCATCGGCACGGCGACCGTGCAACTGCTGGATTTTCGCGGCTTCCATCGCCAGCAGTTGACCGTCGGCTTTCCGCAGCAGCGGCAGGCGGAGTACCGGCTGGTGATCCACAACGAAGACAGCCCGCCGCTGGATGTCACCGGCGTGACAGCGGAAGGCGACGTGTACCGGGTGGTTTTCCTGGCCCAGCCGGGCAAGAGCTACCGCGCGTTTTTCGGATCGCCAGACCTGCCGGAACCGCACTACGACACGGCCGCCGTGCTGGGGCCGCTGCGGTCGCTGTCACCATCCAATCAGGAGGCCGTCGAGGCGAAACTCGGGCCGCAACGCAACAACCCGGCCTTTCGCGCGGGGTCGGCCCCGCGAAACTATCTGAATAGCCCCTGGATTCTGGGCGGGGCCATCGTGCTGATGGTGGCCGTATTGGCCTGGGCCCTGTTCCGCGCCGGCCGCCGCATCGAGCAGATGCCCGGCGAGTGATTCAGTCGCAGAAAGGTTGCGTGATCAGCATGTTGTCGCGGTGGATGACCTCTTCGTAGGGGCAATCGCCCAGCGTGGCGGCGATGCGGCTGGTCCGCAGGCCCTTAATCTTTTCGAGGTCGTCGCTGGCGTAGTTGGTCAGGCCGCGGGCGAACTCGCTGCCGTCGGGGCCCCGCAGGGCCACCACGTCGCCCTTGGCGAAGCGGCCCTCGACGCCGACGACGCCGATGGCCAGCAAGCTGCGGCCTTTGCGCTGGATGGCCTCGCGGGCCCCGGCGTCGAGGATCAGCCGGCCGCGGGGTTGGACGGCAAAGCCGATCCAGCGTTTGCGCGCGGCGACCGACTGACCCTGGGCCAACAGCAGCGTGCCGATGGTTTGACCGGCCAGGATGCCGGGCACGACGTTGGCTATGCGTCCGCCGGCGATAATTACGTTCTCGCCGGCGGCGGTGCACAGGCGGGCGGCTTCGAGCTTGCCGGCCATGCCGCCTTTACCCCGCCCACCTGGCTTATCGCGGACCAGATCCAGCACCGACGCATCCAGCCGCTCGACCGTGGTGATCACCCGGGCCCCCGGCCGCGACGGATCGCCGTCGTACAGCCCGTCCACGTCCGACAGCAGCACCAACAGCGGGGCGCGGATCAGGTTGGTGACGATCGCAGCCAGCCGGTCGTTGTCGCCCAAGCTGTGCTGCAATTCCTCGGTGACCACGGTATCGTTCTCGTTGATGATGGGAATCGCGCCCAGCTCCAGCAGGGTGAGCAGGGTATTGCGGGCGTTGAGGTATCGGGCCCGATGCTCGAGATCCTCGGCCGTGAGCAGCACTTGGGCGGCGTGATGGCCGTAGGGCGACAGGGCGCGTTCGTAGGCCTCGACCAACAGGCTTTGGCCGATGGCGGCGACCGCCTGGAGCCGGGGCAGATCGGTGGGCCGCTGGCTGAGCCCCAGCCGGCCCATGCCGGCCCCCACCGCCCCCGAGCTGACCAGCACCACCTTTCGACCGGATTGCAACACCTGGTGCAGTTGCTCGGCAAGCTGGGCAATTCGGTCGTAATCCAGGCGGCCATCGTCGCCAGTGAGCACCTGCGTGCCGACCTTGACGACGATCGTGGTGGCCAAGGCGGCGATTTCTTGTCGCAAAAGGTCGGTCATGGGCATTCAAATATAGCCGGTTTCGGTAATTGTTGACAGGGCTGTCGACGGACGACGGACGACGGACGACGGACGGAAATGGAGACCGGGAGACTACGAGGCCAAATTATCTCCGTGTCCCCCTGTCCGCCTTCCCCCTTCCGCCCTCCGCCTTCTCCCCGTGTCCCCTTCCCTCCGTGTCACTCCCGTCCGTCTTCCGTCGTCCGTCTCCCGTCGCTGTGACTGGCCCCCAACACGGCCGGTTGTGGGTTCGGGGCATTGGCCTTAGAATAGGGGCATGGGCGAAGCACGCGACGAATGCGGGGTGGCGGCACTCTACCATCTACCGGGCCGGGGCGTGAGTCCGCTTTGCGCCGACTATGGGCCCGAAGGCGTCTCCCGGCTCATGCCGCGGATGCTCCTGGACATCCAGAACCGCGGGCAGTTGGCGGCCGGGATGACCACCTATCACCCGCACCGGAACCAACTGATCGACACCTACAAGGACGTGGGGACGGTGTGCGAGGTGTTCCGGATGAACCATCGGGCCCGCTACGACGCCCTGATGAAGGAGTATGACGGCCGGGCGGCGATCGGGCACGTCCGCTACGCCACCTGCGGCGCCGACGACCGCAGCTATGCCCAGCCCTTCGAGCGCCACCACATCAAGAAGCACAAGTGGTTCAGCTTCGCCTTCAACGGCCAACTGGCCAATTACCAGCAATTGCGCGAGGGGCTGCTCTGCGACGACAACAACCATCTGGCCCGCGAAAACGATACCGAAGTATTCATGCACCAGTTGTGCACGGCCCTGTCTACGGACCGGCAGCCGAACCTGGTCGACGTGCTGGACGAGATGGCGGGCCAAATCGACGGCGCGTACAGCCTGGTATTCCTCGACGCCTTGGGCGACATGATCGTGGCCCGCGATCCGCTGGGGGTCAAGCCGCTGTGCTATGCGATCGAGGGGCCGCTGTTCGCCGCGGCTAGCGAGAGCGTGGCCCTGATGAACCTGGGCTTCGCACCGGAGAGCATCAAGTCGGTGCCGCCGGGCCAGGCGATCCTGGTCCGCGAGGGGCGGCTGGAGATCCACGCCTTCGCCCCCAGCCGCCGCCGGGCACATTGCTTCTTCGAGTGGGTCTATTTCGCCAACGTGGCCAGTACGCTGGACGGGCGGAGCGTGTATCTGGCCCGCAAGGCCCTGGGCGGCGAGCTGGCCCGCCTGGAGACGGTCCCCATCGACGGCGATACGGTGGTCGTGCCCGTGCCGGATACCAGCAAGGCCGCCGCCGACGCCATGGCCTACGCCCTGAAGGTTCCCTGCGTGGAAGGGCTGATTCGCAACCGTTACAGCGGCCGGACGTTCATCGAGGGCAGCGGCGACCGCAAGCGGAAGGCCGAGACCAAGTACACCCCGCTCCGCGAGGTGCTCGAGGGCAAGCGGGTGATCCTGGTCGAAGACTCGATCGTGCGGGCGACTACGCTGAAGGTCCTCTTGCAGCGGCTGCGCCAGGTGGGCCAGCCGCGGGAGATCCACGTGCGGGTGGGCTGCCCGCCCATCGTGGCACCATGCTTCTACGGCATCGACATGTCCACGCTGGCCGAGCTGTTCGCGCCGCAGTTCCTGCAACAGGGCCCGCTCATCCCGGAGATCGAGGCCAAGATGGCCGCCCGGCTGGGGGCCGATTCGCTGCGTTACCTGCCGGTCGAGGCCGTGGCCCGGGCGATCGGCTTCGATGCCGGGAGCCTCTGCCAGGCCTGCATTACGGGCCACTATCCGACGCCCTGCGGCCAGGAGCTGGCGGCGGTGGCCATCGAGAACGACCGCAATCAGATTACCGGCCGAACCTACGAGGCGGTAGGCTCCGCCCGGCAACTTTTCTTGCGCCCGGCGCGGTAAAGCGATTGGCTGGATAGCACGAAAGGACGAAAGGGGACAGACACGTTTTCGCAGGTGTCAATAAGGGCGCCTGTCCCCCCTTCTACGTCCATCCCGGCGGGATGCCAGCCATTAGCCGGTGGTTTCGGAGCGCCAGCGACGACACCACCGGTTTCGGGGCCCCACGGGCGAATCGACCCCGGCGGGGTCGAAGCGACGTCCGCCAGCGACTGTTCCTGGGGCATTGATCGGGCGATGGCGCGCACCCCGGGTCGCGAGGCGCGAGAGCCGGAGCTAATCGCCAGCATTCCTCTGTGATTACGAACGTACTCCTGCCAAACCTTGACGGAGCAACGAACATGGCGTCCACCTATCTCAGCCTCCATTACCACCTGGTTTTCGGAACGCGGAACCGGGAACCGTGCATTGCATCGTCGTGGCAGCCGCGCCTCCATGAGTACCTGGGAGGCACGATTTCTGGCCTGGGCGGATTTCCGCAAGGCGTTGGCGGTGTCGCCGATCACGTGCATCTTCTGGTCGGCCTGAGGGCCACGCATTGCCTGGCCGATGTCTTGCGTGAACTGAAAAAAGCATCTTCTCTTTGGGTGCACGAGCAGATCGGCCTGCCATCATTCGCCTGGCAGGAGGGCTACGCGGCGTTTACGGTGAGCGCCACGGCACGCGCGCCGGTGCAGAACTACATCGCCCACCAAGAGGAACACCACCGTGCGAAATCGTCTCGCGAAGAATTGATAGAAATGCTCAACAAAGCCGGCATCGAATATGATCCGAAATATCTCGAATGACCTTGCTGCGACCCCTCCGGGGTCGCCTATCGACCGACCCACGCACCCCGGGTCGTGAAGCACGACCACGGGGCTAATGGCTGTGACCCCGTTCGGGGTCAGAAGAAGGCTCGGGGCTGTCACCGCCGTTGGCGGCCGGATAATGCGAGTCGGCCGTTTGTTACCCCGCCGCCAGGGCTGTTGCCTCACCGTCAGGCGGTCGTATCCAGGCCGATCGTTTCCGGCTGATTGTGGCCTAGCGAGAACTTCTCTAGCCAGCCCAAGCGCTGCAGCATGGGGGCGATCTGCTGCTGAGCGGATGAGGACGAGCTGCTCTTGTCGGAGCCGTTGCGCTGGGCCTTGGCAACTTGCTTCCGGTAGAAGTCCAAGAGATCGATCGAATCGTCGGGGTCTACGCCGGCCTTGTCCAAGTCCTGGCGGACGGCCGACAGGTCCTGCAGGTCTTTCTTCGAGATGGCCCCTTTGTCGTACAGGCTCTGGATCATCTTCGAGAAATCGTCGGGCGAGATGTCGGTCACGTCGTACTTGGCGAGGATCTCGCGCAGCGCGGCCAGCGAGTTGCCCGTCGGGGCGGCCTGGTTGGCGCCGGTGGCGGGGGCGGGGGCGGTCGGGGCCGGGTCGGCCGCATTGCTCGGCTTGGTCAGGCCGGTGGCGTCGGTGACCCCGGACACAACGTTCGAGATTTGCATGGCTGAGACTCCCAAGAGACGTGAACGGTTACGGGCCCCGGGAAGAGCAAATCCGGGGCCAAACTGGCCGGCGGGGGTCAGAGCGGCGCCCCGCCAGCCTTCCGAACTGCCTGGCTGCCAAGGGCTTACGCAGACCGGCCCGGCCGGCGAGCACCGTTCGGGCCGGCGCAGCCGAATGTCAGCGGCCCGCCGATTCTGCCGATCCAAGCGGCAAGTTCCGCACCTTGCGGAACTCCGAGCGGTAGACCGGCTCGCCGTGCAATCGCATGCGGCGCTCAAAATGGGTGCGGTAGGCCATGTCGTGCTCGGCGGGTGCCTCGGGCACCGCCAAGGGCCCTTCCAAAGCGGTGTGGGCGGCCAGCAGCTCCAGCGTCGCATGGAAGTATTCTTCGACGTCGGTCCAGAAATGCAGCCGCCCGCCCGGCTCTAGCGCCGCCTCGATCCGGACGACGAAGGCGGGCTGCATGACGCGCCGCTTGCGGTGCCGCTTCTTCCACCACGGATCGGGAAAATACACGTGGACCGCGGCCAGCGATTCAGCCGGCAGCACGTCGGCGAAAAACCGCAGGGCGTCGGCCGCAACGACCCGGGCGTTGGAAACTCGCTGCTTGGCCAGGCCGGCCGCGGCGAAGCGGGCGTACTTGCCCGCCAGCTCGATCCCCAAGAAATCGGTCTCCGGCCGGGCCAGGGCCGCACTGCGCAGGAACAACCCCTTGCCTGAGCCCACCTCGACCTCCAAGGGCGCCCGGCGGCCGAAAATGGACGGGGCGTCCCACGGCCGGGGCAACTCCTCGAAGGCCATGAGGTGCCCGGAAAGATCCAACTCCGGATCGATTTTTCTCAATGCCCGGCGGCCCATGAAAGGGATTTGGGGATTTGGGATCTGAGATTTGAGATTTGAGATTTGGGGACTTGGGAAGCAGTGAGCATTGAGCCGACCGAGGCTCAAGGCTCATAGCTCAAGGCTCAAAGCTCATAGGTCACAGCTCAAAGGGAATCATAGGGCCAATCGTGGGGCGCCTGGCGGGGGCCGGCGCCCAGCAGGGCGCTGAGCGGCGGCATTAGCAGCAGCCCGGTGATGAACCCGCCGATATGGGCCCCCCAGGCCACGCTCTGTCCGACGCCCTGGTGAAATTCCGCTTCCCCCACAACCTGGGCGAGGAACCACAGTCCCAGCACTAGCAGGGCCGGCAGTTCGATGATGGTCACGAAAACGAACAGGAACAGCAGGGTGCGGACCCGGGCCCAAGGCCAGGTGACGGCATAGGCCCCCAGCACGGCGGCGATGGCCCCGCTGGCCCCGATCACCGGCGTGGTGCTAGCGGGCTGCGCCAGCCAATGGGCGAAACTGGCCACCACCCCCCCGGTGAGATAGAAGAGGACATAGGCCACGTGGCCCAGGCGGTCCTCGACATTGTCGCCGAAAATCCACAGGAACCACATGTTCCCGATCAAGTGCAGCCAACCGGCGTGGAGGAACATGCAAGTCAAGAGCGAGAGGGCGAACTGGCCGGGCTCGGGCGGCAAGACGAGCCGCGGCGGTGGGGCCCACAGAAGGCCCGGCGCCTCTTCCGTCTCCAACGTAACCACCAACGGCCGCGGATCGACAAGCTGCCGAGCCCGGGCAGGCACGAATCCCCAGCGGTAGCCGATCTCCTGTTGCCGCCCCGGCGGTAGCCCCTGCGACCAGAGGAACACCACCGCGTTGGCCATAATGATCGCGATCGTGGCCACGGGGGGGTTTCGCCGGGGCGCATCGTCATGGAAAGGAAACAACATGTCGGCACCTGCCGCCCGCGGTGTGCCACTGCTGGCTTGCCCAGCAGTGCTTCCCCACACTGCTGGGCAAGCCAGCAGTGGCACCCAATGCCGGTACAGGAACGGGGAATTCGGATTCCGCTCCCCGGGGCCAAGCTTTCACCTACTCCGGACAGTCCCCCGTGAGCGGTTGCGGATCGTCCGCCGCCGGATCGGCGGTCAACTGGTCGACGGGCAAGGCGATGCCCTTCAGGATCCCCTCGCAGACGAGGTTCTGATTGACGAAGCACTCGAACTTGCAAGTCACGATCGAGCGGCGGAACTTGAGCAATTGGCAAACGATGACGAACCGCTCGCCCGGCCGCACCAGGCCGCGGAACCGGACTTCCTCCAGCCCGCCGAACCCCACCACGCCCTCGATGACGTGATTTCGCTTGGCAGTATAACTGGATAGTTGAGCGGCGGCCTCGCACATGAGCACCCCAGGCATGAGCGGCATGCCGGGCATGTGCCCGCGGGCCCAGAACTCGTCCGGCCGCAAGTCCTTGTAGCCCACGCAGATCCGCCGCTCCAGGTCCTCGAAGCAGATGGCCGTCAACTGCTCCATCTCGTACCGCTGCGGATTCACGCGGCGGATCTCCTCGATGTCGGCAATGACCTGCCCCAGATCATACTCGGAGAAATCGAGGATCATCGGCTTCTTGGCCACGGTGGGCTCCTTTGCTCAGTCCGGCTGCGGCGTGCTCGCTCGACCGCCGGCGGGGACAGGCCCCTCTTCACGGCGCGAAAACCGCACCCAGCCCCCGCTTACGTGCGAACCAGATGCCGCTTCGCCCTGCGGGCCTTGGCGTTGGCCGGACGCTTGCCATGATTGGCTCGCTTGGTCTTGCGGTGTGGCTTGGCCATAACTCGCGACTCCCCAGGGGTTTCTTGTTCCTTTCGCAACCGCCCATGCCGTGGACGGTTTCATCTTTCCGCAACCTGTAAACAATTGAATTTACCATTTTGTCACGCCGCTGTGAAGCCCCTAGGGCCGCGCCCGCCCTCGGTTGGCACGTTGGGTGCCACTGCTGGCTTGTCCAGCGGTGCCGAAAACACGGTTGGGCAAGCCAACCGTGGCACCCGTCATTTCAGGCCGGTCGGGGCACTACGGCCGCGCGGTCATTTCGACCAAGCGGGCCAGTAGCCCGCCCGCCGCGCCGCTCCGGATGGCCTCGGCGGCCTGCTGTGCGCAGGCCTCGGTTGACCTATGGCGGCCGGCGGTCCACAGTGCCGCGGCCGCATTGGCCACGACGATGTCGCGGGCCGGCCCCCCGCGCCCGGCGAGCACCCCGCGGATCATCGCCGCACTCTCCGCCGGTCCCGAGACCCGGATGCCAGCCAGGTCGCTCTCCGGCAGGCCGAAATCGGCGGGCGTCCAAGTGAACTCGGCCAGCCGGCCACCGGCCGCTTCGGTCACGTGGGTCGGGCCGGCCAGCGTCACCTCGTCCAGGGAGTCCGCGCCGTGGACGACCAATGCCCGTTGGGAACCCAGCATGGTCAGGGCCTCGGCCAACAGGGACCGCAGTTCCGCCCGGCCGACGCCTAGCAACTGGAGCGGGGCCCCCGCCGGGTTGGCCAGCGGGCCCAGAATGTTGAACAGCGTCGGCACGCCCAACTTCTTCCGCACCGGCGCAACGTGCTTCATCGCCTGGTGCAACAGGGGGGCAAAGCAGAAGCAGATTCCCAGCTCGTCGAGGCATTGCTCGACGCGGGCCACGCCGGCCTCGACGTTGACCCCCAAGGCAGCCAAAACGTCGGCCGAGCCGCTGCGGCTGGTAGCCGCGCGATTGCCGTGCTTGGCCACCGGCACACCGGCCGCGGCCGTCACCAAGGCGGCGGCCGTGCTGATGTTGAACGTCGCCGACCGGTCGCCGCCCGTGCCGCAGGTGTCCAGGAACAGCGTATGGCGGGTGCGAATGGGGGTCATATTGCGTCGCAGGGCCAGAGCGGCCCCCGCCACTTCGGCCACCGTTTCGCCCTTGCGGTGCAGTGCCAGCAGCAGCCGCGCGATCTGGGGCTCTGCTGCGCGGCCGGCCATGATCAGGCCCAGGACCTCGGCCGCCTCGGCCATCGACAGGTCCTGGCCGGCCTCGACGCGCTCAATGGCAGCCTCGATCAAGGGCGTCGCTCCTCGGGCAACTGTTCAGGGGGACTGTCCCGATTTTTGTCCGCCTGTCCTCCCGGACAGGCCGAAAATGGGACTGTCCCCTTCAGGTTGGCCAGGATGGCCCGTTCCTTCTCTTTACAACGTGCGGGCGTATTGCGCCCGCCTGTGGCCTGCGACTCGGCCCAGGTGATGAACTGCTGGAGTGCCCGCCAGCGCTGGAGCGGATTCCAGGCCGCCTCGCGCTTCTGCTCTTCACGCCGTAGCAGTTCGCTATCCGGCCCCGCACTCACGTTCGCCTCGCCGCGGGGATCGCTATCCAGTTCCCTGTTCATGCTCGCCTCGCTGCAAGGATTGCTTCAAGATTCGGATGCGGTCAGGCTTCTGTTGGCCCGGGGGCAGGGCCAACTGGCAGCGGAGCATGTCTTCGTCGGCCAGGCCGAGAAAGGCGGTGCCGGCTGCCGTCTTGCCCGCCGCGGCCCTGGCCCGGCACACCGCCCAATCAGGCAGGCCGCGGACCGACCGGAAAACGTCGATCGGCCCGTGTGGGCTCATAAGGCAAAACACGCCCTGACTGCCGAGCCAACCGGGCCCGAGCTGGGCCACCGGCAGCCACTCGCTCTCCGAAGGTCCCCAACCTGCCTCAAGTTCGGCCAGCGCCTGCTGGCAGCGAGCCAGATTCTCCGGCACGTCTTCGATCCACAGGTCTATGTCGAGGGTAACGACAGGCGCGTGACGGAGCATGAAGTTAACCCCCCCGAAAACGAGGTACGACACGTGATGGCGATTCATAACCGCCAGGATCCGATCGACATCCACGAGAACTCCTCCGGGGGACCGAATATTCAATAGACTACGACCTCGCTCCGGTGGTGTACAGGCCCCGGGTGGGCAGCAGGCAGCGGGTTGGAGAAGGCCGGGCAGACCCGTCGAAAACGCTTGCCCCCGCCATTGCAGCGGTGTACGATGGCGACAAATCCGCCAACGACCTGGGAGACGCCGATGCGATTGCTCTCTGTTTTTCTGGCTCTAGCGTCGTGGCTCGCAGCAGCAGGTCTTGGCTTTGGCGATGAGCCGCAGCCCGCGGCGGTATCGGTCACGGAGGCCGCGGCCGCCTCGAAAGCCCCGCCCACCGAAGCCGCGGCCGTCACCGTCTTGAAAGGCCTGGGGGCCACCGTCGAGTTCGACCAGCAGGGCCGCGTCGAGACCGTCGAAGCCACCGGCCCCAAGATCGACGATGCCGCGACGGCGAATCTCGCCCCGCTGACCGCCCTGGAATCGCTCGACCTGGGCGGCGGCAATGTCACCGACCAAGGGCTCTCGCCGCTGGGCGGCCTCGTCGGACTGCGGCGGCTGTATCTCAACGACCTGCCGATCACCGACCTGGCCCTGAGCAACCTTCGCAACCTGGACAACCTCGCCGTGCTCTCGCTGCAAGGCACCAAGATCGACGGCAGCGGCCTGGTCGTGTTGCGATCGCTCGCCAAGCTCCGCGTGCTGAACCTCAGCCAGACCAAGGTCTCCGACCGCGCGCTGGTATACCTGATGCGATTGAGCAACCTGGACACCTTGGCCCTGGAAGACACGAAGGTGACCGGGGCGGGCCTAGTACGGCTGAAGCCCCTGGAGAAGCTGCGGGTGCTGAACCTCAGCGGATGCACCGTCTCCGACGCCGACCTGCCGAATCTCGTGGGGCACGACGCCCTGCGCATGCTCTATCTGCACCGCTGCAACGTAACCGCTGAGGGCGTACGGAAGTTCAAGAAGAAAATGGTCAGCCTGGCGATTTATGACAACTAGATGGAGGTCAACCATGCGTAACACTTTCTGGATGCTCTCGATGCTGCTGGGGCTTGTAGCCCTGCGGGGAGCGGGCGGCCTGGCCGACGAGCCCCAGACTGCTCCGGCGGGCAAGGAGCCGGCCGTCGAGTCGACGCGGGCCGACGTGGTCTTCGTCCCCACGCCCAACGACGTGGTGATGAAAATGCTGGACCTGGCCAAGGTCAGCAAGGCCGATCTGGTCTATGACCTGGGCTGCGGCGACGGCCGGATCGTGGTCCTGGCCGCCAAAAAGCGCGGGGCCCGGGGCGTGGGCTACGACATCGACCCCCAGCGGATCCGCGAGTGCCACGCCAACGCCAAGCAACACCAGGTGGAAGACCTCGTGCGGTTCGAGCAGGAAGACATCTTCAAGCTCGACCTCAGCCGGGCGACCGTCGTCACCCTCTACCTGCTGCCGAGCCTCAACGTGCGGCTGATCCCGCAATTGGAGAAGCTCAAGCCCGGCACGCGGATCGTCTCGCACGATTTCGATATGAAAGGGGTCAAGCCGGAGCAGGTCGTCACGGTCCAGTCGAAGGAAGACAACGTCGAGCACACGCTCTACCTTTGGACGACGCCGCTAAAGAAGGCGAAGCCCGCGGGCGAGTAGGGGATAAGGGGTTGAGGGGTTGAGGGGTTAAGGGGATAAGGGGTTGAGGGGTTGAGGGGTTAAGGGGTTGAGGGGATAAGGGGTTGAGGGGATAAGGGGTTGAGGGGATAAGGGGTTGAGAAGCCCGGCGGCACGCTGCCGCCGCCAGTCCCCCTTATCCCCTCAGCCCCTTTCGCCCGTATTTCCTCTTCCCTTAAGGCGGTCGCGCAGGCTGCGGAGCATTCTGCTTTCCTCTGCACAGTTATCCAGGACCGCTTGCGCCCGGGCCGAGGAACAGTATTGCAGATCCACGGACAAGAGGGTCAGGGTTTCCACCTCAGCCAAGGAGCCCCAGGCGATTGAAATGTGGTGCAAGAACTCCTTCGTTGAATCCCGCATGTGGCCTTCGGCAATATTGGCGGGAACCGATACCGCAGCTCGGCGAATCTGGCTGGTCAGTCCGTAGACCTCATGTTTGGGAAACCCCTGGCAGAGGCCGTACACGTTTCGGGTCAGCTCCATTCCAAGCTGCCACACCCTTAGCTGGCGGTAGCTCTTAATCGGCACGCTCGGCCTCGCACCCATCTCGCCGTCCGACCTCATTCCCGCGTCCTCCATCCCCTTATCCCCTCAACCCCTCAATCCCTCAACCCCTTATCCCCTCATCCCCTCAACCCCTTATCCCCTCAACCCCTTATCCCCTCAACCCCTTATCCCCTCAACCCCTCATCCCCTCAACCCCTCATCCCCTCAATCCCTCATCCCCGAGCCACCTCACGGCACCATCCACGTTAAAACGTAGGCCTGGGCGAGCGTGAGCAGGCCCACGAGCAGCCCCAGGGCCAGGCTGTGGAAGATGACGAAGCGGAGGATGGCGCCCTCGCGGCCGGTCTGGTCGGTGGCGGCGGCGGCGACGACGATGGATGGGGCGGCGATCATTTTGCCCATTACGCCGCCGGTGCTGTTGCTGGCCGCGATCAGTATGGGATCGAGGTGCAGTTGCAAGGCGGTAATCTTCTGCAGGCTGCCGAACAGGGCGTTGGCCGAGGTGTCGGATCCGGTGACGGCCACGCCCAGCCAGCCCAAAAGGGGCGCGAACAGCGGGTACAGACAGCCCGTTCGCGTGAAGACCAGTCCCATGGCGGCATCGGCGCCGCTGTAGCGGATGACAAACGCCAGGGCCAGCGTGCAGACGATTGTGGCCAGTGCCCAGCGGATATGCACGACGGTTTGGGCGAACTGTCGCAGAAAGACGCGGGGCCCGATCCGCAGCCAGGTGGCCACCAGCACGCTGGCCAGCAGCAGGCCCGTGCCGGTGGCCGAGAGCCAGGGGCAGTCGAAGACGGCCGGCTCCGCTTTGGCGGCCCGGTCCGAGCCGGGCTTCACCTCGACCACCGGGGCGGTCCGATAGACCCGGCCATACAGGCCGGGCACTGGAATCGAAAGCTTGCCCACGCCGTGCAGCAGGTTGGGCCTGTCCGGCGGCCCGCCGTTGAGGATCGTTTGCCAGGCCGGCCAACCCCAGAGGAAGACCATCGCGGTCAGCACGAGCCAGGGCATCCAGGCGTAGGCAATCTGACGGGCGCGTAGCGGCACCCCGGCGGCCGGGTTGACCGGCTGGTCCTCGCCCGGAAAGCGCCATATCTGCTTCGGCTGCCAGAATCGCAGCCACAGCACCGTGGCCCCCAGCGAGCCCAGCCCGCCCGCCACGCACACCAGCGCCGGGCCGTGGTAGTTCGACACTGCAAACTGGATGGCCGCGTAACTGCCGCCGCACACGACCAGCGCCGGCCAGCAGCCCTTCACCCCCTTCCAACCCGACATCACGGCCACCACCCACACCGGAATCAGGAGCGAGAAGGGCGTCAACTGCCGGCCCACCATCTTGCTGAGCGCCAGGGGGTCGAGTCCCGAGACCTGGGCCAGCGTGTGGATCGGGATGCCCAGCGAGCCGAAGGCCACCGGCGAGGTATTGGCCAGCAGGGCCAGGCCGGCGGCATAGAGCGGCCGGAAGCCGATCCCGATCAGCAGGGCCGAGCAGATGGCCACGGGTGCACCGAAGCCGGCCGCCCCCTCCAGCAGCGTGCCGAAGCAGAAGGCGATCAGCAGGGCCTGAATCCGCCGGTCGGGCGAAACGATGGCCACCGACCGCTTGAGGACCTCGAACTGCCCGCTAAGCACCGTCAGATGGAACAGGAACACGGCGGGCAGGATGATCCAGCCGATGGGCAACAGTCCGTAGCAGGCGCCGTAGCCGGCGGCAGCCGCGGCAGCCGCCAGCGGCATGCGGAACATGCCGACGGCAATCGCCAGGGCGGCCGCCAGGGCAGCCGCCGCTGCCCGCGGCGCCGAAACGCCCGCCAGCAGCAGCCCCAGCAGCACGATGATCGGCCCAGCGGCCACCAGCGATGACACCAACGGCTGCCCCAGCGGATCGTAAGTCTGGACCCAGTCCATGGGAGGAGGGATTTAGGGATTTAGGGATTTGGGGATTTGGGGATTTGGGATCAGGATAAGGCACGGGGGCTGTTGGCCGCAACTGGCGCGGAGCAAGATTCCGGCCGCCCCTCTTGCTTCGTCCCCAATCTGCGCTTATACTCTGCGCGGTTTTGGTGACGGGAAAAGGACGGGAAAAGGGGACAGGCACCTTTTGCCGGAACGGCCCTTCGGGTGCTTTGCACAAAAGGTGCCTGTCCCCGTTCCCCGCTGGAACAGCACAATGGCCAGGAAAGTAATCCTCGACGTAGACCCGGGGGTAGACGACGCCGTGGCCTTGTGCTGGGCGCTGTTTAACCCGGGGCTGGACGTGGTAGCGGTAACGGCCGTGGGCGGCAACTGCGTCCCGGCCCAAGCCACGCGGAACGTCCAGGCGATCATCGAAGCGCTCGATCCGCCGCGTTTGCCGCGGCTGGGGGCGGCCTACGAGCCGGAGCCGGGCGAGGCCGGCCCGTCGCCCGAGGGCCGCGGGCTGTATGGCCCCGACGGACTGGGCGGCGTCGAGCTGCCCCTGGCCGAGCGGCAGCACATGCTTCCCGCGGAAAAGGTGATCTGCGACCAGGTGCGGGCCGCACCCGACGCGATTACCTTCGTGGCCCTGGGACCGCTGACCAACCTGGCCCGCGCCTTTCAGCGCGACCCCGAGCTGCCGTCGCTGGTGGGCCGGGTGGTCATTGCCGGCGGGGCGGTCAGCGGGCCGGGCAACATCACCCCCGCCGCCGAGTTCAATATCCATTGCGACCCGCTGGCGGCGCGGGCCGTCTTCCGCTCCGCCTCGACCAAGACCCTCATCCCCCTGGACGTCACCAACCGCGTAACGCTGAACTTCGATCTGTACCACCAGTTGCCGGACGAGGCGACCCGCCTGGGCAGTCTGCTGCGGCGGCTCCTGCCCGGCGCCTTCCGCGGCTACCGGCAGCGGTTCGGCCTGGAGGGCATCCACGTTCACGATACGGTCACCCTGATGGCCGTCGTGTATCCGGAGCTGTTCACGACCCAGGAGATGGCCGCCGACGTGGAGATCACCGGCGAGCTGACCACCGGCATGACGGTCTTCGACCGCCGCCGGATCCCCGCCTGGCGCTGCAACATGGAGGTGGCCGTCGATCTGCAGAAAGACGCGGTGATCGCGAACATCATCGGCGGCCTGAATCGGGCCTCGCAGCGCGCCGAAGGCGGCTAGATTCGTACCTCCTTGAACCCCACGAGAACTCTCTCATGCCCAACGCATCGTTTCCCCTGGGCGCCCGGATTCGCCTCAGCGTGATGATGTTCTTGCAGTACATGCTCCTGCCGGTGTGGTTCATACCGCTGGCGGCCTACCTGACCGGGCTGAACATGAGCGAGACCGAGAAGTTCTGGATCCTCAGTTCGATGGCCCTGGGCTGCCTGGCCTCGCCGCTGGTGGGCATGGTCGCCGACCGGCATTTCGCCTCGGAGCGGGTGCTCGGCGTGCTGAACCTGCTCACCGCCATCCTGCTGCTGGTAACCACGCAGATGCGCAACCCGACGGAGGTTTTCATCCTGCTCCTGGCCGCGATGCTCTGCCAAATGCCCACCTGGGGCCTGACCAGCTCGATCGCCATGTCGCACAGTCCGGCGGAGAAGTTCCCGCAGATCCGGGTGTTTGGCTCGCTGGGCTGGGTGGCCGCCGGTGCCTTCAGCTTCGTGGCGGGGCATTGGTTCAAAACGGAAATCGACGGAACGGCCATTACGTTTTACTGCGGGGCGGGCACGGCCTTGGCGGCCGCCCTGTTCGCCCTGTGCCTGCCGCACACCCCGCCGCCGGCCAAGGGCCAGAAGGCCTCGCCCTTGGACGCCTTGGGCCTGCGGTCGCTCGTGCTCTTGAAGGATCTCCCCTTTGCCGTCTTCATGCTGATCTCGTTCCTGATGACCATCCCCTTCGCGATCTACTGGTCGAACTTCTCCGACTTCCTGCACGACAAAGGCTTCAAGTACATGACCATCCCGATGAGCTTGGGGCAAATCTCCGAGATGGGCTTCATGCTGCTGATCCCGCTGGTGCTCGCCCGCATCAGCCTCAAGTGGGCCATGGCCATCGGGTTGCTGGCAATGGTGGTACGCTACCTGGCGCTCCTCATAGGGGAACTGGTCCCCGGCCTGAGCTGGCTGCTTTTCGTGGGCATCCTCGTACATGGGCTGATCTTCGGCTTCTACTTCGTCGGCGGCCAGATCTACGTCAATCGCAAGGCCCCCAAGGAATTGCGGGCCCAGGCCCAGGGGTTCTTGTTCTTGGTCAACCTGGGCTTCGGCCTGATGGTGGGCAATTTCGTCACGGCCAGGCTGCTCGACGCCAACCCGGGCTCTGGTGGGCTGCGGTACAACTGGCAACCCATCTGGACGATCGAAACCCTGTGCTCGGTCGCGGCCTTGGTGCTGTTCGTGGTGCTGTTCCGCGACAAGAGCCTGTCGCCCCCGCCGGCCGGCCAGTCGTCGGAAACGGCCGGTTGAAGGCCTTTAGCCGGGATTATTCACCGAGGCTCGTAGTGACCCGATTTATCGGGTCTGGAGAGCGTGAACAGGCCAAGGACCGCATGAATGCGGTCACTACGAACGGTTGGTGAATAATCCAGGTTAGGGCGGCGCCAGATTGCGGCAGAGTCGTTCACCGGCCGGCGTGGTCGGCGGCCGCATCCGCCGCGGCGGGCAGTTCACCCTGCAACATGCGATACAACTGCCGCCGGTGCAACCCCAGCGCCCGGGCGGCGGCCGCCTTGTTGCCCCGATACCGCCGGATCACCACCTCGATCACCGCCCGCTCGATCTGCCGAAGGCTTCCGGCCACGGGCACGGCGATCGTATCGTCGCGGCGGAGGGGGGCTTGGCGCGAACCCAGCGCCAGCGACTCCTCGCCGATCTCCGGGCCATCTGACACGGCCACGGCGCGGGCGACCACGCTGGCCAGCTCAAGCAGATTGCCGGGCCAATCGTGGTTCAAGAGGCGCTGCCAGGCCCGGGGCGTGAAGCGATGCGGCCGCCCGCCGGCCCCCATCTCCTGCTGGGCGAGCATTTGCGCCAGGCAGCGCTTGGCCAGCGGCCTGATGTCCTCGCGCCGCCCGCGCAGCGGCGGCACGTGGATGGTGATTATGCTGAGCAGATAATAGAGGTTGCCGTCGAAACGGCCGTCGCCCATCGCGGCGTCCAGATTGCAGGAGGTGGAAGACACCATCCGCACGTCCAGCGGCGGCGAGCGGCCGCCGCCGGAACCGCCCAGACAGTTCTCTTGCAGCAGGGCCGATACCCGGGCCTGGGCCCACCGCGGCAGGCGATGCACGTCGGCCAGGAAGGCGGTTCCGTCGCGGGCCAGCTCGATGAGGCCCCGCCGGGGCGGCTCCCATGGTTCGGCGTCCGGCTCGTGGCCGCCGAAGAGCGTGACGGCCAACTCGGCAGGGCGAATGGCCCCGCAGTTGACGCGGACGAAGGGCCGGTCGGCCCGCGGGCTTTGCCGGTGGATGGCCCGCGCCACCGTTTCCTTGCCCGTGCCGGGCTCGCCGCGGATCAGCACGGGGGCGCTGGTCGGCGCGATCTTGGCCACCAGGGCGGCCACCGCCTGCATCGCCGCGCTTTCCGCGATGAGCGGGGCCTCGGCTTCCGCGCCCCGCCCCGCCGCGGTCGGCGCCACTGGCCTCAATGCCGCTTGGCCGATCTCGCACGTTAGCATAGGACCCACGCCACCCTCTCCTGCCACAAATCGGAGGTGTGCTATCCAGAAGCTAATAGTGCAATCGATGGCGATGCCCGACGCGCCAACGTTGTGCCCGGGATTGTACTGATTTTCCGACATGCTTCTACCGCGAATATGTCGCATACGCACCGCCAGCAGGTGGGCGGAGACCGTAACGACGCCAGCACGCGTTCACGACATGCAAAGTAGCAGGCACACTCCGTGTGCCGTCAGCGATGACTTATTCCGCGTCAGCGGACGGCACACGGAGTGTGCCTGCTACCTTGGCGCCGCTCGGTTGCGCCGCGGGATCAGGGGGCCCGATGTTCCGGCGGGCTGGTCCCATTCCCGGGCCGCCGCAGCGGGTCGCTCATCAGCAGCCGAACCAGCTCCGCCTCGTTCTCGACCTGCAGCTTCTGGAAGACCTGCGCGCGATGCTTGGCGGCCGTCTGAAAGCCGATGCCGCACAGGGCGGCGATGGCTTTGATCGACTTCCCCCGGTACAGCAGCCCCATTACTTCCCGCTCGCGCGGCGTGAGCTGGTCGATGTGGGCCACGATCTTGCCGTGGCTGACCGCGGTGCCGCGCCTTCGCCGATCCTGCTCCAGGGCCCGCCGCACAAGCTCCAGAACCCGCGCGTCGGCGGCCGGCTTCTCCAGGAAGTCCAGCGCGCCGGCCTTCATGGCCGCCACGCATTTCGGCACGTCGCCGTGAGCGGCGATGAAGATGATCGGCGGGTGGCCCCCCCGCGACGCCAACTGCTGTTGCAACTCCAGGCCGTCCATCTCGGGCATGCCCACGTCCAGCAGCAGACAGCCCGGCCGACGGGGGTCGTAGGCCTCGAGGAACTGGCGGCCGGAGGAGTAGGTTTCCACGGCCAGGCCCTCCGATTCCAGGAGCCAGCGCATGGAGTCCAGCACGCCTCGATCGTCATCCACGACGAAGACCGTCGAGCTCCTGGCCATGCTATGGCTCCTCGCGGACAGCGGCCAGCAGCAGGGTGAAGTGGAAGGCGACGCCGTGGGGCTCCTGGTGCACCACCCAGATCTTGCCGCCGTGCGACTCGACAATCGAGCGGCTGATGGCCAGCCCGAAACCCAACCCGTTCTCCTTGGTTGTAACGAAGGGCTCGAAGAGCTTGTCCTTGAGGTTCTCGGGTACGCCCCGGCCGCAGTCGCGTACCGCGATTTCGACCGCGCCGCCTTCCGCGCCGCCGCCTTCCGCGGCGGCGCTTTCAGCGCGGCGGGCGGCGATGGTCACTTTCCGCCGCGGCGGGGGCAGGCCCGCCGCCGCATCGACGGCGTTGGTCACCAGGTTCACGACGACCTGTTCCACTTGGATCGCGTCGGCATGGACGGCGGGCAGATCGGCGACGGGCTGCAGCTCGACGGCAACGTCTTTGTCGCGGGCCACCGCCTGCAAGAGCGCCACGGCCTGTTGCAGCAGCGCTGCGACGTCGACGCTCGAGCGGTGGGGCTCGCGGCCCTGGATGAAGTCCCGCAGATGCGTCACGATGTCGGCGGCGCGGCCCACTTCCCTGGAGACCCGCTCCATGGCGTCGACGATGGGGGCCAGGTCGGCCGCGGCGCCGGGGTTCTTCAGGCGGCGCTGGGCGCCCCGCACGTAGTTGTTGATCGCTTGCAGCGGCTGATTCAGCTCGTGGGCCAACGCGGCGGTCATCTCGCCGATGGTGTGCAGCCGGCTGAGGTGGGCCAATTCGGCCTCGCGGCGGCGGAGCCGCCCTTCCGCCTCCTTCTGCGCCGTCACGTCGCGGAGCACGGCCTGGACCGACAACACGCCCTGATACATGATGGTCGCCCCGGCTGCGTCGACGGTCCGCAGGGCCCCGTCCAGGCGGAAGATCCGCATCTCGATCAGTGGGGCCGCCTCACCAAGCTCCAGCATCCGGCGGATGTGCTCCGCGACCACCGCGTGGTAGTCGGGATGGACGAAGTCGAAGGGCGACTTGCCGAGCATCTGCTCCGGCCCGGTCGCCCCGAACAGTCTGAGGCCGGCTTCGTTGATCAGGACCAGCTTGTTCTGACAGACCACGTAGATGGCGTCCGGCGAGAGGTTGACCAGGCTGCGGTACCGCTCCTCGCTGTCGCGCAGCGCCTCCTCCGCCTGCTTGCGCGGGGCAATGTCTGCCAACGCCACGACCGCGTGTGTTTGGCCGCTCAGCGTTACCGGCTCGACGCTGAAGGTGAACCACGACCGCCCGGGGCCCTCGGGTAAATCCCGCAACACCTCGATGTCCTGATCGCGGGTACCCTGGCGGTTGGCCAGGGCGCGGTTGGCGGCGGCGAGCAAGGCGCAGCTCGGACAATGCGACGAGTACCCGCAGCCCCGCGGATCTTCATGGCGATTGATGCAGGCGAGCAGGTCGCCGCCGCGCTGCTGTTTCCATTCCTCGGGCTTCTTCTGCAGCATGCGCTCGGCCGCGGCATTGGCCGCTACGATCTGCTGTTGCTGGTCCAGCACGAAGATTCCCACGGGCGATGCGGACATGATGGCCCACAAGTTGGCGTGCTCTTCGCGGAGCGCCTCCTCGGCCCGCTTCAGACGGGTCACGTCATGGCCGTACCAGTTGGCGTAGCCCGTCCCGCGGATCGGCACGATGACGAAGGAAAAAACCCTGCCGTCGTGCGGGATCTGGATTTCCGCCGTGTGGCCGGCCTGAATGGCATCGGCGGCCACCTGCCGCCACGGCCCGGGCAGCACGTCGTGCGTGCCGCGGTTGAAGTGGCTCAAGAGCGCCTTGGCGGCCGCGTTGGCGTAAAGGATCTGCCCGTCGCCCGCCACGCGGATGTTCGGGTTCGGATTGTCGGCGGGAAACCTGGCCAGGCCTTCGAGGTCCCGCTGCTCCGCGGTGGGCGTTGTGATGTCCGGCCCCGCTTCGGTGCGTGCCGCTAGTGCTTCGGCCAACTCGCGCTGGAGCCGAGCGACCTCCGCCCTCAGCTCCTCGTGGTTTGGGAGTTCGGAGGCCATCCTAGCAGCCGTCCTTTCTCGCCGAAACCGCACCGAACCATAACCGAAGGATGATTGTATACGTCACCGATAATTATTACAACACCCCCCCCCCCCCGTAGTAGCATTTTGATGGTGCGCAAATGCTGCACCCGCGCGTTTCGAACTTCACCGCGATTCGTTCGCTCGGCGGGGCACGCTCGCCGCGGCTGCTTGTGGGCACAACCCGGCAGGGGTAAAATCGGCATCTCCCGAGGCGGTTATGATCGGCTAATCAATTAGTGGTGAAAATGGCGACCCACCGCCAGTACGTTCTGACCGCCGGCGACGGCCTGCGGCTGGATGGGCAGTGCTGGCTGCCCGACGGGGAAGCCCGGGCCGCGGTCATGCTGGTGCACGGCCTGACGGAGCACAGCGGGCGATACCGCGCACCGGCCGAGCAGCTTAGCGCCCGGGGCTACGCGGTCTATGCCGTGGACCTTCGGGGTCACGGGCGGTCGCAGGGCCCGCCATGTCTCGTCCGCCGTTTGGACGAGCATCTGGCCGATCTGGACATGCTGGCCGGCGAGGTGCGGCGGCAGCAGCCCGAGCGGCCGGTGTTCCTCTTCGGTCATAGTCTGGGCGGGCTGATCGCCACGCTGTGGTGCATCGAGCGGCAACCGGTTCTGGCGGGCCTGGTCCTCAGTGCGCCGGCCTTAAGGCTGCGGATCGACCTGTCTCCGTGGCTCCTCCGCGCGGCCGGCCTGGCCGGCCGGTTGCTGCCCAGACTGCGGATCGTACGGGTCGGCTTTACCCGCGTCTCGCGCGATCCGGCGGTGGTGGCCTCGTTCCAAGCCGACCCGCTGGTGTTCCACGGCCGGCTGCCGCTGGGCACGGTCGCGGAAATGCTCCGCGGCATTCGCCGGGCGTCGGGCCGATTCGAAGCGCTCCGCCTGCCGCTAGTGATCCTGCACGGCACCGCCGACCAGATCTGCGCCCCGGAGGGCAGCCGGGAACTGTGCCGCCGGGCCGGCTCCGGCGACCGCACCTTGCGGCTCTATGAAGGCTTCGGCCACGAACTGCTTGGCGACCCGCAGCTCGACGAGCTCGTGGCCGACCTGTTGGCCTGGCTCGATCGGCGGTCGCGCTGAGGAATGGACTGGGCCATGCCCGCGTTGTGGCCGGTCTCCGACCGAGCCACACCGCCGACCGGAGGTCTCCCGAGCACCGGAGACCTTCGGTCGGGCCGCGGCGGGGTTGGGAGCCCCGCGCCGAACCTGTTAGGATGTCGTATTCCTCACGCTGGAGCGTGAGACCGGAAGTGTGATTGCGTCTCTGCTGGGCCCTCTCGCGGAGCGAGAGGAGTACGTGAAATGCGGCAGTTCGTTTTGCGGCACGCCTCGCCCTACGATCCGCGGACCGACGATTACGATCTGCCGGCCTTCCACCAGGACATCGTGACGACGAAGGCCACGGCGATCTACGCCATGCATTCGTATCACCAGGGCAAGAAGCCGCACGAGGCGATCCGGCGGCACATTCGGCACTACACGCGGCCGGGCGACCTGGTGCTGGACCCGTTTTGCGGCTCGGGGGGCACGGCCCTGGCGGCGCTGATCGAGGGCCGCGTGGCCCTGGCGGTAGACCGCAGCCCGGCGGCCGTCTTCATCGCTGGCAATTACTGTGCCGCGCCCGATCCCGCCGCGCTGGAGCCGGCCTTTGGCGAGCTCCTCGATCCGCTGCGGCCCGAGCTGGACTGGCTTTACGAGACGCGTTGCGACCGCTGCGGCGGCGCGGCCCGCACCACGTTCACCCTCCTGAGCGAGCGGTTCCGCTGTCCGCGCTGCGCTAGCGCGGTGGCCCTGGCCGATTGTCTGCCGGCCGAAGGCGGCCCGGCCGCGGGCGGCCGGCGGCGGCTGGCGGCCTGCCCGCATTGCCGCCGGGCGGGCCGGGTCGAGCCGATCGGCCCGCCCGGCCAGCGCCTGGGCGCGGTGCCCGTCCTGGCCGCCTATCGCTGCCTGGGCCCTTGCGGCCCCGCGGCGGACCAACGCCGCCACGACGACCCCGACCCGCGCAAACGGCGGTTCTTCCAGAAGTACGACCTGGGCAAGATCCGCGAGATCGAGGCCTTGCCGATCCCCTACTGGCGGCCCACGGCGGAGTTCCCCAAGACCTTCGCCCGCTGGCAGTCGGACCTGCGGCCCGCCGGCATCGAGCGCGTCGATCAGCTCTATACCAAGCGGAACCTCTGGGCGCTGGCCGCGTTGCGGGCCCGGGCCCTCCGCTCAGCCTGCCCCGATCAGGCCCTGTTCGCCCTGACCGCCATTTGCCTGGCGGCCAGCAAGATGCAGCGTTACAGCCCCCGCTCGGGCTTCCCCAACATGCTCCTGACGGGAACGTACTACGTGCCACCGGTAGGCCGCGAGATCGAGGTCGGTTCGTGGTACGCGGGGAAGGTGCGGGCCCTGCTGCGGGGCTATACGGCCATCCGCCAGCACCTGCCCACCCCGGCCGCACGCCTAATCGCCGCCGGCGACGCCCGAAAACTCGCCATCCCCGCCAACTCCGTGGACTACATCTTCACCGACCCGCCCTATGCCGACGCCGTCCAGTACGGTGAGCTCAACTTCGTCTGGGAATCGTGGCTCGGGGCAGAGAGCCAATGGCATGCCGACGAGATCGTGGTCAATGCCGCGCGCGGCAAGACCGAAGAGGAGTGGGCCCGTGGGCTGGGCCAAGCCATGCGGGAGTGCTGCCGCGTACTGAAGCCCGGCCGCTGGCTAAGCCTCTGCTATCACGACACCTCGGAGCGTCGCTGGGCGACGATCCAGGACCTCATGGCCGCGGCGGGCCTGGTCGTCGATACGGCCGACTCACCGCCCTCGATCGATACGGGCCAGAAGTCGTTCAATCAATTCATGACCGACAAGGCGACGAAACGGGACCTGGTGGTCAATTTCCGCAAACCCCGGCCGGGAACTCGACGACCGACGACGAAGGACGGACGACGGACGACGGACGACGGACGACGGGCGACCGGGCCTCGTAGGGTGGGTCGAGCGCAGCGAGCCCCACCAAAGCGACGGGCGACCGAGGACGGAGCTAAGCGGCCCCGTCCGTCGCCCGTCGTCCGTCGCCCGTCGGCAACTGCGGGCGAGGGCCTGCCCGCCTTCGAGCGCTCGGCGCGGCGGATCATTCGCGAGTATCTGCGGGCACACCCGGGCGCGACGCAAGACCGCATTTACGACGAGTTGATCCGCCGCATGATTCGTCGCGGGCGATTACAGCCCCACGACTTCCAGGCCCTGTTGCGGAGCGTCGCCCGAGAGGCCCGCCCACAACGCTCGGGCGGGGCAGGCCGGAAAACGGGCGCACAAGCGGCCGCCCGATGGTACCTCAAGCCCCGGCGGGGTTAGTGGCTGGCGGTTGGTGGCTGGTTGCTGGTGGTCTGTCCAAGCCGAGCCTACGGGTGCCACGGTTGGCTTGTCCAACCGTGTGTCCGGCACTGCTGGGCAAGCCAGCAGTGGCACCCAACTCGTAAAGTCAAGATGGACAGACCACTAGCCCGGATTATTCACCAATCGTTCGTAGTGACCGCATTCATGCGGTCCTTGACCTGTTCACATTCTCCAGACCCGATAAATCGGGTCACTACGAGCCTCGGTGAATAATCCCGGCTAGCCACGAGCCACCAGTCACTAGCCACCAACCCCTCGTCCCTCCCAATATTGGCGTTGCCCAGCGCAGGCCGGCAGCGGTATGATTGCACCTTCGTTGCGAGCAATCGTTGCGTGGCGCGAACAAGGAAGTTCATCCCCTGGGGGGCAGGGAGGTGTCAGTGGCCGAACGCCAATCCGGTGTGGTCGTAATGTTTCGTGCCTTGCTGATGCTGGCATGTTTGGTCGCAATCCCGGTGGCGGCACTGTGCGGCTCGTCGCTGCCGGCGATCGTAAAGGCATTTCAGGAAGGGCGTTGGCCCACGCTGGCCGAGCTGAAGGGCTCGCCCGGCCCGCAGGGGAGCTTAGCGGGTGAGCCGGCTCGGTTCATGCCCTTTGCCCCCCAGACGGCGGGGCCAGACCCGATGCCTGCCCAACAGTTGGCGGGGCCGGCGGGGCAGGCCGAGCAACCCGCCTTGGCCACCCATCGGCTGGCGGGCGGACCGGAGCAGCTCCCTTCGACCGTGGTGGCCGCCGGATACGAAGCGTCGATCGACCCCGGCAAGGCCGCCCAGGCCGGGTCGGCTGGAACACCGCCCGGCGGCCTGGGTGTTAGCGTCCGCTCGGGCCAGGCGCTCAGCCCCGTGCCGCCCGGAGAAGCCAGCCTGATGCCGCTGGATCGTGGCGACGGCTCGGCGGTTGCCGGGTCTTCGGCGGCATCGTCGGCCTTGCCCGGCGTCCCCGCGGGCAAGGAGCCGTTTGGCTACGTCCAGGAACGTCTCAGGCAGTTGGGGGCTACATATTATCTATTGGAATCCTGGGGCGACCAGAAACGCGAGTTTCGCTTCTACTGCCGCATGGCGATTGGCGGCAATTCCCAGTATACTCGGTCGTTCTGGGCCATCGACAACGATCCGCTGCGGGCCATGGGCCAAGTGCTGCAACAGGTCGAGACGTGGCGGCAGGGCCGGATCTGAACGTAGCAGGCACACTCCGTGTGCCGTCCGCTGAAGTGGAACACGCCACACGAAGTGTGGCGTGCTACCTTACGATCCAACTTCCAACCGTGTATGTGCAGGCTCGTGATGACCTTGGGTCGGCGGTTGGGGAGCGTGGCCCTGCGATATTGCCAGCCGGCACGTTGGCAGGGGGTGGGTCTGGGCCGACGGCCGGCGGTCGGTTGCCCGGGTGACCAGAATGAAGAGGGGGGCGGCCGCGTCCGACCCGCACGATTGGCCCGCCTGGAAGCCATCTTCTTCCTGTCCCGTGAACCACTGGGAAGTCGAAAATTAGCCCGCCTGGCCGGCTTGGCGGACGGTACGAAAGCGCGTACACTGGTCCGAACCTTGAACCGGCGATATGATGCCGAGGGAAGTGCATTCCGGGTAGAGGAGGTGGCGGGCGGTTTTCAACTGTTGACGCGGACCAAGTTCGCACCCTGGCTGCGGCGGCTGCACGCCGGCGGCGGCGATGTTCGCCTCTCCGCCCCGGCCCTGGAAACCCTGGCCGTGGTGGCCTACCGGCAACCGGTGTTGCGGGCCGAGATCGAGGCCATCCGCGGCGTACAGTGCGGCGAGCTGCTCCGCCAGTTGATCGAACGCGAATTGGTGCGGATCGTCGGTCGCTCCGAGGAACTCGGTCGGCCGCTGTTATATGGGACCACCCGGCAGTTCTTGCAGCTTTTCGGACTTCGCCAAATCGAAGATTTACCGCTACCAGATTTTTTGACGATTACTAAGCGAGCCAGCGGGGGCGGCCAGCCAATCGCCCCGCCCCCAAGCGAAACTTCCAGTCCACTTCACTATTCCCGCGACCTGCTACAGGAGACAGACATGAGAACCACTCTCAACGCGAAAGCCATGCCGGAAGAACTCGGAGCTTCCGGCCTTGCCTCGGTAACAATGCCGGAGGAAGGGGTCCGCAACCGGACAGCCCACCTCGCGGATGAAGCCAAAGACGACGACGTCGACGAGGACGAAGAGGAGGATGACGACGACATCGAAGACGAGGACTTGGACGACGAGCCCTGGGAAGAAGTCGATGACGAGGACGAAGAAGACGAAGACGAAGACGAAGACTGGGACGAAGACGAAGATTGGGATGACGATGACGACTGGGAAGATGACGACTGGGAAGATGACGACGACGAAGAGGAAGAAGAGGAGGAGGAGGAAGAGAAGGGAGGCGAGTAGCGTTCAGTGTTCAGTTTTCAGTGTTGACTGTTCCGGTCCTTGCTGAGAACTGAAAACTGCTGCTCCACCCTCCGCCTTCCACCCCCCGCCTTCCGGTATAATTAGGTGATGGGGTGTATCTACCTGGACCATAACGCCACGACGCCGACGCGGCCGGAAGTCGTCGAGGCCATGGCCCGCTGTCAGGCGGCCGGGTATGCCAACCCGGCCAGCCAGCATCAACTGGGCCAGCGGGCCCGACGGGTGTTGGAAGAGGCTCGGGAGCGAATCGCCGCGCTCCTGGGGGCCCGGCTGAACTGCCCGCAGGCCGACCGGCTTATCTTCACCTCCGGCGGCACCGAGGCCAACAACCTGGCGATTCTGGGCATGGCCACGGCCGGTCAGGAGGAGACAGGGGGACGCGGGGACGCGGGGACGCGGGGACGCGGGGACAACGATGCACAGAGACAAGCGGAGCGGCCCAGTCTCGCAACGTCCCAGAGCCCTGAATCCCAAAATCCCAAAATCCCAAAATCCCAAAATCCCCAAGAGGCTCCCCGGCCACCCGGGCAACTGGTCGTTTCGGCTATCGAGCATGCCAGCATCCTCGGGCCGGCCGAGCACCTGATGGAGCAGGGCTGGCGGTTGGACACCCTGGGGGTGGATTCCAACGGCGTGGTCTTGGTGGAGCGGCTGGCCCCCCTGCTGGGCGCGCGGACCCGGTTGGTCAGCGTGATCCTGGGCAGCCACGAGACGGGGGTTTTACAGCCGATCGAGCAATTGGCGGCCATCTGCCTCGCGGCCGGGGTGCCCCTGCACACCGACGCGGTGGCGGTGGCCGGCAAGCTGTCGATCGACTTCCGCGGGCTGGGCGTGGCGGCCCTGAGCGTGGCCGCCCATAAGTTCCAGGGCCCGCTGGGTATCGGGGCCCTCGTGCTTCGCGACGGCGTGCCGCTCAACCCTCTGCTGTTCGGCGGCCATCAGCAGGGCGGGCTGCGGCCGGGGACGGAATCGGTCGTGCTGGCAGTGGGCATGCAAACCGCCCTCGAGCTTTGGCAACAGGGGCACGAGGAGCACGCACGCCGCTTGACCGCCCTGCGGGAGCGGTTCGAGGCCGGCGTGCGGGCCGGCTATCCGGAGGCCGTGGTGCATGGCCACCGCGCGGCCCGCTTGCCCAACACGAGCAATATCGCCCTGCCCGGGCTGGACGGCCAGATCCTCCTGCTGGCCCTCGACCTGGCCGGGGTGGCCTGCTCGGTGGGCGCGGCCTGTGCCAGCGGCTCGAGCGAGCTTTCGCCCACGCTGCGGGCCATGGGCCTTGCCAACGACCTCGTGGCCAGCTCGCTGCGGTTCAGCCTGGGCGCGACGACCACCGAGGGCGAGGTCGACGAGGCGGCCCGCCGGATCGGCCGCGTCTGCCGGGAGCTGCGGGGGGTGCCACTTGCGGCCGGCCGGCCCCCGGCATAGACTGCCAGGCAATCAACCACGGCATCAATAAGCGCGCCGGCCCTCCGCCGCTCGCCCCACCGGGAGATGCCCCCGTGGCCCAGACCTGCCGTGTCACCCACGCCGCGCCGGCCGACGAGCCGCAGGGCGTCGAGCAGATCGCCGCCCGCTTGCTCCCGGCGTATACGGTCGATGGCGGCGCGGCGACCTTGGCCGGCTGCACGCTGGAAGAGCGGCTGCTCCTGCGGCTCCGGTTTGGGCACGCCGGCCAGGAGCTGGAGATTTACCTGAGTGCCGAGGGGAAGGAAGTAGACGGCGCGCCGATCGCCGGCCCCGGCCGCGTCGAGCTGACCGGGCTGGCCGAGCCGCCGGGCCGCTTGGGGCCCGAGGTCGAGCGGCTGCTGGCGACCGGCGCCCGGCTGGCGGCTGAGCGGCTGCCGCCCGGCAGCGAGCCCGAGCTGCTCCTGGCTACGGCGGTGTGGTGCAAGCACGCGGCGGGCAAGCTGCGGTTTACGATCGGCGACGCGGCGATCGAAGTGCCCTTTTCCGGTTGGGCCCGCAGCCTGGCGCCGCCGCGGATCGTCTGCCCCCGCAGCGGCACGCCGACCTTTCACCTGGCGGCCACCGACGATGGCCGACTGGCGGCCGCCGGGCAGATCGAGCGCTGCGCGGTCACCGGCCGGCGGATGCTGGCCACCGAGCTGGTGAGCTGTTCGGCGACGGGCCAGCGGGTGGCGCCCGAGCTGATCGAGGTCTGCCCGGTGAGCGGCCGCCGGCTGTTGCGAACCGCCATGGTCCAGTGCGGCATGTGCCGCGAGCGGGTCAGCGACGCCGTAGTGGAGCGCGGGCTGTGCCTGGCCTGCCGAAGGCTGAAACGGGTCAGCAAGGCCGACCCGCGAATGGCCCGCGTGCTCCACGAACATCCGCCGCTGGACCGCTGGCGACACTGGCGGATCGCCGAGACCGGCCGCGTGTACGTGCTGGTGGCGACGCGCTGGATCAAGCGGCTGCTGGTGGTGGTCGATAAAGATTCGCTGGAGCTCAGCCTCGTCGCCACCGGCAGTCGCCTCTCGCCCCGCTGGCAGCCCGCGGAGCCGGCCCAGTACCCTTACATTTTGCGCGAGTGACGCTGGGGCGATCTTTGAGCCATCGATCGGCAGGCCCCCAGGATGAGCAACAGCGTGCCGGCGCCCAGGCCCGCGGTCACCAGCACCAGCCACACGCGGTACAGCATCGTGGTCTTTTCACGGGCTGTATCAGAAGCGAGTTTCGCCGGGCTGAGCCCGATTTCCGTTTCCCGTTGGAATAGATGCAGGCTGTCCAGCGGTGACAGCCTATCGATGTTCCGGCGGAGCAACTGGGTGGTCGTGTCTTCGCCGGGCGTCACCGGCCAGTAGCTGTAGACGGCAAGGCCCGCCAGCAAGGATATCGCCACTAGTGCCGCCCCCAACAGGAGCGTGCGTTGTGGGCCGCCCCAGGTGACGGCCGGCCGGTCGGCGGCCGGATACTCGCTGCGTTCCAGCGCCGCGATCTCGCGGAGCGTCGGGACCTGGGCCGCTAAACCACACTGGCAATGGACCGTTTCACCGGCCTGGCGGGCCTCGATCGGGATCGTCCGGCCGCATCGGCACGGCAGCAAGTAGATAGTGCTCAAGGCATGACCCCGGCTTCTCGACACAGAGTTTGCAGAAAACAATCAGTTTAACACTCGGCGTGTTTCTGGGCAACAATCGGGGGGGCCTGATCGAGGGGGAATCCTTGCCCAGCTTCTCTATTTGAGTCCTTTTCTCGCCGCCGCTTTGCACTTTTTTGCCTGCTGGACGAAAAGATCCCCCGCTGGCCCGAAAAATACTGGACTGGCGGCAACGATGGATTAAAATAGAGCCCGCACGGTTTGAAATGATGCGAAACATGGCCGCGGGTATGGATCGTATCTTTTCTGGTCGTTCGTAGACTAAGAGGTTCCGGTACCTTTCGGCCCACTTACGTAGACTAAGGGTTTCGGTTCCTTTCGGCCCACTTACGTAGACTAAGAGGTTCCGGTTTCTTTCGGCCCACTTACGTAGACTAAGAGGTTCCGGTTTCTTCAGTGGCGGGGCGGAGAGGGTCGGCGGGGAATTTTCTACGCCGGTCGCATGGCGCGCAAGCGGCTCGAGAACTGCAAACGCGTGACTGGCGAGTCCACCGGCGCCGTATGGCTCGGCGGCGGCGGGAGACCTTGGGAGCACTCGCAGTGTTGCCGCAGACGGAATCCTTTGCCAAATAGCCGGCCGGGGCCGCTACGCGGAAATTCAGGTGGTAGAATTTCGTGGCTTTCTCGGTCGCCTTAGGGCATAATGTTAGATTGGGAGAGCTTAGGCCGTACTAAGCGAGGAGGAGTGCATTGTACGACGCATTGCTGGACGAACTGGACGACGATGCGACTTCCCGGCCGGAGGAAGTGATCGAAGACCTGGCGGAAGATGCCGCCACGAGCTTCGACGACACGGTGGAGGACCTGATCCGCGAGGTGCCGGACCTGGTGGTGGCCCTGGAGGAGTTGGAGTTGGACGTCAACGTCGACGGCCTGCTGGAGGCCGTGGACGAGGACGAGACGTGGTCGGACGATCCGGTGCGGATGTACTTGACGCAGATGGGCGAGATCCCGCTCTTGAGTCGCCGCGAGGAGGTGACGCTGGCCCGGCAGATCGAGCGGACCCGGTCTCTCTTCCGCCGCAAGGTGCTGGCCTGCGATTACGTGATGCAGTTGGCGGTCAAGGTGCTCCGCCGGGTACACGACGGCGACTTGCCCTTCGATCGGACGGTCCAGGTTTCGGTGACGGACCAGTTGGAGAAGGTGCAGATTCTGGGCCGCTTGCCGAGCAATTTGCGGACCCTGGAAACGCTGATGAAGCGGAACCAGCACGACTTCAACCTGGCCACCAGCCGCTCGCGCGGGCTGGCCGTACGGCGGCTTGCCTGGCGGCGGCTGGGGCGGCGGCGGCGCCGCGCCGTGCGGCTGATCGAAGAGCTCGGCCTGCGGACGCAGCGGATCGAGCCCATGATCAAGACGCTCGAGGAGTTCAGCCGCCGGGTGGACGAGTTGAAGGCCCGCATCGACGAGCATCGCCACGCCAAGGGCCGCCCGCGGCAGCGCGAGCCGTGGATCGCCGAGTTCCGCAACATCCTCCGCGCCGCCCAGGAGTCGCCCACCAGTCTCCGCAACCGCGTGGACTTCCTCAAGGGCATCTACGCCCATTACCAGGAGGCCAAGCGGGGCCTGTCCGAAGGCAATCTCCGCCTGGTCGTGTCGATCGCCAAGAAGTATCGCAACCGCGGGCTGAGTTTCCTGGACCTGATCCAGGAGGGGAACGCGGGTTTGATGCGGGCGGTGGACAAGTTCGAGTACCGCCGCGGCTTCAAGTTCTGCACCTACGCCACCTGGTGGATCCGGCAGGCGATCACGCGCGCCGTGGCCGACCAAAGCCGCACCATCCGCATTCCGGTGCACATGGTCGAGACCATGTCCAAGGTCCGCAGCGTGTCGCGGCGGCTGCAGCAGACGCGGGGCCGCGAGCCGACCATCGAGGAGATCGCCCAGGCCTCCGAAACCTGCGTCGACGAAGCCCGCCGCGTGCTGGCCATGAGCCGCTATCCGATCAGCCTGGACCGGCCGGTGGGCAACAGCGAGGACAGCCACTTCGGCGACCTGCTGCCGGATTCCACCACCAAGAACCCGGCCATCGGCGCCACGCAGGGGATGCTCCGCACGCGGATCAACAAGGTGCTGAAGACCCTCAGCTACCGCGAGCGCGAGATCATCAAGCTCCGCTACGGCCTGGGCGACGGCTACAGCTACACGCTCGAGGAGGTGGGTCACATTTTCAAGGTGACCCGGGAGCGCATTCGCCAGATCGAAGCCAAGGCCGTCCGCAAGCTTCAGCAGCCCAGCCGCAGCCAGGAGCTGGTGGGCTTCCTGGACTAGTGCTCGGTCGACCCCGAACTAACGGAGAGAAGCAACTGGGGGACTGTCCCTGTTTTCGTCCGCCTGTCCGCCGCGGACAGGCCGAAAATGGGACTGTTCCCCTTCCGAAGCGCATGCTCACGGACGCGGCGGGGTTGTTCGTCACCGGCACTGATACGGGCGTAGGCAAGACCTACGTGGCGGCGCTGATAGTGCGGGCGTTGCGGGCGGCGGGACGGCGGGTGGGGGTCTACAAGCCGGCGGCCAGCGGCTGCCCCCGCGACGAGCAGGGCCGGCTGGTCTCGCCCGACGCCGCCGTGTTGTGGGAGGCGGCCGGCCGGCCGGCGGACCTCGAGCAGGTCTGCCCGCAACGGTTTGCGGCCCCTTTGGCCCCCCATTTGGCGGCCCAGGCCGAAGCCCGGCGGCTCGATCCCCTCCGGCTCCGCACCGGCCTGGACTACTGGCGCGGCAGAAGCGACGTGATCGTGGTCGAGGGCGCCGGTGGTTTGCTCTCGCCGCTGGGCGAGCGGGAGTACGTGGCCGACCTGGCCCGCGATTTGGGCTTCCCATTGGTGGTTGTGTCGCGTAACATATTGGGCACGATCAACGCGACGCTCCAGACGCTGACGACGGCAGCGGTGTTTCGCGGGGGGCTGATGGTTGCCGGCGTTGTGTTGAACCATCCCGCACCGCCCCCGCCAGACGACCCGAGCCTGAGGACGAACCGCCGCGAGTTGGCGGCCCGCTGCTCGGCCCCGCTGTTGACTGAAGTCGCTTACGGCGCCGAGCGGTTCGACGCGGACGTGGATTGGTTCGCATTGGCCCGGCAAGAACATGAAGACCGTCTGGACTCCGAATAAGCCGCATGCGCTGGGATCGTCGGCGATCGCCTCGCGCATGGCCGTCAAAACGGCCAAAATCCTCTTGGCGGGAAGATTGACTGCGCGGTCGTCACCCGACGGGGTTCAGCGGCAGATGCTGGGCCTGGCCGGGGCGCTGGCCGAGCTCGGCTTGGCGGCGCGGCCCTGGCGGCCCTGGGAGGACGACCTGGCCGACGCCGATTGCCTGCACCTGTTCGGCGCGGGCGATGAGTTTCTGACCGTGGTCGAGAGCGCCGCACGGCAACGCCTGCCGGTCGTGCTGTCGCCGCTGGCCAGCCTGGACCCGGCCGACGACTGGCTCGATCCCCAACCGCTGGCCCAGAAAGTGAGCGCTTTGGCGGGGTACGTGGGCCGCTCGGTCTGCCCACGATGGCCGTCGCGGCGGCGACATCTGTACCAGGCGGTCGACCTGCTGCTGCCCAATTCGCACGTCGAGGCGCGGCAGATCATGCGGCGATACCAGGTGCCGGCCGAGCGGATCCGCGTGGTGCCCCACGGCGTCGACGCGCGGCTGGCCCGCGCAGAAGCCGAGCCCTTCCTGCGGCGCTACGGCGCGAGGGATTTCGTGCTGTACGTCGGGCCGATCGAGCCCCGCCACCATCAACTCGGTTTTCTGTGGGCCATGAGCCGGGAGGAGCGGGCAGTGGTCATACTGGGCGATGCCGTGCCGGGCTCGGAGTGGTACCTGGACGAGTGCCGCCGCATCGCCGGCCCGCACGTGCAGTTCGTGCCGCAACTGGACGAGGCAGATCCGCTGTTGGCCAGCGCCTACGCGGCCTGCGGATGCCTGGTGGCCGCCGGCGGACCGGACGCGCCGGAGCGGATCGCGCTGGCCGCCGGCATGTCGGGCACCCCCTTGGTGCTCTTCGAGGGCGGCTCCGGCGGCGAGTACTTCGGTCATCAGGCGGTCTACATCCGGCCGGACGACGTGGCCGGCATCCGCCGCGGCGTGCTGGCCGCCCTGGCCCGCAAGCGGAGCCAGAGCCTCGCCGAGCACGTCCAGACGTACTTTTCCTGGCAGGCGATTGCGGCCATCACCCGCGAGGCCTACCGCACGGTCCTTCGACGCAGGCCATAGCCCATGATCGCCCACATTCGCCAGCCCAGACGGCGGAGACCATCGGCCTCGCTCGTGCGGGCCCGTCGGCTGGTGGCCGCCGCCCTGCTGCCCTCCGGGGGCCGGCGACCCGCCAGCCTGCCCGCCATCCGCTGGAGAGCCTGGACCTGGGCCGGCTGGATCTTGCTGGCCGCCGCCGCCTACCTCGCCTGCCGCCTGCTCTGGTTCGCTCCTCGGGCGGGCTGAGCCTGGGGGACGGTCAGCAGTTATAATAAGCACCGTGGGTGCCACTGCTGGCTTGTCCAGCAGTGTGAGAAGCTTTAGCCGGAATTGTTCACCGAGGCTCGTAGTGACCCGATTTATCGGGTCTGGAGAGTGCGAACAGGTCAAAGACCGCATGAATGCGGTCACTACGAACGATTGGTGAATGATCCGGGTTAGGGAGGAAACCAGCTATGACACGGTACGTTGCAATGTTCCTCGTTCTGGCCGCGGGCTGTGCGGCGGCGGGCCGGCTGGCGGCGGCCGAGGCACTGCTGCTCGCCGAGGGCGGGCAATCGAGCCACAGCATCGTCACGGCGGCCGACGCCCCGCCGCCGGTCCGCCACGCCGCCCAAGAACTGCAAATGTTTCTCCAGCAAATCAGCGGGGCCAAGCTGCCGATCGTCTCCGACCGCCAGCCGCCCACCGGGCGGGAGATCCTGGTCGGCCCCAGTGCCCGGCTGCGGCAGATCGCCCCCGAGTTGGACCTGGCGGCGCTGGGCCCGGAGGGGTATTGGCTGCTGACCGTGGGCGACCGCCTGGTAATTGCCGGCGGTCCGCCGCGGGGCACGCTGTATGGCGTCTACGGCCTGTTGGAGGACCATCTGGGTTGTCGCTGGTTTACGCCGGAGGTGAGCCGCATCCCGGCCTGCGCGCGGTTGGCGATCGGGCCCCTGCGGGAGCGCCGCGTGCCCGTGCTGGAATACCGCGAGCCCTATACCCGCGATTGCTTCGACGGCGACTGGTGTGCGCGGAACCGCGTCAATTCCAGCGCCGCGAGCCTGGAGGCCAAGCACGGCGGCAAGATCCGCTTCGCCGACGGGTTCTTCGTGCACACCTTCAATCGCCTGGTGCCGCCCGAAAAATACTTCGACCGGCATCCCGAATATTTCTCGCTGGTGGGCGGCAAGCGGCTGCGGCAGGAAACACAGCTTTGCACGACGAGCCCGGAAGTGGTCCGCTTGTGCAGTGAGGCCATTCGCCGGGCGATGCGCGAGCAGCCCGAGGCGACCGTCTTCTCCGTCTCGCAGAACGACTGCGGCAATTATTGCCAGTGCGAGCGGTGCCAGGCGCTAGCCCGCGCCGAGGGCTCGCAGATCGCCCCCGTGCTGGCGCTGGTGAACCGGGTGGCCGAGTCGATCGAGCGTGAGTTCCCCGGCCGGTCGATCGAGACTTTGGCCTACCAGTGGACGCGGCATGCGCCCCGCACGCTGCGCCCCCGGCCGAACGTCATCGTGCGGCTGTGCTCGATCGAGTGCTGTTTCTCGCATCCGCTGGCCACATGCGACAGTGCGGCGAACCGGGCCTTTCGCGAGGATGCCGCGGCGTGGGCCAAAGTGGCCGACCGGCTGTGGGTGTGGGACTACGTCACCGATTTCAGCCACTACCTGCTGCCCTTTCCCAACCAACGGGTCCGCCGCGAGAACATCCGCTTTTTCGTGCGGCACAACGTCCGCGGCATCTTCGAGCAAGACACCTACGACACGCCCGGGAGCGAATTGGCGGCGCTGGGCGGCTACGTAACCGCCAAGTTCCTCTGGAATCCGGATTACGACGAGCAGACGGCCTTCCGCGAGTTCCTCAGCGGGTACTACGGCCGGGCCGACGAGCCGATCCGTCGCTACCTGGACCTCCTGCACGACCGCGTGGCGCGGGAGAACATCCACGTCGCGATCTGGGCCGGGCCGGAAAGCCCGCACCTGGCCGACGACCTGCTGCTGACGGCCAACGGCCTGTGGCAGGAGGCCCAGTCGCGGGTGGCCGACCAGCCGGAAGTCCAGCGCCGCGTGCAAATCGCGCGCATGAGCGTGGATTATGCCATCCTGGAACGCGCCCGGCTGGAACAGGCCAAACGCCTGCCGCCCAATCCCGCGCTGGGGGCGGCGGCCGCCGCGCGGTTCCAGCCGTTCTTCCAGGTCTTGCGCCCCAGCGGCCTGGTCAGGCTGCGCGAGGGCTCGCCGCTGGAGATCAACTCCTACCAGGACGGTCTGGCCAAGGCGCTGCATCTGGACGCAGCGGCCAAGTAACCCCCGAAAGTCGCCCTTTACAGGCTGCTTGCGGCGAGTAAGAATGATGAAAGAGGAGCCGCCATGTCGTCCGACCGCATTCCCATGACCCGCACCGGCTACGATAAGATCAAGGCCGAGCTGGATCATCTGCAAGGCGTGGAGATGCCCAAGATTCTCGAGGGCCTGGCCAAGGCCCGCGCTGAAGGAGACCTCAGCGAAAATGCCGAGTATCACGGGCGGCAGGAGAGCCGCGGCATGCTCCAGGCCCGCATCGACGCCATTCGCGACAAGCTCTCGCGTGCCGCCCTGGTCGATCCCAGCCAATTTCCCAAGGACCAGGTCGCTTTCGGCTCGACGGTGGTGGTCCGCGACCTCGACTTCGGCGACACGGAAGAATTCACCCTGGTCGGCGCCGGCGAGGAGGATTACGACAGCGGCAAGATCCTCGTTACCAGCCCGCTGGCCCAAGGGCTATCGGGCAAGAAGATCGGCCAGCGGGTCGAGATTCCCGTGCCGCAGGGGACGCTGCGCTTCGAGATCGTCGAGATCCGCCCCCCGGCCTGACGGCGATTTTCCCGGATCGGCCGCTGCGTGCCGGAATCCGATTTTCCTGTTTCCGTGCCCAGATTGGGTGCCACTGCTGGCTTGTCCAGCAGTGTTAGAAGCACTGCTGGACAAGCCAGCAGTGGGACCCGACGCGAGGATCGTCTCCGCTTCCGCCCGCGTTGTGTGTCGGAGGTCCGTGAACACAAGAAAAGCCAGCGGCTCACCGAGGGCCGGTTCCGCTCAGGATGACGAAACCGACCCTCGATGAACCTGCCTGCCCGGGAGGGGCTGAATCAGGGGTGGACTAATACGCTCTGGGCGCCGGGGATGCTGCCTTGCGGGACCGGACTGACCAGAGCGGGGGCGCCGCTGGTGCATGTATCGCACGTGCCACACGGAACACCCGACGAGACACACGCCGCCGGGCACGCCGGCTGGGCCGGCGCGCCGCGAAACCACGTCGAGCAGCAGCCGCAGCCCGCCGCCGAGGCCATCAGCACCGCCGCGGTCGCTACGATTAACAGTCTTCTCATAAACCCTATCTCCCTTCAAAACGGACTCATTCCCTTGTGAGAAGGGGATCGATTTTCAACTTTCGCCATGGGAACTCTACACCACGCCGCATGATGTGCAAACGCAGCGCCGCCGTTTTCCGGCAACGGCGCGCCGACTTTTTTCACCACTGGCGAAAATCCGGGCTAGACTTGGGTACACGGTATTGACTGGAGAATCCCTGCCGACGGGAATGATTGTAAAGCCATGGTTCACTGCCCCAGCTTGGTTTCCGTTGCTGACAGGAGTCACTCCCGTCCGCCGTCCGTCGCCCGTCGCCCGTCGAAATTGGTGGGGCTCGCTGCGCTCGACCCACCCTACAGTCTGCCAGTCATCCGGTTCGGCGGGCTCCTAACGGTTCTAGCATTGGCGCTGGCCTTGGCGGCAACTTCTGCGGCCGCTGAGGCGACCTCCAGCGCAAAGCCGGCCGCTGCCGAGGGCGGCTGTCCGGCTGCGGCTTGGCAACAATCGGGACCGTCGCCCGGCCCCGGGGGTGATCAGCAGCTTTGGATCATCGATACCCGCGGCGCGCCCTCGTGCAGCGATGGTGAGACGGGCCTGCCGCAGATCGCCTATTGGCAATTCGACCCCTGCGGGGCGTGCCAATGGTCAGCCTCGGATGCCGGTGCGTTCAGCCGCGGCGGCGCACCGCTGGGCCCCACCATTTTCCTCATGCATGGTTACAATACCGAGCCCGACCAGGCCGTCCAGTATGGCTGGTCGCTGTTTGCCCGCTTGCAGCAATGGGCCGGCCCGCGACCCTTCCGACTGGTCGTCTGGTCGTGGCCGAGCCGGCGCACGGTCCGCCCCCTGCGGGCCGATATCCAACTGAAGGCCAGTGCCAGCGACACGGAAGGCTATTACTTAGCCCGCACGATCGCCGGCCTGAAACCGGCCTTCGCCGACCTTCCGTCCAATGCCCACTTAACCCGCACTATCGCCGGCCTGAAGGGCGGCAGCCCGGTGAGCCTGGTCGGCTATAGCTACGGCGCCCGCATCGCCGCGGCCAGCCTGCAATTGCTGGCCGGGGGGCCGGTCGCCGGTCGCCGCCTGCCGCCGGCGGTGCTGGCCGCGTGGTCGGGCGGAACGCCGCCAATCCGCGCCGCACTGCTGGGCGCGGCAATCGATTCCGACAGCCTCGAGCCCGGCCAGCCCTTCGGCCTGAGCCCGGCGGTCGCCCAGGGCATCCTCGTCAGCCAGGACAGCCTGGATCGGGTGCTGCGGTTGTATCGGCGTGTGTACTGCCGCCACGGCCCGCAGGCCCTGGGCTCTACCGGCCCGGCTGGCGGCGATAGTGGGAAGCTCGAGGTGGTGAATGTAACCTGCTTTGTCAGGAAGCGTCACGATTGGCGGCGTTACGAGGCCGCCCTGCCCGTCGTCGAGCGTCTGCCCTGGTACACCTTTCTGGCCTGTGAGGCAGGCCAGTAAGGGCGGAAGGCGGAAGGGGGAATTTGTCGTATTAGTCCCATTAGTCCTATTAGTCCCATGAGACCTATAGGACCTATAAGCCCTATTGCGGAAGGCGGAAGGACCGCCGGCAGCCGCGAAATCTTCGCGTTGCCCCAAAAAGCACCGGGGGGTACAATCCGCGAGCCCGAAGGGACCCCCGACAGCTTCACGCGGAGCGTGAAGAGTACGGCCGTACAATCCGCGGGACCGAAGGGGCCAGGGCCTTTTTGCCGCTAAGAATTGGGATAGTCCCCCCCAGGGATGGAGCACCGTCAGGGACGAGGCCATGAGCACGGACGCCGCCCGTTCGCCCGACCACTGGACCGACTTCGAGCAGCTCGCTTATGCCCGGCAGATCGTCCAGGCCGAGGGCCGCGCGCTGGTCCAGGTGGCCAAGCGGCTGGATGGGCAGTTCTGCCGAGCGGTAGAGTGCCTGTATCGCTGTCGGGGCAGCGTGATCGTTACCGGGATGGGCAAGGCCGGCCTGATCGGGCAGAAGATCATGGCCACGCTGGCCTCGACCGGCACCCCCAGCCATTGCCTGCACCCGGCCGAGGCGGTCCACGGCGACCTGGGACGCATCCATCGCGACGACTGCCTGCTGGTGCTCTCCCAGAGCGGCGAGACGGAGGAGATCATCCGCCTGCTGCCCTCCTTGGCGGAATTGGGCGTGCCGATCGTGGCCATGACCGGCCGGGCCGACAGCAGCCTGGGCCGGGCGGCCAGCGTAGTGATCGAGCTGGGCGAGTTGGAAGAGGCCTGCCCGCTGCGGCTGGCGCCCAGCAGCAGTACGACGGCCATGCTGGCGGTGGGCGACGCATTGGCCCTGGTCACCAGCCGGCTGCGGGGCTTCGGCCGCGAGGATTTCGCCCGCTATCACCCGGCCGGCAGCTTGGGCCAGAAACTGGCCAAGGTCGAGCATCACATGCGGCCGCTGGCGCAATGCCGGGTGGCATCGCAGGAGGAGACCGTTCGCGAGGTGCTGGTCCGCCTCAGCGTGCCGGGCCGCCGCACCGGGGCCACCATGCTCGTCAATGGCCAGGGACGGCTGTCGGGCATTTTCACCGACAGCGACCTGGCCCGGTTGTTCGAGCGCCGGCGGGACGAGGCCCTGGACCGCCCGGTCCGGGAAGTCATGACCCCCAACCCGCTCAAAATGCCGCTCGGCTCGATGATGACCGATGCCGTGGCCCTGATGGCCCTCCGCAAGTTCAGCGAATTGCCGGTGGTCGATGCCGAGGGCCGGCCGGTGGGCCTGATCGACGTGACCGACGTGGTGGGCCTGCTGCCCCGGGAATCTGGGCCGCCGGTCGGTCCGCCAGCCACCGGGCCCATCCAGCCATCCCCGCCCCGCGTGTTCCGTGGCGCATAAAGCCCAGAGAGGGGCACGGACGCGTGAAACGAGGTGTCCTCGTTTTTGGCCCTCATCTTGCATTTCGCATCTTACTCAAACTGCAAACGCCCCCGCCGGCCTTGTGCCGGCGGAGCGATGATTGACCACTACCAGCGGCGCCCTTGGATGTTGCTCTCCCGGTGGCCTTCGCCCGGCCCACCGGGCCGGGCGAAGGCCACCGGGCGAGCAAGAAAGGCGCGTTGTTACGGCGTTGTAGTGGAGAATCAGCGCTCCGTGGGGGCAAGCCCCACGGGGGCGTTTACAGTTTGAGATTCTACTCTGCTTTCCTTTCCCTTCGCATTCCGCTATCGGACAGTCGCCCGCCCCAGGGTACCTTTCAAATCTTTACCCTTCATCCTTCGCCTCTCTGCCTTCGGCCCTCGGAATGGAACCGCGAATGAACGCAGATGAACGCTAGTTCGCGTGTATTAGCGTTCATCGGCGGTTCCCCTTCCGCCTTGATTCCCAATCCTAATCCCCAATCCCTTACCTGCACATCTGTACAATATTTGTGCACAGACTGCAAGACCAGTTTATGGACAACATTTCAGGGCCCGAACCGCCCCAGCGCCGGCGACGGGACCGGGAAACCCCGAGTTTTCCGGGTCGTGGCCCCTTTATTACTTCGCTTGCGCGCCAGGCTGAATCTTGAAAGTCTGATACTATAACCGCTCCCTATCGCTTCCCCGTCGAGAGTCCCAATCCACATCGGGCTACAAGGGATCAGTCTCCCCCGAACAACTGGTCCTTGAGCTGGGCCACCCACCGAATCGTTCGCAGCAACGGAAAGTTCTCTGTGATCGCCTGCTTCGCAATCTTGTGTCGGCTCAAGCCGTCGATGATCTCCCGTAGCAGTTCGGGGACCAGCATGATCCTACCACCGCCAATGATGGTCCTGTTGGCCTTGCCCACAAGATAAAATAGAGCGATCTGGTCAATGGCTGCAGGCACGTCAAGCCCCTCGAACAACTCGGGGATATACTTCCTCCCCGCCGCGAACTTCTTCGTGTACCTCTTCTCCCGATTCTCCCAGGAAGCCGCGTCAAGGGAAGGCTCAATGTGGACAAGTTTCTTTTCGCACGGCTTGAACGCGACGACATCTAGCTCGCATTCGTAGCCGCCTTTCGCCCTCGGGCCGACGAGGACATTGCGGCGCACGAAGTAGCCTTGGTACTCATACCACTCCGCTATGAGTTGTTCAAGGTGGTTGCCTGCCATGCGGTCATCCTTTCAACAGAGCATCAGGCTTTAGGGAACATCGGGGTCAGACTTTTGAGGTTCAGTATGATTGTCATTCCGCTTGCCTGCCCCGGTCCGGTGCCCGTGGGCCTTCAGGTCCACCGGTTGGACGGCGAACTGCTCTGCCACCCGGCGGTCTGTCCGCTCGATGGCGCTGGGAAGTTGATAGCAGACCAAATCCGATCGTCTGCGGCAAGGCCGCCCCGCCCGTCTGCCTGCCCCATCCGCTGGCGGTCCGGTGGCTGCTCGCCGCCGGCTGTTTGGCCCATCCTCGCTCATCCTTTCCCCCTCCGCCTTCCGCCCTCCGCCTTCCCCCTTTCGCAGGGCCCCTTGTCAAACTGCGGCGCAATCGCTAAACCTGTGTCTTATGAATCTCGAACAGCGCTGCCGATCGATCGTGCTCATCCTGTCCGACGTGGACGGCGTGTTGACCGACGGCAAGATCGTAATCGACAACCAGGGCGGCGAATGCAAGCGGTTCTACGTTCGCGACGGCCTGGCCGTCAAGCTGTGGCAGAAGGCGGGCTACCGCTTCGGCATTCTTACCCAGCGAAGTTCTCAGGGCGTGAAGATCCGGGCGGCCGAGCTGGGGATCGAGATCCTGCGGCAGGGCATTCCCGACAAGCTCACGACCTTTAGGCAAGTATTGGCCGAGCTGAAACTCTCGGCCAGCCAGGCTTGTTACTTGGGCGATGATCTGCCCGATCTGCCGGTGGTTCGGGCGGCCGGACTGGGGGTGGCCGTGGCCGACGCCTGTGCCGAGCTCCGCCAGGCCGCCCACCACACCACCACGGCCATCGGCGGCGCCGGGGCACTGCGGGAAAGCGTCGAGCTGGTCCTGAAGGCCCAAGGCCGGTGGAACGACGTAATCCAGACGTATTTGTGAGGGAGGAGTTAATCCCCAATCCCCATGTACGACAAGCAGGCCCTGATCGAGATTATCCGCCGCACGGCCCTGAAATTCGGCCAGTTCACGCTGGCCTCGGGCAAGCAGGCCACCTACTACCTGGACGGCAAGCAGGTGACGCTTGATCCGCACGGGGCCCGACTGGTGGCCGAAGGCATCTTAGACATCCTGGTTAGCGGTACGTGGCCGGCGGGCCAGCGCGGTTCGGACCCCTTGGCCGGCGGCACCTGGCCGGCGGCGGTGGGCGGGATGTCGATCGGCGCGGACCCGATTACGGCGGCGGTGGTCACCATGTCGGCGGTTCGTGGGACCCCCTTGGCCGGCTTCATGGTCCGCAAGGAGCCCAAGGGACACGGCACCAACCGCTATCTGGAAGGGCCGGTCCAGCCCGGCAGCCAGGTCGTGATCGTGGAAGACGTGGTGACCACGGGCGGCTCGTCGCTCCAGGCGATCGAGCGCTGCGAGGCCTTCGGGCTGAAGATCGTCGGCGTGTTGGCCATTGTCGATCGCATGGAAGGGGGCGCCGAGGCCTTCGCCGCCCGGGGCCACCCCTTCGCCAGCCTCCTGACGATCCGCGACTTCGGCATCGAGCCGCCGGGAGCGGCGTGAGGTGGGAGCTGTGAGCAGTGAGCTATGAGCGGTGAGCGGTCGGCCCATCCTGGGGAAGGTACGGAGACCCATCGGCATGGTTATCGCGTTGAGCAGCCATAGCTCATGCCCCATAGCTCAAAGCTCATGGCTCAGAACTCATAGCTCATGGCTCAAAGCTCACAGCTCACAACAATCCTCCACGCCGGAATTATGGTAAAATTGACGTGGAGATCGGGAAAAGCACGTTGTTCCTCCCGCGCGGAGTTTGACGGTGAATATCCTCCTGGCCACCAGTGAAGCGGTTCCATTTGCCAAGACCGGCGGGCTGGCCGACGTCTGCGGGGCACTGCCGATCGAGTTGGCGCGGCTGGGGCATCAGGCCGCGGTAATTATGCCCGGCTACCGCCAGACCCACTATTGCGGCTGTCCCATCGAGCCTTTGGGCATCGATTTCATCGTGCCCATCGGGAGCAAGACGGTAGCCGGGCACCTGGCCAAGAGCTACCTGCCGGGCGGGTCGGTGCCGGTGTACCTGGTCCAGCAGGATCAATACTTCGACCGCGACCAGCTTTACGGGATCGAGGGCAAGGACTACATCGACAACTGCGAGCGATTCGTGTTCTTCAGCCGGGCCGTGTTGGAGGCCATCCGCTTGCTGGATCTGAACGTGGACGTGCTCCACGCCAACGATTGGCAGACGGGGCTGGCGCCGGCCTACCTGAAGGTCGAGTACCAGCACACCCCGCGCTACCAGCACGTCGGATCGCTGTTCACGATTCACAACATGGTCTTCCAGGGGCAGTTCTGGCACTGGGACATGTTGCTGACCGGGCTGGACTGGAAGTATTTCAACTGGCACCAGATGGAGTTCCACGGAAAGCTGAATTTGCTGAAGACGGGCATGGTGTTCGCGGATTCGGTCAGCACGGTCAGCCCCCGCTATGCCCAGGAGGTGCAGAGCAGTCCCTTGGGCTGCGGCCTGGAAGGCGTGCTGCAATACCGCAAGGCGGTGTTCACGGGCATTCTGAACGGGATCGACGATACGGAGTGGAACCCGGCCATCGACGCCTACCTGGCGGCGCCCTACGGGCCCGACACGGTCGGCCAGGGCAAGCCGCTCTGCAAAGCGGCCCTGCAGAAGGAAGTCGGACTGCCGCAGAAGCCCGACGTGCCGCTGGTGGCCTCGATCGGCCGGCTGACCGATCAGAAGGGCTTCGATCTGATCGCCGAGGTCATCCAGCGCTGGGTCGCCAGCGGCGACGTGCAGTGGGTCATTTTGGGCACCGGGCAGCCCAAGTATCACCGCCTGTTCGAGAGCCTGGCCGAGCGGTTCCCCGACCGGGTCGCCGTGCGGCTGGAATTCTCCAATCCGCTGGCGCATCGCATCGAAGCCGGCGCCGACATCTTCCTCATGCCCAGCCGATTCGAGCCCGCCGGCCTCAACCAGCTCTACAGCCTGAAATACGGCAGCGTGCCGCTGGTGCGGGAGACGGGCGGACTGGCGGACACGATCGTGGGCTACGGCAATCAGCCGCCCGGCGGGCCGGCCCCCAACGGCTTCAGTTTCACGCAGTACAGCCCCCTGGCGCTGAGCGAAACGCTCCGCCGGGCCTGCGACCTCTACCGCCAACAGCCCGAAGTCTGGCGGCAGTTGATCGACACGGGCATGCGCCAGGACTGGTCGTGGGCCAACAGCGCCCGGCAGTATGTCGAGCTGTACCTGAAGACGATCGCCCGGGCTACGGCGCCTGCCGGGGCGTAACGCTCGGCGAATCAATTACGTATTCCTCACGCTCCGCGTGAGGCCGAAAGTGCGATTGCGTCTCTCCCGGGCCCTCTCGCGGAGCGAGAGGAGTACGGGAAGCATGCCCTTCGCTGCGCTCAGGGACGTGCCACCCTCGTTGAAAGATGTGCAAATTGCTTTGACGCGGTCCCATAAGCGTCAGCCGCGCGGAAACCCCACTGCAATGTCTGAGCTGCGGAAGGATCCGGTCGTCGGCCGCTGGGTGATCATTTGCCCCAATCGGGCGGAGCGGCCCAACGCCTTCATCCGCCCCGCGCCGCGGGAGCGGAGCGGGCCCTGCCCGTTCTGCGCGGGGCACGAGGGCCAGACCCCGGCCGAGGTGTTCGCCTTTCGTGGCCCGGACGCCCAGCCCGACGGGCCCGGCTGGCGGGTCCGCGTGGTCCCCAACCAGTTTCCCGCCCTCGATGGCCGGGGCGGGGTCGGCCGCTGGCGCGAGGGCCTCTATCAACTGATCGAGGGCACGGGGGCCCACGAGGTCATTATTGAATCGTCCCGCCACGTGATGAGCACTTCGGACCTCTCGGTCGAGGAGCTGGCCGAAGTGTTCTCGGCCTATCGCCAGCGGTTGCGGCACTGGAAGCAAGACCCCCGGCTCCGCTACGGCCTGGTCTTCAAGAACGTGGGACCCGAGGCCGGCGCCTCGATGGAGCACACGCACAGCCAACTGATCGTTACGCCGCTCGTGCCTGTCCAGGTTTTGGAAGAAATCAGCGGTGCGCTGGAGTTCTATCACCAGCACGGGCGGTGTGTTTATTGCCAGATCGTCAGCCAGGAGCGAGAGTCCGGCCGGCGGCTCGTCCTGGAGACGCCCCGCTTTGTGGCCGTGTCGGCTTTTGCCGCCCGCTTTCCGTTTGAAACTTGGGTGCTCCCGAAGGAGCACGGCAGTTGTTACGAAGACATGCCGGAAGCCGAGTTGCACGAGCTGGCGGCGATCTTCCGCCGCCTGATCGTGGAAATCGAGGCCGTCGCCCCGCGCGTTGCATATAATTACATCCTGCACACGGCACCCTTTGACACGGCGGCCGCGTTGCACTATCACTGGCATATAGAGGTTATTCCGAGCTTGACGAGGGCGGCAGGGTTTGAAATGGGTAGCGGTTTTTTCGTCAATCCGGTGCCGCCGGAAGAGGCCACCCTTCGCTTGCGTCAGGTGGACCGGGAAAAGGGGACAGGCACCTTTTGTGCGAAGCACCCGAAGGGCCGTTGACGGCAAAAGGTGCCTGTCCCCTTTTTCCCCCGCTTGCGTCAGGTGGGTGATAAACTTACCTGAAACCGGGAAGTTTTCCGACCAGGGAAACTGGATAATCTGGGGTGCGGTTGCCGATGAAGTAATCTGTCCCGCGCGGACCGACCCGCTCTGGCCGGTACCAGCACCGCGCGGTGGGTAATCATCGACCAACCGCCCTTGAATCCCGCTTGAGCCATGCCGAACCCCATCCGACTAATCCTCGCGCTTCACGACCATCAGCCGATTGGCAATTTCGATCACGTTTTCCAGCGGGCGTACGAGGACAGTTACCTCCCGCTGTTGGACGTGTTCAGTCGTTACGAGTCGCTGCGGATGGCGCTGCACACCAGCGGCTCGCTCATGGAATGGCTGGAGGCCAGCCATCCGGAGTACGTGGACCGCCTGGCGCGGCTGGCCTCCGAAGGCCGGCTGGAAATCATCGGCGGCGCGTTCTACGAGCCGATCCTGGGCATGATTCCCAGCCGGGACCGCATCGGGCAGATCCGCAGCTACAGCCGTTGGCTGCAGAACCGGCTGGGCACGTCGGTCCGCGGCATGTGGATGCCCGAACGCGTGTGGGAACAGAGCTTCACCCGCGACGTGGTCGACGCCGGCATCGAATACACCATTCTGGACGACTTCCACTTCAAAACAGCCGGCCTCACCGACGCCCAGTTGCAGGGCCATCTAATCACCGAGGACGAGGGCCGCGTGCTGGTGGTCTTTCCGGGCAGCGAGCGGCTGCGCTATACGATTCCCTTCGCCGCGCCCGAGGAAACGATCAAATACCTGGCCGGGCTGGCCGAGCAGCGGCCGGGCTCGATCGCCCTGTTCGGCGACGACGGCGAGAAGTTCGGCACCTGGCCGGAGACCAAGAAGCACGTCTACGAGGACGGCTGGCTGGTGCGGTTCTTCGACGCCCTGGTGGCCAACCAGGATTGGATCCAGGTGACCACGCCCTCGGAGGCCATCGACAACGTGCCGCCGGTGGGCAAGGTGTACCTGCCCGATTGCAGTTACCGCGAGATGACCGAATGGGCGCTGCCCACCGAGCAGTTGGTCGAGTACGAGCGGCTCTCGCACGAGCTGCGCGACGATCCGCGCTGGTCGGTGCTGCGGCGTTTCGTGGGGGGCGGCTTCTGGCGGAACTTCAAGGCCAAGTACCCCGAGGCCGATGAAATGTACGGCCGCATGATGATGGTCAGCCGCCGCGTGCAGGAGGCGCTCGACCAGGGCCCGCCGGGAGCGCTGGTCGAGCAGGCGCGGACGCATCTGTACCGGGCCCAATGCAACTGCGGCCATTGGCACGGCGCGTTCGGCGGCATCTACCTGCCCCATCTCCGCAATGCCGTCTACCGCTCGCTGATCGCCGCCGACAACCTGCTGGAGCGGGCCGCCGGCCGCCCGGAAGCCTGGGTCGAGGCCACCGCCGACGACTTCAACTTCGACGGCCGGCAGGAGGTCCGCCTGGCCAACGACCGGCTGCTGGCCATGATCCTGCCCAGCCGCGGCGGCCAATTGGCCGAGCTCGACGTCCGCCGCATCCAACACAACCTGCTGGCCACGCTGGCCCGGCAGCCCGAGGCCTATCATCGCAAGGTCCTCGCCGGCAACCAGGGGGGCAACGGCAGTTGCGCCAGCATCCACGAGCGCGTGATCTTCAAACAGGCCGATCTCGACCAGCGGATCCAGTACGACAAGTATCCGCGGAAGAGCCTGCTGGACCTGTTCTACGACCAGGACGCGACGCTGGCCGCGGTGGCGGCGGGCGAGGCGGCCATCCGCAGCGACTTCACCGCCGCCATCTACGAAGCCCGCATTCGCCGCAACCCCGACCGCATCCAGGTGCAACTGGTCCGCGAAGGCCCGGCCGACGGCCACACCGTCCGCATTACCAAGGGCCTGACGCTCGACGCGGGCAGCGCCACGCTGCAGATCGCCTACATGCTCGAGAACCTGCCGCCGGAGCGGCCGCTGCACTTCGCCGTCGAGTTCAACTTCGCCGGCCTGCCCGCCGGGGCCGACGACCGCTACTTCCACGACCTGGACGGCAACCGCCTGGGACAAACCGGCGCCCGGCTCGATCTCTACGACGCCCTGGGCCTGGGCCTGTGCGACGAGTGGCTGGGCCTCGACGTGGGACTGACCGCCTCGCGGCCCACCCACTTCTGGACCTTCCCCATCGAGACCGTGAGCCAATCGGAAGGCGGTTTCGAGCTGGTCCACCAATCGACCGTGGTCCAGCCGCACTGGCTGGTGACGCCCGATCGCGACGGCCGCTGGACCGTGCTCATGCAGCTTGCCCTGGACACCAGCCGGGCCGAAAGCCGCGCCGAACAAGCGGCCGCCGCCGTGACGGGCTGAGAGCCCGGTAGCTGAGAACCCAAGCGGAGGTCGCACTGCGCGGACCCCGCGTCTGTGCTTGCAATCGGGTGCCACTGCTGGCTTGTCCAGCAGTGCTTTTCACACTGCTGGACAAGCCAGCAGTGGCACCCGGCGATTTATCAATCTTCTTTCACCTGCAGCTTGATCTCGTCGGAGTTGGCCTTCAGCTCGGGGGCGTACATGGCCCAGGCGCGGGTCGGCAGGGCGCTGAAGCGGCCGGGCTGCTCGGCCCGCACGCGGTACGACACGCTATGCGCCCCGCGGGCCAGCTCGCGGGCGAAAAACACCACCCGGTTGTCGCGATACTCGACGTAGGCCCCCAGGTCGTTGCCCGTGTAGCCGCTCCGCTGGTCCACCGGCTCGAACCCGGCGGGCTTCATGTCCTCGAAAACCAGGTACTCGTAGTCGTTCTTGCTCTGGATCTCGAGCTCGACCTCGGCCAGGTCGCCGCTGCGGAGCGTGGCCAGGTTCTCGAGTTCTTCGCGGCGGTACTTCTCGACCTTCTGCTGGACGACCTGGCCGTGGGCGCCGGCCGCGTCGATCGCCTTCTCGGCCTTGACCAGTTTGTAATAGCGGCGCTGGACCTTGATCTCCAGCCCGGCCTTCGTGATGAAGTCTTCCAACGTGAAGTTTGTGAGGTATCCGTTGTAGTACAGCGGGCCGGCGCCCTTCTTGCGCAGCGCAATCTGATGCTTGCCGGCCGTCACCGCTTCGCCCTCCAGCACAAACTTGTTGTCGAACTGGAAGAGCGTCTGGGGGGTGATTTCCACGGCCTTCTGCAGCTTGCCGTCGTAGTACACCTCGACGGTCATTTCCGGCCGCGACTCGCCGCTGGCCCGCAGGTACTCGGCCATGGCCTCGATCACCACTGCCGTATCGCGGGTCGAGTTCCAATAGCTGGCGTGCTTGCGGTTGTTGAGCAGGTACTTCACCAGCCGCGGGGCCAGCTCGCCCTTGGGATCGGTGCGGGCCAGGAGCTTCAGGTAATACGCCTGGGCCTCGTACTCGCTGCCGTACCAGTACCACCAGTAGCCCTGCGGCAGGTTGAGCCAGGCGGTCTGGTTCTCGTCGTCCTGCTGGACGTACTGGCCCAGGTTGCGGATAACCATGGCGAGCTGCTCCTGCCGGCCTTCCTTTTGCAGGGCGACGCCGTACATGGCCAGGGCGTAGACGGCCAGTTTCGTGCGATCGCGGTACAGGAACTCCCGCATTTCGGCGTTATGCACTCCGGCGTCGCCAAGAACCATGTAGACGAAGGCGTCCAGCTCGTCGGCGTGCGCCTTCCAGCGCAGCCCGGGCGGCTTGTCCTTGATGGCCGCATTCTTGATCCACTGGATCTGCTCGTCCTGGTAGCGGCGGAGCCACTCCGTGCCGCGATCGACCATGCCCGGCACCAGGGCCACGTCGTTCCGGGCGGCCAGTTGCAGGCCGTGGACGACCAGGGCCGTGGTATGGGGCGCAGAGTGCTCGCCCCAGCCGGAGAACCAGCCCCAGCCGCCGTCGGAAAGTTGCATTTCGGTCAGGCGGTTCACGCCCTCCTTGACCATGCGGCGGACTTCTTCCTCGTCGAAGACCGGGTTCCGCGCGTAGCGCTGCCACTGCTTGGCGCGATCGGCATCCGCGCCGATCTCCTGGGCGTTCAAGTTGGTCTGCTTGCGGCGAATCTGCTCCAGGTTGAGTTTCATATCGAGCAGGATCTTTTGGGTGATCACGGTGGGCAGGAAGCGGTTGAGCGTCTGCTCGGTGCAGCCGTAGGGGTAATCAGCCAGGTACGGCAGGGCATCGACCATGGCCCCGGCCAGCGTGGGCGAGTAGCGGACCTCGAGCCGCGACTGGGCCGGCCGTCGCCGCTCGGGCACGTCGAAGCCGAACTCGCCCGCCTGCTCCTTGGGGCGAATCGCGCCCGAGCGGGCCTCCATCTTCAGCATGCCGTGGATGTAGCAGGGGAACTTCTGCTCCACGGCGTCCGATTCCTCGTCGGTGAGGGCCTTCATGCGGACCACCGCTTGGCCCTCGTCGAGGCACTTGACCCGCCAATCGACGCGGGCCTCGCCTTGCGGCTCGATCTGAACGTTGCGACCCTCACCGGTGAGATAGGCCGGCCGATGGACGTGCTCTATCGTAAACGCATTGACAGGCACGCCCAGGCAATTTCCCTCCAGTTCCAGCTTTACGGTGACTTCCTTCTTCGCCTTGAGGTAATTATGCACCACGGCCGAGAGCACGACTTCATCGGTTTGAACGAAGAAGCGCGGCGCCTCGAGGCGGACGATGAGGTCCTTGCGGGTGATGACGTCGGTTTGGCCCTGTCCGACGCGGGTTCCCGCGCCCATGCCCCAGACCTTGATCCGCCAGGTGGTGAGGTTCTCGGGCATGTCCAGGGCCACCTCGGCCGTGCCGTCGGCCTGGGTGGTCAAGTTGCCGACCCACAGGGCCGTATCGGCGAACTTGGTGCGCAGTGTGGGCTGGACCAGCGGTGCGGGCGGTGCGGCCCCCGGGCCGGCTGCGGCCTTTCGCAGGGCTGCGCCTCCGCCCATGCCGGGCGGGGCCGACGGCATGGCGGCCGCCGCCATGGGCGCGGCCGCCTCCTCGACGGCGTCCATGGCCACGGCCCCGTTGGCGAGCATCAGGCGGTTGCGGATACCGCCGCTCTTGCCGCCGAACTCGCCGCGCACGACCATGCCCGGCTTGCCGCCGTCCATGCCGCCTTCATCCTCGCCCGGTCGCCCCGGGTCCTCGTCGGCCACGCTGCGGCCGAACACGCCCAGGTCGCTCATGCCCCGCGCACCGGGCGGCACCAGGTTCCCCACGAACCGGCCCAGGCTGGACTCGCTCTGCGGGTGATGCTCGCGCCGCCATTTCCAGAAGAACTCCTTGATCTCCGGCACGTTGCCGCCGCCGGAAATATATTCCACCGACTTGTCGTAAATGGCCACGACCGTCGAGCCCACCAAGGGCTTGCCGGAATTGTCGCTCAGCTTCAGCCGCACCTTGGCCTTCTGGCCGGGCCGATAAGTGGCGGCCGAGGCGGTCACCGCCACGTCCAGCACCCGCTTCTCCGGCGGCACGGCGAGCTGGCGGGTCTCGGTGTCGATCCGGCCATCGGCCACGGCCACCGCCTCGACGAAGAAGTTCGGCATGTCGCGCCGCGAGACCTCGATCTGGCGGACCGTGCTCTTGCCCTCCAGGCGCAGCACCGTGGGCGGTTGGTAGACCCCGCTGGTCGGCCGCACGAACAACAGCACCGTCCCGCCGGCGCGGTCCGTGTTGATCTGCAGCTTCACCTTGTCGCCCGGGGCGTAGTCGGCCTTGTCGGGCACCAGCTCCAGGTGGTTGAAGCGGAACTCGGCGCTCTGGAACCCCTCGCCGATAATAGTGAACAGGTACCCGCCCTCGATTGTATGCTGCTTGGAATCGGTCAGTTTGTAGGAGAGCCGGTACTGACCGGCCTGGCTGGCCGTAAGCTGCTGCTGGGCCCGGCCCTCTTCGTCCGTGTCGAGCTTCCAGGTTTGCACGGGCGTTTCGACCGGCTGGCCCTTGGGGTACGTGATCCGCAGCAGGCTCAGCTCGCCCCGGCCGTGGACCGGCTTGCCGTCCAGCCGCCGGGCGGCGAAACCGGCGGCGATCGTATCGCCCACGCGGTAGTAGCCGCGATCGAGCCAGGCGTAGACCTTGAAGGGCGAGCGGGCGACCAGCACGCTGCCGCTGCCCACGATCGTGCGCCGCGAGGCATCCACCACCTCGGCCGTGATCGTGTAGTTGTGATCCTCGTCGCCGTGGACGGCCTTGGCCACGGCCGTGTCGATCTCGACCTTCACCGTGCCGTCGGGCCCAACGTCCACCTCGCGGTCGGCCACCAGTTCCGGGGGTGGCTGCGGCCGCGACCACCAGAAGGGCATCGGCCGCCGGCAGCCCCAACTCTTCCAACCCGGGTACCACAGGCAATCCGGCGCAAACCACCAGTAGCCGTTGCCGTACAGCCAATCCCAGGGGCTGGGCGGGTACCACCGCTCGTCGGTGCCGCTCCGCTCGATCTTATACTTGACCTTGGCGTGCGTTACCGGTGAGCCGAAGTAATACTTGGCCGCGATTTTGGCCTCGATCTTCTCGCCCAGCATCACCGGCTCGGCCGGGGCGTCGACCGTCACCTCGAACTCGGGCTTCTTGTACTCCTCGACGCGGAAGCTGCCGCCGCCCAGATGCTCGTTGCGGCCCACCAGGGCCCCCAGCAGCTCCTGCCGCTTGACGGCCAAGGTGTAGACGCCCAGCGTGGCGTCGGCGGGCAGCTTGTATTGGCCCTCCAGCCCGCCGTAGGCGTCGGCCGTCTTTGTTTCCGAAACGATCTTCTCGCCCTTGGGATTGTGGATTTCCACGGTGAACGCCCGGCCGGCGAACTCGCTCTTGCCCTCCGGCAGATCGTACTTGGCCTGCCCCACCCAGAACTTGTACTTCACCGCCTGGTCGGGCCGATAGACCGGCCGGTCGGTGATCGTATACACCTTCACTTGGTTGTACTCGGGATCGTAGGGCTGCTGGTACCAGACGTTCGAGAAACCCAGGTAGGCCAGCCGGCCTTCCGCCGTGGTGGCCGTAATGAGCCACTGATAGTCAGCCGGCTGCGTGCCGGCATTGGTGACGAGCTGCCCGTCGGCATCTGTCAGCTCGGCGAAGTCCTTGAACAGCACTTCCATGTGGTTCGCGCCGCGCCACTCCTGCCGCCAGCCGAACAGCTCGACGTTGGCCTTGGCAACGGGCCGGCCGCTGCGGGCATCGGCCACGAAATAATACGCCTTGCCCTCCAAGGGCTTCTTCACGATGGCCGTGTCGGCCACCCAAAGCACGATGTAGCTCGTGTTGCCGCCGGTCATGGTGGCCTTGAGCAGGTAGGCCCCCGCCTTCACCAGCGGCGTGGCCACGGTCAGCCGCTTGTCGAGATGCCCGGTGCGGGGCTTGATCTCCATCCGCCAGGCGGCTACCTGCGGGCCGAGATACTGCTGCTGGTTCTCGGTCACCAGCCGCCAGCCCAGATCGCCCACGTTCACCTGCTGCCAGTTTAACTGTTGGGGCCGGCTCTTAATGTACGCCTTAACGTCGTCCAGGATCTTTTGGACCTTGATCTCGTGGGCCACCAGCTCGACCGAGTCGCCGTTGCGGAAGCGGTACTCGACCGTGGCCCCCTGGCCGGCGGGCTGGGTGGCAACCGGCTCGAAGCGGCCCCAGTTGCCCACGATCTGCTCGAGCTGCAACTTCCACTGCTCGGCGCGGTGGCCGCCGGGATATTCCTTCAACGCCCGCCGCCAGTAGTCGGCCGCCCGCGGATACTGCCGGCGATTCTCGAAGATGCGGGCCAGCCGCTCCAGGGCCTCGGCGCCGTGACCGGTTTGCGGCTGGTCGGCAATCCGCTGGAAAATGGCGATGAAATTGAACTCGGGCGTCAGTTTGAAGCGTTTCACGCCCGTGGCCAGCCGGGCAATCGTCTCGTCCTCGCCCAGCGTGCCCAGGGCGAAAATGCCCGCCGATTCCTCCTTCGAGTCGTCTACCGCCTCGCGGCCGAACCGCCAGCCGAAGAAGGCCATCGTCTGCACGTCGAACTGCTGCCACAGGAAATCGGCGAACCGCCAGCGTGCCAGGTTGGTTTGGGCCGCATCGAACTCGACCGCCTGCTCGAGGCACCATCGCCAGCGCTCGCCATCGGACTGCGCAGCTTCCAGGCTCTTGGGCACGGCGTAGAAGACCGGCTGCCCGGCGTCGTCCACCGGGGCCCCCCGGGCCTGGCCGCCGAAAAAGTAGCCCCAACCCTCCTCGTAATCGGGCAGGACGCCCAGGTCGGTCTTGGCCTGCAACTGCCACGACTCGACGCGGCCGGAGCGGCCCGTCAGCCACATGTCGGCCAGGGCCAGCAGGTAGCGGGCGACCTTCGGGTGATCGTCGTCCCGCCGGGCACCCGGCCAGGCCTGGACCATCAGTTGCAGGGCCCGGACCCGGTCGCGGGCCATGCTGTTGACGAACCGCCCGTCGCCGCCGCGATGCGGGCCGCGGACGAACTTGCCCGCAATTACAGTCCCCTGGTGCTGGACCTGTATGTATTGGCCGGCCACATCCCACAGCAGCGCCCAGCGGCCCGGCTCGCCCTGGTGTGCCCCGACCGCCGATTCCAGCAGATCATCGATCTCGCCCACCCGGCCCAGCCGCACCAAGGCTTGCACCGCCACCGACAGGTCGTCGCCGGAAGGGGCCACTTGCCGGTCCAAGAGCAGCTTCCGAAGGCCGTCGTAGGCGTCCTTGAAATTGCCCTGGTGAAAGGCATCGTGCAGACGAGTGCGCTGGACAGCCACGTCGCCGAGCCCGCCCCCGGCGTCAACCGCCGCCGCCAGTGCCGGCAGCGAAGCGGCCAGAAGCAACAACACCACGACCGCGAACTCCAACAACCGCGACCAGAGAGTTTCCATGGCTGACCTCAAAGCTGACATTGGTGGGGGCGACTATTGGACGCGCCGCCCCGGCAAGAAGTTCCGCCGCGGCGGCCTCCTGGCAGGTACCCGAAGGGGAACCTCCCCAGTCATGTTATCCCCCGGCCGGCCCGGCGGCTATGGGGGCGGCGCGAAGGCGGAAGGCGGAAGGGGGAAGGCGGAAACGGCCGGCGGCGGAGGGAACAACGGTGGCGGCCACTCAGTGCGACAAGGCTGGACAAGTTGGGAGCAGGGCGGTGCTTCAGCGCGACTTCATATTCCGCGATCGGCGAACGACCACTGATCCTTCGGCTCGCGCGCGCAGAATCGAAGTCTTTTCGACAGCAGGCGTTACGAAGCCTGTTGAACGGGTATACCAGACCCGGCCCTGTCGGACCCATCGTTCCGCGAAGACGTGCCTTTCCCCTGTCTCGTCCTCCCAGGTCGTTTCGCCTACAGCGAAATCACGCCCCTCGTACAGTTTGCTCGGCTCGTTCAAGTGGAGACTAATGCTGATGTTAAGAATTTCGATCGGCCCGCAGCGAACTATAAAGTCGCTCAAGGCGTTCTGATACTGAAACACAGTGACCGAACTTGACTTCGCCCGAACGCGAGGGTCAATCATCTTATGGCATTGCCCGAAATCGCGGTCATTCAGCAGGTCATAGAAGTGCCGAATTCTTCGTTTCAATGCGGATTGCCTAGTATCGGTTGTCGTGCTCATGGCCAAAGTTGGGAAGAAGATAGATGAGGGTTAAACCATTGACCCGTCTGCGGGTCGCGATCAGCGCTGACCTTAACCGTGATGCCATCGGGTTTCTCATACAGAAAATACCACCGTTCCCATCCTGGAAGTGCCGTAGGCGGATGCGCGGTCAAACCGTGGTGGCGGCACGCCAATTCGGACCAGTTCCAGGCGGCCTCGCCGGGGGCAAATCCGTCTCGGGGGTCGGGCCATAGCTGAACAGACATTATACGATGCCGAAACCGATCGGACCACTACCTCTGACTAGCCGCCAGCCGAAGGCTGATCCGCCGCGAGCGAACTCCGCGGCTGCTCAATTTCTGGTGGCTGCTCGTCGTCGCCGTTTAGCATTTAGCAGTACGCGCCGAAGGAACCGCAAAACACTGTCTAGGGATCGTCCTTTGAGAGCCCCTTCGCACGTCGAATCAGGTTCCTTAAACACAGGGCGAAAGCAACTGCGAGCGCGCCGATTAAGCCCAGGCCGAGTACTGTCATGACGCGGTCTTGAGGCAGCTCTCGGGGAAGATGCCACAATGCGCCAAGAAACATGGCAACGAAGATTGCAAAAACCGACCCGCCGAGAATCCACGTCCCCAGCAGCATTATCCTACGGGTTAACATGAGTGAGGAGCCTGTGGGCGGAAGCGCCGATAAATCGGACTCACTGTTCTCAGTCGTGTCAACAGGCTCATCATGGCAAGGACCTCCAACTATGGCCGCGTCAACGCACCCATCATTGGAAGAACTTCCCCAACCGCTGATGATCTCCCGCGCCCGGGCGGCATCATCCCGCGGCACCCAAATACGCGGGGTCACCGGCTCGGCGAGTGGCGGGAGACCAACTCCGGTACCAAGGAACTGACCTACTATGCGACACTCAACGCCCGCATCCTTCAGTATAGCGCATACCGCATTCGCCTCAACGGCGTCCGCGACTGCGCACAATTCGACGATTTCCGTCATACACACTAGCTACCGTGTCGGTCAGCAGATCCAAAGGGCGCACCCGCGCATAGCCTGATAACTGTACGCGATTCTGGCTACCCAACGAAGGCCATGGCTGCCGTCGCAGCTTCCAACTCCATCAGGTCTGAACTTCCGCCTATTATACCAGCATCCCCAGGGCCCGCACTACCGAGCGGCGGTCGCGCAGCGACTTTGCAGCCGTGGCATGTTGGCAGCATTTCACTTCGCTTGCCTGAGCCTGATTGCCCAGCAGATTGCACCGATGCCACCTGCCGCGCCGACGCATATCCCGAACGTCAACAACCAGAGCGAGATTTCCAACAAGGCTGTGTTGCCCCTAATCGCTCCAGAGGCGAGCTTCTCAGGGGGAAAAATCCAAGCCAGTGTTCCAGCGATTGCGGCTAGTGTCACAAAAAGGCCACCGAATGCCAATACCAATAGAGACCAGTGTCGCGTTCGTCGCCAGTGAGGTAGAGCAGCAGCAATGAGGATGACCACACAGATTACTTGAAACCAAGGCGTAAGACCAATCAGGTGGTACCGCCAGGAACTTACAGGCATCGACCCGCACCTTTTCCAAGCCAACGGTGTTCTAAACCGCACAGTGTCGGCCGGGAGGCCCCGCAAACCGCACTCCGTTGCCGTGGTTGGCGCCAACCTTGCCACCGCACCATACTATACCACTCGCATAGTGGGATTCAGGATGGGTTTATCCCACGCGGCCCCGGCCCGGCTCCTACGCCTTCCGCCTTCCACCCTCCGCCTTCCGCCGTCGCCCTCACTTGCCCTTATCAGCGGGCGGGGGCGTCAGCAACTGGTCGAGATAATCCTCGGCTAGCTGCTGCTTGGGCGCAAAGGCCTCCGAGCTGGCGTAGGCGTATAGGCTGCGGAGCAATTGGGCCGCGGCCGGCTGCCGGGGGGCCAGCCCCGCCAGATCGATCGTCGAAACGAGCAGCCGGCCCGGGCCGACGCGGGCCTCCAGCAGGCAGCCCAGCTTGTGGTTGCGGGCGAAATTGTCGATCACCTGGACGATGGGGCGGAACTCGCCCGGCGCAGAGTCCAGGATCAGGCTCCGCGAGTTCTGCACCAGGTCGTACCACTGCCAATTGCTATAGAACTCGGTGGGAAATTGGGCCAGGGCCGGATGCTTCGGATCGCACAGAATGCCCATCGTGTTGGGCACCTGCTGGGGGAACCAGATGGGGCTCCAGAAGACCGGCAGGAACCGCCCCGGCAATGCCTGGCGGGGGTTCGGCGCGGCGGCCACCAGCAGCACGCGGCGGCCGTGGGCCAAGGCCGATTTCGCGGCCGAGTCCCATTGCCGGCTGAAAGTTACGCCCGCCGGCGCCGGCGGCGGGCCGCCCGACGGATAGACCCACACGTCCCACTCATTCGCAATGTCGGTGCCTTCCAGGGCCAGGCTCAGGATCAGTTTGCAGGGGGCGGGGGCGGCGGCCAGCGAGGCCCGAATCGACCCCAGCTCCGCCAGCTTTCCGGTGGGCACGTCCAGCGTGGGCAGCTCGCCCGTGGCCACCGCTTGGCCTTGCTCGGTGGCCAGTCGCCATACGAAGCGGGCCTGCCGCAGCCGGATGGGCCCGAAGTTCGCCAGCTCGGCCTCCGCCGCCAGCGGCTCCTCAACGGTAAACGTCCGCTTCTTCAGTCGCACCAGGGGCACGGTCGGGCCACAATATCGCCGATGCACCTCCGGCAACACGAAACCCTTGGAGTCCCAGAAGGGGTCCAGCGGGCCGATCAGGGCCGTGCCCTGGCCCGGATAATCGTGCATGTCCAACAGCGAGAAGGCCGTGTATCCCGGCGTGCGCAGCAGGACTTCGATTTCCTCCTTGTAGAGCAGAACCGCCTGCTTGCCGGTGGCCTGGCAGAATCGCGGCGCCAGGTCGAGCATGTGCTTGGCGGTCAGGTCGTCGCGCACCAGCTCGAAGTTCCTGGCGGCCAGCACGCCGGTGTACTTGGCGATTTCGTCGAAGTTCGGAAAGAAGGTCCACTGGCCGATCTCGTGTCCCACCAGGGGCCGATCTTCGGCGGCCAGTTGCTTGCGGAAATCCGTCTCGGTGCCGGGGCCGTGGATGCCCCGCGGCCCGCCCTCGGTGAACTGGCGGTTGGGCGTGGTCTGGCCGGCCGAGGGCGAGGAATACAGATGCCGCGGGTCTTCGCCGCGAAGCATGTCGATCCAGCGGGCCAACAGTGCGGCGGAGCCGCCGTATTCGTTGCCCAGCGTCATAAGGCAAAACGAAGGATGGTTGCCGTAGGTGCGCGTCATGCGTTGGAACTCGGCCTCCAGGAAGGCGTCGCGGGCCGGGTCCTTTCCGACGTCGGTGTTGGCTATCGGGCCTTCGGCCTGGAGCATCACGCCCTCGAGGTCGGCCGCCGCAAACGCCGCCTCCGGCGGGCACCAGGAATGGAATCGCATGAAGTTCAGCCCGTACGACTTCAGCACGCGGTATATTCGCCGCCAGGATTGCACGTCGGCGGGCGGATAGCCGGTGCGTGGAAAGATGGCGCATTCCAGCGTGCCACGCAGGAAGATCGGCCGGCCGTTCATTACAAGCTGCGTGCCGCGGGCGGCAAGCTGCCGCATGCCGAAGGCGGCCGTCTGCGAGTCGTGATACTCGACTTTGCCCCCCCCTGTAAGCTCGACCCGCAAGTCATACAGCGCTGGCGAGAACTCGTCCCAAAGCTTTACGCCCTCGCCCAGCGGCAACTCGGCGTTGACGATCGTCCGCGGCTCGGCGGCGGTGAAGCTCACCGTGCGGGGCGGTACGGCCGGTCCGACCCGGACCGAATCGACATTTACGATCCTCACCGAATCGTCGCCGACGATCGTCCGCGCCACCGTGGCGGTAAGGCTCACCGAGAGCTCCGGCGCCGCCCGGCCGGCGACCGACATCTTCAGCGTGCCCTCGACCGGCCGGCCCGTAAGGTTGGCCACGGTCAGGCGGACCCGGACCGTGCGATGCTCCACGTCCGGGTAGACCTGCACGTCGTCGATGGCCAGCGGGTCGCAGGCCCGCAGCTCGAGCCGGCCGACCAGCCCGTTCCAATTCGTCTGCGTGCCTTCATAACGGATCGAGGGGAAGGGGCCCAGGTTCAGCTTCAGCGAGTTGTCCATTACGATGGTCAAGCGGTGCGGGCCGGGCTGCACCCGGGTGCCCAGCTCGAAGACCTGCGGGGCGATGAGGCTCTGCTGCGTGCCGCAATCGTCGGCATCCAGCCAGAGCCGCGACTGGCCGTGGGCCCGCTCGACGAACACCGTCAGCCGCTTGCCCCGCCAGGCCTCCGGAATCTCCACGTCGCGCTGGTACCAGGCCGGGCCGGCGTACGAAAAGGGCCGATACAGGCCGTCCAGCGTGGGCTTGCTCCGATTGGGCACGCCGAAGTGGGCCTCGTCGGTCGAGCCCGGCAGGCGAATGCGCTGTGCCAACTCGCGGTTGAAGAACTCCTTGCGGACGCCTTCCTGGCCGGGATCGGCGGTGAAGCGCCACAGGCCCGCCAAGTCGATTACCGCGGGCGGCGCGGCCCGCTCCTGGGCCACGCTCGGCAAGGCCGGCCCGCAGGCCATGCAGAGAATTCCCATCGCCATCGACAAGCCGATCGGCCCAAGGGGACAGTCCCATTTTCGCGGCGAAATGCGTTTGTTTGCGTAATTGTGATGCGGCCACCGCGAAAACTGGGACAGTCCCCGATGAATACTTGCGTTCATGGCAGTTTCTCCGTGTGGAGGTCGAATCCCAGGTCTTGGCCTGCGTGCAGCACCAGTCCGATTTGTTCCAGGCCGCCGCGGCGCCCGTTGTACCACAGCAGCCATTTCCGGCCGTCGAAAATGGCGAAGGGCTTGTAGCAGGCGTCGCCGTCCCAGCGGTCCTGGCCGGCGCGGACGATGGGGTTGGCCGGGTGCCGCTGCCAGCCGGTTATGCCGTCTTTCGACCGGGCCAGGCCGATCTGGGCGTGCTCCCGGTCGCGAAAGCCGATGTAGAACATCAGGTGCCAGTCGCCCCGCCGCTCGACCTGACAAGCCGTTACCCGCTCCTGCTCCCACGGGATTTTCCGATCCGGACTGAAGACCGGATTGCCCGGCTGCTTGCTCCACACCAGCCCGTCCCGACTGGTGGCGTAGCCGATCGCGTCGGGCTCGTACTGCTCGCCGCCGGAATACCATAGGCGGAACCGGCCGGCTTGCTCGTCCCACAGGCAGTGCGGGCACATTACCGCCACTTTCTCCCACGGCTGGTCCGGCACGAGGACGGGCCGCCCCGACATGCGTTTCCACTGGATGCCGTCCGGGCTCGTGGCGTAGCCGATCCGCGAGTGACCGCCGGCCTGGCCGGTGTACCACAGATGATAACCGTCGGGGCGCCGCACGACAGCCGGGCGGTTGATGTCGTCTTCCCAGCCGGTCTCTTGCCGCGGGCCGAGCACGATGCGGGGCGGATGGCTCCAATGAATGCCGTCTCGGCTTTCGACCAGGGCGATGCTCTGTTTGGGCCGCCAGGAGAGCCACATGCGATACGTGCCGCCTTCCCGCAGCACCGAGACGTCGAAGCACGTGCCGTACTTGCCGCCCAGAACGGGGTTGCCCTCGTACTTCACCCAGCCGCCGGCGGTCTGCTCGCCCGTGGCCGGTTTTTCACGCGGCGCAACCTTGTCGCTGGCCTCTTGCGAACTACGGGTGCCCGGTCCCCTCTCCCTCCGGGAGAGGGTTAGGGTGAGGGGGAATTGGTGAGGATCCTGCGTCTCCAGTTCCCGCGACCAACGCAGGTTCCCCTCACCCCGGCCCTCTCCCGGAGGGAGAGGGGGACCGCTTGTGCTGTCCGCACCCCCATTTGCAGCGCCGTTTTCGCCCGCGGCGGGTGGAAGGCGGGCCACGAGCCGCTCCAGGCCGTCGGCGGCGGCAACCTGGCGGCCATCGACGAAGATCCGCAGCCCCCGGCCCCGGTGATAACGCTCGCCCGTCTTGTCCCACAGGATCGTCAGCCAGCGGCCGTGGTAGCGGACCCCGTCCAGGCAGAAGTAATCCCAGGCGCCCTCCGGCACCAGCGGGCAGGCGACGACCGTCTGGTCGGCCTGCGGACGAAGGCCCACCAGTCCGCTGATTATCAGGTCGCAGTAGGTCGAGTGGTTATAGTCCTTGCCGCGTTCCTCGCCGCCTTTGGCCGGGTCCCAAGTCTTGCCGTCGCGCCAGGTCTTCAAGCGGGTCCGCGAAATCCAGTCGCCCGTCAGCGGATTGAGATTCTCGTCGATCCACGGCGCCACGCTGCCGTCGTCGCGGCGCAGATGCTGCGCGCGGGTATAGGTCTTCAATAGGTTGAAGTAATCCTTCCGGCCGACGGCGCTCTGCCGGTAGTCGTTAAGCAGGTTGGCCATGGCCGTCAGCGTGACCGCTGTGGCGAAGGGCCAGCTCGGTCCGTTCCATTGGCACTCGTGGCCCTGGTAGGCGAGCGCGAACCGCGGGTGGCGGCGCTCGGCGGTCGTCGGTCCGAAAGGGGCCGCAAAACCGCCGGGCTCGAAAAGCTGCTCCCAGGCCAGGCTCTTGTCAGCATCCGGCAGATCGAAGTACCAGGGGGTATAGCCGTGCAGCTCGCGGACGTCGCGGAGTTGCGCACCCTGGGTGCGGGGCAGTACCTTGAAGAACCGCGCGTCGCGGTCCCACAGCTTCGCCTCGACCAGCCGCTTCAGCTCGGCGGCCCGGTCGTGGTAGCGCACGGCGAGATTCTTCTGTCCGAATCGCTCGGCCATGCGGGCAATGGCCAGCGCGTCGCCGAACATGTAGGAATTGAGGGTCGCCCGGTAACCGCTGCCGCCGATCGACACTTCCATCCCGTCGCGGTCGTCGCTCTGCCAGAACAGGCCGTTGCGATCGCGGTGGCTCTTCTCCCACGCCTCGTAATTAACCGTCAGATCCGGCAGCAGCTCGCCGAGCAGGTGGTCGTCGCCGGTCACCAGGAAACGGGACCAGATCGCCTCGGCGATCCAGCAACTGTAGGCCCGCACGTTGCCGCCCCCGCGGAACCAGAACCGCGTGTAATCGTCGAGGAAGTGGGGATCGGCGAGCCACCGCCCCTCCCGCAGATGATGACCGGCCGCACAGTTGATCGTGTTGTACTTGCCCGACCAACCGACCGGCGGCAGGAACTCGGTAATGACGAAGCCCGCCGGAGTCTGCTTGACGTGCTTGCGGAAGGTCCACCAGCGGAAGTAGTAAATCTGTTGGATTTCCGGGTCCGGGCAGTCCAGCAGCGGGATGTTGTCTTTGAGGAAATCCCAGGCGGCGGAGTTGGGAATGTGTTGGGCGTACAGCTCGCGGTCGCCGCGGTTGAACTCGTCGACATAATGCCGGAAGGTTTCGTTTTGCAGGACGCAAGTGGGCCCCGCCGCCGCCGCGCCCGCCGCCAGCACGGCCCACGAACCGCCAAGCACCGCCAGGGCAGCGGACAATCGTTTCCGAGAAAACGCGGTCATATCTGCAATTCGCAAGGTAGTAGGCCCTTTCGGAACCATCCAGGCCCTAGTGTAGCCGTCCGCCAAACCGCGGTCAATTACGTGCTCGATCTTGGTGTGCCGAAGGCGCAAGTTCGGCGCGGGTCTCCCGACCCAGTTCGGCGCGGGTCTCCCGACCCCGCCGCGGCGGCGACCGAAGGTCTCCAGGATTCGGGAGACCTTCGGTCGACGGTGTGGCTCGGTCGGAGACCGGCCACAACGCGGGGTCCTAAAACGCTTGACGGCGGCCGGGGCGGCGAAGACAATAGGGCCACAGGCCTGCCTTGTTTGCGACGAACTCCCCCCAAAACCCCATTCCTTTTTTCGCGGCCCAAGGCCGCACGAGGTTTGATCCTATGGCTCGAAATCTCTCGCGGCGAGAGGTGCTCAAGGCCGCTGCGGCGGCCGTGTCGGTGCCGGCCTTGCTGCCGGCCCGTGCTTTGGGGCTGGACCACAGCGCGGTGCCCAGCGAAACGGTCCGCGTCGGCGTGATCGGCTGCGGCGGCCGTTCGCGGCTCATCACCGAAGCTGCCGACGTGAAGGGCTTCCAGGTCGTCGCCGCCTGCGACTGCCTGAAGAAACGGGCCGAAGACTACGTCAAGCAGCTCGCCCACGGCCAGCCGTGGGGCATCTACGACGACTTCCGCCGCATGATCGACCGCGAAAAACTCGATGCCGTGATGGTCGAAACGACGACCCACGCCCGGGCCTGGATCGTCATCCACGCCATGCAAGCCGGCATGGACGTGTACATCGAAAAGCCGATGTGCCTGACCATCGGCGAAGGCCGGACCATGGTCCGCGCCGCCCGTAAGCTCGGCCGCGTCACCCAGGTGGGCACCCAGCAGCGGTCCATGCCGATCAACAACTGGGCCAGCGATCTGGTGAAGAACGGGGCCCTCGGCAAGGTCGTCACCGTGCTGGCGCCGGACTTCGTCGGACCCTACCGCTGGACCAAGCCTGCGGCCGGCAAGGTCAAGCCGCTGGAGCCCTGGTGGGACGTGTGGACCAACCAGGCCGAGCTGCGGCCCTACTCGGCGGACCTGCACTACGGCTGGGCCAAGTGGTGGGACTACGACGGCGGCGGGCTGTGCTTCGGCGTCACCGGCTGGGGCACCCATTCCTACGACCAGATCAACCGCGCCCTGGGCACCGACGACACGGGGCCCGTCGAGGTGCTGCTCGAGGAGCCGGTCGCCGAGCGGCCCACCGGCAAGTTCGTCGGCCGCAAGACCGTGGGCGGCGTGCTCCTGGGCGACACGGGCGACATCGACACCGGCACCGACTACCACGGCATGGCGAAGCTCAGCGGCCCGCGGGCCAAGGTCTCGATGAAGTTCGCCTCGGGCACCGAGCTGAAGCTGCACCTGGACGGCGATCGGGGCCCGGGCCTGGGCGCAATCTTCGTCGGCGAAAAGGCCAAGATCGAGATCAACCGCAACAAGATCGCCAGCAACCCCAAGGAGCTGGTCCGCTCACCAGATAACCCCGGCCACAACAAACGCCCCGAAACGGCCTACCACATCGAGAACTGGATCCAGTGCATCAAGAGCCGTAAGCCGTGCAACGCCGATATCGAGATCGGCCTGCGGGCCACCACGCTCTGCTACCTGGTCAATATTGTGCGGGAGGTGGGCCGGGTGGGCCAGCCGCTGCGCTGGGACCCCACGGCCGAACGCTTCACCAACTGCGACGAGGCCAACCGCCTCCTGGATCGCCCCCGCCGCAAAGGCTACGAGCTGCCGACCGTATAGGCACCCGCGAGACGACCCGTCGAGGAAATGCTGGATTTTCAGTCCCGCGTCGCCGTCAAGATTTGTAGGGTGGGTCGAGCGCAGCGAGCCCCACCATCAGTTATTCGCGGATTCTGGTGGGGCTCGCTGCGCTCGAC
>JBEKTY010000018.1:0-71595 GCA_049515555.1 Thermoguttaceae bacterium
GCCCCCAGGGCACGCTCACACTGACGATCAGTGCCGGTCATTGGATCAAGAACCGTGTGCTGAGCCTTCTGGCGCGGCTTCAGAATGCCTCTTGAGACCACGCAATTTATGCAACGTTAGGGGAAACAAGGAACAGTTCCCCACCGTTCGTCGGGGCGGCGCGGGACACGGTTTGCCCCGAAGGGGCTTCGGAACTTAGCCCAGGGTTGCGGCATAGCCGCTACCCTGGGCCGAGGGGGCACCGAAAGATCCATACCCCAAAGGGGTTTCGTCCTTCGTGGGCGCAACCCCCTTGGGGTTGACACGAATTCTCGGCTCGTGTCCCAGGGTAGCGGCTGCGCCGCAACCCTGGGCTAGGCTACGAAGCCCCGTTGGGGCTCGCCACAAAACCACCTTCGCAAACCGTGTCCGGCGCCCTTGTCGGGGCAAGGTATTGATGAGTCTTGCTGCCGCCCGCCGCGGCCGGGGCGATTTCTTGCCGCTCTCGCGCTGAGATCTGATGGAACCAAGCGCGGAGGATTGCAAGCGGAAAAGAGGCGGAAACGGGGATACCACTCATTCGTGCCCCTTTTCCGTGAATATCAGCGATTTCCCCCCTTCATGCCGACGTTACCTCTTCTTGATTTCATAAACGTAGGGATACTCCAGCTTGGCGGTCGCAAGTATGCGGCGATCCCTTACAGCCCTGGATCGCCTCCTGGGATCAACATACAGCGTTCCCATCGTGAACTGGGACCAGCTCTTTAGCGGGGATCCGTGGAGGTAATAGAAAAGGTGCTTCCCCCTCAGGTATCGCTCTTGCTTCGGGCTAAAGTACTGAAACTTGGCGATCGAGAGCCCGTAAAATCGACGACCGGGGGATCCCCAGGTGTGTATCTCTTCTGGAATTGACTTGGATCGGCGATTCTCCAGATCGACCACTTTTCGCCATCCTTTTGACGAAGCCTTCAGGTCATCAGGGCATGGCTCTTCTTCGATGTCCCCTAATCCTGCAAGATCGCTGAGGTTGACTGTAAAGAGAATATCGACGGGTTCGTTCCCGTAATTCTCGATGAGCTTTCGTCTGGGTTCTAGGAATTTCTTGCTGGTCCCAAAAACGTAGAAGTCCTTTCCTGTTCGCTCTCTCACTAATTGCATTTCGTGCTTGATTCTGCACAATATGTGATAGACATTGACTTTGGGCACATTCCAAAGCTCGAATTCCCCCTCATAACCATGAAGCCCCATTGAAAACAAGACGAACGGGCGTTTCGGACTGATGTATTCTAGCTGTGTCAAAGGATTCCCTTCCGATTACCTTGTCTCCAGCGCCAGGACGCATCCGTCCGATTGGCCGAGGATGAGCGTGTTGCCCGACCAGGCCAGCGCGCTGATATCGTGCGGCTGCAATTGCTGCGCGCTGAGCGTGCCGTCGGCGGCGAAGACCTGGAGCGTGCCGCCCCAGTAGGCCAGGGCCGTACGGCCGCTGCTGGTGACGATGAATTTCGGCACGCGGTGGGGCGCCAGTTTGGCCGTCAGGGCGGCGGGCACGACGGGCTTGACGGCCGCCGCCTTCTTCGCCGCGGCGATCTCGGCCGGGCTTACGGCCCTTTGCGAGACAACCTTGCCCCAAGGGTCCAGGACCGTGGCCGAGCCGTCCAGCGAGATCGCCGCGATGTCGCCCGCCGGGCCGACGGCCAGCGACAGCACGCGGTCGGGCAGCACGGCCTGCCAGCGGGCCAGCGTCTCGGGCGGCTGGAGGTTCGTCGTCGCCGGGCTGACCGCCGAGGCGGCGGGCAGGGCCCAGGGGGTCATCGGGTCGATGCCGGCGGCCGCCTCGTAGAGCGAGCCGACGGCTTCGGCCATGCCGTCCGCATCGGCGGCCACGAGCGTGACAGACTCCTGCTGGAGGCCGATGGCGTCGCGCTGCCATGCCAGGTAGCCGCGTCCGCGGCCCGGGAAGTCGGCGCCGGGCGCGTAGGGCAGGAAGCCCAGCGTGCGGACCGTCTCGATGAGCGGGTTATCGGCCGGGGCGCCCAGCAGGATCGCCGGGCCGGCCAGCGTGAAGCCGGCTTTGCCCGGGCGGTTGCCATCGCCCGCCTCGGCGCGGCCGAATTCCAGGCCCACCCAGGTCTTGGCCTCGTCGGGCGTCAAGCGGCGGGCGTGGTTCACCTCGGCGGCCGCGACGATGGTCGAGCGGACGCCCCACGGCTTGAGGATCGCAGAGAGCCGCTCGGCGGCGGGGCCGCAGTAATCGGCCGTGCCCTTGACGATGGTGATTGCCTGATGGGTGCGGACGAAGCGGAAGATATTCTCCCGGTCGTTGCCGAAGAAGACCGCCCGGCGAGTGGCCCCGGCCAGCGCGCCGCACTGCGCCGCTGGCCGATAGGTGAAGCGCGCGGAGCGGGCGTGGTTGTCCAACAGCTCCTTCACGGTCACAGTCCACTCACCCGGCGGATCGTTGGCGGCCAGCGGCAGCGCAAGGCGGAGGGTTCCCATCTCCGTGGCGCGGTACAAGTCGTAACGCACACTGCCCAGCGGGTCGATCACGCGGACCTGCATGGGCACGGCCCCTGCCAGCGTGGCGCCGGCCGTGTCGGTCAACGTGGCGTCGATCGAGACGCTGATCGGTGCGGCCTCCCGCGTAAAGTCCCTGGCCACCACGGGGGCTTGAATCTGTATGCCGCCGATGGGGCGAGCCGTGCGGGCAAAGACCCGCAACTGGCCGGCGCCGAAGCGGAACAGGCCGCGGGTGAGTTTGTCTTTGAGCTCGCTCACCGGCCCGCCCCGCACGCCGTCGTAGACGGGCCGGCCGTCGGCCGCAAAGCCGATGGTGGCGGTGGCCGGTTTGATCGAAAGGAGTGTGCCTTCCTTCTCGTCCCAGGCGGCGTTGACGGCGAAGAAGTATTCGACGTCGGCCTGCGATTGGCGGGAGACGACCACCTGCGGGTTGTCGCAATCGACGATGGGCCGAATGCCGGTGGCGGCCAGTTTGGCCTTCAGGGCGTCGGCCAGCGGCCCCACGGCGCGGAAGAACAGGCCTGCCGCCCGCATCTGCAACGATTCATTCTGCCGTCCGGCGGCCCAGACCTTTTCGATCTCGGTGGTCAGGTCCGGCGCGGCGGCGCCCACGCGCTTGCCGCCGTTGATCTTCGTCCGGCAATCGTCGGTCAGCAGGACCAGTCCGCCGCCGGCCGCGTAATCTTCCAGCACGGCGACGACCTGCGGGTCGAGATAGTCAATGTTGGTCAGGACGATGGCCTTGTAATCGGCCGACAGCGAGCCGTCCAGCACGTCTTCTTCCACGACCGGGGTGAAGGGGACGTGGATCATCTTGGAGGCGAAGTACACCGTCAGCAGCCGGCCGCGGGTGAGCCCGCCGCCCATGTAATTGTCCTTCATCCCGGACTTGATCTGGGCATCGACGCACTGCGAGAGCGAGTACAGCACCGCCACCTCGCCGCGGCTGGGGCGCATCGTGCTGAAGATGGTGCCCAGGCGCAACCCCAGCTTGTTCGTCTCCACGATGCTGGGCGACGTGGCGGCGGCGTAGGGGGCGTTCATCGAGGGGTCGGGCGACTTCGCCAGGCCTTGCAGATCGTTCATGAAGCACAAGTACTGTTCGAGCCGGTACAACTCGTCGCGCGCGGTGTTGCCCCAATTCGGCAGGTACCAGTTGGGCTTGTCCATCTCCCGCATGCGGCCGAACTCCTGGTGGTAGGCGGGATAGAAATAGCTGCCCGGCCCGTCGTCGTAGCCGCCGTGCCCGCTGATCACGCTCAGCGGGCGGACGACGTTGAAGTAGTAGCCGTCGGTGTAGCCGTTCCAGGCGTACTGGCTCTGGGTGACGGAGATCAGGTCCGGCTTCACCTGGTCGACGGCGAAGCGGGCGTCTTTCCAGGCCGCCTCGAGGAAGCTTTCCTTCCAGCGGCCCCAGAACTGCCAGCGGGCCATCGACGCGGCATCGCCCGGTTTGACGGCCGTGTGGGCAGTGCGGTCGGCGGCGAAGGCGCTACGGAACGCGCGGAGCTGGGCCGCCACGGTATGCGGCGTGGGGCCTTCCCAGGTGAGCCCCGGCTCGTCGTAGTAGTGCACGCCCAGCGCGTTGGGCTTGGTGCGGTCCATGAAGGCCTGCTGCGCCGCCCGGGCCGTGGCCCCCTTGAGCACGTAAGGGTCTGACCAGTCGCACTCCTGGCGCAGGTCCATCTGGTGCCCGCCGCCCATGGCGCAGCACTGCATGTAGTCGGCCCCGCCGCGCAGCGTGGCCTGCGCGTTGGCCGTGTTGGCTTGCAGGCGGTAGTCGCCGTACAGCAGGTTGAAGCCCATGCCGTCTTCGCCCAGGACCGCCATATCCGGTCCCTGGATGCGGCAGCCCCAGTCGATGGTCTTGAAGGTGCTGCGGCGGAGGTGGCCGAAGACGTCGATCTCGGTCGAGGCTGCGGCGTCGTTGGCCGCGGCGGTGATTTTGTAGTGCCCCGGACGCAGCAGCCAGCCGCTCAGATGCAGATGCTCGGTAGCCGCCGCGCCCTTGGCGCCGGCCGCCACCGGCCCGACGGGAAACCGCAGCGCAATCCGGCTGCCGTCGCCGGCGACCAGCGCGAGGTTCAAATCCGCTGCTGGCAGGGCCTCCGCATCGCTGCGTACGACGCACAGGTCGATCTGCTCATTGGTCTGATAGGCCGTGCGTCCCAGGGGCAACAACAGCTTCAGCGTTGCGGCCGCAAGGGGCCGGGCCGTCAGGACCAAAGCGCCCAGCGTGATGCCTGCCAGCAGAAGAACGTGCTTTCGCGTCATTGGATTCTCCCTTCAATCTTGATTGGTTGGTGCCAGGGGCTCCAAGGCGATTCCTGGCCGGTATCGTTGTGTTGCATAACGCGGATGTAATAGAGCTGCGATGCGGCCAGGCGATCGTGCCCGGCCAGCGGGCCAAGGAATTGCCCGCTCTCGGTTCCCACGGTCACGCGCTGCGGTGCGGCGAGGACGCCGGACCTCCACACTACGGTCGTGCCCGATTCATCGGCGGCGATCTCGGCTTTCCATCCCTGCTGTTTGCCCGGGCCGTGGTAGGGGGTCTTGATAAGAACCGGGTTGGGCGGGCAGACTACCGGCCCGATCGGTTTGGTCGAGATGACAAAGTTGTCGATCCAGCGACACTGGGTTACCGGCGAGCCCTTGTTCCAGTAGGCCTCCAGGAACACGGCGTTGATGCCGTGGCGGTCGTAGCTGCCCCGCCAATCGAGATCGCGGCGCTGGGCCTCCAGGCGGCCGTCGATCCAAAGCTGGTTGAGGCCGTCTTTCCGGCCCGGCGTGTTCAGCTTGGCGCGGGACTCGACGCACACCCAGCGGCCCGCTTCTTCCGTACTGTGAAGCTTGAAAGCTGAAGCCGGACGGTTGCCCAGCCAGAGCAGCTTTGGGAAGTCGTTGTAGCGGGTAGTAACCACGCGGTCGCCGCGCACGCCGCTGGCCGGGTCGAGCGTTAGTGCCTCGCCGTCGCTCCAGACATGGGCGATCATGGCCTGCGCCCAGTTGGGCGACACGATGCTGGTGGCCCGCGAAAGCTTGTCCGGCCCGCCGCCCGTCCAGCCGTACTGATGCTTTACGTAGATCCGCCAGTAGATGTCGTCGAAGTGCTTGCCCTTCTGCGCGGCCTTGCCGGCCGGGCTGTCGCCGAAGAAGACCTTGCGGTTGCCCTGGCCCTGCCGGCCCTGCTGGTAAACGGCGAGCATCGACCGGCCCTGCCCACCGAAGGCTTCCTTGGCATCCGGCTCCCCCTGCGATTCGGTGTACGGCTTCAGCGGGCCGTCGAAATCGTCGTACCAGATGACTGCCGGGTCGGACTCCTGGGGTTGCGGCCGCGACATGACCACGCTGTCGATGCGCGGCGTTTCCGGCCGGCCGCCAGCCCGGGCCATCACGCCGATCAGGCAGCCCAAAAGGCCGCCGAGGATCGAGACCAACGCTTTTGGGAACATGATCTTACTCCGGTCCTACGAGGACAAAGGTCGCCCAGTAGTAAGGGGCCTGCCACCGCTCTTGGCGGCGGACCCAGCGCTTGGCGTCGTGCAGGGACCGGGCGTGGCCGGGCGTGCGGAGTGAGGCAGTGTCGTATGCATCGCGCATACCAGTGCGTCGGCCGAGAACATAGTTTGTGGGGCCTGGCGCCGGACTATGGGGCGAACTAGGGTTTGCCGAAGAACACGTCTTTGCCTTGGCCCTTGGGGGCGATCAGGTACTGGGCCCGCTTGTTAATTTCGACGGTGGCCTTAATCACCCCGCCTTTGGACTGCAGCCCGGTCGGCTTGACCTCGAAGGTCCGGCGGCCGGCGATCACGTCGTCGAACTCCCGGCCGTCGATGCCCAGCACCTGGTACAGGGCATAATCGGCCTGCGGATCGAGGCCTAGCTTTTCCGGGCGGAACTCGATCGTGCCGCGGTAGGGGCCGCGAGGCGTCGAGCACAGCGGCTCGGGCGGGGCCACCCGCCAACCCCGGGGGGCCAGGCGATCGCAGCCGATCACGATGCCGCCATGGTTGAACAGCGCCACCCACGCGCCGCGGTTCTTCTTGCAGGCGACGTATTCGAGCTGGTCGTCGGGCTGGTCGAACACCAACGGGGCCGCCTGCCGGCCGGCGTAGGCCAGCAGGGGGCGCAAGGCGTCGGCACCCTGCCATATCCACCGGCCGAGATAAACGTAGACCACGCCCCGGCCCAGCGGCTTGCGAAGCACCAGCGGCCGCTCGCCCACATAAGCCACGGTCTGCCAGCCCTCGCCCTTGGCGCTGAACACTTGCCCGGCAAAGCTGCCCGCCTGCCCGCCGAAGACCTCGGCCTGGCCGCTGACCGGGCCGCGTGTCTCCGGGCTGCCTTTGAGAAATGTCAGCCCGAAGGGCTTGCCGTCGATACGGCCGTCGTAACTGGGGAAATGCTGCGCGCCGACGATCACTTGCGCCCCGCTGCGGGCCGCCGCGGCGAGCTTGTCCTCGGTCTCGCCCCGCACCGCGCCTCGTCCCAATATGGCCAGCAGGCCGAAGGTCTTGAGGTGCTCCGGCGTCGCCTTGTCCAACAGCACGAAGTCCACCGGTCCGTAGGGCGTACCGGTCAACAGCCGCGTGATGTGGGCCGTGTAGGCGTCGCCGTATTTCGGGAAGAACACGTCCAGCAGGTTGTAGCCCTGCAGTTCGTCGAGCTTGTCGATGAACAGCGACATGTGGCCGAAGCGCTGCCAATTGGTCTTGGGGCCCTCCTGGGGCATCCAGGGGAAGACCTTCGTGAACATCGGCTCGCAGGTCAACTTGTTCGTGGCGTTGTCGTACCCCACGTAACGCTGAAACGTGTCCATCTGGCCGAAGGGATTGTACGGGACCCACCAGGCGTCGCCGTCGCTGTAGACGATGCCCACCGGCACGACCTGACTGCCGCGGGCCGGATGGACCATCGCAAAACGCAAAGCCTGCACCAGCGGATAAACCCACTCGGCCACGATGCCGTCGGCGAACGACGGCGCCGCGTCCAGCTCGGCGCTCAGCCACGAGCCGCCGCACAGATAGTACAGCAGGCAGACGTGCAGCTTTTCGTCCAGCGACGGGAAGGGATAGTGCGTCTGCTCCCAGTAGAAGCCGAAGGGCTTGCCGAACGTTCGGCCGGCCCCACGGCCCATCGACATCACGATGTTGACCTGCGGGTCTTCCTCGTTCTTCAGGATCAGCAGATCGCTGCCGCGCTCGTATTCCCGGTAGCTATTGAGCGTGGGCGGGAAGGGCTCGTACATGGCCACCACGCGCTGGGGGCTGCCGGCCTGCCGCTTGGCCGCTTGGACCACGGCCGTTTCGCTTGCTGCGGAGCCGCCCTCGCCGCGGAACCAGAACGCCCGCAGCTTGGGATCGATGGCCAGGATTCGCCGGGCGTCGGCCGGGTCAGTGATCGGCGACAGCGCGCCCCGCAAATAAGGGTTGGCCTTGAACGTCTCGGCCGTGGCGCCCATGCCGGCCACGTTGCAGCCGCCGTAGCTGGTCATGAACTCGTGATACTTGCCCGTGGCAACCCCGTCCATGACGAACGGACACAGGCCCAGGTCGTCGGTCGGATAGTCGGGGCGGAAGTTGGGCTTCCAGCGCTTCTCGATGTCGGCGAAGGTCGCGCCCCGGGCGCTCCAGAAGTCGTAGCCGCTGGGGTAAAGCCCGAAGACGAACCGTTTGAGTCCGTCGGCCGGCGAGCCGGCGGCCTGCGCCTCGCTGCCGGCCAGGTCTACCTTCACGCCCGGTTCGCCCAGGTAATACAGGAAGAACATCCGGAAGGCCAGGCCCTTGGTGTCGGGCGTGTACTGCCGGTCGACCACCAGGTCGACCGTTACGTCGCCCGGCTGCTCGACGCTGAAGGGCGCCAGCAGCGTGCCGGCGCCCATCTTGTGCTTCTTGAAGTCCCACACCCGCCGGCCGTTGGCGTAGATGTAACTGGGATGGTACTCGGCCAGCAGGACGTCGGTGCGGATTTGGAGCAGGTAACTGCGCAGGGGCTTGGGATTGGCGCCTTCCTTGTAGCGGTGGAACCTGGCCCGCAGGCCGTACACCGGCCCGCCGTCGGTCAGCACGTAGTCCAGCACCGTGCTGTACCACTTGAACGGCCGGCTGTAGAAGAACTCCAGATCCTCGGAGCGGTTTCCCATGACCATCCCGCCCAGGAAGCTGATGTAGGGCCAGCGGCCGGTGAACCAGTTGACGGGTTGCTTGAAGTCCAGGCGCTTGGCCGCCAGGTCGCCGACCACGTTGTGCGGATCGATTTCGATCGTTCGCTGCCACTCCTTGCCGTGCTTCGCGAAGTCCTGGCCTGCCGGTGGCTGTGCGCGGGCAGCGGCGCACGCCGTCCAAACCGTCAGGAATGCTGCCACAAGCGCGGAATGTTGCATGGGAAACTCCCCGTACGGTTCCTCAAGGTTTGTCGCACTTGGCAAGTTTCACGTCGAACTCCAGTTGGCCCAGCATGGCCCGCAGGTGGTTGTAGCCCTCGGGCGTGTAGAAGCCGGTAAAATCGCGGCAGAAGGCGAACAGCGGCGAATCCAGGTACAGGTCCTTGCTCACTTCCCGATAGCCGGCGGCGGTGATCGTCAGCCGGGCCGTGGCCGGGGCCTGGAACGTAACCCTGCCGCTGGGGCCGACTGCCAGCCGGGCGACTTCCCGGTTGGCGTCGGTCACGCACACGGCCGCGGCCACAGACTGCCCGCTTTGATCGCTTACCTTGACCGTGACCGTGGCCGGGGTGGGCTGCGGCCGGCGGAATCCCGCGGGCAGGAAGTACACCGGATCGGCGACCGCCACCTCGTAGATCTCCGCCGGCTGCCGCCAGGCGGCCAGGCAGGCCGGGTCGGCACAAGTCGCGGTTACGCGCAGCGCATACCAGGCGAAGGCCGTGTCGCCCAGCTCGAACTCGCCCGACCACTGGCGGGCCTGCCGGCTCCGCAGGTCCCGCGCCTCGACGATCTCGCCGTTGCGGACGACTTGCACCGCGACCAAGGTTTCGCCGGGCAAGGGGCCGGACCAGGCCCTGACGCGGGCCTTGTGCCGCCGGCCATCGGCGGGAAATTCCGCCCCCGGCCGCCGGCCGGCCACGTCGACCAACAGCATGGGGCCCGAGCTGGCCACGCACTGGCCCTCGCGGATGCCCTGGGCGAGCTTGGACCACGCAAACGGCCCGTCCAGGTGCGTATACGTGCGGAAGCGGCCGGCCTGCCCGTTGATGATCGAGCCGTCGGTATTGGCGGTCCCGGCCACCTTGTAACCCATGTTCAAGAGGTTCCACCACACCCGCTCGTGCTGGAAGAACACCGGCTCGCCGTCGTTGAAGATGTCCACGGCATCGTAGCCCTGTCCGACGGCGTAATCGAAGGCGATTTCGCTGGCCCAATTCGAGACGAAGTTGCCCTGGTTGAACCAGAACCGCGCCGGGTGGGCCAACGTTACGACCGCCCCCTGGCGGTGGATCTCCTGCAAGATGCGGAAATTGGGCCCGGTGAACCAGAACGCCTTGTCGAAAGGCCGCTCTTCCATGCCCACGATGCAGCCGTGGCCATAGCAATGCAGGTTGCCGCCGGCCCCGCCGTCGTCCGGGCCCATGTAGCACTTGGGGCTCTCCATGTTCCAGTGCACGGCCACCTGCGGCGTGCTGGCTTCCCGCGCCATCCGCTGTAGCTCCGCCAGCGGCGGCCAGCCGAAATCAGGCGTCCACCACTGTGCGACCTGGATGTAATCCAAGCCGTTGGCTTCGGCCAGCCGCGCGGCGTCGGCGAACGTCTGCGGACGGTCTGCCCGACCGTGCTGGCCGTGCAGGTGGCTCTCGCCGCAATACCAGCCCAGGCCCTTTACGTCGTAACGTTTCTTGAGGGTGACGTGCTTCTCGGTCAGCCCCTCGGGCAGGTCGAGCTCCATGCGCACGGCGTCGTAGTCGAAACCGTGGCGGACCAGCAGCGTCTGCTTGCCGGCCGGCAGCGACAGCTCGCCGCGGCCGCGCTGCCAGGCCTGGGCGATCATGTAGCCGCCCCGAAAGGCCTGCGCCCGAAACGCAATGGCCTTCCCGGCCTCGTCGTCGACCGCCAGCCTCAGCGTGACACTTCCCGCCGGCCGGACCAGCGCCAGCACCGCGATCAGGGCCAACGGCATGCGCAGGGAAAAGGGCGTTTTCAACATGGCTGTAGTCTAATCGGGCGTGCGCGGCCATACAAGCGCCGCGATGTATCCGGCACACTCCGTGTGCCGCTGGAAGAAAACGGCACACGGAGTGTGCCGGATACATTTATGCTGCCTGGCATTGCGGCGGCGCGTTCCACGCCACGTGGAACATCGCCCACAAGGCCACCACGCCCGTCAGGCTGAAGCCGATCCCCAGGTACAGCACGGCGGCGAGCACCGTCATGGTGGCATACAGGAGAATGCCGCTTCGCCACTGCGGCGACGACCACAGGAACACCAGCGGCACGGCCGCCAGCGTGAGGTCGTAAACCAGCAGGTAGGGCGGCATGAGCAGCAGGAACAGGCCCACGCAGGCATATTCATAGCTAACGCCGGCCGGCAAGTAGTTCTCGTACTCATCACGCTCCGCGTGATGCTGTGCCTCTCGCGGAGCGAGAGGAGTACGGGCAGCGCCGGCCTGCCAGGGACGCCGGGACCAGAGCAGGCGGCACAACAGGAGGGCCGCCGCGCCGGCGGCCAGCACGTATGCGATCCGCATGGGCAGCACCCGCACGGCCTTGTCGTAGCCCTGCATCCACATCACGTTGCTGACGACGCCGGGCAACGATTGCTCGAAGATGGGCGAATAGCGGAATGCGCGGGTAATGGCGGCGATGGCGGGCATGGCCCGCAGGTAATCCAGGCATACGCCGGGCCCCAGCAGGGCGGCGACGGCCAGGCCCTGGGCCGCCAGCCCGGCCGCCAGGCCCAACAATGCCCGCCGATCGCGCCGCAGGGCCAGCCAGAGCAGGATGGCCACGGCGAATTGCGGCTTGACGGCCAGTGCCGACAGCAGCAGGCCGGCCCAGCCCGGGTTGCCACGCTGGTGCAGGGCCAGCCCGCCTGCAACCACCAACAGCAGCACGGGCGCCAGGTGCCCGGCGCCGATGGCGATCCACACGGGCAGCAGTGCGGCCAGGGCCATCAAGGCGTTGATCCGCCATGGCCGGGCCAGGGGCATGGTCCGATAGAATATCCAGCCGGCGCCCGCAAAGCACGTTGCCTGGATGATCCACCAGGCGGCCAAGGCGTGGGGATACGAGAGGCGAGCCAGGGGCGCCATTACGATCGCCATTGTGGGGGGATAGAGGGAATACAGGCCCGAAGCGCGCAGCGGCCGCTGCAAGGCCCGAAAGTACGGCTGATCGTAAAGATGCCCGGTCTCGCCCCGGTTGACGACCTGCCCGGCCGTGTAGAACTGTAAGAAATCGCCCCCATAGGCGCCCGATTTGGGGTCGGCGTTGAGCAGCATAGCCACCCACGCACTGAAGATCACCAGGGCCACCAAGACCCCCAGGATCCAATCGCTCAACCGCCAGCGGGACATCGGCATTCGGCTCCGGCACTGAGAGGCTTATCAAGTTTAGGCTGGAGATTTGCAGATCGGGGGTGAGAACCGCACAAACGGCCACCTATGCCGAAAGAAATTTTTTCGCCAGCCTCTTGAGATCTTTGCGGGGCGTGGTACACTAACGGCTATCCGGTGGGCCATTCTGGTTCCGCACCCATGGTTATGCCGCTTCTTGTCGGCCCGCAAGGCCGCTCTAACGCATAGGTGCTCCATGGGCCTGGTCGCGTGGTGGTGGGCGGCGGATTCTTCTTTTCGGCGATTCCTCGCGGCGCTTGAACGGGGCGACAGGGGCGGAAAGAGTCGCCGATCCCGCGGGGGGGTGCGCGAGTACCTGACCCAGCGGTGGCTCGCCAGCGAGCCCCTTGAGGACCGGCGGCTGATGTCGGTCGTTCCGCTGCCCGTGCCGCTGCCCAATCCGTTCGTGTACAACAACCCGGTCGAGCAGCCTTTCGAGCAGGCCCTGGGCTCGCCGACGCCGGCGTCGCGCCTGCCCAACGGGTTCCGCGGGCTGCACGTGGGCCTGGCCCTGGGCACGGGCGTGCCCGTGCTCAGCAGCTATGCGAACTGTTTCGCCGTCTCGGCCAGCATGGCCTTTCCTGCCCCCGTGGGTGCGATTTCCGTGAACCCCACGGGGCCGACCACCGCCACGCACACCGACACCTGGACCGAAAACGGCAACAACTATTCGGCCCTGGAATCGGACACCTCGGAGCTGAGCGTGAACGCGGCCTTTAACAATGGCCAGTGGACGTACACCGAGACGGTCACCTCCAGCTTTACGATCAGCACCACCGATCTGACGAACAGCAGCGGCTCGACGCAGTCCTCGGGCGACTATAACTATACGTTCAGCGCCTGGGTGGTCCCAAATTCCTACTCGACGTTCAGCTACTATTGTACGCTGGCCGACGCCACGGCCCGGGGCACGGCGGCCGGGCCCATGTCCATGGCCAACGGCCGGCCGATGAGCGATTGCTGGCAGGAGACGGCCAGTTGCACCGGGAACATTAACAACGACATCAGCCTGAGCAGCGGCTCGGCCACGTACGGCCAGGGCGGCTGGGGCAGTATGTCCGCCTCCTACTGGACGGGCGGCTGGAGCGGCAGCGGCAGCTACATTGCAAGCCAGCCCTACACCGACCCCAGCAACAGCACGCTCACCGGCAGCGGCTGGGAGAGCGGCTACCGCGGTACCTCGTACGACTACTGCGCGGGCTATTCCAGCGGCAGCGGCAGCGGCTCGGGCTACGGCAGCTCCAGCGGGATCGGCTGGGGCTACACCTCGCAGAGCCGATCGGACGCTTACGGCTATGCGGCCTCCGGCAGCAGCGGGGCGCGCAACGAATCGGGCGGCTACTCCGGCGGCAGCTACTACTCCGCCTCGTTCACGCCCTACTCCAGTTGGGGCTGCCCCTACTGGTGGGAGAGCTCGGGCTACGGCAACTCGTACGATAGCGGCAGCTACGCCTCATCGTACCCGGAGAGCGGCGGCTACTCCAATCCCAGCAGCGACGGTTCGATAAGCGGCACGTATTCAGGCACGGGGTACGACAACACGTCGTACAACCACAACGCCGGCTGGAGCTGTTCCGGCGGGATGTGGCAGGCCACCAGCGGCTCGGGGACCCAACGGGCCTCCGGCGGCGACAACCTCTCGTATTCCGGCAGCGGCAGCTACGCCGACTCCGGCAGCGGCTATACCGACAGCGGCGCGCTGGGCGAAAACGGCACTGAGAATGATACCTACAACGACACGACGAATTTGACCCTCAGTTCGATGGGCACTTGGTCCTCGGGCAGCACCTGCGGCACGGCCACCGGCAGCGGCTACGACGATACTTCCTATTCCGGCGGCGGCGGCTTTACCGACGCCTCGGACAACATCAGCGGCACTTTCACGGAGAACGGCTGGGACGACGAGAGCTACACCTTGAGCGACAGCGGCAGCGGAGGCGCCGGCTCGTGGACCCCGACCAGCGGCAGCGGCTCGGACACCGACTCCGCGGGCGACCACTACACCTACACCGGCAGCGGCAGCCTGATCGGCAGCGGCGCCGGCAGCGGCTTCACCGTCACCAGCGGCACGCAGAGCGAGTCGGGCGGCGACACTGATTCCTATAGCGACACGGCCGGCTACGCGATGAGCTCCGACGGCATGTGGGACGAGAGCAGCGGCAGCGGCGGCGCCTCGGACAGCGGCTACGACGATTGGTCCTACTCCGAGAGCGGCAACTACGCGGCCGGCGACGCCTCCCTGAGCGGCACGTTCTCGGAAAACGGCAGCGACGACGGTTCCTACGGCGACAACGTGGGCTTGGGCTATTCCGGCGGGGCCTGGTCGGCCTCGAGCGGCTCCGGCAGCGTGTCGGACTCGGGCGGCAACAACGACTCGTACAACTTGTGCGGCAGCTTCGCCGACTCCAGCGGCGGCGTTAGCGCCAGCGGCACCGATAGCGTGTCGGGCAGCGACAACGTGACCTACGGCGACACGGCGAGCTACTCGCTGGGCTCGGGCGGCGCGTGGAACGAGGGCTCGGACAGCGGCTGGGCCAGCGGCGGCGGCTCTTTCAATCCGTCGGCCTCCGGCGGCGGCAGCTACTCGGGGAGCTGGACCGACCTGACCCCGCCGATTAGCGCCGATCGCCCGCCGGGCGGTTGTTCCGCCCCGTCGTTCCAGGTCCCCAACGGCACGCCCACCAGCGGCACTTTCCAGGCCGGCGGCGGCGACGGCGTCACCTACGGCTTCAACGTGTCCGACTCCGGCTACGGCGGCTCCGACAGCCCGTCGGGCACGCTGACCGAAACCGACGTGGGCAGCGCCTACGACTCCTACGGCGGCAGCGGCTCGTATTGCGCCAGCGGCGGCAGCGGTACGGTCGGCCAGTCGGGCAACGACAACGAGTCCTACAGCCTGACTTCGACCTACCGGCTCGCCGCGGACGGCTCCTGGCGGGCCTCCGGCGGCTGCGGCACCGATACGGGCAGCGGGACCGCTACGGCCGGCTACTCCGGCGGCGGCTCGTGCTGCCTCAGCCCCATCTACGGCACCTTCGATAGCGGCGACAGCGACACCAGCACCTACGGCTATTCGCTGGGCGAATCGTGCGACAGGTCGGGCAACTGGACCGCCACCAGCGGCACGGGCACGGGCACCGACACGGGCGGCAACTACTACGGCTATTACGGCAACGGCACCTACTGGGGCCCCCCGGCCAGCGGCACGCTGACGCAGGACCAGAGCGGCACGTTCAACTACAACGACAGCGCCGGCTACACGCTGGCCGGCGGCAGTTGGCTGGCCAACTCCGGCAGCGGAAATACCTCCGGCAGCGATTACGCCTACAGCAGCTACTCCGGCAGCGGCGTTCCTTATAGCCGCAGCGACCTGAGCACCTACGCCCTCAGCGGCACGGTCTGGCCAAACGGCTACCAGAGCGGGTCGGACAATTATCAAACCACCCTGGGCGTCAACGCCCAAGGCAACTGGATAAACACCACCGGCAGCGGCAGCGCTCATCAAGAGAGCGGCAACGGCTGCACCTACGGCGGCAGCGGCTCGCTGTCGAGCTCCTCGGGCAGCGGCAGCAATTATTCCTGGTTCACCAGCATGGCCGGCGAGCACGGCAGCCAGTACGACAGCCAGGGGCAAACCCAGGCCTGGACGCTGGGCTCCGGGCAGTGGTCGGCCAGCGGCGCGCCCCAGGACTGGACGATTGCCAGCGGCGAGTCGGCCTACAACTTCTCGGCCAGCGGCGGCTCGGTGGCCACCGACGCGGGCGGCACGCTGACGAAGAGCTTCAATGAGCAGGTGGGATCGGACACGTTCACGCCGGCCAGCGGCGGCTCGAGCGGCAGCGGCGCGGCCACCTATGGTGGCAGCGCGTGCTACTCCGGCCCTTCCTCGGGTTGGGCCACCACGACCCAGGCCTCCGACAATTGGTCCCAACCGACCACGGCCGGCCAGAACAACGTGTGGGGCGCCTACGGCCAGTCGACCTACAACTACGATCAGTCGGCGCCCGGCTTCGGCGGCAACGATTACACGCAAGCAGGCGGGCAGAACGAGGGCGGCATCGGCACGCCGCCCACCAACGCCGACGGCCAGTACGGTCCCGGCTGCTGGGCTCACCCCAACTGTGAAATTAGCCCGGCGGCGGGAGCAGGGATTAGGGATTGGGGATTAGGGATTGGCGGCGGGCAGGCCGCGGGCTCCCCTCTCCTTCCGGGAGAGGGCCAGGGTGAGGGCCTGTCTCTATTTGCTAATCTCCAATCCCTGATCCCCTGGTCCTCCAATCCCCAATCCCTAATCCCCTCCGCCACCGCTAGCCGCGACGCGGCGGGCAATCTCACCTCGCTGACCGACGCCAATGGCGGCGTTACCCGGTTCTCCTACGACCCGGCCGGAAACCTCGCTTCGCTGACTGACCCGGTAGGCAATACCACCAGCTTCTTGTACGACGGCCAGGGCCGCCTCACGCAAGAAACCGACGGCCTTGGCAACAGCCGGTCGTTCGCCTACGACTCTTCGGGCAACCTGGCGCAGTACACCGACCGCAACGGCCAGGTTCGCCAGTTCCAGTACGATCCATCCGGCAACGTCACGGCGGAAACCTGGTACGCCGGGGGACTGTCCCAAGTTTCGTCCGACGAAACTGGGACTGTCCCCTTAACGGCGACGCCCGAGAACACGATTCAGTACACTCGGAATTCGGCCGGGCGGATAACGTCGGAATCCGATAACAGCACGGCCGATACCTACACCTACGACTCCGTCGGGCAAATCACCAGCACGACGGAGAGCAGCGTGGGCGGGCCGACCGTCACGCTGGCGTGTCAGTACAATCCGGCGGGCGAGCGGACCGAGATGGCGGCCACGATCGACGGCACGGCTGACTTCGTGGACGATTACACCTACAATTCGCTGGGGCAGGTTACGGCGGTTCACCAGCACGGCGTTACCGGCGGCGATGCCGTAGCGGACGTGCAGGTGGATTTCGCGTATAATACGGCCGGGGAGGTGGCCACGGTGGATCGTTACCAGGACGGGCAATTGGCAGTCGAGGGCGACTACTCGTATGATTCGCTCGGCCGGCTGGTGGGCCTGGTGTACCACCAAGGCACAACGACACTAAGCAGCTACGCATGGACCTACAGCGGTGATTCCCCCGTCGCCAGTGCCTCACCGCTGGCGCCCTGGTCGCCTACTGGCGGGCTGATGCCGGTCCACGATACGAGCGGCGTGACCGAGGCGCTTATGTCCGGCGGCCTGGCGGGCGCTGACCTGCTGGCCTCCTGCACCTCGATCGACGGCACGGCCAGCTACGCCTACGATCCGACGGGGCAGCTCGTTGGCGCAACTTACACTGGCGGGCAGGCGAGCGAAACGTACAGCTACGATGCCAACGGCAACCGTACCACTGCCAACGGCAGCACTTGCGTGACCGGGCCGGACAACGAGCTTCTCAGCGACGGAACGTACGCCTACGCTTACGATGCCGAAGGGAATCGGACAGCGAAGTTCATCGACAGCAACCACGACGGTGTGCTCGGCGTGGGCGACACCAATGTCACCGTTTACGCCTGGGACAACCGCAACCGGTTGGCGAGCGTAACGACCTACGCGACGTTCGGCGGTGCACCGACGCAAATCGTCGACTACCTGTACGACGCCGAGAACCGATGGATCGGCGAGACGATTTCGGTTCCCGGCCAAGCCCCGCACCAGGTCCGCTTCGTGTACGACGGCAACCAGATCGTGCTGGAGTTCGACAAGGATGGCAGCGGTGTCGCGACGGGCGCCGATCTTTCGCATCGCTACCTCTGGCAGCCCAACGCCGTCGATCAAATCCTGGCCGACGAGCAATTGTCCCCTCTCCCTCCGGGAGAGGGCCAGGGTGAGGGCGTCCCGATTTCCCAGCCCGGGACCGTAGTGTTCCCGCTCACCGACAACCTGGGCACCGTCCGCGACCTGGCCCAGTACGACCCGACGACGCAGAGCACGTTAGTCGTAGCCCACCGCGTCTACAGCGCCTTCGGCCAACTCGTAAGCCAAACGAACCCCTCGAATCCACAAGCTGCCGCGGTGGATTGCCTGTTCGGCTTCACCGGCCGCCCGTTCGACACGGCCACGGGCCTGCAAAACAACCTCAACCGCTGGTATGACCCCGGCACGGGCGAGTGGTTGAGCCAGGACCCGAGTGGCTTCGCCGCGGGCGACACAAACCTATACCGTTACGTCAGGAACAGCCCGACGAACGCGAGCGATCCGAGCGGGCTTATATCGTACTGGGGAGCGTTCTGGGACAACGTGAAACTGGATTTCGGCAACTATTTTGGATTGAGCGCCGCAGCTTCGGCCGGCATGGTCGCAGCGGGGCAGCGCGTCAAGGCGATAAAACCGGTTGGGATGCTTGGTTCCCCAAAAGGTAGCAGCGTAGCGTCATGGGGTGCTCGGAAGGTGTTGCCGAAAGCTTCGGCCCGCCTTGCCGGCAGAGCGGTGCCGTGGGTCGGATTGGCGGGGCTCGTTACTGACGCGATTTGCCTGCCGATAATAGCTTATTACGATGCGAAAATGGCGGCCGCGTCCCAGCCTCTTCCTCCGCTTCCCCCTATTGCTGTTCCACCGCCATAGGAGGCGATTCCATGCCGGACCGCGACGCCATCCTTGCGGAGGTGGTTAAATTACTGCGGGGCTTCGTCGGTCCGAGGAAACGGATCGCAATCGACACCACGTTGTTTGTTGATCTCGGATTCTACGGGGACGACGCCGGGGCGTTCCTAGGTGAGTTTAGCCGCCGATTTCATGTTGACATGTCGATGTTTTGTTTCGACCCTCATTTCCTGCCCGAAGGGTACAGTTGCTTAGAAACGATTATGATTTTACCTGCCATCTGGAGACGGTACTCCGCCTCTGGGAGGAAAAACGCCAACCTCATTCCCATAACCGTCCGACAACTCGTTGAAGCCGCTAGCATCGGTCGTTGGCCCGCGGAGTGGTCTCGGGGAACGGGGAAAACGGATGAGGGGCTAAAGGAAGCTAAAGGGGACAGTCGCGAATAATGGCCTCTCCCCGCACCACGCGCAATTTGAGGCGATTAAAGGGGACAGGCGCACATTCTGGGAAATGTAAACAAGACAGTGCCGTTGGCATCGCCGGTAGCCCGCCTAAATGACACAATCGATCCTGCTTGGCATCGGCACGGGGTGCTGCGGGCTGCGTCGGCTGGCCCGCATCCTCAACCAGCAGCCCGGAACGCGGTGTTCCTACGAGGAACCGCCGCTGCTGGAGTGGGGCGCGGGCGAGGGGGACGCGGGGACGCGGAGACGCGGGGACGCGGGGAGGAGCGACGACGGCACCGGCCCGGCCGATGGCTCGGATCCAGTCCCGAATCACCAATCGCTAATCCCTCCCTTCCCTAAATCCCAAAATCCCGAAATCCCTAAATCCCTGCTTCGGGCGCGGTTCGCACGGTTCCGCCGCAACGCCAAGAAAGAAAAGAAACTGCTGGGCGATTGCGCTTCGTTCTATCTGCCCTACGTCGAGGAGGCCATCGCCCTGGAGCCGACGATCCGCGTGGTGTGCCTGCGGCGGCCGCGGGAAGAGGTGGTAAAGGAGTTCTGCGCGCGGCTGGACGAGGCTATGCCGCTGCCCACCAACCACTGGGCCCGGCGGCCGGAGCCGGGCTGGCACCACGACCCGAACCGGACGCGAATTTATCCGCAGTACGACACGCCCGGCCGGGAAGAGGGCATCCGCCGGTATTGGGATGAGTATTGCCAGCGGGCCGAGGAGCTTGCCCGGCGATACCCGGAGCACTTCCGCGTGTTTGAAAGCGCGGACGTACTTGGCACGGAGGCGGGGCTGGGCCAGGTTCTGAGTTTTGCGGGCGTTGGGGAGGAGGGGATTAGGGATTGGGGATTAGGGATTGGGAATGCGAAGGAAGAAGCGTCGGGGAGCAGGGATGAAGGATTAGGGATGAATGATGAAGGCTCGGCGGCCGGTCCCGCCGGCCCTTCCCTAATCCCTAATCCCCAATCCCGAATCCCTTCTCAGGCCGCCCTCACCCCCGGCCCCACTCCCGGAAGGAGAGGGGAGAGAAAGCGCACTTGGGCGCGGCGGGCGACGAGCCATCCGATGGACCCGCGGCGCTGTGCGGTGCTGGTGCCCTTCGGCACGTCGATCGTGCCGCAGTGCGAGCGGGCGCTGGTGGAACTGGAGCGGCGGGGCTACGAGGTCCGCCGGGTGGGCGGCTACGCGGCCATCGACCAGGGCCGCAACCAAATGGCCACCGACGCCCTCTTGGACGGCTACGAGGAGACGTTTTGGATCGACGCCGACGTGGAGTTCCACCCCGACGCCGTGGGGCGGCTCCGCGCGCACCGCCTGCCGATCGTATGCGGCATCTATCCGCAGAAGGGCAAGCGGGCGGTGGCCTGCCACCTCGCCCCGGGGACGCCTAAGACGGTGTTCGGCAAGAGCGGCGGGCTGGTCGAGATCCTGTACGCCGGGGCCGGTTTCCTGCTGGTCCGCCGCGAGGTGTATTTGGCGATCCAGGAGCAACTGCGGTTGCCCATGTGCAACGAAAGGTTCGGCTTGCCGCTCTTGCCGTTTTTCCACCCCATGCTGCACGCATGCGAGGACGGGCACTGGTACCTGGCCGAAGACTGGGCTTTTTGCGAGCGGGCGCGGCAGTGCGGCTTTCACATCACGGCCGACACGACGGTGCGGTTGTGGCACATCGGCACTTACGCCTTCGGCTGGGAGGACGCGGGCATGGACCGCCCGCGGTTCGACACCTTCACGCTGAACTACGGGCCGGAGGAGGACAGTCCCCTCGAACCGGAAAAAGAGAAGGCCCGCACCAAGCCGGACGGGGAGCAAGCGGCGGGCGTGGAAATCGTGGGCGCAAGCCCTGGCAAGATGCCGGTGCCACCCGGGCCGGGACGGGGAGCGAGCGACGGAAACACGATCTCGCGGCCAGCCCCGTAATCGCACTGGATAAGAACCCGAACACTCTGTTGATCATGCCGCCCAAGCCCGCTCGCAGAGGGCGAGAAAACCGGGCGCGTCGCCCCGCGACGAAAACGCCCCGGAAATCGTGATCGATCGCCGGGGCGTCGCAGAGTTTCTTGCGAGCGGCGGGCGACGGGTGGGAGTGTTTCCGCCCGTCGCCCGTCCTCCGTCGTCCGTCGCGGTAGCCTCTACCGCACGGCCTCGTTGAGCATTTTGACGTTGGGCACGGTGTGCCGGTTGAGCAGGCCGGTTTCGGCCGTCTCGATCACGGTAGCCACTGGTCCGACTTCGCGAACGGTGCCTTCCAGGCCGGCCACCTCGACGTGATCGCCGGCGGCAACCCGCTGGCGGATATAGTAACCGGCCAGGATTCCGGCCATGACGTCGCGGCCGCCCAGGCCCAGGGCCAGACCGAAGCCCAGCGCCAGCCCGCCGCAGGCGATCATGATCAGGTTGTCCAACAGGTGGAAGGCCAGGCCCAACTGCGTGAACGCCAGGCTGAAAGTCAGCAGGGCCAGGACGTAATAGCAGCTATTGGCCAGGTGCTCGGCATAGGAGATGCCCAGCCGGTCGGCGCTGGTGGCGATCAGGCCGCGGAGGAAGCTGGCCACCAACAGGCCAACCACGACCACGACCGTGGCCACCAGCAGGTTGGGGATGTAGTCTACGACGTGGCCCATGGCCTTGGAGACTTCCGGCAGTCCCAGGATATTGAAGGCGGCCATGACGAACACGCACATCAGGAGCCAGAAGACGATCGTGCCCACGATGGCCGGCACGCTGCGCTCGATGCCCATGTGCCGCATCGAGTCGGCCAGCCCGCTGCGCTCGGCGGCAAGCTGCAAGCCGAGTTTCTGGCTCAGCTTGTGGAAGATCTTGGCGACCAGCCGGGCCAGGATATAGCCGGCGACGACGACGGCCACCATCACCAGCACCTTCGGTGCATAGTGGATCACCTGGTCGTATGCGATGCGGAAGCTATCGACCAGTGCGGTCCCCGAATCGTTCAGGGTTGTCGTAACGGGGGTGACATCTGCCATGGTTCTGTTCCTTTCGGAAATAGGGGAGAAGAGATTTGTTTGCGGGTCCGCAGGCGCGCCTCTGGGCCCGTCATTGGTTCTGTTGCCGGCCGGCGGCGGCGGGTCACATCGGGTGAAAGGAATTAGTTTCCGTTGCGAAAAAGCATCGTAGAGTTTCTGACCTTCCGCAACAGAAGCGAATTACACGCCCGCGTCCCGATCCCCCGGTTTACGGTCGTGGAACTTGCCGGTCAGGCTGAAGGCCAGCCATCCCAACACTCCGCGGCCCAGATGCGCCAGGGCCCAGGGCATTCCGCCCAACAGGAGATCGACCAGGTGCTGGATCAGCAGGGCCCGATTGAGGCGCTGGTGGAGCTGGCGGTCGAATTCCGGCGGCGGTTGGCGGACTTCCACCTCGGCAAGTTGTTCCAGGAAGTCGTTCATGCTTGACCCTCGACGGGATAGCGGGATTGCAGTTTCTCCCGGGCTCGGCTGAGCCGCATCTTGCAGGCGGAGACCGACAGCTCGAAGATGGCGGCCAACTCCTCATAATCGTAACTTTCGGCATACTTGAGGATCAGCATGGCGCGGTCTTCCTCGTCCAGCGTTTCGAGCATGTTCATCAGGTCCATAGCCAAGCCGGGGGGCGTTGCGGGCCGGGCCGGCTGCCCGGCCTCCCAGCCGGCCTCGGCCACGACCGTCTCGTGCCGCCGCCGCCGCCCGCGGCTCCGACGCATGGCCAGGCACGTTCGCACGGCAATCGCATGAACCCAGGTGGCATACCGCGACCGGCCGGCAAATCGCGCGCGGTGCAGGAAGAGCCGCAGGAATACCTCTTGCGCGGCGTCGTTGGCGTCCTGCTCGTTGCTCAGCAGCCGATAGCAGATCCGCCACACCCGCAGCCGAAAGCGATCGACCAGCGCCGTGAACGCCGGCCCGTCCGAACTCTCCCGGGCGACCTCGGCAGCCAGTTCCTCGTCGGTGCGTTGGGCAAGTTCGGCAGCCATCGCGGAGCGGCAAACTCCCTTTCGCCGCAATTGGTCAGGACCGGTCGGGAAGCGACGCAATTAGCAGTACAGCGCTAAGTCGGCAGGCAAAATGTAAGTGACCAAATCCCAATGACCAACAACAACGGATGGCCGATCGCAGGGAGTCTTCTTGGTCATTGGTGCTTGGTCATTGGTCATTTTTCACCGGATCCCGGACCGACGTAGCCACTGTAGTATTGGTTGCCGGAAAGGGTTAGGTGGTCACATTCCCAGATCGACGGCTTGTACCCGGTTGGCGGGCCAGAAGACAAGGCCGATTGACCGGCAAAATCGGTGCGGACGAAAAGGTCGCCATAAACGGCTGCGTGACTTGCGTCTTTTGGCGGAACTGGGACCTCTGGCTAAAAAAACGCGATGCCCTTCGACGATAGCAGGCGTAGATTGGACCCGAAACGCCTATTTGCGCTAAATAGCGTGACTTCCCACTGGGTCTGTCATAACAAGGAGTACCTCCCATGAAGCGTCGTTTACTGCTGACGGCGGTGGCCGTGGCCGCGATTTCCGCGGTGGCCATCGTCTCGACCGCGCAGGCCAGCCTGCTGGGCACCCCGGCCTGCTGCGAGGCCTGCAAGGCGTGTGCCCCGGCCTGCTGCGAGGCCCCCAAGTGCTGCGCCCCGGCCTGCTGCGAGGCCTGCGCCCCGAAGAGCTGTCGTCCGTGCCTGCTGGCCTGCCTGAAGGCCAAGCTGGCCTGCTGCAAGCCGTGCTGCGGCTGCTGCGCACCGAAGTGCTGCGAGGCCCCCAAGTGCTGTGCGGCCCCGGCTTGCTGCGAGGCCCCCAAGTGCTGTGAAGCCCCGGCCTGCTGCGAGTGCTGCGCTCCGAAGAGCTGCCGCCCGGGCCTGCTGGCCTGCCTGAAGGCCAAGCTGGCCTGCTGCAAGCCGTGCTGCGGCTGCTGCGCACCGGCCTGCTGCGAGGCCCCCAAGTGCTGTGCGGCCCCGGCTTGCTGTGCGGCCCCGGCTTGCTGTGCGGCCCCGGCTTGCTGCGAGGCCCCCAAGTGCTGCTGCGCTCCCAAGTGCTGCCGCGTCCCGAGGTGCTGCTGCGCTCCGAAGTGCTGCTGCGCACCGAAGTGCTGCGCGGCCCCGGCCTGCTGTGCGGCCCCGGCCTGCTGCGAGGCCCCCAAGTGCTGCGCCCCGGCCTGCGGCGAGTGCTGCTGCCACCGGCACCTGCTGGCCGATCTGAAGTGCAAGCTGGCCTGCTGCAAGCCGGCCTGCGGCTGTGCGGCGCCGAAGTGCTGCGAGGCCCCCAAGTGCTGCGAGGCCCCGGCCTGCTGCACCCCGGCCTGCTGCAAGTAACGAAGAACGCGAGTGGTTCAAACTCAACCCCGATCCGAGTTTGAGCTGTCTCCTTTACGATGAAACCGACGGCCTGCTGGCATGAGCCAACGGGCCGTCGGCTTTTCTTGCTCGTACCTTCTCGACGAAAGCCTGGTAGTCTTCCGGCGTGTCGATGCCGAAAGTGGGCTCGTCGACCACCCCGACGAGAATCGCGTGGCCGGCCTGAAGCGCGCGGAGCTGTTCGAGCTGCTCGATCTGTTCCAGCCGGGAAGGGGGCATCGCCGCCAGTTTCAGCAGGAAATCGCGGCGGTAGGCGTAAAGACCGACGTGCTGAAAGAAATGCGGCGGATCGGCCGCCAGGAGCCGGTCGTCCCACTGCCGCGGGCAGGGGATCGGACTGCGGCTGAAATAAAGCGCCCGGCCGGCATCATCGAAAACCACCTTTACGCACGCCGGGTCGTCCAACTGCCGGCGGCTGCGGAGGGGCGTGGCCAGCGTGGCCATCACCGCGGCCGGGTCCCGCTCCAGCAACTCGATGGCCAGATCGATGGAGCGGCCGGCGATTTCCGGCTCGTCGCCTTGCAGGTTGACCACGATGTCCACGTGCGTCAGCCGCCGGGCCACCTCGGCCACGCGGTCGGTGCCGCTGGGGGCGTCGGGGCGGGTCATCTCGACCGCGCCGCCAAACGCCCGCACCGCCTCGAAAATCTCCCGGTGGTCGGTGGCCACGCGCACACCGGCCGGGCGTTCCGCCTTCAGCGCCGCCTCGAAAGTGTGCTGCAGCAGCGGCTTGCCCGTCGCACGCAGCAGCAACTTCCGCGGCAGCCGGGTCGAGGCCAAGCGGGCGGGAATGATCACCAGGCTCACGCTCTTGCGGGCTTCCGTCATGCGGCGCGCTCCACGTCCAACAGACGGTTGTACGCCTTCGCCGGGCGCGTGGCAAGGGTTGTAACTGGACTCTCGCAAACTACTCCCCTCTCCCTTTGGGAGAGGGGCCGGGGGTGAGGGCACTGTGGGTCCCATCGCAAATAATGACCGCTTTCTCGATGCCGGCCCTCACCCTAACCCTCTCCCAGGGAGAGGGGACAGGTTGGGACCACGCCGCTACTTCGCCATGCCCCGGGGCAGGTTCACCCGCACTGCGCACACGACTTCCCGCCTTTCGCCGCAGTGGGAGCGGCCTTGCTTCCCCACTGAAACGCCACGTTCACGCCCACGCCTTCCTTCACCACAAGATACACCGGGCAGCGATGGCCCTCCTTTTCCAGGAACTCCCGCTGCTCGCTCGGGAAGGAACACGGACAGTGGATCGTCACCGCCATCGACGCGATCTTGTAGTCCTTCAGCTCATAGCTCGTTTCGGCCCACGTGCCCGTCAAGTCCAAGCCCTTCGCTTCGGCCCCTTTGGCCATGACGATAATCATGCAGGAAGCCACGCCCATCGCCACCAGGTCGATGGGATTCAGGTCTTCCCCCTTGCCGCCGAAGGCGCAGCAGCCCTCCAGGCCGATTTCCTTGCCAAGTTCCTGATGGACGGCGACGGTGTGAATCATCCGGTCAAGCGTGACAGTCATTCCCATGGTCTTCTCTCCAAATGGTTAGGGTTTGTACTACCGCACACTTCGCACTCATGGCGGGCATGGAACCCATCCAGGCTCACCGCAACGTCTCGTTGACCGGCCCCGTCTGCCGGTTCTCGGCCAGGGCCGCCAGGATCGCCGGCCGGAGCAGCTTGTCCGGCGTGGCGCGGCAGGAGGGGCAATCGGAGAACGTGACCATACGACCACTTCCATTAGTGGAGCATATCCTATATGCTATGGTCCTAGAGTATGGGCCGGGCGCGGCCCGCTGTCAAGAGGCGGGTGACGGGGTCGGCGGGCCATTTCCGCGCCGCGTGCCACTGCCGGCTTGTCCAGCAGTGTGAGAAGCACTGCTGGACAAGCCGGCAGTGGCACCCAATCCCGGTGCAGAAACAAGGAACGTGGATTCCGCTCCCCGTGGCCGAGTCTTCACCTCCCCGGGTTTGTCCTTTGCGGGTTCATAACCGACATCGAGGAGCAACGCCATGACCGACCAGGATCAGCAGCGCTGGAAGAAATGCTGTGCCGAAGTGCTCGGCACGTTTTGCCTGGTGTTCGCGGGCACGGGGGCGATTGTCGTCAACGACCTGTCGGGCGGCACGGTCACGCACGTGGGCGTGGCCCTGACGTTCGGCCTGGTGGTCATGGCGATGATCTACGCCATCGGGGATGTCTCGGGCGCGCACCTGAATCCCGCCGTCACGCTGGGCTTCTGGCTCTCCAGACAATTCCCCGCTCGGGCCGTGATCCCCTACATCGCGAGCCAAGTCCTGGGGGCCTGCCTGGCAAGCGGATTGATGCGTGCGATGTTCCTGACACATGCCACGCTCGGCGCCACCAAGCCCGCTGGACCGGCGTGGCAGTCGTTCTTGCTGGAGGCGGTCCTGACGGCCATGTTGATGTTCGTGATCCTGGCGGTCTCCAGCGGAGCAAAAGAAAAGGGGCTTATGGCGGGAATTGCCGTGGGCGGGGTGATTGCACTGGAGGCGCTCTTCGCCGGACCGATCTGCGGCGCCTCGATGAACCCGGCCCGGTCGCTGGCCCCCGCGGTCTTGTCCGGAGATCTGGCCGGACTCTGGATCTACCTGACCTCACCGCTGCTGGGTGCGGCGATGGGCGTGGCCTGTTGCCGGGCAGTGCATTCGCCGGGCTGTTGCTCGGCTGATGCGGCCGGGCATGCTAAGGGGCATGCCCCGTGACGGAGGATAACCGTCCACAGCCGTGCACTTTGTGAAGAGGGTCGGGAAGTCCGTTTCGACGAGTCGCTGACGGCTGGTGATATCCATTGCCCCTCAAAATCCTCACAATCGGCGCCTCCTCCCGAAGATGGGCGATGTGTAATTATGCAGGGCGGGAGAACCGATACCACGAATGTATCCCAACGATTGGGTTTAACCGGCACACGCTGCATGGCTAGTCACAGCACCTCCCTGGCCTTCGAAAAAAGGGCATGGACGATGAAATACGGGGTGTTGCTGGTGACGGCAATGTTAGCTTGTACCGGTTGCACAACCCTTGCCCTTAAGAGGCACGCCCTCAAACAGGAGGCGACATCGACCGACATACGCTATCAGGAAATCCTCGATAATCTCGCCATGGTGGCCCACGATCCGGCTGCCTTGCCCGCCTATGCGTCAATTTTTACGGGAACGGCTCAAGTCACCGACACGGCCCAACTGGGTTCGACGACGACGTGGTCGCCGGGAGCGGCCGCCCAGGCGCTTGCCCCGCAATTTACCCGCGCAGAGCTGGGAAACTGGACCCTCGATCCGATCAACGCCCCGGAAAAACTGGAGGCCATACGCGGCGCTTGCCGGTGGGTCGTCTATGGCCCCCGGTTCGCATACTGCCACGACTGCGGCGGCCTTCTGGCCAGCCCGGAGCAGTGGCCTTGGCCAGGGCGCCACTTCGGGGTGGCGGACCGGCTGGCCCAGTTGCCTCGAGGGTGGCTGCACGTCAGCCCGTCGTGCGGCGTTTCGCCCGCAGCCCGCTACAAGTCGCACTGCGGCGACACCTGGGTCTGGGTCATGCCGGGGGAAACGGAATGCCTCGCCAACTTCTGCCTCATCCTCCAGGACATTGCCCGGGTAGACATAAACTCGCCAACTCTGCAATGCATCCGACCCGCCCCCAGCGACTTCGTCTTCCCGACGCCGGGGCCGCAAAGAACACCTTGTTGTGAAGGTCCTTACGCCAGAACAGTGCCCTTTGTCCTGGCCGAAGTAAGCATAGACCCATGTGGAACTCTGCAACCCGACACGCCGTACTACCGCGCTCGCGTTGAGAACGTGGGTTCGGACGCGGCTCTACGGAGTCAAATCAACGCTGCCGGGCTGCACTGAACTGCTATTGCAAAGGACTCCGGGCCGCGCGCCGCGCGGGTGCAGAAAGACATACTGGATGGGATTCAAGAGGAGCCCGGTGGTTCGTTTGATTGCAGACAAGGCAGCCCGGGATTCGACCGGGTTGCAAACGGGGGGCACGATGAAAAAGCCCTTGCTCCTGGTCATGCTGCTTGCCGTGGCGGGCGCGGGGTGTGCTGCCATGTCGCTGGAGCGGCACGCGGCAAGCCAAATTCAGTCTGCCGCGGACTACCGCTACCAGGCAACGCTTCATGCATTGGCGATGGTCGCCGCCGATCCCGGTACGTTGCCGTCTTATGCGCTTCTTTCCAGCGGCGTTGCATCCGTATCAAACACGGATGTGGCCAACTCTGCGACCACGTGGTCGTGGGCCCCGGCGATCCTTTTCAAGTCCCAAGCCCTGGTCGTCACGGGGGCGCACGCCCCGCAGGGATCATGGAGCGTCGATCCCGTGGCTGATTACACGCAACTCGAGGCCATGCGCTGTGCCTGCCGTTGGGTCCTGGCAGGCCCGGAGCAAGTCGACCCGAATTGCATACACGTTCTGGCCGATCCCGAGATGGACTTGTCGCCGGGCCCTCACTTCGGTGTCATCGGCCGGCTGGCGCGGCTCCCCCGCGGATGGCTGCACGTCGGGCGGTTGTGCGATGTTCCGCGCTGCGCCTGCTGCAAGGATCATTGCGGCGACACGTGGGCCTGGGTCGTGCCGGAGGGAATGGAGGGCCTCGCCGAATTTACTCTCGTCCTTCAGGACATCGTCACTCTGGACGTTGCGCCGTCTGACGGCACCAGACCAGCCAACGTAACACCGCCGTTGCTGGTTACGCTGTGGGTTTACCAGGACACGCTGCCAAACGTTGTCTTCATCGACATCGTGAGGACAGGCAACACGGCCATGTTCCTCAAGGAAGGCGCGACAGGGCCAATGGACGTGGCGATCGGGCAGTCGGTGATCTGGCGCAATTTCGACGAAACGAGCGCCCACACTGTGTTTGTCCGGAAAGACGACAAGACCACCTTTTCCCGCCCAATTCAGAAATACATTTCCCAAACATTGGTACCCTCCAGCGCACCGATTGTGTTCGATCAAGACATGTATAAGAACGCTGGTGGGGCGGACAATCGCCCGGCGCTAATCTCCGTCACGGACGACAAGATTGAGCCGGGCAAAATTCGCCTCGTGGCTGCAAACCCATGGTATTCCCCGACGTTAGCGTTCAGGGTCGACCGCGTGATCAGGCCGGAATGCAGGTGCATGATCGAACAGAAAATGAAAGAGGGAATCAGCAGCAATCAAGTCGTACAGATTTCCTGGTGTGAGTGGATGCAGTGGACAACGCCTTACCAAGGCCAACGCACCTCCGTCAAGCCGGGAACACCGAAGACTCCGTCAAGCACACAACCCCTAAATCGTGCAGCGCCCCCGAATGTGATTAATTCCCAGGGGATCCGGATGGGGCCGACTCTCCGCAATTTGACTCCCATAGAGAACCCATTCTCCTATCTGCTTAGGAACTAGCGCACAGAAAGGCAACCACGATTATTGGGGAATGGAGCGATCGGCGACTATAAGCCGTGCACTTCCTGGCCACTTGCTCGTTTGGCGTCGAGGGGCCCATCACTCGGCAAACATCTGCCCGTTTGGCTGGCCGATCCTAGCAACACTCGGGCGAAAAAAGCCGGCGCGCGGCCAATTGACCTAATCAGGAAAATCCGCGCAAATCCACACGCCGTTGTCTTGGCAGTTAGGCTCTATATGCGCCGGCTCGGTAGATTGGGCGAAACGCCCGTTGTGCTCGGCAAGCAAGTAAAGGTCATACGGGTCGGCGGTACAGTCTACGCAATGAACAGGCTTGTACTTGAAGGCCTTCCCACACTCCTCACAGGAATCGTCACATGTTTTGCCAACTGGCGAGGGAAGCCTGATCGGCGCGCCCGCCGGGCCCACCTTCACACCGATTATCTGCCAGTTCGATCTGTTGACGGCGTACACGGTGAACGCTTTCGCCTGTATCCTCCATTCGTCTGGTAGGGACGCGGCTGTGTATGGCTTTGATGCTATCTTCCACTCGTTGGGGAGTTCCGCAAGGGTCGTCAAGATCGCTGTGGAGAACTTGACTCTTGGGCTTTCGGCCGAAGGCTCCACGACATTTTCTCCCTCGCCAGGCGAAGCTGTTGAGGGCAGTTGGACTTTGGACTTTCTCATGTTTTCCCTTTTCCTGGAACGAAACTAAGCACGGGCTTCCGGCGTCCAATGGCTCACCTCCAGTGGGCCACGAGACCGATCTACGGGAATCGCGATCGGACCAGCGGCGACCTGCCATTCTGCCGCGAACCGTCCCGTGGACAAAATCCCCGGATAATGCCCGCGGCAAAATAGCAAGCAGTTGGCGATCCCGCCCTGGCTCGTCCGGTGTTTGATCGAGAATCTCTCAACCGGGCTGCCGTGGCCACTCGGCGCATTCTATCCGAGGCTACGGTGCCGTCAACGAGCGTTTTCCGGGAAAGCGGCCGGGGTTTTCGGGACCAAGAGGCCGCTGGTTCAAATCCGGCCGGCTGGCCTTGGCAGAAGCCGTTGATCGTAAATGCAAGCCCAAGTGGGCGATCATTCCTTTTGGAACTCGAATTCCCCCTCGTCCGAAGCATCGCTCTCGGCGCCGGGCGATGCCGCTTGGGGGGCCTTCGGCACCTGCACCACCGTCGGTGCGCTCTGCTGCTTGGCCGCTGAGATGGCCGATGGCCCGGTGTTGGGACGCTTCATCACGGCCGTCCAGCACATGGTCCCCTTCAGGTCCTTGTAATACAGCATGGTGACAAGTTCCCAGCCTTCCTGGCCGGCCAGTTTGAGTTCCGAGATGATCGCCCCTTCGGTCATCCGGGTCAGGGTAGAGTACTCCCATCTCTGTTGGGCCTGAACGACGGCAGTCCTGGTCATCTTATACTCCGCATGGTGGAAAGGTTCCGCTCCGGCCTCGTGTCGGCGTGGGGGGCCGCGACCGCCCCCGCCGCCGGCCATTAGTGTAGCTGCCCCGCCGTCTGCCGTCAAACTCGCTTGCCGCGTTCTGCGTGCCACTGCTGGCTCGTCCAGCAGTGTGGGAAGCACTGCTGGACAAGCCAGCAGTGGCACCTGGTCCCGACGATTTTATCTGTTTATCGACCGGCGATGAGCATTTTTCGCCGTCGCCTCTTGCCCGCCCCCCATGTACCGGTGGCCGCTTTTTCGTAGAATGACTTTCAACTGCGGGGGGTGGCAATGGGATTAGATGCGGATGCAGAAAAGCCGGGGGCAACGGCTCGCCCGGGCCCGATCGAGGACCGCGATCCCCAGGAGACGGCGGAGTGGCTGGCGTCGCTGGACTACGTCTGCCGCCAGGAGGGGTTGCCCCGGGCCCAATTCCTGCTGGAAGAGCTCCGCCAGCGGGCCGTGCGGCAGGGCGTGCCGCTGGCCGCCGCCGTCACGCCCTACGTCAATACCATCCCCACCGAGGCCGAGCCCCCGTATCCGGGCGATCGCGAGTTGGAGCGTAAGATCAAGAGCCTTATCCGCTGGAATGCGATGGCTATGGTGGTGCGCGCCAACCAGCGCAGTCCGGGGATCGGCGGGCACATCTCGACCTTCGCCTCGGCGGCCACGCTGTATGAAGTGGCCTTCAATCATTTCCTGCACGGCAAACAAGGCAGCCAGCCGCCCGACCAGGTTTTCTTCCAGGGCCACGCCACGCCGGGGATCTACGCCCGGGCGTATCTGCTGGGGCGGCTCAGCGAGCAGCAGGTGCTCAATTTTCGCCGCGAGTTGCAGCCCGGCGGCGGGCTGTCGTCCTATCCGCATCCCTGGCTGATGCCCGATCTGTGGGAGTTCCCCACGGTCTCCATGGGGCTGGGGCCGATCATGGCCATTTACCAGGCCCGATTCAATCATTACCTGGTGGACCGCCGCATCAAGCCGGACGCCGCGGCCTCGCGGGTGTGGGCCTTTTTGGGCGACGGCGAGTGCGACGAGCCGGAGGCCCTGGGGGCCATCACCCTGGCCGCCCGCGAACAGCTCGATAACCTGATTTTCGTCGTCAACTGCAACCTGCAGCGGCTGGACGGCCCGGTCCGCGGCAACGGCAAGATTATCCAGGAATTGGAAGGCGCCTTCGGCGGCGCCGGCTGGAACGTGATCAAGGTGGTGTGGGGCTCCGACTGGGACCCCCTGCTGGCCCGCGATACCGAAGGCCTGCTCGTGCGCCGCATGGGCCAGGTGGTCGACGGCCAGCTCCAGAAGTACACGGTCATGCCCGGCTCGTATATCCGCGAGCATTTCTTCGGCGTCGATCCGCGCTTGCGGGCCCTGGTGGCCGATCTGGGCGACGAGCAGCTCCAGAAGCTCCGCCGCGGGGGGCACGATCCGCTCAAGGTCTACGCGGCTTACAAGGCGGCCGTCGAGCACCGCGGCTCGCCCACGGTCATCCTGGCGCAGACCATCAAGGGCTACGGCATGGGCGAGGCGGGTGAAGGCCGCAACGTCACGCACCAGCAGAAGAAGCTCAACGAAGATGAGCTGCTGGAATTCCGCCGCCGCTTCGAGATTCCCATTTCCGATGAGCAGGCGGCGCGGGCCGATCTGTACAAGCCGCCCGAGGCAAGCCCGGAAATAGTCTATCTCCGCCAGCACCGCGCGGCGCTGGGCGGTCCGCTGCCGGGCCGCCGGGCGCCCACCATGCGCCTGAAGCCGCCCAAGTGGGAAGAGTTCGCCGAGTTCTTCGGCGGCAGCGAAGGCCGCGCGGTCTCCAGCACCATGGCCTTCGTCCGGCTGCTGGTCCGCCTGATGCGCGACAAGAGCATCGGCCGCTACGTGGTGCCCATCGTGCCCGACGAGGCCCGCACCTTCGGCATGGAAGCCCTCTTCCGCCAGTTCGGCATCTACTCGCACGTCGGCCAGTTGTACGAGCCGGTCGATTCCGACAACGTGCTCTACTATCGCGAGGCGGTCGACGGGCAGATCCTCGAGGAAGGCATCACCGAGGCCGGCTCGATGGCCTCCTTCGTGGCCGCCGGCAGTTCCCGCTCCAGCCACGGCGTGAGCATGATTCCCTTCTTCATCTATTATTCGATGTTCGGCTTCCAGCGGATCGGCGACCTGATGTGGGCCGCCGGCGACATGCGCTGCCGCGGGTTCCTCATGGGCGGCACCGCCGGCCGCACCACCCTGGCCGGCGAGGGACTGCAACACCAGGACGGCAACAGTCACCTCTACGCCCTGGCCTATCCCACGCTGCGGGCCTACGACCCCTGCTACGCCTACGAGCTGTCGGTCATCGTCCTGGACGGCATTCGCCGCATGTTCTATGAAGATCAGGACGTGTTCTACTACATCACGCTGATGAACGAGAACTACGAGATGCCGATCCTGCCGCCGGGCACGACCGAGGGCATCTGCCGCGGCATCTACCGGCTGGCCGAGCGCAAGGCCGGGGCCAAGAGCCCCACGGTGCGTCTCTTGGGCAGCGGGGCCATCCTCCGCGAGTCGCTGCGGGCCCAGGAGTTGCTGGAATCGAAGTTCGGCGTCGGCAGCAGCGTCTACAGCGTGACGAGTTACAAGGCCCTGCTGCAGGACGCCCGGGAGTGCGAGCGCTGGAACCGCCTGCACCCGGGCCAGCCGGCCCGCATGCCCTACCTGGCCGAATGCCTGGCGGGGACCGGCGGGCCGATCGTCGCCGCCTCGGATTACGTCAGCGCCGTGCCGCTGGCGATCACCCCCTGGCTGGATGCGGATTATACCGTGCTGGGCACCGACGGTTTCGGCCGCAGCGAGGCCCGCGAGGACCTGCGGCGGTTCTTCGAGGTCGACGCCGAGCACGTCGCCCTGGCCGCCCTGTCGGCACTGGCCCGCAAGGGCCAATTCCCCAAGGCCAAGCTCGCCCCGGCCATCCGCAGCCTGGGCCTCGATCCGGAAAAACCCAACCCGGCAACCGCCTGACAAGGAAAAGGGGACTGGCTCCGCCGCACGAAAGAGCTTTCGATCGAAGAAGAACGGAAGAGCGGCGGTGAGGGTCCCCTTTTCCGGCCCCATCAACCACGGCATCAATAAATGGACATCGACTTCAAGCTGCCCGAGCTGGGCGAGAACATCCACCAAGGCGACGTGGTCAACGTGCTGGTCCACGAGGGCGACACGATCGCGGCCAACGACGGCGTCGTCGAGCTGGAGACCGACAAGGCCGTGGTGGAGATCCCCTGCCCGCATGCCGGCCGGGTAGCCAAGCTGCACGTCCGCAAGGGCGAGACGGTGGCGGTGGGCCAAACGCTGCTGACGGTGGCCGCGGCCGAGCCGGCGGCGGCGAAGCCGCAAGCGGCGGCCAGGGCGGCGGCGAAACCGCAAGCGGCAGCCGCAGCGGCGCCGGCCGACGAGCCGAGCGTGGCCGCAGAGTCGCTGCCGGCCGGGCCGGCCGCCCGCCGGCTGGCCCGCGAGCTGGGCGTGGACCTGGCCCGGGTGCCGGGCAGCGGCCGGCACGGGCGGATCCTGCCCGAAGACGTCGAGCGGGCCGCCGGGCCGGCGGCCGCCGGATCAGCGGCGGCCGCGGCGGGCCCCGCCGGGAGCGCTCCACCGCCCCAACCGGTAGTTCCGCCGGGCGAGCCGGGCCAGGACGCCTGGGGCCCGGTCCGCCGCGAGCCCCTGTCGCGCATCCGCCGCACTATCGCCGAGCAGATGGCCCGCTCGGCACAAATCATCCCCCACGTGACGAACTTCGACGATGCCGACGTGACCGACTTGGACCGCCTTCGGCAACAGGTCCCCGCCGGCCAGTTGGGCCCCAACGTCAAGCTCACGCTGATGCCCTTGGCGATGAAAGCCGTGGCCCTGGCCCTGCGGCGGCATCCGCTTCTGAACTCGAGCCTCGACCAGGAACACGATCAGATCGTTTACAAGCAATACGTCAGCCTGGGCGTGGCCGTAGACACGCCCCGCGGCCTGATTGTGCCCGTGGTCCGCGACGCCGACCGCTTGACGATCGTCGAGCTGGCCCGCACGCTGGCCTCGATTGCCGAGCGGGTACGGGCCGGGCAGTTCGCCGTCGAGGACCTCCGCGGCGGGACGTTCACGATCAGCAATCTGGGGGCCGTCGGCGGCACATACAGCACGCCGATCATCAACCACCCGGAGGTGGCCGTGCTGTTGGTGGGCCGGGCCCGCTGGCTGCCGATGGTCCGCGGCGAGTGCCACCACCGCACCGAGCCCCGGCGGATGCTGCCGCTGAGCCTGTCCTACGATCATCGGCTGGTCGACGGCGCCACGGCCGCCCGCTTCCTCAACGACGTGATCGGCAGCCTGGAAGCCCCGGGAGCGCTGCTGCTGGGATAAGGCAGATCTGAGATCTGAAATCTGAGATTTCAAATCCCTACCGACGGTAAGCAATCACCATGGATACCGAGTTAGCAGTTCTGGGCGGCGGGCCGGGCGGTTATGCGGCCGCCTTCCGCGCCGCGGACCTGGGCCTGGAGGTCACGCTGGTCGATCAGGAACCGCGGCTGGGCGGCACCTGCCTGCTGCGCGGCTGCATCCCCTCCAAGGCCCTGCTGCACGTGGCCAAGGCCATGGCCGATGCCCGGCATCTGGCCGAGTGGGGCGTGGCCTATCCGCCGCCGGTGATCGACCTGGCCGCGATGCGGGCCCGCAAGGAAAAGATCATCGCCACCCTCAGCGGCGGGCTGAAGCAGGTGGCCGGCAAGCGGAAGGTGCGGCTGGTGCAGGCCCGGGCCCGGTTGGAAGATTCGCACTCGCTGCGGCTGGAGCCGGCGGGGGGAGCGCCGCCGGCGGACGACGTTATCCGCTTCCAGCACTGCATCCTGGCCACCGGCGCGCGGCCCACGCGCATCGCCGCCCTCGACCTTCCGACGCCGCGGGTTATGGACTCCACCGCCGCGCTGGCGCTGGCGGATGTGCCCGAGTCGCTGCTGGTCGTGGGCGGGGGCTACATCGGCCTGGAGCTGGGCTGCGTGTATGCGGCGCTGGGCAGCCGCGTCACGGTGGTCGAGCTGACCGAGGGCCTGCTGCCCGGCGTCGACCGCGATCTCGTCAAGCCGCTCATGAAGAAAATCGAGAAGGATTTCGAGGCCCTGGCGATGGCGACGAAGGTCGTGGCGCTGGTCGATAAGGGCGATTGCGTGGAAGCGACCTTCGAGGGCGCGATCGAGAAGAAGGTTCAGTGTTTCAGCCGCGTTCTGGTGTCCGTCGGGCGGCGGCCCGCGAGCGACGGTCTGGGTTTGGAGAAGACCCGGGTGCAAGTCGATCCGCAGGGGTTCGTGGGCGTGGATGCCCAGCGGCGGACGAGCGATGCGGCGATTTGGGCCATCGGCGACGTGGCGGGCCAGCCGCTGTTGGCCCACAAGGCGAGCCACGAGGGCAAGGTGGCGGCCGAGGCCCTGGCGGGCCAGGCGGCCCGCTTCGAGCCCCGGGCCATCCCCGCCGTGGTCTTCACCGATCCGGAGATCGCCTGGGCCGGCCTGACCGAGGGCGAGGCCCGCTCCGGGGGCCGCTCGGTCGAGGTGGCCGCGTTCCCCTGGGCGGCCAGCGGCCGGGCCCAAACCGTGGGCCGCACCGAGGGGCTGACCAAGTGGCTCATCGACCCGGTGAGCGACCGCCTGTTGGGCTGCGGCATCGTGGGTCCCGGGGCGGGCGAGCTGATCGCCGAGGCCGTGGCCGCCCTGGAAATGGGGGCTACGGCCCGCGACCTGGCCGAAACCATCCATCCCCACCCCACGCTCAGCGAGACCCTGGGCTTCGCCGCCGAGATCTACTACGGCACGGCCACCGATCTATACCGCCCCCGCCGCAAGTCCGTCTCGTCCTGATCGGCCTCTGCGCCGCGCACTCCCGCGCGGCGCTTACGGCCTGCGCAAGAACAAGTTTGACAATTGAGTGGCACGCCCTGAGGAACGAAGGGCGTGGACGGCCCACGAACCACGCCCTTCGCTCCGCTCAGGGACGTGCCACCCATTGGACAATTGTAAAGGCTATTCTTTCGCGGGGCCCTTGAAGACCATGTACAGCACGCGGAGCACCAGCAGGCTCATCACCATGGCGCTGAAGGCCCCGCCGATCACCACGGTGGCCAGCGGGCGTTGCACCTCGGCGCCCACGGCCGTGCTGAGGGCCATGGGGACGAATCCCAGGCTGGCCACCAGCGCGGTCATCAGCACGGGGCGTAAGCGGGTCATGGCAGCGGTCTCCACGGCGCGGTCCAGGGGCAGCCCCTGCCGGCGCAACTGCCGGATACACGACACCAGGAGCATGTCGTCCAACACGGCCACGCCCGAGAGCGCCACGAACCCCACCGCCGCCGAAATCGAGAATGGCATGTCGCGGATCCACAGTGCCAGGAGGCCGCCGACCCAGGCGAAGGGTACGCCCGTGAAGACGCGCAAGGCGTCGATCGCGTTGCGGTAGGTGAGGTACAGCAGGCCGAAGACCAGCGCCAGGGCCAGCGGCACCACGATCAGCAACCGCTGCTGGGCGTGCTGGAGGTGCTCGAACTGGCCTCCCCACTCGACGCGATAGCGGCCGGGCGGCAGGCGGACGTGCTCGCCCACGGCCCGCCGGGCGTCGGCCACGAAACCGCCCATGTCGCGCCCGCGAACGTTGGCCGACACCGTGATCCGCCGCTGGTACCAGTCGCGGGTGATCGTGGAGGGGCCCTCGACGGTCTCGATGGTCGCCAGGCGCGCCAAGGGGATCTGCTGGCCGTCGGCGGTGGTCACGAGCACGGCGGCCAGCGCCTCGGGAGTGGCGCGCATCTTCTCAGGCAGCCGCACGATCAAAGGGAACCGCAGTTGCCCCTCGTGGATCTCTCCCAAGCGCTTGCTGCCCACCGCCTCGACCAGGTCGAGCACCATCCTGGCCGGAATGCCGTAGCGGGCGAGCTCGTCCTGCTTGACCCGCACGTTCAGGATGGGCTGCCCGGTGATCTGCTCGGTGCTGACGTCGGCGGCGCCCGGGACCGAGCGCAACACGCGCTCGATCTCGGCGGCCTTGGCGGCGAGCACCTGGAAATCGTCGCCGTACAGGACGGCGGCCACGTCCGAGCGAACGCCGGAGACCATCTCGTTCAGTCGCATCTCGATGGGCTGCGTGACGGCGATGCGCTGGCCCGGCAGGCTGCGGAGTTCCTTCTGGATCAGCTCGGCCAGCTCGTCCTGGGTGTGTGCCCGCCGCCACTGCCCGCGCGGCTTGAGCGTGACGAAGATGTCGGAGAGCTCGACGCCCATGGGGTCGGTGGCGACCTCGGCCGTTCCGATGCGGCTCCAGACGTAGAGGATCTCGTCGGGAAAGGCGGCCAGGAGGGCCTTTTCCATTTGGTTGTCGTAGCGGATCGATTCGGCCAGGTCGATGCCCGCCAGCCGTGCCACGTTGACGACCAGTGCGCCCTCGGAGAGCCGGGGCACGAACTCGGCGCCCAGGTGCGGCGCGATCATGCCAAAGGCGACCACCAACAGCCCCGCCGCCAGGCCCAGCACGGCCAGCTTGTGTTGCATCGTCAGCCGCAGCAGTGGGGCGTAGAGCCGCTTCAGCCCCCGGATCACCAGCGGCTCGCGGCGGGACACGCGCCCCGGCAGCAGCAGGCTGGCCAGCACGGGCATGAGCGTGAGAGAGATTATCATCGAACCGGCCAGCGCGAGGATCACCGTTAGGGCCATGGGCCGGAAGAGCTTGCCCTCGGTTCCCGTCAGGGCCAGGATCGGCAGGTAGACGATCATGATGATCAACTCGCCGAAGAGGGTGGGCTTGCGGACCTCGACCGCTGCGTCGCGGATGATCTCCAGGCTGCGGGAAGGGATTAGGGATTGGGGATTAGGGATTGGAGAAGACGACGAATTGTTCTCCTCTAATTCCCGATCCCCGATCCCTGATCCCTTCCTCGTCCCCGCTGATCCCCGATCCCTAATCCCTGATCCCTTTTCCCCCAGGTGCCGCACGCAGTTCTCGACCAGGACCACCGAGCTATCAACGATCAGGCCGAAGTCGATGGCCCCCAGGCTGAGCAGGCTGGCGGCGATGCCCACGTACAACATCCCCGAGAATGCGAAGAGCATCGAGAGCGGGATGGCCAGGGCCACGATCAGGCCGGCCCGCAGGTTGCCCAGGAAGATGAACAAGACAGCCACGACCAGCAACCCGCCTTCAAACAGGTTCGTCCGCACCGTGTCGATGACCTGGTCCACCAGTTCCGTGCGGTCGTAGACGCCTTGGATGGTGATGCCCTTGGGGAGTGTAGCGCGGATCTCATCGAGCTTGTCTTTGAGGGCCCATGTGACCTTGTGGCCGTTTTCGCCCATGAGCATGAAGCCCAGGCCGAGTACGGCCTCACCACGGCCCTGGGCGGTTACGGCCCCGCGGCGGATTTCATGCCCGATCTGGACGTCGGCCACGTCGCCCACGCGGATGGGCACGCCGTTCTTGGCGGTGACGACGATGTTCCTGATCTGCTCGAGGTTGACGGTCCGCCCCTGGCCCTGGACCAGGAGCATCTGCGCGCCGACGGTGATGCTGCCGCCCCCCACGTTGCGGTTGTTCTGCGCAGCGGCCTCCACGACCTGGTCGAACGTAAGGCCATGTTTTATAAGCCGGTCGGGGTCGATGCGGATTTGGTACTGCTTCTCGTAGCCGCCCCAACTGTTCACTTCGGCCACGCCGGGCACGGATCGGAGCTGGGGCTTGACCACCCAGTCGTGAAGGGTCCGCAGCTCGGTCAGTTTCTGGATCCGCTCGGCCTCGGGCAGCTTGGAGAAGTCGTAGCCCTGGTAGGTCAGCAGGTAGTGGAAGACCTCGCCCAGGCCGGTCGAGACGGGCCCCATTCGCGGCCGCGGGACGCCCTCGGGCAGGTCCACCCCGCCCAGCCGCTCGTTGACCAACTGCCGGGCAAAGTAGATGTCGGTGCCGTCGGCAAAGGTGACCACCACCTGCGACAGCCCAAACTTGGAGATCGACCGCAGCGTGGCCAAACCCGGCAGGCCGCCGATGGCTTGCTCGACGGGCAAAGTGATCTGCCGCTCGACTTCCTCGGGGGCCAGCGCGGGAGCAACGGTGTTGATCTGCACTTGAACCGGGGTGGTGTCGGGGAAGGCATCGATATCCAGGCGGCTAAGCGCGAGCCCGCCCAGGCCGGCCAGCGCCAGCGCCGCCACGAGCACCAGCCCGCGATGCCGCAACGAGAAGTCGATGATTCCTCGCAGCATCCGGCCTCCTGATTGTAGTCGGCACACGCCGTGTGCCGGATTTCCGCACACGGCGTGTGCGGACTACATTGAAACGCGGAAGATATTCTTCGGCCGATCCTCACTTGGCGCAGCCGCAGGGCTCGCCGAGATTGTTCTTCAGCAGTTCTGCCCGCAGCACGTCGCTGCCCTTGGCCGCCACGATCTCGTCGGGCAAGACCCCCGCCAGGATCTCCGTGCAATCCTGGCTCCTGGCTCCCAGCCGGACCGTGCGGACGTGGAACACCTTGGGGCTGGCTTGGCGGTCGTCGAACCCCTTGTCGCGCACGAAGACGACGTGGCAGCAGCCCTCCCAGTGGACGGCCTCGTTGGGGACCACGATCGCCTGGCCTTCCTCGCGGAGCGTGATCCGGCCCGCCCCGAAGGTTCCATTCCGCAGTTGTCCCTCGGCATTGGGCAATTCGGCGCGAACCGCCACCGTGCGGGTCTGTAGATCGGCCGCCGCGCCGATCCAGACCAGTTTTCCGCGCAGCTCGGCCGGGCTGCCGTCGGGCCGAAAGCAAACCGCTTGCCCGGGCGCCAGTCGGCCGGCGTCTTCCAGCGACACGTTCAGCGTCAACCACATGCGGCTCGTGTCGGCCAACTGAAACAGGGCCCGCGCGGGATCGACGACGTCCCCCGCCACCGCCCGCCCCGACACGATGATGCCCTCGATGGGGGCCTTCACGGGAAGCAGGTTCGCCGTCAGGTCGCCCGCATTCAGGGGCCGGGCCGGCGATTGCGGAATCCCGAGCAGCCGGAGGCGTTCCACCAGCTTCTCCACGGCCAGTCCCCGCAGCGCCTCGATGCCCACCGGCAGGCCAAGGTTGACCAGCGCCTGCTGGGCGCAGAGCAGCCGCGCCTGTGCTTGGACGTGCTCCAGCCGCGCCTTCTCGACCTGCAGCTCGAGCACCACGCGCTCCGCGTAGGCCGGCAGCAGCTTGTCGAGGCTCTTGGCTTGTATTTCTTCCTCGGCGAGGGCTTGGATCAGCTCGCTCTTGAGCCGTCCCACCTCGGCCGCCTCGACCAGAACCACAACTTCACCCGCCCGCACCCGGTCCCCGACGTTCTTTTCCACGCGCCACACCGTGCCGGGCAGGCGCGCCGAGAGGTTGGCAACGCGGGTCTGGTCGTAGGTGATCTGTCCGCTGGCGGAGATGGACTCGCAGACCTTCCGACGCTCGACCCGCACGCAGTCTACGCCCGCCTTCTCCATTGCCTCCCCCGATGCGAACTGGATCCTGCGGCGGTAGTTCTGGCAGCGGGGGTTGTTCGCCGGCCGCGGGGCCGAAGCCATCGCCCGTTCAATTCGCTGCCGGTCGGCCCCAGCAACCGCGGGCGTTTGGCGCAACTCCGCCACCTCGGGGTGCTCCAGCGGGCAGTCGTGTACGCCGTGCTCCGCGCACCAGCCGAAGTCCTTGCCGGGAGGCAGAAGCTCCGGATGGCACTCGACGCACTGCGATTCCGGCACCGCGTGCTCCGCGCACCAGTCGTCGTCCCCGGTCGCGGCGTGCCCGGCCAGCGCGGACAACTTAGGCAGTGTCCAACCCGAGTGATGGCCATACGCACCCAGCCCGACGAGCAGCCCCATGACCAGCAAGTCTGGAAGCCAGCGGCTGAGGCGATTCAACCACCGGAGGCGCCGCCGTGCCTGGATCACCGCCGGTGGCGGCGTCTCGACCTGTTGCAAGCCATCGGCCGGCCGGCGGGCCGCCGGATCGTTCGCGGTTCGATGAGGCATGCTATAGCTCCTGTCAAGGGAGTGGGGTTTTCGTAATCCCGCCGGCTTCCAGGACGGAGGCCGGTCTTCCGTCGGCTGGACGGTTTGGACGACCGAGGGCGGGCGTCCGACCACATGCGGCCAGTCAGGCAGCCGCGGGTACGAAGGCCCCGCTGGGCAGCCTGGCGTCTGGCGCGATTAGCGGCGGGCGCGGCCGCGCAAGAGCAACGCTCTGCCCGATCAGAGGAGAAACGACTGGATGAGCGCGCGCAGCGTGCGCCCGGAGTCGGCCGTGGGAAAATGAGACGCGTTGGGCTCCGCGGCCGAACCGCCCCCGCCGCAAGACCATTCCCCTGGCATGCGCCCGGCGACCGGCGGCAAGGGACTTGCAATCGACTGGTCAGGAGCGGGCGGCGTGACGTGCCGGCTGAGGATCGCGCCGTGGCACAGGCACGTTCCAGTGCACACGTGGTGACCGGGCTTGCCCGGCCCGTGTTTGCACGGTTCCGAGTCCGCACCGGGGCAACACGGATCGGCTTCCAAGCAGCCTTGGACCGCCGACTGCCCCGACCGGCCCACCGCCCGCGGCAGGCACAGGTAGGGACAGGCCAGCACGAGGGCCACCAGGAAATGAACTATCGTTGCGCGGGTTGCAGTCATCCCACTCGGCCGAAACGAGGCAGCGGAGTCAACCGTGTCAGCCTATCTTATCACGAACCTCGATCCCGGGCAAGGCGAACCTGGAACAACGAGCCTGGAGCGGACCCTTGAAAAAACGTGCTGCCGCCGGTTATGGGCCGGCTTGGACTGGCCCGAGCGGCAAGGGCTCGCCCGGGTCCAGTTGGCTGGCGCGGCGATTCTCACGCCGAATGGCCTCGTAAACCTCCCGCCGATGAACGGGGACCTCCTCGGGGGCCTCGATGCCCAACCGAACCTTGTCCCCGCGAATATCCACGATCGTCACGACCACGTGATCGCCGATCATGATGCTTTCATCGCGTTGTCTGGATAAGACAAGCATCGATGGCTCCTTCCTTTGTGCTCGATCGAGTGGTTCGACTCACCGACCCGCCCCATTACGACGATCTTTCCCAGCTCGTAGCGGATCGGCAGGTCGCCGTTGGCGACGACTTGTCGCCCCAGACTGCGTTGGAGGTTGATGATCACCGGGGCCTTCAGGTTCAACGTGGCTCCCCGGGCCGTTTGGCCCACAATCACCAGGACCTTGGCCGCCGCCGGCTCGTCCAGGGCCAATGGCGTCAGGTCCCGCCGGGCCACGCGGATCTGATAGCCCGGCACGAACCGTCGCGGACTGGTCACTCCCAGCGCGATCTCGGGCCGATCCACGCTCTGTAGCCACGCCAGTGCCTCGCTGTGCCGGTCGGCCAGGACCACCCATCGCCGGCACGCCTCCAACCCCACCAGGCCGCTAGGAAAATACAACTCGTCGTCAGCGTCCACATCCATCGGACCGAAGCGAGTGATGATCTTCATGGCGGCGCGGAGATGACAAAACTAAGATTTCTGTAACTGGCCGGAAGATGTATCGGTCTACGCAATTGGCGGCGAATAGTGAAAACAGCGATCTAGGGTCACATAGATAACGAAGCGAAAGTTTTTCGGCCTTCCAATCGGCAGGGTTTGCCTTGATTAGCGGCCTTGGGTCTTTGGTCTTGGGCCTTGGGTCTTTGGCCTTGGGCAAAGTCCTGGAATCTAAGGTCTAAGTCCTAAGAACTAAGCCCCAAGACCTAATCCCTAATCCCTAATCCCTAATCCCTCTTCTTTTGCTCGCCGCGGGCGATCGGCCGGTTCTGCACACCGTAGCGGCAGAAAGTGCGGGTCGCGGGCGGCCGCCTGCCCGGCGGCTACCGGCGGGCCACAGCCGGAGGCCATCGCCATAAGTCTTTGCAGGCCAACGAAATAGGCCCCCTCCGCGCCCGTCATGTTTTGAGGGCGTGCCATTCGGCACAGTTGTTGCTCTTAGGGGCGGGCCAAGACAGCTATTCCTTCTCATCGTCGTTATCTCATCCAGCCGTAGTCGAGGCAAAGATGCCGTACGGAATGTACATCTCGGCCGAAGGCGCCCAGGTGCAGAGCCAACGGCTGGAGATCATCGCCAACAACCTGGCGAACGTGGATACGGTGGGCTTCAAACGGGAGTTGAGCATTCTTCAGGCCCGCTATGCGGAGGCCGTCCAACAGGGCTCGGCCGAGCCGGGCTCGGGCTCGATCAACGACCTGGGCGGCGGGGTGCAGTTTCAACAGACCAAGACCGATTTCTCGCCGGGGCCATTGCGGCGAACCGGCGCCCCGACCGACGTGGCCCTGCCGGGTGAGGGCTTTTTCCTCGTCCGCAAGGGACAGGAGACGTTTCTCACCCGGGCCGGCAACTTCCGCCTGACCGCCGCCGGCGAGCTGGTCACCCAACAAGGCTATCCCGTGCTGGGCGAGAGCAACTCGCCGGTGACGATCCAGAAGGAGAACGGCCCTTGGACGATTTCCGACCGCGGGGCGGTCTCGCAGGCGGGCTCTTCGCAAGACTTGGCACTGGTGCAGCCGGCGTCGCCGGGCGACCTGGTCAAGGTGGGCGACAACCTGTTCCGCCCGCTCGGGCCGGTGCGGCCGGTTGCCGCCGCCCAACGCGCCGTCGCCGGCGGCTACTTGGAGATGTCGGGCGTGCAGCCCACCACTGAAATGACTTCCCTCATCGAGGCCTCCCGCATACTGGAGGCCAACATCAACGTGCTGAAATCCCAGAATCAAATGCTCGACGGTCTGATTACGCGCATTCTCAAGGCGTAACCATTTCTTGTTGTCCCAGGGAGTCCCCAAATCGAGTTGAGCCATGAGCATTCAAACGCTTCACACGGCGGCCACGGGCATGAGCTCCATGCAATCCAAGCTGGACGTCATTGCCAACAACCTGGCCAACATGGAAACGGTCGGCTTCAAGAGCGGCCGCGCGAATTTCGAGGACTTGTTCTACCATTACGACAAGTACCCCGGCACGCAGGACAGCGCCAGCCAATTCACGCCGGTGGGCATCCTGTTGGGCATGGGCAGCCGCCTGTCCAGCACGCAGTGCAATTTCCAGCAGGGTTCGTCGAAGACCACGGGCAACGATTTGGACGTGGCCATCCAGGGGCAGGGGTTCTTCCAGGTGAAGGACCCCACCGGGACCGTCCTTTACACCCGGGCCGGCAATTTCTCGAAAAACGCCAACGGCCAGATCGTCATGGGATCGGCCAACATCGGCCGGCTGTTGGAGCCCGCCATCACTATTCCCGTCGATGCCACCAAAGTCGTGATCAGCTCCGCGGGAGTGGTGTCCGTGCAGCAGCCCAACAGCCAGCAACTTCAGCAGATCGGCCAGATCGAGCTGGCCAACTTCATCAATCCGGAAGGCCTGCTGAAGCTGGGCGAGAACCTGTATTCCCAGAGCGACGCCTCCGGCAACCCGACGCTGGCCAATCCCGGTTTGCAGGGCCTGGGAACGCTGAACCAAGGCACGCTGGAGCAGTCCAACGTCGATCCCGTCAACGAATTGATCGACCTGATCGCCACGCAGCGGGCCTTCGAGCTCAACTCGCAGGCGGTCAAGGCCGGCGACCAGATGCTGCAAGACGTGACGGGCCTGATACGGTAACGGGCGGGGACTGTCCCGCCGGCCGCCGAGTGCCCAACGAGACGCTACGGCTGGCAAACTCGGAAGCGGAAAAATGCAGATGAATCGGACGATCACCAGCAGGGCCCTGGGCTGGATGCTGCTGGAGCTGGCGGCGTGGGGATCGGCGGTGGCCGGCGGCTCGGCGGCCGAGCTGCGGCTGCGCGGGCAGTGCGTGGTCAGCGGCCCGCTGGTCAAGCTGGGCGACCTGGCCCAGATCGTGGCCACGGATCCGCGGCAGGCGGCGGGCCTGGCGGCCATCGAGTTGTTTCCCGCGCCCCCGGCCCGCGAGCAACGCTTCGTCGGCATCCGCGAGTTGCAGGACCTGCTCCTGCTGCGCGGCGTGAACCTGGCGGAGCACGAGTTCTCCGGAGCGAGCCAGGTGACGGTGACCGCCGCCGGTGCGGCGCCGCTGCGGCCGGAGCCGGTCGTGACCATCTCAGCCGCAACCACGCAGCGCGCCGACCGCCGGCTGTGCGCGGCGGTAGTGAAGTACCTGGAGAAGACCGCTTCGGACCGGGAGGCATGGAGCGTGGAGGCCGAGCTAAGCCAGGCCCAGGCCCGGCTGCTGGCCGACCCGGCCCGGCCGATCAAGATCGCCGGGGGCCGGGCGCCGTGGAGCGGGCCGCAGCACTTCGAGGTGACGGTGCAGACGGCGCAGGGCGCGGAGCGCTTCGGCCTGGAGGCCCGGGTCAGCGTTCCCACGCCCCTGGTCCTGGCCAGCCGGTCGCTTTCGCGGGGGACGATCATCCGCGAAACCGACGTGGAGATGCAAGCCGGGGCGGTTACCGCCGGGGCCGGGTTCCACAGCCTGGCCGAGGTGCTGGGGCGCGAGGTCACCCGCGCCGTCACCGGCGGCAAGGCCCTCTTGCCGGACGACCTGCGGCCCCCGCTGTCGGTCCATCGCGGCGAAGTGGTCACCGTGTATGCCAACACCGCCGGCATCCGCATTCGCACCACGGCCCGCGCCCGCGACGAGGGCAGCCCGGGCGAGCTGGTCGCCGTCCAGTCGCTGCTGGATCGCAGTACATATTACGCGCGGGTGAGCGGGATCCGCGAGGTCGAAGTCTTTGCCCGCGCCCCGCGCGTGGAGTGCGAAGAAGCCAGCGGGCCGCAGAACGTTCTCCGCCGCTAAGGGACGAACCCAAGAAACAACTTGAATAGATTGTAGCCGGCACACGGCGTGTCCGGTAACGTGCGGACGGCACACGGCGTGTGCTGTAACGTGCGGACGGCACACGGCGTGTGCCTACTACCTTGGGAATGAGGAGATTGCCGTGAACTTTCCACGATCGTTGATCTTCGGCGCGTCGGCGGCGGCCGGGCTGACCCTGACGCCGGCCTTCGCCGCGTTGGCGGCGGGCCAAGTCTCGAGCCTCTACGGCACGCCACAGGACCGCGCCCCCTTGACCCTCGCCGAATGCTCCTGGACCTTTCAACCCCCGGAAGAACCCAAGGTCATCAAGCTCCAAACCCTGCTGACGGTGGTCGTCAGCGAAACCGCGGCCATGACCAGCAACGGGCAAATGGACCGCAAGAAACAAGCTTACGGCGACCTGTCGCTGCCCAACTGGATCAAGTTCTACGGCACGCACCTGGGGGCCGACAAACAGAACAACGGCGAGCCCCATATCCGCGGCGAGCTGGACAACAAGCTGCAATCGCAGGCCGACCTGCAGACCAAAGACACGCTGAAGTTCAAGATCGCCTGCCGCGTGATCGACATTCGCCCCAACGGCAACCTGCTGCTGGATGGCAGCCGCCTGATCAAAAATAACGAAGAGAACTGGGAATACTCGCTGACCGGCGAGATCCGGGCCGACGCCATCCTGCCCAACAACACCGTGCTCAGCGAGAGCGTCGCCGATTTGAAGATCGTCAAGCGCGAATTGGGACACGTCCGCGACGGCTACCGCCGCGGCTGGGCGCTGGAGTGGCTCGACAAGTGGCAGCCGTTCTAGTGACGGAGGAGCTAGGAGTCAGGAGTTAGAAGTTAGGAGTTAGAAGTTAGGAGTTGGGAGAAGACGGTGAGAGAACCGGCCAGCCGTTTGGGCAAGGGTCTGCTCTGGGACCGACCGGCAACTGAACGCCGCCTGACTCCTAACTTCTAACTCCTTACTCCTCCGCTGAATCCCCAAATCCCCAAATCCCCAAATCCCCAAATCCCTAAATCCCTAAATCCCTAAATCCCTATGACCAACAGAAACGATTGGCGAGCTTGCCGTGCCGTCCGGACCTGGGCGGTCGTGCTCATGGGGCTCCTGGCCGCGTGGGGCCGGCCGGCCCCGGCGCTGGCCGCGGGGCGGCTGACGCTCAAGAGCATCTGCCGCATCAAGGGCCAGGAAGAGAGCAGCCTGCAGGGGCTGGGGCTCGTGGTCGGCCTGAAGGGCACGGGCGACAACAACAGCTACCTGCCCATGATCCGCAGCGTGGCCAAGGTCCTGTCGGTGATGGGCAGCAGCGTGAGCCGCAACGCGATCGTGGACCTGAAAGACACCAAGAACGTGGCCCTGGTGACCGTCCTGGCGACGATCCCGGCGGCCGGGGCCCGGCAGGGCGACAAGATCGATTGCGTCGTCAGCTCGATCGGCTCGGCCAAGAGCCTGGCCGGGGGCCGGCTGTTTCTCACGCCGCTGATCGGTCCCGACACGCGGCGGCCCCGCGTGTACGCCTTCGCCGAGGGGCCGGTCACCATCGAGGGCGCCACCATCACCGCCACCGGCCGCATCCACGACGGCTGCCGCCTGGAAGAAGAATTCTTCAACGCCTTCACCAAGGAGGGCAAGATCACCCTGGTCCTGGAGAAGAACCACGCCGACTTCCAGGTGGCGCAAGACATCGTCGAGCTGGTGAACAGCCAGATGCGCCTGCAGACCAGCAGCCAAGCCCCGCTGGCGCGGGCCGTCAACCAGGGCAACATCGAGGTCGTCATTCCCGATCAGTATCGCGACGATCCCGTGTCGTTCGTCTCCCAGGTGCTGGCGGTGCCGATCCTGGAGCCGCGGACCGTGTCGCGGGTGGTGATCAACGAGCGGGCCGGCAGCATCATCATCAGCGGCGACGTCGAGATCGGCTCGGTGGCCGTCACGCACAAGAACCTGGTGATCGAGACGGGCGGCACGGCGGCGAAGCCGTTCGTGGGCGTGGATCCGGTGGACCCCGCCCAGCCCAAGCTCAAGGCCCTCGTCGAGGCCCTCAACGCGGTCCACGCGCCCACCGAAGACATCATCGAGGTAATCAAGGGCCTGGACCGCAACGGAAAACTACACGCCCCGCTGATTATCGAATAACCCATGAGCTATGAGCTATGAGCCGTGAGCTATGAGCTATGAGCTTCGGGTGGCTCACTGCTTCCCCAAATCCCTAAATCCCTAAATCCCTAAATCCCTAAATCCCTAAATCCCTAAATCCCTAAATCCCTCGGACTCGTTTGTGAACGGCGTCGATCTTGCCCTCCAGAGCACGGCCTTTGCCAAGCCTTCGGCCCCGACCGGCGCCGACAACCCCGCCCTGCGCAAGGCTTTCAACGCCTTCGTGGGCGAGACGTTCTACGGGCAGATGCTCCACGCGATGCGGCAGAGCGTGGGGAAGCCCGCCTATTTCGACGGCGGCCGCGCCGAAGAGGTCTTCACGCAGCAACTCGACCAGATGCTGGCCACCCGCCTGGCGCATGCCGCCTCCGATCGGCTGAGCGCTCCGATGTACCAGTTGTTCACCTTAGCACGGAAATAAGACGATGGAAACGATCGCCCCAGGCAGCCTGACACAATCCTCGCTCGAGGCCGAAGTGGCGGCACTCCTGACCGATCTTCTCAGCGGGCAGAATGAATTGATGGAGATTCTCAGCCGCAAGCGGGCGCTGTTGGCCGCGGCCGACCACCGAGGACTGTCGGCCATCGCCGCCGACGAGCAACGGCTGCTCGACATGCTGCAAGAGTGCCTCCGGCGACGGGAGCAATTGCTGGCCCGGGCCGCCGCCGAGGGCCTGCCCGCCGGCAGCGTCCAGGCCCTGGCCCAGGCCCTCCCCGCCGCCCGCCGCGAGCCGCTGACGCGGCAGATCACGGCCGCCCAGTCGCGGGCCCGACTGCTCCGCCACCACAGCCTCATCAACTGGATCGTCGTCCAGCGGACCCTGATCCACCTCTCGCAGTTGCTGGAGATTATCGCGACCGGTGGCCGGTTCCAGCCGACATATGGAGAGGCGGGCCGAAGCTGCGCACATGGTGCGCTGGTTGACCACACAGCTTAGCCAAAATACACAAGACGGGAAATGTCGCTACTGGGCTCCATCCAGATCGCCGCAGGGACCTTGCAGGCCACCGATATCGGTCTGCAAGTGGTGGGCCAGAACGTCGCCAACGCCAATACGCCCGGCTACATTAAGGAGACGACTAATTTCACGCCGGGCCCCACCCAGCAAAACGGCGCCCTGCTGCTGGGAACCGGCGTCCAGGTCTTGTCGATCACCCAGCAGGTCGATCAATTCCTTGAGCAGCGTCTGCGGACCGCCAGCGGCGATCAGGCCAACGCCGACACCGTCCAGCAGGTCTACAGCCGGCTCGAATCGGCCTTCGGCGCGCTGGGCAGCGACGCCAGCAGCACCAGCGACACCACCAACGGTGGCACGCTGAGCACGGCCATGAACCAGTTCTTCTCCGCCATTTCCAATGTCCTCAACCAGCCGCAAGACGTATCCGTCCGCAATCTGGCCGTGACGCAAGGTCAAGCGCTGGCCACGACTTTCAATCAAATGACCGGCCAGGTCAGCCAGATGCGGTCCGACGTGAACGGCCAGATCAGCGACATGGCGGCGGACATCAACCGCCTGACCAGCCAGGTCGCCAGCCTGAACCGGCAAATCACCGGCCTGACCGGCGGCGGAACCGCGCTCAGCGACGCTTCGGGCCTGGCCGACCAGCGGTCGCAGGCCCTCACCAGTCTCTCGCAACTCCTCGGCGTAACCACCACCACGCAGGCCGACGGCAGCGTTTCGGTCAACTGCGGCAACGAGTCGTTGGTCTATGAGGGCAGCGCAACGGCCGTCTCGGTGGCCCATTCGACCGATCGCGGCATGACCGTCTCCACTATCCAGGTGGCGGGGACCGATGTGCCGTTGAACCCGGCCTCCGGCCAGCTCCGCGGCCTGCTCACCGCCAGGGACAGCGTGTTGGGCGGGTTTCAGGAGCAGCTCGACACGCTGGCCGGCACCCTGGCCAGCGAGTTCAACAAGGTCTATTCCAGCGGCCAAGGACTGACCGGTTACACCCAGCTAACCGCCCAGAATGCCGTCGCCGACCCCGACCAGGCCCTCGACAGTGCCGGCTTGCCGACTACCCCGGTCAACGGCTCCTTCCAGATCATGGTGCAGAACACGAGAACCGGGGCCACGACCACGACCGACGTGCCGGTCAACCTGCTGGGCACGGGCCATCAGACAACGCTCGACGACGTGGCCCAGGCCCTGGGCGGCATCCAAGGCCTCCAGGCCCAGGTCCAAGGCGGCAAGCTCACGATCAGCGCCACCAACTCCGATACGCAGTTCGCCTTCGCCAACGACACCAGCGGCCTCCTGGCCGGGCTGGGTCTGAACACCTTCTTCACCGGCTCCACGGCCAGCGACCTGGCGGTCAATCCCGACGTGGTGCAAGACCCGGGCAAGTTCGCCGCCAGCAGCGACGGCATCGGGGCGGACACGACCAACGCCACGACCCTGGCGAATTTCCTGGACCAGCCGCTGGCCTCCCAGAACGGTAATTCGGTGAACACGATGTATAACCTCCTGGCCAGCAATGTGAGCGAGGGTTCGGCGACGGCCCAGGCGACGGCCTCCGCCGCCGACACCTTCCAAAGCAGCCTCAGCAGCCAGGAACTCGCCGTCAGCGGCGTCAGCATCGACGAGGAAGCGATCCAGATGATGGAGTACCAGCGGTCCTACCAGGCCTCGTCGCAGTATCTTGCCGTCCTCAACCAGATACTCGCCACGCTGGTGCAATTGTAGTTTTCGGAGCGGCAAAAGGGAGCAGGTTAGGTGCCACGGTTTAGGAAAACCTCATGAGCGGTTTCATCAACGGCATTCCGACGTCGGGCATCAGCGACATGTACATCCGTCAGCAGATGGTCGGCCAGATGCAGGCCGACCAGACGCTGATGAACTCGCTCGAGACGCAGATCAGCACGGGCGAGCAGTTTCAGTTGCCGGGCCAAAACCCGGCCGCCGCCCAACAGGTGATTGCCCTCCAAAGCCTGCTCCAGCGAAACAGCCAGTTCCAGAGCAACGTCAGCACGAACCAGTCGTACCTCAGCCAGACCGATGCGACGCTCAGCCAGGTGTCGAGTCTGCTTTCCAACATCCAAGCCGCGGCCGTGAGCGTCGTCGGCTCGACGGCCAGCGATTCGCAGCGCCAGGCCGTCGTCCAGCAGGTCAACCAGGCCGTCGAGCAGTTGGTCAATTTGGGAAACACGCAATTCAACGGCCGATACCTGTTCGGCGGCTCGGATACCGGCAGCCCGCCGTTCACGATCACGGCCGACGGCAACGTGCAATACTCGGGCGACGACAGCCAGCTATCGAGTTATTCCGACCTCAATGCCCTGTTTACGACCAACGTCAGCGGGGCGGCGGCCTTCGGGGCGGTTTCCCAGCCCATCGAAGGCAGCGCTCTGAGTCGGGCCCTGACCTCGCAAACCTCGTTGGCCGATCTGAACCAGGGCGCCGGGGTCGCCCCGGGCAGCATCGCCGTCTCCAACGGCACCAGCACCAGCGTCATCGACCTCAGCCAGGCCGCCACGATCGGCGACGTCGCCACGCTGATCCGCGACCATCCCCCCGCCGGCAGCGCGCTGGACGTGGAAGTGACCCCGACGGGCCTGACGATCCAACTGGCGGCCGGCGCGGGCCAGGGGCAAAGTCTGTCGCTGAGCGAGGTGGGCCTGGGCACGACGGCCCGCGACCTGGGAATCCTCTCGCCCACCGGCGTCGGGACCGGTCCCCTGGTCGGCAGTGCGCTTGATCCGGCCCTCACCGCCACCACCTCGCTGGACGACCTGCTGGGCACGCGGGCGACGGGCTTCATCCACTTCCCCGGCTTCAACAACGACATCGTCCTGCAGGCCCACACGCCGGGCGCCACCGCCGCCGACGGCACGCCCCTGAACGGCGTGCAAATCCAGTTCGTGGGCGACGCCGTGGCCGGTCAAGAGACCGCCAAGTACACGCCCGGCACGCCGGCCGGCATTGGCCAGCCCGCCGTCGCCGGCACGCTCACCGTCCACATTCAGGTCGGCGCCAGCGAGCCGCAAGCGATCGTCAACGCGATCAACGCGGCGACCGGGTCGCCCTTTACGGCCCGGCTCGATCCGACGGATTCCAACGGCGGCCTCCAGCAGCCGGTCACCGCGCTACCGACCACCTCGGCGACCGCGGGCGGCGGCGGCAGCGCGCCGGACCTGACCGGCCTCCAGGTGCAAAGCGGGGGCAAGACTTACACCATCGACCTCTCCGGGGCCAAAACGGTCCAGGACGTGCTCGGCGCAATCAATTGCTCCGGGACCGGACTGCTGGCCCAAATCAACCCCCAGCAGACCGGAATCAACGTCAGCTCCCGCACCAGTGGCGCCGATTTCTCGATCGGTGAAACCGGCGGCCATACGGCCACCGAGCTCGGCCTGCGGACCCTCACCGACGCCACCCCCTTGGCCCAGCTCAACCACGGCGCGGGCGTCGGCCTAAGCACGACGGGCGGCGGCGATTTCACCGTCAGCCAGGACATCCCCGCGCAAATACAGGGTCAGCCCGACCAGGTCATCCAGTTCGACGTGAGCCTTTCCGGCGCCAAGACCATGGGCGACGTTTGCCGGCGGATTACGGCCCAAGCCCGGGCGGCGGGCTGCCCGCTGCGGGCCCAATTGTCGGCCAACGGCAACGGCATCGAGCTGGTCGCCAACGGTCCGGCGGAGGGCGCCATTACCGTCACGCCCGACACGGCGAGCACCGCCGCCGTTGACCTGGGCCTGGTGCCCGCCGGCCAGAGTTCGGCCAGCTCGCTCGTCACGCCCGGCGGCCTGCACAGCCTGAGCGGCGGCGACGTCAATCCCCAGCAAACCCAGAGCGTCTTCAGCGCCCTGATCGGCCTGTCCAACGCGCTGCAGAGCAACGCCAGCACCGGCCAGCAGCAGGCCATGAGCGTGCTGAAAAATAGCACGCAGAACCTCAGCAACGTCCGCGCCGACCTGGGCGCCCAGGAGCAGGGACTGAGCACGATCAGCACCCAGCTCGACTCCCAGAAAACCCAGTTGCAGTCGACCATGTCGACCGATTACGACGCCGACATGGCGCAGGTGCTCTCGGAGTTCACCGCGGCCCAAACCGCCTACCAGGCATCGCTAGAGGCCACCGGCGCCATGCTCAAAATGACGCTGCTCGATTATCTCTAGCGGCCGGCCGAAGAACAAGTACCGCATTTCCCGTACTCCTCTCGCTCCGCGAGAGGAGGCGTGTAGGGAACGGGCTCTGCGGGCGTTCCGCTGCACCAGGAACGCCGCGGAGGGCGTTCCCTACAGTTGAATCATGCCTGTTCTTTCGTCGCTCTCTTTACGTGGAAGCCACCCGCAGACCGGTTTTCAGCTCGGCCAGTTTGACGCGCCACGCGGCCGGGTCGTCTGCGGCGAAGAGGGCATCGGTATCGTCGCCGGAGAGGCTGCCGCCGGCCGGCCCTGTCGATTGGCCCTGGCCCGCGAAGGTGTTGGCCGCCAGTACCGCATCGAGGGCCGCCAGGCGGTTGGCGGCGGTCGCGGCAGCGGCCGGCGTCGGCTCCCATTGCGGCGGATCGAGCGTGGCGGCCTGCACGAGCGGCATTGCGGGCAAATTGCCGCCGCCGGGGCTGGCCCCGGGGGCAGCGATGAGTGCGCGGGTCGCGTCGGCTGCCGCGGCGGGGATGCTGGCACTCCGCATCGCGGCAGCCGTGCTGCCGCCGGCCGTGCGAACACAGGGGCAGCCAGTATTGTTGCTGATGTCGTTGAAGTTGTCGCCGTTCAGATCGTCGCCGGTCAGTGTAAAAAGGCCCGGCTGGGTTAGGCCGCCGTCAGTGCTCCCAACCGACGCATTTTCCATCTGCGTCCATGCGCCGCTCTCGTCGAAGGATAGGTAGACGGGCGACGGATTCAAGTGGACGGTTGGCGGCGTGTTGTAGGCGCGCTGCACCTGCAGCTTCTGCGTGTCGTGATCGACACTCTTGACCAGCATCAATTCGCTGTCGATCTGGATGAAGTCGCCCGGGCCGATGCTGGACGCGTCTGTGACCTGAACGGTCTGAGTCGTGGTGTCGTTAATTGGTGTGGCTAACGTGCTGGCGGCCTGGTCCCCGTGGGGATTGTACAGCAGGAACTTGCATTTCGACGGATCGCTCGTTTGGCTCCAATCCCCTGAAGGATCGCAGTCCAAAATTGCGTACTCGTGCGGGCCCATTAGCTCGCCGTTTGGGGGGCTTTTGTGCGTCGCCAGGCACACCGCGCGGCCGTTGGGCATGCTGGCGGTCGGCTTCAGATTGGTGCGCACGTCGTACCACTTGGGCTCACTAAGGCCGCCGAAATAGTTAAAGTAGGTGCCGAGGCCCGTCATCGCCGCAATATAGAAATTGGAACTCACTTGGTTCGGGCTGGCGCCGCTGAGCCATGAGTAGGCGTAGTGGTTCCAATCATTCCACTCGGCGCAGGCCTTCTCCGTCAGCGCCACCCACATCACGGTGTTGTTGTAAACGGAGGGGCTGTCATAGGTGCCACCGCCGTTGGGCAGTTCGTTGTCGACCGTCACGTATTGCCAGAGCCGGCTGTAGCAGTTGTAAACGTGGAGCGTGTAGGTGCCGTTGCCGTTGCCGTGGATCATGCTCTCGATGTCGCCGGGGAACTTGTAGGCCACGGCCGCCGCGGCCGCCATGACCCAGCAGTCGCCCACCCCCCCTTGCTGCACGTCCGTGAACATCGGCTCGCGCGTGGGCCCGTACAGACTCAGCGTGCCGCCCGGGGTGCTGTAGGGCAGTTGGTTACTAATGTTGTCATACGGGTCGTTGTCACTTGGATACACCGTGCCCAGGAACCACTGGTTCACCAGGGCCTGCAGTTGCGCCGAAGCCGCCAGGCCCGGCCCACCGCCGCTGACGCCGAAGTGGTCCCCGCTCGAGTCGCTGTAGACCATGGGGATGTTAGTTTGGCCATAGGTGTTGCGGACGTAGTAACTAGCATCGAAGCTGACCCAATGGGGATCGGGATTGATGACCGCGTTGGTCAGCCACTTCACCTCGGGGGACAGCATCACGTTGGAGTTGTTGTAATTCGTCAGCAGCGTCTGCAGGTCGTTTCCGACCGTTGGGCCGTATACCATCTCCTGGCCCTCCGCCGTGGAGAACAGTTGCAGCATGCCGTTGTAGCCGATGGCCCTGTTTCCGTAATAGTGGGCCTCCCGCGCCACCCTTTGCATCGCCGCGTTAGTGAGCTTCTGGGTGTACCAATCGTTGGGCTGTGTAACGTTGATCGGGTTCTGCATGGTGCCCGTGACGCCTGGACCGGTGGTGGTGTAGGCGGTGATGGACTCCTCGCCAACCTCGTCAATAAAGACGTTGGCGTAATATAGCCCAATATTGCCCTGCGGAAGGGCGACGGCCGGCTGGAAGGCATGAGCGGGGTCGGCGCTGATCACGGACGAATAGTCTTGGAGGCTGAGCATGATGCCTCCCCCGCTGCAGGTCGTATTGTTGCCCTCCACATCCTTGGCCTGGACATTAATGAGTATGGGGGCGCCGACCCCGACCGAGTTGCCCTGGGAGGTGACCACGAAATGGTCGGCTGGCCCGGCGTTTACCGTGACTTTGCAGGTATATGCCGGGAGGCTCCCCAGCGTGACCGTAAGCGTGAAGGAGCCGGCCTGGTCGAGGCTGACGGTGTTCGTCTGCTGCGTGTTGGCGGCATTCATCACGCTGGAAGCGATATTCACGGTCTGAGTGGGGTTGCAGGTGATCTTCGTGGTCAGGTTGCCGAACAAGGCCGGATTGCTCCAGCCATCGAAGGCACTGACGGCGACCGTAAACTGGCCGCCGGCGGTCACGGTGTTCGCAACGAGCCCCGGTACGGTCACAGCGACAGTGATTTTGCTCGCGTTCCCGGCCTTCACGGTGAAGGCCCCGCTGGGTGTACACGGCAGCGAACCGGCGGTGGCCGTAAGGGTGACGTTTTTCCCTGCCTTGGTGACGATAAGCGGGCCGGTCCAGGTGCCGTCGGTCATCTTGCAGGACATGCCGTTGCCCGCTGTCCCGCCGACTACCGAGAGCCAGACAGGCCCCTTGTAGCCGATGGGCTGCAGGCCGCCCGCATCCCAAGCGTTGACGGTCGCGTTGAAGACCTTGCCGGCAACCTCGACGGCGCCGGCCGCCGGCGAGTCAACCGAGAACGAGGTCGGCTGCACCTGGCTGACGTTGATGCTGTAGCCCTGGTTGATCGTGCCGCAGGTAACCGTCAGCTTATCTGTGCCGGGGTAGTGCAACACGATGGGGCCGGTCCAGGTGCCGTCGCTTTTCAACTGGATGCTGACCGGCATGCCGGCCGGCGTGCCGGGCGGCGTGCCGGCCGGTGCAAGAACGTTGTAAGTCTTGGTGGAGCCTTGGACGGTGTAGCTAGCGGTGATGGGCACATTGTCGTTCGGGATGGGGTTACCCGCGGCATCCAGGGCGGCGACTTGCACGTTGAAGGCGGTGTCGGCCTGGGCCGTGGTCACGGGGGGGCCGCCGACCGGCGGGGCATGCTTGGCGGGCGCCGCCGTGCCCAGAAACACGACGTGCAGCGAGCTTACCTTGACGGTCTGGTAAGCCCCGATGCAGGGCGGGTTGGTCACGGGGTCGCCACGCTGGTCGGTGCTGAGGCTGGCGATGCCCCCGCCGTTGCCCACGGCCGGGCTGCCGGGCAGCAGGGCCATGGTCAGCGTGGTCCCGCCGTAACGGCCCAAGGGGGCCAAGTAGGCGTTCTTGGCCACTACATTGTGCTTCTTCGCCTGCATGCCGGTCAGGCCGCCGGCCTTGCCGATCATGTTGTAGGAGCTGCCGGCGTCCGCGGCGCCGAGTATGTCCGTGCCCGTGCCGGTGCTAAGGGTAAGAGTGTTGCCGGCCACGATGGTGTCGGTCAGAATCAGGTAGCTGGAGCTGGCGGCGATGCCGCCCCCGCTATAGGCGCTATTGGCGGAGATGGTGGTGGCCGTGAGCGAGACCGAAGCGCCGGCCGCGCTAAAGATGGCGCCGCCTTGGCCGCATATGGCGCTTGGGTGGGCTGCGTTGCTGGCGGTGTTGCCGGAAAAGGTGCAGTCGGTGGCCGTCAGCGTGCCCGTGTTGTAAATGCCGCCGCCGTCACCGATTTGCCCCGAGGGGCCCGTGGCGCTGTTGTCGGCGATGGTGCAATCGGTCAGCGTGGCCGTGCCCGTGTTATCGATGCCGCCGCCACTGGGAGAGCCGGCGGGGTTGACGGCCTTGTTGAGGACAACGTCGCAATTGGTGACGGTCAGTGTGCCGCCGTTGTCGATCCCGCCGCCCGTGGCGGCTTGGCCACCCTCGATAACCTGCCCGGTCAGGTCGAGCTGGGCCCCGTAATCGACCACATATACGCCCGAGGCCCCGCCGCCGCTGACGAGGACCTGTCCGCCGCCGTCGATGGTGGTGATCCCGCTGCCGGCGTGCAGTTCCAGGGGCCCCTGTTCGAGCGTGACCGTGTCGGTACCCATCTGGGCCGGGGCGAACATGATGGTGTCGGAGATGCCGTTGGCGGCGTCGGTATTGGCCTGCTTGACCGCCGCGCGCAGGGTTCCCGGGGCGAGGCTCGCCGGGTCGGCGGCGCTGGTCACGAGCAACTGGGTCGCCGCGGGCTGCACCGCGCCAATGGTCGGCGGGAGCGAAGGGGGAAGGCCCAACGGGTTGCTGACCAGGTACAGGCCGTGGCCGGTAAAATGGTTCGCGGGAGGCGTGTACCCGGAGTATGTCTGGCGCGTGGAGACCCGGATGAGGTTGCTCGAGGCATTGCCGCTCTGGAGGGCCATCAGCTCGCCGTCGATCTCGAAGTACATTACCAGCGGGGTGCTCTCGAAGACGGCGGCGTCGATCACCGGGAGTAAGGTGTCCTGGGGGCCAATCCCTTCCGTCAAAGTGGTGACGGGTCCGCCGGCCGCCAGGGCCGGACTGCAAGACAGGGGGGGCATGGTCTGGTTCACCCCGCCGTAATTGCCCAGCGGGGCCAACAGGGGATTGATCGGGGCGCTGGCGGTGCCGACCTGGTTGCCATAGACGCCGCCTTTGATGCCCGTCAGGCCGGTGCCGTCGCCGATGAGGTTGCAGGCGCCGGCAACGCTGGCGTTAGCGAGGTCCGGGTAGAAGGGCGCGGTGGGGTTAGTGGGCGAATTGCCGGGCACCAACCACTTGTTGCCGGCCACGATCGTGTCCACCAGGGTCAGCGAGTTGCCATAACCGCTGCTTCCGCCATAGATGCCGCCGCCTTGATAACCGGCGTTGCCGGAGATGGTGCTTGCGCTGACCGTCATCACGCCATTGTTATAGAGGCCGCCGCCCGCGCCTTGCCCGGTGCTGGACCCGGAGAGAGGGCCCGTGGCCGTGTTGCCGGCGAGAGTGGCCGTGTTGACCGTTACCGTGCCGCCGTCATTGTCGAGGCCGCCGCCGAACTGGGCTTTGTTGCCGCTGATCGTGCAGCCGTAGACGGTCATCGCGCCGGCGTTGTAGATGCCGCCACCCTCTTGCGTGGCGGCGTTGCCCGAGTAGGTATCGCTTTCCAGGCTGGCGATGCCGCCGGACGCATTGGCGACGGCGCCCCCGGCCCAGGCGGTGTTCTTGGTGAAAACGTTGGGAGAGGAAGTAATCAGGGTGCCCGTGTTATAGATGGCGCCGCCCAGGCCCGTGGTGTTGCTGCCGGTCGCCGAGTTGCCGGTAAAGGTACAGTATTCGAGGGTCAGCGTGCCGGCGTTGTTAATGGCGCCGCCGTTGCCGGCGGTGCCGCCCGCCATGGTAAACCCGTTGAGCAACAGCGAAGCGCCCGAGTCGACCTGAAAGAGGTTGTCGCTGTCGCCGTTGAGAGTGATCCCGGTGCCCCAGATGGTCACGTTGGCACCGGGCGTCAGCACCAGGTTCCCCTCTTGCAGAAGGATGTCGTTGCCGCCGCTCAGGTTGGGAGCGAAAGAGATTGTGTCGTCGCAGCCCAGGGCGCCGTCCGCGTCGGCCCGGTTGACGGCCTCGCGCAGGGTGAGAATGTCCGTGGGCGTGGTAATAGAATCCTGACTGCTGTTGACTACGAGGCTCACCTGCCGCGGCGTGATATTAAAACCGGCGGAGACGACCCCATTCAGGGTCCCGTCGGTGGCCATCAGAAAGTAGTCCTTGCCGGGCTGGCTGATGGAAAGATCGCCGAAGGTGGCCACGCCGCCGACCGCCGCCTGCGTGGGCGTGCCGCCCAGCGTGCCGCTGTTGGCGCTGCCGTCGATAGCCACGGTCACGCTGGAGCTGTCTGTGGTGACCAGGTTGTTGTATTGGTCCTCGACCGACACCTGCACCGGGGGCGTAATGGTGGCACCCTCCAACGCGCCAGTGGGCTGGACGGTAAAGGCCAGCCTGAACGGCGCCCCCGCGGTTACGCTGAAGCTGTCGGAAGTGGCGCCGCTCAGCTTCCCGTCGGTCGCGGAGAGCGTGTAACCCGTGCCCGCCGTGTCGATCCAAAGGTTGTTGAACGTGGCCACGCCATCGACCGCCGCCACGGCCGCCGTGCCGCTCAGCGTGCCGTTGTCTGACAGCGCCAGGCTCACGATGGAGTTGTCCGAGAGCACCACGTTGCCGGCGGCGTCCTCGACCGACACCTGCACCCTGGGCGTGCTCTTCTGCCCCGCCGTCGTGTTGCCCGGCTGCGTGCTGAAGACCAAATGGCTGGCCACCGTCGGCTGCACCGCGCCAAGGGCCGGCGCGCCCGGCAGGGCTAGGGCAGTGCCGCACTGGTCGTAAGCCATGTAAACACCGGCGTCGGCATTGTGACTCGTCGCCACGCTCATAAGCCCCCTTGAGACCGTGAGGGTGTCGTTGGCGAGATCGACGCCGGTGACCGTCATCTGTTCGCTGTCGATCTGGATGCCGATATCGAGGGCGGTGCTGGCGATGGCGGCCGGATCAACCACCGGGATGAAGGTCTGCGTGGCGTTGATCGTGGCCGTCAGGCTGGTGAGCGGCCCGCCGGTGCCCAGTGCCGGACTGGCAGACAGCAGAGGCATGGTCTCGGCCGGCCCGCCGTGGTTGCCCAGCGGGGCCAGCCGGGGATCGATCGGCGCGATGCTCGTGCCCACTTGATTGCGGTAGAAGCCATTGATGAAGGGCGAGCCCGCGCCGTCGCCGATGAGGTTGTAGCTGCCCGCGGCGCCCCCGCCGCCGCTCATGTCGGGGTCGGAAGCGCCGGAGCCGGCCAGCGTGTTGCCGGCCACGATCGTGTCGTCCATGGTCAGAAAGGTGCTGTTATAGATTCCGCCGCCTTGATAAGCTGCGTTGGCTGAGACCGTGCTGGCGCTGAGCGTCATGGTGCCGTTGTTATAGAGGGCGCCGCCCTGGCTGATCCCGGCCGGGGCGCCCGTGGCCGTGTTGCCGGCCAGCGTGGACGTGTTGATGGTCAGCGTGCCGCCGTCGTTGTAGAGGCCGCCGCCCAGCTCGGCCGTGTTGCCGCTGAGGGTCGAGAGGTAGACCGTCATTCTGCCGGCGTTGTAGATGCCGCCGCCCCACTGGCTGGCGGAGTTGCCGGAACAGGCGACGCTTTGCAGGTTCGCGATGCCACCCGGCCCATTGGCGATGGCGCCCCCGTAGGCGGCGGAATTGTCGGTGAAGGTATCGGAGTAGGAAGTAACCAGCGTGCCCGTGTTATAGATGGCGCCGCCCAGGGGGCCGGTGATGTCCGAGCCGTTGGTCATCGCACCCTTGGCCGGCGCGGTCTTGTTGGGCAAGAGGGGGCCGGAAAACGCGTTTTGCGCCGTGTTGCCGGTAAAGGTGCACTCCTGAACGGTCAGCGTGCCGGCGTTGTCAATGGCGCCGCCGTCGCCGTTGGCGGCGCCGCCCGCCAGGGTTAGCCCCTCCAGAAAGAGCGTCCCGCCGGAGGCGACCTGAAAGATGCCGGCATTGTCGCCGTTGAGAGTGATCTGGGAGTAGCCCCAAATGCTCACGTTGGTTCCTTCCGCCACCTGCAGCGGCCCCATTGACAGGTAGATGTGTTGACCGTTCAGGTTGGAAGCGAAAGAAATCGTGTCGGCGGTGAGATAGGTGCCATCCTTGTTGGCTTGGGCTATGGCATCACGCAGGGTGTAAATGCCCGGCGTGCCAAGAGAATCCTGAGAACTGGTAACCGTGAGGATCGACAGGAGGCACCGGTCCTCGAGCTGCTCCAGGCCCAGCCGCAAGCCGCGCTGGCCCTGGGCCCGCGTGCGGCGACGGTAGTTGTTCTTCCCGGCCGTAAAGCCCCTATCGGTCCTCCTGCTAAAGGCGGCACTCAGGCGCTCAGTCAACGAGAATTTCATCAGGTTGTCTCCACTTGCAGGCGAGTTCATCGGGATACACCCGATGGACCCAACACCTCGGTCGAAAACGACGGGCCCCCAGCGTGTACCAACACAATAGGGGGTACGAGCGACCCGGATTTTACCACAAGAATTCCGTTTGTCAACTTTTTTCGCCCCGAGGATTGAAGATTCTGCCGAGGGTGCTTTCATCGAAGAGCCCCCCGGTTAATGCGGCGGCTATTTCCGCCCTCCGCCTTGATCCTTCCGCCTTCCGCCTTCGGCATCAGCTTTGCCACATCGGGCGGGAGATGCCGGCGGCGGCGGGGACGAAGATCATCAGCGGCACCCAGGCCGCCAGGGCCGGGCCGATCAGGCAACTCCGGCCCAGCTCCCAGCAGCCCATCTCGAGCAACATCAGGGCCGCCACCACCCCCATGCACAGCCCGATGGCCATGAACACGTTGCGGCGCTCGCGGGTGACGATCAGCGGCAGGCCCAAGAAGAGCAGGGTGAGGTCCAACAGCGGCTGCACGATCCGCGAGTGGATGGTAACGCGGACGTCGGCGCCGAAGTCGCAACTGCGGTTCCGCAGCGTGTGGATCAACTCCGCCGTCGAGGCGAAGGCCCGCAGCGTCTTGCCGTCCTCGGTAAGCAGGTCGAAGGTTACGTCGCTGGTGACGAAGGCCTGGCCGGGCGTGAGCCAGTCGGGACGGTCGCGGGGTGTGATCAGCACCGGCTTGCCCTCCCACAGCAGCGACGGCTTCTGAGGCAGGTTCTTGGGCTTCAGCACGTTGTCCAGGAGGTATCCGCCGGGCCGGCCGGCCGCCGGCGGCTGGTAATAGGCGTTGACCGCCGACCAGTGCTTGCCGTAATCGGCCAGCCCGGCCGGCACCAGGAAATCCGGGCTCTCGATGCGTCTCTCGGCGGGCACGGCCGTGCGCCCCGAAATGAGCACGTCGGTCAGGTTGTCGCGCTGCGGCAGCACGGCCTGCACCGAGTGCGTGCTCAGGTCCGAGGGCTGCTGGGCCAACTCCTCCTGGAATCGCGGAATGACAAACTCGCGATTGGCCGCGGCCAGCAGGATGATCGCCGCCGCTGCGATGAGCACCGGCGTGACGATCCGCCGCCGCGACACGCCGGCCGCCATGAGGGCCGTCATCTCGTTGTGCCGCTGGATCCAGGCCACCGTGAACATCGCCGCCATGAGCACCAGCAGATTACTGCACTGATCGAAGAAGAAGGTCGAATGCACGGCGTAGTAGACGCCAATCACCTTCAGCAGTTGTACGCCCTTGCCGCAGCGGAGGAAGGCCTCCAGGTGCGTAAAGGCGTCGAACACCACGTAAATCCCCGTCAGGCTGAAGAAGCAGATTATGAACACCTGCACGAACTGGCGGAGCAGATAGCGGTCGATGATCCGCATGGCTTCCTGCTTGTAAGGTGAGTCAAGCCCTGGCGAGCCCGCGTTGTGGCCGGTCTCCGACCGAGCCACACCGCCGACCGCAGGTCTCCCGCCCCCCGGAGACCTTCGGTCGGGCTGCGGCGGGGTCGGGAGACCCGCGCCGAACTTGGGCACAAATCGTTTTCTTCACAAGCTCGGAGTGTGCCTGCTACTTTCCATACCGTGAACGGTTATCCCTAAAATCTGCGGCAGCTTAGGTAAATAGGGGTTCCGAGTCAAGGGCGAAGGCGGAAAGGGCAAAGGGGGATTGCCAACACCGCGGCTTGCCGGGAAGATTACAAGTATGACGCGTCTGTGGGTCGGCCGACGAGCGGACTTTGCGGTTGGGGGCGAGGGGGGTTCAAGGGCCCCGGAGTTGCCCGTTCTGCTACCCCGCCTCCGCCGTTGGCCTGGCCAGATGCGATCGAGCGTGGCGTGGCTGGCCGCGGCGATGCTCGATCTGGCCTATCCTCCCCGCTGTGCCTCGTGCGGACTGGAACTGCCGCCCGAAGGGCCCGGTGGCCCGCTATGTGCGGGCTGTTGCCGGATGCTGGGGCCGGAGGTTTGGGCCGGTTGCCGGCGTTGCGGGGCCGTAGTACCCGATGGCTCTTCGCCGACAGAGGGGTGCTACCTGTGCCGCCAGTCCAAGCTGCATTTCGATACGGTCGCCCCCTTGGGGGCCTACGCCGAAGGGCTCCGCCAGGCCGTGGTGCGCATGAAGCGGCGATCCGGCGAGTTGCTCTCGCGGGCCGTCGGCCAGTGGCTGGCGGAGCGCCGCGGCGACGAGTTGGCACAGTTCCGAGCAGACCTGATCGTGCCCGTGCCCATGCACTGGCGGCGGCGGCTGACGCGGGGCGCGAACAGTCCGGAAATCCTGGCCCAGTGCTTGGGCCGCCGGCTGAAAGTGCCCGTGGCACGCCTGTTGGTCCGCCGCCGGCACACGCGGCCGCAAAAAGACCTGCTGCCGCGGGAGCGGTTTCAGAACGTCCGCGGCGCGTTCCGCCTGCGGCGCTTCGCCCGGTCGCTGCCCGAGGGCTCGCACGTTCTGCTGGTAGATGATATTCTAACGACGGGCGCCACGTGCAGCGAAGCGGCCGGCGTGCTCAAGCGGGCGGGGGCCGCGGCGGTCGCCGTCGCAGTAGTGGCCCGCGCCCAGGGCTCGTAGCGAAACATGGATTGAGCCGCCCGTTCGCGTCACAATAGGTGGCAGACAAGGATCCGATCACCATGCCCATGCCCGATCTGCCGGCCCCGTCGAAGAGCCCGCTGCACCCCTTCCGCATCGCCGTGCTCCGGGGGTTGGGGGTGCTGGTGCCGCCGCTGCTGACGGTCGTGATCCTCGTGTGGGTCGTCAGCACCACGCAGCACTACGTGCTGGAGCCGGTCGATAGCGGGGCCCGGCAGGCCCTGGCATGGTTGCTCAGCGGTCAGATCCGCGAGGACCTGCGCGTGACCGATCCCGTAGAGCAAACGGCCATGGCCGACGGCCAAGTCTACCGCCGGATGGCCGATGGCACGTTCGTCCCGCTGGCCGTTTACGACCGCGTCCGGCACGGACTGGATAGCGAGCCGCTGCCGCAGACCGGACTGGGGGTCTACCAGCGCTACGTCGGCCTGACTTATCTGCGTCCCTATTACGCGATCCCCTGCTTCCTGGCCCTGTTCATCCTGCTGGTCTACCTGCTGGGCAAGTTCATCGCGGCGGGGATCGGCGCTTTCTTCTGGGAGGGAATCGAGCGGGCCATCAACCGCCTGCCCCTGGTGCGCAGTGTCTATTCCGCCGTGAAGCAGGTAAGCGATTTCTTCTTCACCGCCAAGCAGGCCCAGTTTGCAAGGGTCGTGGCCATCGAGTACCCGCGGCACGGCATGTGGAGTATCGCCTTTGTCACCAGCGAGGGACTCTCCGACGTCGGTGCGGTGGCCACCGAGCCGGTGCTGGGCGTGTTCATCCCCACCTCGCCCATGCCCATGACCGGCTACGCCCTGACCGTGTTGCGCCGCGAGGTGATCGACCTGAACATGAGCGTCGATCAGGCCATCCAGTTCCTCGTCAGTTGCGGACTGGTCATCCCGACGCAAGAGCTGGAGCGCGTGCGGCAGCAACCAGGCGACCAGGCGCCGACGAAAAGCTGACGCTCAAATCTCAAATCTAAGATCTCAAATCCCCAATCCCCAATCCCTAATCCCTAATCCCTAATCCCCTAATCCCTATTTCCCCATGCTCCGCCTCGGCACCCGCGCAAGTCCGCTGGCAAAATGGCAGGCCGATTGGGTTGCCGCGCAACTCCGCGGGCTGGGCGTCGAGGTGGATCTGGTCCTGATCAGCACCGCGGGCGACCAACAGGGGGCCAGCCCGGGCCCCATCGCCGGCACGGGCATCTTCACCAAGGAGATCGAGCGGGAACTGTTGGCCGGCCGGATCGACCTGGCGGTGCACAGCCTGAAAGACCTGCCCACCGAGGTAGCGCCGGGCCTGACGCTGGCGGCCATTCCGCCGCGTGGCCCGGTGGGCGACGTGCTGGTTAGCGCCGCCGGCGCGTCGCTGGCCGGCCTTCCGCCCGGGGCCCTGGTGGGCACGGGCAGCCTCCGCCGCCGGGCCCAACTACTGCACGTCCGCGGCGATCTCCAGATGCGCGATCTGCGGGGCAACGTCGAGACCCGGCTCAGAAAACTGCACCAGGGCCAGTACCAGGCGATTGTTTTGGCGGCGGCCGGCCTGGCGCGGCTGGGCCTGGCCGACGAGCCGGCCTGGTCCCTGCCGCTGGAGGTGGTCTTGCCGGCGGTCGGGCAGGCCGCGCTGGCCGTCGAGTCGCGCGCCGCCGATCAGGCCGTGCTGGCGGCCGCAGCGCCCCTGGACGACGCGGCCACGCGGGCCGCCGTAACGGCCGAGCGGGCCATGCTGGCTGCCCTGCAGGGCGGCTGCCTGGCGCCCGTGGCCGCCTGGGCCCGCATCGAGAACCAGGCCCTCACGCTGGCCGGCCGCGTGCTGAGCCCCGACGGGGCCCGGCGGCTGGAAGCGGCCCACACCGCCCCGGCCGGCCAGGCCGAAACCCTCGGCCGGCAGGTCGCCGAGGCGCTGTTGGCCCAGGGCGCCGCCGAGCTGATCGCGGCCGCCCGCCAGACATGATGGCTCGCGAAGTAACAACTTTGACGATTAAGTTATCGGGTGCCACGGTTGGCTTGTCCAACCGTGCTGTCGACACTGCTGGACAAGCCAGCAGTGGCACCCGACTCAGAAAATAGATTGTCGGACTGCTGCCGTGGACCAGAGGACGTTCCATGAGACACTACATTGCGATTCTATGGATGACCTATTGCCTGGTGGCCACAAGCGTGCAGGCCGACGCGATCGAGTCGTCCGACGCAACTGAACGTTGGGCGCCGGCCAAGGTGCCGCTGATGACCCGCTGGGGAAAGGCCCTGTCGCCGGCCGCCGTGCTGAGCGAATATCCCCGCCCGCAAATGGTGCGGGCCGACTGGCAGAACCTCAACGGGCTGTGGGACTATGCGGTCACGCCCAAAGATTCGCCGCGGCCCAAGACGTTCCAAGGCCGGATCCTCGTGCCGTTTCCCATCGAGTCGGCCCTGTCGGGCGTGCACAAGGGTTTCGACGGGAACAACCGTCTGTGGTACCGGCGGACGCTGGACATCCCGGCGGCCTGGGCCGGGCGCCGCGTGCTGCTGCACTTCGGCGCCGTCGATTGGGAAGCCGTCGTGTGGCTCAACGGCCGGCCGGTGGGCACGCATCGCGGCGGCTACGATGCGTTCACCTGCGACGTGACCGAGGCCCTGACGCCCGGCGGGCCGCAGGAACTGGTCGTCGCGGTGTTAGACGCTACGGGCGGCGTCCAGCCCAAGGGCAAGCAGTGCACGAGCAACCTCGAAGCCCTGGGCACGCTGGCCTATACGTGCTCGTCGGGGATCTGGCAGACGGTCTGGCTCGAGCCGGTCCGGGAGGGGAGCATCGAGCGGCTCAGCATTACCCCCGACGTGGACCGCGGCGAGGCGCGGCTCAGCGTGACGGGCCGCGGCACGGCCGAGGGCGACACGCTCGAGGCCGTCGTCTCGGCCGGCGGCCGCGAAACGGCGCGCGTCGGCGGCCGCCCAGGCGCCCCGCTGCTCCTGCCTATCCCGCAGGCCAGGCCCTGGTCGCCCGACGATCCGTTCCTGTATGACCTGCGCGTGACGCTCCGCCGTGCCGGGCGTGCGGTGGATGCCGTGGACAGCTACTTCGGCATGCGGAAGATCGCCTTGGGAAAAGACTCGCAGGGCCGCGTGCGGATGATGCTCAACGGCCGGCCGCTGTTCCAGATCGGCCCCTTGGATCAAGGCTACTGGCCGGACGGGATCTACACCGCGCCCTCCGATGAAGCGCTGCGCTACGACATCGAGATGACCAGGAAGCTGGGTTTCAACGCCACGCGGAAACACGTCAAGGTGGAGCCCCAGCGCTGGTACTACTGGTGCGACAGGCTGGGGTTGCTGGTGTGGCAGGACATGCCCAGCACGGGCGGCCCGCCCACGCCGGCCACGGCCCGCGAGTTCGAGGCCGAATTGAAGGCCATGGTCCAGGGCCTGGCCGGCCATCCTTCGGTCATCATGTGGGTCATCTTCAACGAAGGCTGGGGCCAATACGATACCCAGCGGCTAACCGCGATGGTCAAGCAGCTCGACCCCAGCCGGCTGGTCGACAGCGTCAGTTGCATGGCCCCGCCGGGCGTGGGTGACGTGATCGACGACCATCCCTACTGGGTCCCGGCGACGCCCAAGGCCGACGGCCGCCGGGCGACGGTGCTCGGCGAGTTCGGCGGCCGGGCGATGGTCGTGCCCGGCCACGTGATCTCGGAAACGAGGGTCTTCGGCCATCCGGGCGGCACCATCCTGGCCAGCCCTTGGGAGCTGACGGTGCATTACCTCCAGCTCATGCGGCACGTGTTCCAGGAGAAGGAGAAGAACGGATTGAGCGCCGCCATTTGCACACAGCTTACTGATATCGAAGGCGAGTGCAATGGGTTCCTGACTTACGACCGCGAAGTGGTCAAGGTGGACCTTGAGCGGGTGGTGGCCGCCAATCGGGGCCAGTTCCCCCCGCTTACGCAGTTCCGCGTCCTGTCGCCCTCCGGCCAGAAGGAGCGGGTGTTGTGGCGATACTCGACCGAGCAGCCGGCGGCCGATTGGAACAAGCCCGGCTTCGACGCTTCGGCCTGGAAGGAAGGCCCGGCGCCGCTGGGCGCCAGCCCGCGGGAAAGGACCGCCTGGACCACGCCCAACGTCTGGATGCGCCGGGAGTTCGACGTCGGCCCCGAGAAACTCCGGCTGCCGCAACTCATCGGCCACCACGCCACGGGCGCGGAAGTATACCTCAACGGCATCTTGGCCGCGAAGCTGACCGGCTACACCCTCGAATACCAGGAATACGAGATCCGGCCGGAGGCTCGCGCATCGCTGAAACCGGGCAAGAACCTGCTGGCGGTGCACGCCTTCCACGAGGGTAAGCAGCAGCTCATCGACGTGGGCGTCGTCGATCCGTTGCCGCCGGCGGAAAAGAGCCGGTAAAGGAGCCAGGGAGGAAAGCTCCGCACCCGATCGGGATCCGGAGCCAGCCTCAGCGTTTGTTTGGGCAACCCTATAATCCGAATCACTCGCCCGCACGCAAGCGGGCCAGGAGCGCGACGTCGTCGAGTACCTCGATGCCACGGGCCCGACAGTACCCCGTCACGGCGCTATGATACAGGTGCCGGTCCCGCGTACACAGAGCGTCTGCCGCGCCGGCGACCGCCGTATGAACAATGGGGTCGTCTTTCGGATCGTGGACCACGATCGCCTCTTCCGACATTATGGGAAGTGCCACGAGCGACGCGGCCGATTCGACGTCGAGAAGATACCGCTCGATGCCCGCATCGTCCAAACAGTGCATCTTACGAACGCGCTCGTATCGAAGCACGCGTCCCAGTTCGGAAATGATAAACGCTGAAAGGAGCAGGACGTGCGGGTCTTGCGTACAGCGAATCAGTACTTCCCGGGCTGGAGCCAGCACAGGTTTGGCTGCGCGCGCCAGCACGTTGCTGTCCAGCACTATGCGCATCAGCCGTCGCGCGGGCGAATGTGTTGCATCGCCTCGTCCAACGCCGCGTCGGCCTCCTCGGGAGTAATGCCGTGAGCCCTCGCGTGTTCGTCAATCTTCGCAAAGGTCTGTTCCAGGCTTGCCCGGGCCGCGTCACGAACCGCATTGCTCGGCGCAGCGTTTGGCGTATAGGCCATGATGAATACCTGCTGGTCAGCGTCGAGGCTGCGCCCCAGCAGGGCCTCGATCGCGTGCCTTTCCGCGGCGGGAATGTCGCTCACGTTGCGGTCGGTCATCGACTCCATACTGCAAGTATACCAACGTCTAACCGCTCTTGCCAGCGCAGGAGAGAAAAAGGGGGCGCCAATACCGGCAAAATGGGCAAGGGGCGATCCTGCCGATCTTCGCTTAATCGAGCCTGTCCTGTTTTGGTCCGCAAGGCTGTCACAGGGGCAAAACTCAGCCGGGAGACGGGGATTGCCAACTTCACGACCTCCGAAGTGCTGGCGGGCAGGACGGGATTCAGCCGGCAGATGATCCGCAAGCTCGCGGATTACGTCGGGCTTGGCGTCGGCGTCCCGGCGGCGAATTTATGAGCCCGGTTTCCGGGGATGCACGGAGAACCCGCTGGCCGTTCTCGTAGCCGAACTATGCCGCCGGCCGCTTCCGCTGGCACCAGCCGATGGCCAGTCCCATAACACCCAAGCCAATCCACGCGACCAAGGCAGAGGGCTCGGGGACGCTGGAGGGTTCGGAGGTACCCTGTGAAAGAACTAAATTGTCGAGGTTGTAGTCCACGGTCGCGTTGGGATCGACGCCTGAGTAGTCATTTCTCATGTGGAGGCGGCTGACTCCGAGATAAGTCATGTCGGTCGAGAAAGAGGATACGGTGCCACCAAGACTCCACAGCAAGGTCCCGCTGGAGCGGTCAAAAACATCTTGGGTGAGTTGCGAAGTAGCCGCATCGTACTCAAGTGTGTAGTGATACCAGACTCCAGCGGACCAGGCAGGGCTGTACGTGTAGCCCTCACCCCCGCTGTAATAGATTGATGTGGCATTGCCTTGATCCGCAATGCCCTGAAGTGTATCGGCACGGGAGCCTTGCATGGCATTGATCCGGCTATCGTAGAGGCCAACGTCACGCCCGGCTGACCAACCAGACGAGTTGATCTTCGTGTCGAACTCCAACTTCCACGACTTTGTTGGATCAAACCCCGCAACGTCCGTGTAGGCATAGGTGCCTTGAACATTCACCTGCGTGCCGTGGAATGTCCCCGTAGCCGAATCCCACCGCAGATTAGCGGGATCATCGGTCGTCCATCCAGGGTCGCTCGAAAAGTCCGTCTGGTAGACCGTCTGCCACACCTCCGCACCCGCCTCGGCTGGAACCAATGCCACCACGGTTGCAGCCAGAATCGCCACAACAATCGAGAACCCCTTGAACGCTCTCATACTAGTGCCGCAAATCACAATTGTTAGACCACCAAGGCTGAACTTTCTCCAGATTGCCGGCAGCTTGCCCAATTTTCCCTCCAGGTCGCCGGTCGCTGCACGGTGGCGGCCGTCACGGGACG
>JBEKTY010000019.1:0-70540 GCA_049515555.1 Thermoguttaceae bacterium
GCCCGCCCGGTCGAGGAAGGCGAGAATGTCGGACTTCGAGGCCCGGGGCGGCAGCGGCTCGATGTGGATCAGGGGCATCGTGTGGGGCGAGGGCGTGTCATTCTTGGCCCCTCGCAGTACGGAAAGTAGCAGGCACACTCCGTGTGCCGTCCGCTGAAGTGGAAAAAGGCGCGGCGGACGGCACACGGAGTGTGCCTGCTACCTTTGCGCGGTCCGTGAACGGTTACTATTATTCTTGGCCGCTCGCAGTATAATGGCCCGTGGTTGAGTCCGCAACGCTGCCCACGTGCTAGACTTGCTGGGGCCGACGGCCGGGGAAGCGAAATGCGCGATGGGTGCCACTGCTGGCTTGTCCAGCAGTGTGAGCAGCACTGCTGGACAAGCCAGCAGTGGCACGCGGCGAATCAATTGTCGCAGCCCAGGCCAAGCAAAGGAGCATTAACGTGGCCGGAACGTCAAAGCCAGCCCCGCCCTCGTCGCCGGGCACGCAAATCTCGATCTGCCTGGAATTGCTGGACGACATCCAGGAGCAACTTCGCTTCGCCGACTCCAAGGCCGGGTTCATCTCGGTCCTCAACGTGTTCTTAATGGGCTTCGTGGCCAACCATTTCGACAAGGTCAAGGCCCTCTACGACCGCGGCCACGGACTCCACGGGGCCCTCATTGCCATTGCCTTGGTAATGTCGGGAATCTACTTGCTCACCACTGTTGTCTCGTTCCTGCTCATCGTCTCCTCCGTCATGTCCCGCTTCGGCGGCCGCGGAACGCAGAGCCGGGTGTTCTTCGGACAAATTGCCACCCAGTACGACGACGGCGAGCACTATGCCGAGGCGATTCAACAGATGAGCGACGCGGACTGGGTGCAGGAGCTGGGCAACCAGATTGCGGCCGTCTCCCGCTTGGCGCTTATCAAACACAAGCGCATTCGCTGGGCGACGATAACCACCCTGGCCTCCGTGCTGCTGTGGCTCATCGCCTTGGTGACCTTGCTTTCGATCGGCTGGGCCAAGGGGTGAGCGCCGGCGCTACAATCGTCATAACCGGTCAACTTGCCGTCATCCGGACTCTGGGCGCCGATGACGCATGCCGGGCCGGGTTTTCCCGGCGCGGCGATCATTTTTTGCCCCACCTCCGCAAGTTCGCAACCGATTACTAGCTTGTACAACCGTTGCGTACGTTAGCTTTGGGTGGTAGGCACGGAGGCCGTCATGACCACGTCACTGCGCGTTAAGCGGACGATTCTGCTACTGGGGATTGGGGCCTGCTGGGCCTGCCTTGCAGCGTCGGCGCGGGCCGACCTGCTCCGCATCTTGCACGAGGACCAGGAGGCGGCGCAGGCCCGGGTGGATCTCATTCAGCAGGCCCGCTGCGAGATCAACGCCTCCTACTACATCGTCGGCGACGACGAGTGGCCGCTGACCTTCCTCTGCCTGTTGCGCGACGCCGCGCGGCGCGGGGTCGCGGTGCACCTGCTGGTCGACTGCCACGACGGCAACAACCAGATCCCCCGCGCGCTGGAGGCCCACCTGATGCGCGAGGGGGTGCAGATCAAGGAGTTCGATCCAAGCTCGCCCCTGCGGATCTTCAAGCACCGCATGCACGATAAGCTGTTGATCGTCGACGGCGAGCAGTTGATCACCGGCGGGCGGAACATCAAGAACGAGTATTTCGGCCTCGACTGCGTCAACTACGTCGATCGCGACCTGTATATCCGCGGCTGTGCGGCCCAGTGCGCCCAGGCCTATTTCGTCGAGCGCTGGAACAGTTGCGACGTGCATCCGGCCGACCTGCGGCGGGTCAGCCGCGACGTGCTCAAGTACCAAAAGCACCATGAGCTCAACAACGCCTGCGACGAATTCGCCATCCAGCAGGCGGCCTGGCTGCTGGACCAGAACTGCTGCTGCCTGCAACAGTGCGGCTTCATCCGCTTCGACAGCGGCAACGATTGGTCGGCCGGCGCCGTAGAGGTCGACTGCACCCGCTTCATGCACGACTTTCCGGGCGTAAACAAGCGTTGCGCGGGCATCGGGCCGGACATGCTGGCCCTGTTGGCCCAGGCCCAGCAAAGCGTGGTCATCGAAACGCCCTACTTCGCCGTCACCCTGGAAATGAAACACCTGCTGCACGACCTCCGCCGCCGGGGCGTGGCGGTAACTCTCGTCACGAACTCCTTCGAGACCAACGACCACCACTCGACCCAGGCGATCTACGAGGACGCCAAACGCCGCTACCTGCGGTGGGGCATCGACCTCTGGGAAATCCGCGGCTGCGATCATCATCTGCACGCCAAGGCGGCCGTCATCGACGGTTGCATCGCCGTCATCGGCAGCTACAACTTCGACGAGCTGTCGCAGCGCGAGAACTCCGAGGTGGCGGTGGCCGTCTACGACGCCGGCGTGGCCGCCTGGCTGTCGTCCTCGATCGACTGCCACATGCAGCTCGGCTACGAGATCGGCCGCAACACGCACCCCGTCGGCTACGATACGCGATACCCGGGGGCCACCCATAAGCAGCGTCGCGAGATCCGCGTGAAACGCGTCGTCGGGCCGCTCATCAGGAAATTCGAGTAACGCCCGGCGAGCTACTCCGGCAGGGGCTGGCCCTTGGTCTCGGGGGCGAACAGCAGGGCCACCAGGCCCAGCAGGTAGCAGGCGCACATCGAAACGCCCGCCGAACGCTCGGCCTGCGCCGGATTGACCGCCGTGACGAACACGTAGCTGGTCAGGAGCCCCTTGGTAAACGGGCCGGCGGCCGACACGTAGCGGCCCACGTTGTAGCAGAACGAGGCGCCTGTGCTGCGCAGCCGGGTGGGGAACAGCTCGGGGAAGTAAATGGCGTAGCCGCCGAAGACCGAGAGCTGCGCCCCGCCCATCAGGACCACCATCCACAGGTCTTGCGGCATCTTCTCGATCCGCCAGAAGGCCAGCGCCGTGGTGGCCATGGCGATCAGGAAGAAGATCGCAAAGGTCGGCCGGCGGCCGATCTTCTGGGTCACGCGGGCGAAGGCGTACATGCCGAAGAAGGCGCCCACGTTGAACATGATCAGCGTAATGGCCGCCCACTGGAGGACCACGATATTGCGGTCTCGAATGCGGCTGACGATCCGATCGAGCCGCTCCTGGAACGAAGCCCCGTCGGCGGCCGCCGATAGGACCGCGCCCAGCCGCGAGACTTCGGCCGCGGCGGGCGGTTGGCCGTCGGGGCCGGGCTGGCCCAGGCGGGCCAGGACGCCGGAGCGGGAAACCTTCTCGCCGGCCGCATTGACCGCCAGCGCCGCGGCATAGATTCGCTGGGCCTCGGTATCTTTCGGATCGGCGCCGAGCAACTGCCGCGGCTGGATCTTGCCCTGCTTGGCCAGGGCCAGATTCTCAGGCGAGGCCGCGGCCAGGACCGCAAACTGGAGGTCCTGCGGGGCCTGGCCCTCGGCCCGCCGGGCGTCGTCGTACTGCCCGCCCACGAACCGCTGCACAAGGTCGTTGCTGAACACGCCGATGCCCCACAGTCCGACCACGCCCGAGGTGGCCAGCATCAGGCCCACGATGGCGTTGCGTCGCCAGCGGCGCTCGGCGAACAACTGGCGCAGGCCGGCCTTTTTGACTTTGCCTTCGGCTTTGGCCCGCTTCCATACTTCCGGCTCGCGGAGCTTGCGGGCCACGATGATCGCCAGCAGCGAGGGCACGATGCCCACGCTGAACATCCATCGCCAATGGACGGCGATCACGCCATGTGCCAGCAGGGCGACAAACCCCAAGGAGATGAAGCCGGCCCCGATGTTGCCCAGGGCCGAGAAGGTCTGGACCATTCCCAGGGCCTGCGAGCGGGCCCGATCGGGCAGGCTCTCGGCCACCAGGGTGCAGGCGATGGGGAAGATTCCGCCCGCGCCCACGCCGGTGATGAAGCAGTAGGCGATGTAGTCCCAGGCGCCCACCGAGAGGCCGCACAGGCCGGTGGAAACCGAATAGCAGAGGATCATGATCGTCAGGGTCTTGGCCCGCCCGATACGGTCGCCCATGATCCCGAAGATGATTCCGCCCGTGGCCCAACCCACCAACAGGGCCGTGGTGCTCAGGGGGCCGAAGAAATCGGCGCTGGCCGCCGATCCGGTCAGGATGTCCATGGCCGGCTTGCGGGTCAGGTTGAAGATCTGCTGGCTCAGGCAGTCGAAGGCCCAGGCCAGCGTGGCCACGCACAGCACCAGCCAGTGATAGCCGCTAAGCGTGCGGAACCAGGCCCGCCCGGCCGCGCCGGCCGACTCGGAAGACGGGGTAACACTCGGGTTAGCCATGCCAGGGAACCTCGGTCTGGGGCTGCTGAGTGCCCAATGTATCCGGCACACTCCGTGTGCCGCTTGCCGGCGGCCGGCCAATCAGGTGTGTCTGCTGCAATACCAGCGGCACACGGAGTGTGCCGGATACGATGGCCCCATCGCACCCCACGGGCTTGCCGCGTATCATAGGGCAATTGGCGGGCAGTGTCCATACGCCAGGCAGGTTCCAACGTGGCCATTCTCGGCGCGCATCAATCCATCGCGGGCGGATATCACAAGGCCGTCGCTCGGGCGGTTCGCACCACGTGCGGCACGATGCAGATCTTCACCGCCAGCAGCACGCAATGGCGGGCCCGCAGCGTGACGCCCGACGAGGCCCGGCGGTTCCAAGCGGCCCTGGCCGCGGCGGGCATCACCTGCCCCCTGGCCCATAACTCCTACCTCATCAACCTCGCCAGTCCCGAGCCCGACCTGTGGCGAAAGTCGGTCGAGGCAATGGTTGGCGAGTTGTTGCGGGCCGAGGCCCTGGGGATCCCCTGGGTAGTGACGCATCCCGGGGCATACACCCGCAGCACCGAAGTCGAAGGACTGCGGCGGATCGTGTGCGGCCTGGACGAGGTCCTCGGCCAGACCCGCGGCCTGAACGTGGGCTGCCTCATCGAGACGACCGCCGGGCAGGGAACCACGCTGGGCTGGCGGTTCGAGCACCTGGCCGCGATCCTCGGCGGCGTCGGGCAGCCCGAGCGGCTGGGCGTCTGTTTCGACACCTGCCACGTGTTCGCCGCCGGCTACGCCCTGGCCACGCCGGCCCAGTACCGGGCAACGCTGCGGGAATTCGAGCAGACCGTCGGCCTGGCGCGGATTCGGGCCTTCCACCTGAACGACAGTCTGCGGCCGTGCGGCAGCCGCGCGGATCGCCACGCGCACGTGGGCCGTGGCCGCATGGGGTTGGCCCCCTTCCGCGCCCTGCTCCGCGACCGCCGCTTCCGCAGCCGGCCCATGGTCCTGGAAACGCCGAAGGGCACGAAGGGCCGCCTGGATTGGGACGCCATCAACCTGCGGGTGCTGCGGTCGCTCGCGCGGAAGGCCGGAAACGTGTAGCGGGGGCCGGGTTCGTAGGGTGGGTCGAGCGCAGCGAGCCCCACCATTTTAGACGGACGACGGGCCGGAGCGCTTCCCTCCGTCGTCCGTCGCCCGTCCTCCGTCGCGCTTCTGGTGGGGCTCGCGGCGCTCGACCCACCCTACGGCCTACGGTCGGCGGTCGCTCGTGCGGCGATAGCTATTCTTCGTAGTCTGCCGTGACGCGCTCCGCGGGTTTCTTTTCCCACTTGAAGCCCACCGTGGTCTCGATCTCTTTCTTCCACGCCTGGTCGATCTGTTGCTGCTCGCCGAAGGCCACGCGGGCGTAGCGGCCCAGGCCCTCGTGTTCCTCTTCCTCGAACTGCTTGAGCAATTGGGCGTCGGGCGGCGACAGCTCGACCATGCGCACCACGTAGGCGGCCGTCTGCGGCTGGTTCAGGGCCACGTCGAGCTGCCCCGGGCCGAGGCTGAAAACGGCCTGCATGAACTCCAACCCGGCCATCTCGACGCCCTCGACCTGGCCCGGCCGGAGCTGCGGCGGCTCGCCCGTCGGCAGCTCCGCCGGCACATTGGCCAAGGTCAGCCAAGTGAACGGCGGCGGGGTGATGCGTCTGTACTCGGGCCGATCGGTCAAGACTTCCTTCAGCGGCCGGCCCGCCTTGGCCGCCTCGTCCCGCAGCTTCTTGGCTTCCTCGCGGGCGAGCTGGCGGGCCTGGACCGTCTTCCATGCCCGACGCACCTCGTCGGCCACGCCCGGGTCGTCCAGCCCTGGCACCCGATCCGCCACGTCCTCGGTCTTCCAGAACAGATACGCCGCATCGTAGGCCACCGAGATTTCCGGCGAGTATAGGACCCGCGACTCGAAGGCCGTGTCGGTGACCGAGCGCCGAGCCATGTCCTGCGGTCCGCCGCCCACAAACACCCAGGACCTCCCCAGATCGGTGCTGGCGATCTCGAACTGCGAGACCAGGCCGGTCCGCTCGGCGACCAGACCGAATTGCCGCGCCAAGGCTGCGAAATCCGGCGGCGCCGGCATGGCGCCCTGCGTCTGCCGCTTCCGCTCGGCATCGTAGCGGGTCCACGCCTTGCGATACTCGGTCAAAGTCTTGCGGACCTTGCCCAGGGTCGCCGCCATGTTCTGGTTGGCAAGCACGCGGCGAATCTGCTCCTTCACTTGCGGTGAGGGAACTTCCTTGGGCTTGACCGGCTTGGTCGGCGCCACCGGTACTTCTTCTGTCTTTGCGGCGGGCTTGGTCTCCGTCGCCGGCTTTTTTTCCGCCGCGGACTTCTTCTCATCGGCCGGCTTGGTCTCCGCCGCGGGCTTTTTCTCTTCGGCTGGTTTCTTGTCTTCGGTGGGCTTCTTCTCTTCGGCCGGCTTCTTCTCTTCGGCCGGTTTCTTTTCTTCGGCCGGCTTGGTCTCCGCTGCCGGCTTTTTCTGTTCGGCCGGCTTCTTTTCTTCGGCCGGTTTCTTCTCTTCGGTAGGCTTCTTTTCCTCGACCGGTTTACTTGGCAGCGCCGGTTTCTCGTCGGCCGCGGGCTTGTCCTTCACGTCGGCCTTCTCAGCAGCCTTGTCGTCGGCAAACGAGACCAGCCGGAAGGGCCCGGCCGCGGACGTTGCCGAGCTGCCGGTTGGCTTGGTGGGAGCGGGTGATTTTTCCGGCTCCTTGGGCTTGTCGGACGTTTGCGGCTTATCGGGCGTCTTGGGTTCTTCGGGCGTCTTTACTGTGGTAGCTTCCTTGCCTTTTTCCGGCTCTTTGGGCTTGTTGGGCGTTTGCAGCTTATCGGGCGTCTTGGATTTTTCGGGCGTTTTGACTGCGGCAGGTTCCTTGCCTTTTTCCGGCTCCTTGGGCCCCTCGGCCGGCTTGGATTTCGGCTCGGCCTTCATTTCGGGCTCCGGTTTCTTTTCGGCCTCGGTCTTCTTTGCGCCGGCCGTTTCCTGCTCGCTGAGTTGATTGTCGGCCCGGTCGTACAGTTCCTTCTTGCTCTCGTACTCGGCCTTGATCTCCGCATCGGTCACGGCGGCGGCAAACTTGGACTGTTCGGCCTTGAGATACTGCATGGCAACCTTGCGCGGCTGATGGAAGCCGGGCTCCGGCGAGTACGGATAAGCCACGTTCTCCTTGTGCTCGTCGAAGAACCGCCGCAGCGTGCCCTCGTCGGGATCGGGCACGTTCTGGACAAAGCGCTCGACCGGCACCTGGGCCAACTCGACCTTGGCAAAGCGATTCAGCCGCTTGAAGTAACCCCAGCGCTGTCCCGGGGGAATGGAAAAGCACCAGCGTGCATAGTCATAGGTCGGACTTGGATTGATCTCGTGGAACACCTCTCGGAGCCGCAAGGCCAGCAGCTCCTCCTTGAGGATCGCGAACAGTTGGGGCTCGCTGAGGCCGGCCCGCTGCTCCCGCAAGGCCTCGAGGATCTTGTCCTTGGTGACGCGATTACTGGTGAGCTCCCGTAGGAAGTCGTTGATGGCCGGCTCGTCGACGGCGATGCCCATTTCTTCGGCCTGCCGGGCGAAGAGCCATTTTTCGACCACGGCCTGATCGGTGGCGGGACCAATCACTGCGCGGGCCAACTCGATGCGGGGTTCTTTGTCGCCCGCCTCGCGGGCCTTCCGCTCAAGCTGCTCCAGGAAACCCAGGAGCCGCTTTCGATGGTAGACCAGCGTCCCAACCTGCGACTGCCGCAAGTTGCCGAACTTGGCCGTCCGGACCACCGCCTCATCCGTAACCCCGCCACCCATCCGGCCGGAAGGACTGCCGGTCAGAAAAACGAACGCAATAATCGCCATAACGGCGAGGAAGGCAAACATCCCCTTCTGGTGCTTGCGGAAGACGCGGAATGGACTTGCCATGATTCAGACTACCTCTTGGCGGATTGCTCGGGACTCGCGCGCTATGCCGCGGCGCGGCAGGCGAACAGCAGCCGCGCAAAGTGTTTACTGTCTAACAACTTCCGTCAGAAAACCACAATCCATCAATTCTAAGGGACCACGGCGTAAATGCAATGCCAATTGGAGAGCCGAAAAAAATCGCGATTGTGCCAGCCGCGTCACCTGTTACAATTCCCTGCCTAAATGCCCAGCGGCGCACGTGTCACTGGTGCCTTGCCGCCAGTGCTCGCCGGAGCACGGGCAAAAGGCCCGCGACACCGGAACACGTCGGAATTGCTTGTTCTATCCAGGATGCCCATCTTAACATGGCAAAGAAATCCTCCTCATCCGGTGGTACGTCGCTGATGATTGTCGAGTCGCCGGCCAAGGCCCGCACGATCGGCAAGTTCTTGGGCCGGCAGTTTGCCATTGAGGCCAGCATTGGGCATGTCCGCGACCTGCCCCAAGGCGCCAAGGAGGTGCCCGAGCCGTTCAAGCACGAAGCCTGGGCCTACTTGGGCGTCAACGTCACAAAGGACTTCGATCCGATCTACGTTGTCCCGCGGGAGAAGGCGCAGCAGGTCAAGAAGCTCAAGGCGGCGCTGCGCGGCGCTAAGGAGCTGTTCCTGGCCACCGATGAAGACCGCGAGGGGGAGGCCATCAGTTGGCATCTGTGCGAGGTGTTGCAGCCCAAGGTGCCGGTGCACCGCCTGGTCTTTCACGAGATTACCGAGGAGGCGATCCGCGAGGCCCTGGCGAACCCGCGGGCCATCGACCAGGCCCTGGTTCGGGCCCAGGAGGTGCGGCGAATCGTGGACCGCCTGTACGGCTACGACGTCTCGCCGCTATTGTGGCGGAAGATTCGGCCGCGGCTCTCGGCCGGCCGGGTGCAGAGCGTCGCCGTGCGGTTGATCGTCGAGCGGGAGCGGCAGCGGATGGCGTTCGTGCCGGCCACGTACTGGGACCTGCTGGGCACGTTCGCCACCGCCGGCGGCGAGAGCTTCGAGGCGGAGCTGGTGTCCGTCGACGGCCGGCGGATGCCCGCCAGCCGCGACTTCGACCCGGCCACCGGCCGGCTGAAGGACACGGGCTGCCTGTTGATGGACGAGCGGCAGGCGGCCGAGCTCCTCGAGCGGCTGCGCAAGGCCGCGCACCGCGTCGGCGCGGTGGAGGACAAGCCCTACACCACCCGGCCCTATCCGCCCTTTACGACCAGCACTTTGCAGCAGGAGGGCAACCGCAAGCACGGCTTCACTGCGCGGCACACCATGGAGGTGGCCCAGAGCTTGTATGAGAACGGGCACATCACCTACATGCGGACCGATTCGACGACCCTGGCGGCGGTGGCGGTCCAGACCGCGCGGGGGATCATTGCCAGCCAATACGGCCAGGAATTCCTGCCCCCGCAGCCGCGGACGTACGCCACCACGGTCAAGAATGCCCAAGAGGCCCACGAAGCGATTCGGCCGGCCGGTCACCCCTTCGATTTTCCCGAGAAGCTGCGGGGTGAGCTCAGCCCGGACGAATTCCGGCTCTACGACCTGATCTGGAAGCGGACGGTGGCCAGCCAGATGGCCGACGCCCGGGCGCGGCGGATCACGATCACCGTGGCCGCCGATGGAGCGACGTTCGAGGCCAGCGGGAAGATCATTGATTTCCCCGGCTACTTGCGGGCCTACGTCGAGGGCTCCGACGATCCGGACAGCGAGCTGGCCGGCCGCGACGTCGTCTTGCCGCCGGTCGAGATCAACCAGTCGCTTACCTGTCGGGACCTGGAGCCCAAGAGCCACACCACCCAGCCGCCCAACCGCTATAGCGAAGCCACGTTGACCCGGGCCCTGGAGGAAATGGGCATCGGCCGGCCGAGCACCTACGCCTCGATCATCGACACGATCCTGGCCCGCGAGTACGTCTTCAAGGTCAAGCGGGGAAACGTGCTGGTGCCCACCTGGACCGCCTTCGCCGTCTCGCAACTGCTCCAGTCGCACCTGCCGGAGCTGGTCGATTACCAGTTCACGGCGGAAATGGAAGACGAGCTGGACGCCATCAGCCGCGGCGAGATGGGCCACCTGGACTACCTCCGCCGGTTCTATTTCGGCCAAGGTCATCCCGGGCTGAAGGAGCTGGTCACCAGCAAAGTCGGCGAGATCGATGCCCGCGACGTGAGCCGGGTCCTGATCGGCCAACCGGAGGGCCAGCCGCCTTTGTACGTCCGCGTGGGCCGTTACGGTCCGTTCATCGAGCAAGGCGACCGCCGGGCGAGCCTGCACGAGCGGATCCCGCCCGACGAGCTCACACTCGCAGTCGCACTGGAAATGCTCGACAAGGCGGCCCAGAGCGACCACCCGCTGGGAATCGACCCCCAGACCGGCCTGCCGGTCTATCTGCGGACGGGCCGCTTCGGGCCGTATGTCCAGCGGGGCGACTCCCACGCCGACGAGAAACCGCAGAACGCCTCGCTCCTGAAAGGCATGGCGCCGGACGACGTAACGCTGGAGGTGGCCCTGGATCTGCTGCGGCTGCCGCGCACGCTGGGGCCGCAGCCCGGCTCCGACCAGCCGGTGGTGGCCTACAACGGGCGGTTCGGGCCGTACGTCAAGTGCGGCAACGAAACCCGCTCGCTGCCGGCCGAACTGTCACCCTTGGCCGTGACCCTCGAGCAAGCCCTGGCCATGCTGGCCCAGCCCAAGACCCGCCGCAGCGACGCCCGCCGCGAACCGATCAAGACCTTCGACGCCTCGCCGCTGACCGGCAAGCCGCTGCAATTGCTGGTGGGCCGCTATGGGCCCTACGTGACCGACGGCGTGACCAATGCCTCGTTGACCCGGGGCACCGTGCCCGAGGAAGTGACCTTCGAGTACGCCCTGAACCTGTTGAAGGTCCGGGCCGAGCAGGGCCCTTCCAAGCGGACGTTCCGCCGCCGGCCGGCCAAGGCGGCCGCCGGATCGAGAAAGACCGCCCCCGGGAAGAAACCGGGCCGCCCCAAGACACGGCGCAAGAAGGCGGCCGGCCGCAAGAAATCACCCGCGAAAAAGCCCGGGTGAGAACGTAGCAGGCACACTCCGTGTGCCGTCTGCTGGAACGGAGAGAGGTACGGCGGACGGCACACGGAGTGTGCCTGCTACGTTCAACGCCGTGGCCGGTTGCAGCCGCCCGGTCACTGCTCGTTCTCGCCTGGTTTCTCCTTGCCCAATGCCAACGCGCAGGCCGTGGCGTGGGTGTGGCAGTGCGAGATGCTGACCAGGAAGCGGGTGACGCCGAGCTGCCGGGCCGCCTCCTCGACGCCGCCCTGGATCGCCACCACCGGCCGGCCGCCGTCCTGACTGCCGACTTCGATGTCGCGCCAGGCGATGCCCCGCCGCCACCCGGCGCCCAGGGCCTTCAGCACCGCCTCCTTGGCCGCAAATCGGCCGGCGAAATGCTGCGTCGCCTGCTTCCGGTTCTGGCAGTAACGGATCTCCTCCGGCGTGTAGACCCGGTTGATGAACAGCTCGCCGTGGCGCTCGATCAACCGCGCGATGCGCAGACATTCGATAATGTCGGTCCCGATTCCCAGGATGTTCGGCATACGATTGGTCCGTCACGACGGTGAACAGCCCGTCAGATGTCTGTCGGTCTTTGGTCTTGGGTCTTGGGTCTTAGGATTTTGGTCTTGGAGATTTGAGACTTCGGATTTCGGACTTCGGGACTTGAGATCTGAGATTCGATTGTCCGGCGGCTATTGGCCGCCGCTATTTCCGACTTCCGCCCTCCCCCTTCCGCCCTCTGCCTTTATCCCTAATCCCCAATCCCTAATCCCCTCCCGCCTCCGCCCTCATCCCTCCCCCCTCACCCCTCATCCAGTGCCTGGCCGATCCGATCGCGGCCGTCGGCGTCGAGCCAGGTGTCGCTCAGCAGGGTCCGGCCGCCGGGTTCTTCCCAGGAGAGTTCCAGCCGGGTCGGTCCGCAGCCGGCGCCGCAGTTGGAAAGCCGGTAGCGTGCCCACTTGATCTGTTGGCCTGGCGGCAGGCCGGCCGCTTCGGCTACGCGCCGCGCCGTGGCCGCCACGATCCGCCCGCTGCGGATCGTGCGGTACCAACTGCGGCAGCCGTTGCAGTAGGGCTGCCACGTGGCCGGCAGAATGAGGCCCGCCGCGGCCACCGCCAGCAGCAGGCCGTCGGCGGCCCAGCTCAGCCAGGCATAAACGCCGGAAACCGTGTACGCTCGAAATACGGGCTTGCCGTGCTCCTCGCCGGCGTAGAGTTCCACCAGCGGCCGGCCCCGGGCCGCCTGCAAACGCATGTACTCGGCAAAACCGGGCTGCCACCCCTTGGGCAGCTCGGCCCACGGCACCCGGGCCTTCTGCCAGGCCTCGGCCATGTCACGCTCGCGGCGCTGGATCGCCTCCCGATAACTGAGGTAATGCTGCCCGACGACGGCCACGGCGGCGGCCAGCACGGCGCCCAGCCAGAGGGTCGGCCGGTGGCCGATCTGGGCCACCCGCATAAGGCCGATGAGCATCGCCCCCAGGCCCACGCCGACCAGCAGCGGGAATAGCACCAGGGGCGCGAAATAGAACTGGGCAATCACCGCCACCCAGGCGGCAATCGCGCCCAGCATGGGAGCGGCCGCCAGCCAGACGACCGCCCGGGCCGGCGAAAAACGGCCGGCTGCCGGCCGCAGCCCGTTAGCCCCTGCCGCAGTAGGATTGCTCCGCATGTCACTATGCTACAAGTCTCCGGCCGGCGGGGGAAGGCGGGGGGAGGGCGGCCGACGACGCGGAGACACGGAGACGCGGAGATGGGGGGACGCGGAGACACGGGGACGCGGAGACACGGGACACGCATTACACCGGCAATCTCCGCGTCACCGCGTCTCCGCGTCCCCGCGTCATTCCATTTACTCCAATCCCCAATCCCTAATCCCTAATCCCCAATCCCTCCCTGCCGCCTTCCCCCCTTTTGCCGTGTCGAACAGTCGCCCGCCTCGGAGTACCTTTCAAAACTTACCGCGTTCGAGGAATCTGCAACCTGTTTGCCGGCTTAAAGTTGCAATTCGGCCATCCAGACGTAAAGTCATACATCTCCAGGGGTACGTGTTCGACTTTCGCCTTCCCCGGCTCAATAACTCTTTGGCCGCCTTCCACTTCCGCTCTTTTCCGAGGGCCCGATTTGTACCTACACATAAGATCTGCGGACGAGCGAGCCACGGATGAACGCGGATTTGGTTTTCGGCGTTCGGTGTTCAGTGTTCAGCATGCAGTAGTCCGTTCCTTGCTGAACACTGAAAACAGAACACCGAACACTGCCGTCCCTTCCCCCCTCCGCCGTCCGCCGTCCGCCCTCCGCCTTCCCTCTAATCCCCAATCCCTATCCCCTAATCCCCTTTCTATACATCCGTATAGTATCATATTCTTGTCCAGACCGCAAGCCCAGTTTATCGAGATTTCAGGGTGGGAATCGGCCACGTCCACGGCGGGGCCCGACGGTGCCGCGGGAGACGTTGGGAAACCCATCCAAACGGGAAGTGCGCAACTAACGCGAGGTGGATGACGTGGACTGGGATCTTTGGTTGGGCGTCTTCCGTCGTTGCCTCGATGAGTGTGTCCCGCAGTTTGGCCTTCCTGGACACATTTTTCTTGAGAAGGCAACATCTGAAATGCGCCGGGACGATACTTCGATTTGGCGCGACGGCGGTCGTTGAGCCGGCCGTTTTCTGTAGGAGGGATCCGTCGACTCGCGCGGCGCACCTGGGTGGCCAACCTTCTTCCGGCTTGCCGGGGCGAACAGTCCAACCCGCCGCCCAAATCGCCTGCTTCCGTTGAGGACAGCGGTCGATGTGGCCGACGCGCGCTTCAGCTACCCGGTCATTCATCACTCTTTCCCCTGGCACCTTTCCGTAGGCTCGACTTCCTGCCTTTTTTCGCCTTTACCCCGATCTCGTCAATCAATGCACCCAACTGCTGATACACTTCCTCGGCGAACAAAGGTACCGAGCAGCCGAATACCTATTCGCCTTCTGTCCCACCACCGGCTCTGCAACGCGACGACGTGGTAGCTCAGCCGCCCTTTGTCGTCGTGTCGAAATCCATAGATCGGCCCGCCGCTCATTCCTTCCATAACCTGGATCGGGCACTCAAAAGGAAGTTGTCCCAAAAACCAAGCGTCGCTCGGAGCGGCTTCCGCGTCCGAAGGGGCCTCACCGAGATCATCAAGGCCGATCCTATTGACGTGTACCATCAACGGACCGACGTTCACGCTAATGGTTCCATCGGGGCCGGCGCTCTTAATCACCCTGTCCTTTGGAATCCCCCGCATCTTGTAGAAATCGAACGTCAACCCCCGTTGATGCAGCCAATTCTCGCGGGTAATCGCGATCACCTTGTTCGCCTGAAAAGCCCGGATCTGCAATCCATTCAGCGCGATCAACCCAAAGTCGATTCCATGTTCCAGTTGCGTCACGTAGTATCCGCACCCCGTTTCGTACCGGAATGGAAGCGCGTGTTTGTGAACCGCCCCATAGCCGAAACCATCCATGAAACTCCCGCCGTACACTTGCACTCCTTCCGATGCAAGCAGTTTATCGAGGTATTTCAGACAATGCCCCGCCGTCACCCAGAAGAAAACGCCGTGCAGTTCGAGGAGGAATCCGGAAATCACGGGAACATGATGATCCGTCGTGCCATCGGGTTTGCTCAAATTGTAGTGGCACGTAAGTGCCACGAAGTGCCGACTCATAAACGCGACTACATCGCCGTCCCGAATCTCATGCGACATACCTGCCTCCTCGGTAAGCGGCCTCTGACCCCCCGGCCCTGTATTATCCCGCATGCAGACTAGCGGACCAAGGGGGGAGTGGCTACAGTGGCGCGCATCGGTTCGACACACGAATGGCACTTAGTTTTCGCTAAAGCCATTTAGGATATCACGTTTGGCCTCGTATCTTGGTTTCATGAGACGATAATATGGCTTGGGTCACCGAGTTGGTGTACAATGGCCTCGATTCCGCGATAGCCCCGCTCCAGCGGCTATGTCTCAAACGATCCCCCGCGGAGAACTGACACGATGGCCCGATGGAACCCTTTGCTCCCGGCTCTGCTCGTCGGATGGTTGGCCCTCACCATCGTCACGCATGAAAGCCTTGCCCAGGAGGCCAGACGCGGCTTTGGCGGGCCCATTGTGCTCAACCCGGACGACGTTCCGGCGTTTCCCGATCCGCCTCCCGGCTTTGACTCCGAGCGCGAAGGCATCCCGCGCGGCCGGTTGGAAATGGTGACCTACGAGTCGAAGTCCGTTGGGACTGCCCGCAAGATGCAGATCTACACTCCGCCCGGTTACTCGAAGGACAAGAAGTACCCGGTGCTGTATCTCTTGCACGGCATCGGCGGCGACGAGACGGAGTGGCAGCGGTTCGCCTCGCCCAACGTCATCCTCGACAACCTGCTGGCCGGGGGAAAGGTCACGCCGATGCTGGTGGTGATGCCGAACGGCCGAGCGCAGAAGAACGACAGGGCGGAAGGAGACGTTTTCGCCACCGCTCCCGCGTTTGCCGCCTTTGAGAAGGACCTGCTGAACGACGTAATCCCGGCGATCGAGTCGCGCTACTCGATTCAGGCGGACCGCGAACACCGGGCGCTTGCCGGGCTGTCGATGGGCGGCGGGCAGTCGCTGAACTTCGGACTGGCTCACCTCGACACTTTCGCGTGGATCGGCGCCTTCTCGCCCGCGCCCAACACCACGCCGGCGAAGGAACTCGTGCCCGACCCCGCAACCGCCAAGGCCAAGCTCAAATTGCTCTGGCTCTCCTGCGGGAAGAAGGACGGCTTGATACGGATCAGCCAAGGCGTTCACGCCTACCTCCGGGACAACAAGGTCCCGCACATCTGGCATGTCGATGGCAACGCCCACGATCCTCCCCACTGGAGGAACAGTCTGTATCTCTTCTCGCAGCGGATCTTCCGCTGAAATGCGATTCACCATGACAAACGATGTCTTGCACGCGCAGCACCTAGCCGGTGACTGCCTTGGCCCCATTACACCGCTGCTCGCGGAGTTGGCAAAGGCCGGCGATGCCGCTGGCGTTCAAGGCAATCATGACCCTGCCGCAGCCGACTGCGTTCTCGGCCCTCGTCAGAGGGTATGATGGGGAATGCCCGTGCTGCCGGAGGCCGTTTGCCGACGCGTCGTACGCACGGGCGATGTGATCATCGCTGGCAGTGCTGCGCGCGTCGGGCGGGTGTGTAGGGCAAACTGCAAACGTCCCCGTCCGGCCTTGTGCCGGCGGAGCGATGATTGACGACTACCAGCGGCCTCCTTCGGTAATGCTCTTCCCGTTATTCACGGCTTTCCAGAAACCGGCAATGTGTTTTCGGATTTGCCCGGATTCTGATGCTTCTGCCATTCTTGAACGGTTTCCCAAGCGGTGGCCTGAAGAATACCCGCCGTCTCTTTGTCGATGTTGTACTCCTGGAAAACGCTGGGCAATCCCTCCGGGCTCTTGTTATAGATTGTTGAAAAGATCACGCAGGCGGTGAAATACGAGCCCAGGAGGGATACGTGCACGTCGCCATAGTGAAAAGCGGCCATGAATTTTCGATCTTTCTTGATGACGTTGACCAGGCCCGGGCCGCAAGGCACAAGGGTAGCTCCCGTTTCCTTGGCGAGCTGAATCAAGGGTTGATTGAATGCGTCTTGCGCCTTCGTTCTCTTTTCGAACACCCGATCGCCGCTGACTTGCACCCAAGGCCAGGCAAGATATTCCAGGACCCGGATATTCCTTTTCTTGGCCTCGTTGTCGAGTTTTTTTCCATACTCCAGGTTGACCTTGTCGGGGTTCGCCATGTCGTTGCAATTCCCGGCGATGATCACTATATCCCACGGCTCCTGCCGCAAGCGATTCATAACTTCCGGAGTTTCCCAGTAATTCTGGTGCGTTGCGCCACCGCGAAGGTAGACGGTGGCCTTGATCGGCCGGTCCACGTTCGCCGCTTCCGACAAGAACTGCACCGCCGAAGGAACATTCCCACAGGAATACAGACTGTGCCCAATGAAATAGACCTTGTAAGGCGTTTTGCCTTGGGACTGCTTCTTCTCGTTTTCCCCGGCCTTCAAGCCGGCAATGGACAGTGCCGTGACACCCGTCAAGACCACCAACAGCAGGATCCAACGCGACCGCATGGGAATCTCCTTTTTCATTGGAGAACAAGGGGGGAAGACGCGGCGAGAGCGAAACCGCTTCCCAGAATAGCCACCCAGACGGTCCCGTGTCAACCGATTTCGGGAAAGACACGGATTCCACCCTCCCCCTTCACGTTTCCGCGGCGAAGGGAACACCTATTTAGCGCTGATTAGCGCTTATCAGTTCAGTGTTCCGCCTTTTGCCTTCCGGCGTCAGCCTTCCGCCTTCCCCGCTTTGCCTCCTGCATGGGTCGTTTTGCGAATTGCATTCTTCCTTCCCCCGTCCGCCCTCGCCCCCATCCTTAAGCTATACAGAAGTATACTATCACATTCGCCGGCAAATTGCAAGCCCAGTTCGTCGACTTTTCTGCGGGCGGGAATCGGCCACGCATACGGTGGGGCTTGATGATGCCGCGGGATACGTTGGGAAAGCCGTCAAGACGGGAGGTGCGCAACTAACACGAGAATGAATTCAAGGGTGGTTGCACGCACCTTACTTCTCAGGTCGTGTGTTTCCGGGACGCGACTTCTTTACTTCGTAACACAAGAGCAACTCCTGGTCGCGGACGTACATCCGCCCGCCGGCGATCACCAGGTGCGGCCAAGCGTACTTGCGACTGCGATCGGGCTGATCGAAGCGGCCGTGGAGCTTGAACCCCTTGGAAGCGGCCTCGACCAGGCTGATCGGCCCCCACTCGTCGCGGCAATAGAGCCGCCCGTCGGCATACAGCAGCGAGGGCTTGGTGCACGTGCGGTCGGACCATTTCATACCGCCCGTCTTGTGATCGAGGCAGGTAAGCTGGTTGTCGTCGGATCCGTACAAATATCCATCCAGCAGGATGACACCCCCGTGCCAGTTCTGCATGTGCTTGACGAAGTAAAGCTCCTTGGCTTTGTAGCCGTCGGCGGTCTGTTGGATCTCGACGAGCCCGCCGCCGGCGCCGTAGCCGCTCGCGGCGAAGATGGTCTGGCGAGAGGGGACGCAGGTGGGGATACTGGCGACGTGGTTGGCCGGGTGGTCCCAGCGCCAGCAGAACTTGCCGTCGCTGGCCCGTACGGCGATGACGCCTCGTTGAGCGAGGGTGACGTACTGCTCCACGCCGCCCGCGGCGAACTTGACCGGCGAAGAGTAGGCAGCCCCCTCCCATAGGTTGGGCTGCCACAAGACCTTGGCCTGCCACACGACGCTGCCGTCAGTCTTATTTACGGCGAGCATCGTGGCTTTGTCCTGGCCGGGTGTGCATATGACGAGCGGCCCATCGACCAAAACCGACTCGGAGTAGCCCCAACCGGGGATTTTTCCGCCAAACTCCTTCACCAGGTCGTGGCGCCAGATGATCTTGCCGTCCTTGGTGCTCATGCATACCAGGTCGCCATTGATCCCCAGCGTGTAGAGCCGGTCGCCGTCGATCGTCGGCGTAGATCGGGGGCCGGCGTAGCTGCCGCCGTCATGGCGGACCGGGCCGATGGGCGACGCCCAAATCTCCTTGCCCTCCTTGCCCACGTCGAGGGCCAGGACCCATTCTTTCCCCTCGCGGTTGCCCATCGTGTAGAGCACGTTGCCGACGATCGCCGGACCGCTGTACCCTTCGCCCAGCGTTTTTATCTTCCACAGCAGTTTGGGGCCGCTCTTGGGCCAGTCCTGCAGCAGGCCGGTCTCACGGCAGATTGCGTCGCGGTTTGGCCCGTGCCAGGCCGGCCAGTCGTCGGCAGCGGCAAAGGGAGCCAGGAGGATGGCGGAAAGGAAGAGGCATGGCAATTTCATCATGGGCGGGTCTCGTCAGGCCTTGTTGGATTCTTGAACTTACCATACACACCGGGCTAGCCGGGCCGGGCTTTTATGCCGCAGGCCTGTTGGGCCCGCAGGAGGACTTCGGCCGCTTTTTTGCGGGCCGTGGCGGCGCCGTCGGCCAGGATCTGGCGGACCTGCTCGGGGTGCGCCTCGAGCTCCTGGCGACGCTCGCGGGGCTGGGCGAAGAACTTCACCGCCGACTCGGCCAGGGCCTTCTTCACCGCGCCGTAGCCGAACCCGCCGCGGCGGTAGGTGGCGGCCATCGACTCCCGCTCCTCGGGCGTCGCGAACAGCGAATAAAGCTGGAACAGGTGATCGCTCTCGGGCTCTTTCGGCTCGCTCATGGGACGCGAATCGGTCACGATCCGCATTACCTGCTTCCGCAGGGCCGAGGGCTCCTCGAACACCGCCAGCGTGTTGTCGTAGCTTTTCGACATCTTCTGGCCGTCGACGCCCGGCACGCGGGCCGAGCGGTCGAGGATCTTGGCCTTGGGCAGCACGAAGGTCTGGCCGAATTCGTGGTTGAAGCTGCCGGCCAGGTCGCGGGCCACCTCGATGTGCTGGAGCTGGTCCTCGCCCACCGGCACCACGTCGGAATCGTAGATCAAGATGTCGGCGGCCATGAGCACGGGGTAGGTGAACAAGCCGGCGTCGGCCCGCAAGCCCCGGCTCTTCTTGTCCTTGAAGGCCACGCAGCGCTCGAGCAGCCCCAGCGGCGTGCCGGTCAGCAGCAGCCAGCAGAGCTGGCTGACCTCGGGCACGTCGGACTGGACGAAGAGCGTGGCCCGCTGCGGGTCCAGGCCCAGGGCCAGCAGGTCCAGGGCGGCGTCGAACGTGTAGCGCTCCAACTCGTCGCGGTCGCGGACGGTGGTCAGGGCGTGCAGGTTGGCGATGAAGTAGAAGGCCGACTGGGCCTCGAATTGCAGGTCGATGTACTGGCGGATGGCGCCGAAGTAGTTGCCCCAATGGAAGCGGCCCGTAGGTTGGATGCCGGAGAGTACGCGCATGTGGATGAGGATCAATCGCAGTTGAGGGTTCCGACGATCTGGTCGATCCGTGCGGCGCCCAGCTCGGCCAAGGCGGCGGGCAGGGCGTCGAGGATCTGCATCGACACGGTTGGATTATAGAAGTTGGCGGTGCCGATTTGAACGGCCGAGGCCCCGGTAACGAGGAATTCCATGACGTCGTCGATGGATGCAATGCCGCCGATGCCGACCAGGGGGATGCGGACCGTGCGGGCCGCCTGGTACACCGCCCGCAGGGCGATGGGCTTGATGGCCGGCCCGCTGAGGCCGCCCATGGTGCGGCCCAGCCGGGGCCGCCGCAGCCGCCAGTCGACGGCCATCCCCAGGCAGGTGTTGACCAGGGCCAGTGCATCGGCGCCCCCGGCTTCGGCCGCCCGGGCAATCAGGCCAATATCGGTCACGTTGGGCGTGAGCTTGGCCAGGACCGGCAGCGAGCAGGCCTTGCGGACCCCGGCCACCACCTTCTCGCAACGGGCCGGATCGGTGCCGAAATCGACGCCGCCGCTGACGTTGGGGCAGGAGACGTTCAGCTCCAGGGCGTCGACGCCCGGCAGGCCGTCCAGCCGGGCCGCCAGCTCGACGAACTCTGCGTGGCTCTTGCCGGCGATGCTCACCACGATGCGGCTGCCCAGGCCGGCCAGATAGGGCAGGTGCCGCTCGATGAATGTCTCGATGCCGTCGTTGTCCAGGCCGATCGAGTTCAGCATGCCGCTGGCAGTCTCGACCGTGCGGGGGGGCGGATTTCCGGCGCGCGGACTGCCGGTGATCGTCTTGGGCACAATGCCGCCCAATCGCCCCAGATCGACCAGGCCGGCCATCTCCCGCGCATAGCCGAACGTTCCCGAGGCGACCAGCACCGGATTGGCCAGGCGCAGCCGGCCCAACTCTACCGCCAGGTGGACGTCAGCCGCGTTCACTACTCAACCGCCCGCGCGAAAGGTAATACTAGTGCCCCGACCGGCCTGAAATGACGGGCGCCACGGTTGGCTTGCCCAACCGTGTTTTGGGCACTGCTGGATGAGCCAGCAGTGGCACCCAACGTGTCAACCGAGGGCGGTCGGGGCACTAGAGCCGCTTCTCCAGCGGACACTATAGTATACCGCCGTGCGTGCGGGTAGGCGTCATGTGGTCCGGCTGATCCAGCAGCCAGAAGCGTTCCCATTCGTCCAGGGCCAGGCGGAGGTTCTCAGACGTGTAGACCAACTCCTGGGTCCGCGTAACGGGATCGGCCGAGTAGGCCGGGATAATGCATCCCGCCGTGGCGGCCAGCAAGCAACCCAAGGCCACACCCAACAACAACTTGCGCATGCAACGACTCCTCCGTGAAACGGAAAAACGCTAAGGGCGTTTCCTATCTTGCAGCAGGAAAGGGCGTCTGTCCCCTTTTCCCGCAAATACGATGAGAACGAACCAGATGAGAAGCATGGGCGGCCTAGCCGAGTGGCCCGCGGCCGCAAATCCCTAAATCCCCAAATCCCTAAATCCCCAAATCCCTAAATCCCTAAATCCCTAATCTCAAGTGCCGTAGCGTTCCGACGTGCTGGGAGTCTCCGGCGCGGCCTTGGCCGCGCCGTCCGAGGCAGGCGTTTTGGTGCGGGCCACGCGGGCCGCCGCACGCCGTTCCAACTCGTGCACCCGTTGTTCCATTTCCTTGCCCGGCTTGAACGTAACCACGTACTTCTCCGGCACCAGGACCTTGTCGCCCGTCCGCGGGTTGCGGGCCTTGCGCGGGGCGCGCCGCTTGACCTCAAACACCCCGAAGTTGCGCAGCTCGATCCGGCCTTTCTCCACCAGGGCCTCCACAATCGCGTTGAACGTCTTCTGGACGATCTCCTTCGTCTGCAACTGCGTCAGCCCAATTTCCTCGGAAATGGTCCGAACGATATCCTTCTTGGTCACGGCTCGATTCTCCTGGAGAGAAAGGCTCGGGCGTGGGTGGTTTGCTCGCGTCAGCTTATCCGCGGCGAACCACCGCTTTGATGCTCCAAGTGTAGGCCCTGCAACGATTAGAGTCAAGGCCAATTGGGCCGTTCGAGGCCGCAACCAGAGGGCTGGGCCTCTGGCCGGCGGCTTAGCGGGGTACCCGCGCCGCTGCGGGCGCCGCCCCGGCGGATCGCCGGCGTGGGTGGATGTAACACCTTGTTGTCAAAGAGCTTAAGTTCGCCGGTGGCCGTGGGCTGAGGGGGCTTTGCTCCCCAAGTGCTTTCGTGCCAATGGGTAATGGAAAAACCAAAAACTCCCCTCGCCCTTTGGGAGAGGGGCCGGGGGTGAGGGCATTGTGGGCCGCAATCGTAAATAATGACCGCTTTCTCGCTGCCTGCCCTCACCCTGCCCTCTCCCGGAGGGAGAGGGGACCAGAGGCCTTACTTTCCCGGATGGATGGGGGACCAGAGGATTTCCTCTCCTGAAATAGTTTCCTACACACCAACTCGCTAGATCGGTCCGGTAGTCGGAAAACTTAACCTAATCCCTACAAGTTGAACTGCCTGCCCGTCCGCCGCCGGGGAGCGTTCATCGGCCGGGCCGCAAGTTCGGCGCGGGTCTCCCGACCCCGCCGCAGCCCGACCGAAGGTCTCCGGGACCCGCGAGACCTTCAAATCGGCGGCGTGGCTCGGTCGGAGACCGGCCACAACGGGGATCTGCCCCTAATCCCTGATCCCCAATCCCTCCCATTGCTCATCCGCCGCCGGGCGCCGGCTCCACCGCCGAGAAGCGGTGGGTGGGCTGCGGCCGACCCGGGAAGAAGCTTCGCACCTGCCGGATCTCCGTCGTTATCTGTGCCCCGGCGGCCACCGCCTGCAAAGCGTTCTCGATAATCGCCCGCAACCGATCGGGCTGAATGTGGACCCGGGCGTTGACGAGCAAGTTCACGTCAGAGTGGTCGGGATCGAAATGGCCGCGGACGGAGACCTCGCCCTGGTTGCTGGTGACGTTGCCCACCACGTGGCCGCCGCCGGCCGCGGTGAGATAGAGCTTCAGATGCGCGATCTCGGCCGGCTCGGCGCGGAGCGCCGTGCGGACCGCGTCCAGGAAATCGCCGGCGAAGGCGTGCCAATCGGTGTCCGGCCGGGCGTGCAGCGCTAAGCGTGCGTTCATCCAGCCCAGCGCCGCCTCGCCCGCCGCGTAGGTGTCGTAGTCCACCTCGGTGATCTTCTGGCCGGCCGGAAGGTCCTGCAGCACGAAGTCCAGCCAGGCGTCCACGCCGCTGCCGTCGCGGGCCGACAGGCCGAAAATGGGCGTGCCGGGCAGTTGCCCCGCCAGCCAGTCGCGGAGCTGCCCTAGCTCTTCGGGCGGCAGCAGGTCGATCTTGTTCAGCGCGATCACGTCGGCCTCTTCGAGCTGCTTCTGGTAGATATAAAGGACATTGTCGGGGAAGCGGCCCGGCGTGCCCTCGGCGGCCGCCCGCCGCAGCCGGTCCAGCACCCGCACCTGGTTCCCGTCGACCATCACGGTAAAGGGGGCCAAGCGGAACCGCGACGAATGCAGCTTCTTGATCGGCTGCATGACCGTGGCCGACAAGTCGGTGCAACTGCCGACCGGCTCGCCCAGCAGCACGTCGCTGCGGCCCTGCTCGACGAGCCGCTCCAGGGCGGCGAGCATGTCGGGAAAGCGGCAGCAGAAGCAGCCGCCGGCCACCTCCTCGACCGGCGCGCCGGTCTCGCGGAACAACTCGGTATCGACCAGGTCGGCCGCCTGGTCGTTGGCCAGCAGGCCCACCCGCTTGCCCCGGCCGGTCAGACGCTGGGCGGCCTGGGCCAGGAGGGTCGTCTTGCCCGAACCCAAAAAACCACCCACCAGAATCAATCGGGTTGCCGGCATCTCGCAGGTCTCCAATTCAGCCAAACGTTTGCGGTTCAGATTCTTCCGTTGTGTATCGTGTTATTGCCTGGCCGCTCGACGCGTGCTGCCCAGCAGGGCCGAGATGGCCTGCCGGTATTGTTCCAAGGTCTGGATCCAGCGTCGCAGGCAGCGGCGGCCGGCCGGCGTGATGTGGTAGATCTTCTTGGCCGGCCCGCGCTGGGACAGGTCCCAGGCCGACCGCACCAGCCCCTTGCGCTCCATGGCCTTGAGGAAGCGGTACACGCCCGAAACGTCGGGCTTGTGGCCGGCGAAGCCCGGCATGGCGCCGATGCGTTCGGCCAGCCGGTAGCCGTGCAGCGGGCCCCGGGCCAACACCGCGAGAATGGCGGGCTGGATCAGGCGGTCCAGCGTCCCGCCCGTGCAGGGGCAACCCTGCCGGTCCAACGTAACACAGGCCGTAGTAGCAGACATAATCCTATACTCCTGCCGCCTAGTTTGCCGGCCCGGCCGAGGTTTGTCAAGCGCCCGGGGATAGGGCCGGCGGCTGCGGCCGGCGGGCACGGGGGCGTGCCACCCAAACGGCCGCAGCCGGAACGCCACAGAGGGCGCTGCCTACACGGTTACTCGTCGGTGTCGAGGTCGGCGCGGGTGAGGTGCCAGTTGGCCGGCTGGAACAGGTCGCAGCCGGCGGGCGGGGCGGCCGGCCCGTCGGGGTCGGCGTAGAGCACGGCCTTGCCGGGCGAAGGCCGGCGCCAGAAGCCGAAGCGGGCCAGCGTCTGGCCGACGGCCGGGTGGCCCAGGTAAGTGGCACTCACGGTGTCGGCCCGCGCGTGCCGCATCTGGCGCAGGAACTCGGCCAGCAGGATTTCAAAGTCCGCGGCCTGGGCGTAGAGGAAATCGCTGATCGAGACGGCCCCCGCGCGGCGGCTGTAAACCAGGTAGGCCGCCAGCTCACCGCGGGCATCCAGCAGGCAGAGTGTGCGGTGCAGCGCGGCGGGCGACTGCCCGAATCGCCACGTGAGATAGGCCGCGGACCGCTCGCCCACGATGGCCGCCGGCGCGGCGGCCCGCCGCCAGAAGCGGTCGAACCGGGCGTCGAAACGATCGGTGGCCTCGAAGCGAAGCGGCCGGCGGCGCAGGCCGTCTGCCGCGGTTCCCACGAGCACTGGCGAGCCGCCAGTGCCACCCGGCCGGCCGCCGGCGCCGCGGAGCCACAGGTCTTGCAGCCACAGGATCGGATCGACGAGCGCTGCGGCGCCGCGCAACAGCCGGGGCCAGGGGCTGCGTTGGATCACTGCCCGGCCGGAAAGCGGCCGGACCCAGCGCTGCAGCTCGCCCAGCACGCGGTAGCCCAGGCGGCGGAAGACGGCCTCGGACCGGCGGTTGGGAAAGCCGTAGATCAAGGACAATTCGCCCCGGGTAATCGCGGCGGTGGCGGCGCGGGCCAATTGCAGGGCCGGCCCGATCGTCCGATGATCGCCGTCCACGTTCAGGTCGATGGCCTGGCCGGCGGGCAGGGGCCGGCCCTGGGCCAGCAGCGTGCGGCGCATCAGGCCGATCGAGCCCACCGCCCGGCCGTCGGCCGCATGCAGCAGCAGGCTACTGGCCGGCCCCGATTCGTAGAGCCATCGGTAGCGCTTGGGGGAACTGCCCGGCAGGTTCCGCTGCCAGAGTTCCAGGATCGACTGCCGATCGGTCTGCTCGTGGGGCTGGCAGACGCAGTAGGTCATCGAACTGCCTCCGGAACGTCTTGGACCAGTGGCAGGCCGGCGGAGAGAACGGCCGGGCGGTTGCCAACTGCTCCAGGACAAGTTTCGGCTTGAGGGGTGCCACGGTTGGCTTGCCCAACCGTGTCTTCGGCACTGCTGGGCAAGCCAGCAGTGGCACCCGCGCAGGGGATCTCCGGTCCGTCTTCGACCAGCAGCGGGGCGGCGTGGAGGTACGCGGCGGCCCGGCGTTTGGATTGGATGTCGTGCCACACCTGGCGGACCTGCTCCGGCGTCCAGTCCAGGGCCCGGGCCACTTCCTCAGGGGCCACGCCCTGGTCCTGGGCGAACAGGCAGGCGTCCAGCTTGTCGAAAGGCACCGAGAAGAAGAACTCCTCTTGCGACTGCTCCATCGAGTATGTGTCGGTGGTCGGCGGCCGCGTGCGGATGATCTCGGGCAGCCCCAGGTACTCGGCCAACTGGTAGACCTGCGTCTTATAGAGATGGGCGATGGGCTTGACGTCGGCCGCGGCGTCGCCGTTCTTGACGAAGAAGCCCTGATCGTATTCCAGCCGATTGGGCGTGCCCACCACGGCGTAGCGGAGCCGATCGGCGTGATAATACTCGATCATCTTGCGGACCCGCTGCTTGAAGTTCGTGGCGGCGACGATCTGCTGGTAGGCCGCCAGCGGCAGTTGATCGCGGCGGACCTGGCCGTCGGGCGACTGGATGACCAGCGAGAAAATGCGATAGCCGCCGGCGGCCAGCCCCGGCAGGACGATCTTCGACTTGTAGCCGGGCCCATAGTCGGGAAATACGCTGCGGATGGCCTCGTCGCGCCGCCGGTAACAGCCGGCCGCCTCGAGGATGCCGTCGACGTCTTCCCGCAGGGCGGCGATCCCCAGGTGCTCGGCCAGGAGGCGGCCCAAGGTGAGGCTGTCGGCGGCGGAGTCGCGTTCGGGCATGAACAGACCGAGCACGCGTTGGGGCCCGAAGGCCCGCACGCACAGCGCGGCCGACAGGCTGCTATCGATGCCGCCGGAAAGGCCCAGCACGGCCCCCCGGCGATGCAGCTCGGGGCCCACCTGCCGGCGGAGAGCCGCGACGATCCGCGCACACTCGCGGCCGGGATCGATCGCCAGGGAGGCTAGGGAGAAAGGCTCGCGGGCGGTGCGTGTCATGCCGTGGCTCCACAAAGCAGGTTGCGCTTGTCGATCTTGCCGTTGCCGGTCTTAGGCAGCTCGCTGCGGATCTCAACGAACTTGGGCAGCATGAAGTCTTCGAGCCGCTGGGCGCAGTGCCGCAGCACGTCTTGCTGCGTGAGGCGGCTGCCCGGCTTCAGGGCCACGACGGCCCGGATGGCCTGGCCCAGGATGGGGTCGGGCACGCCGACCACCGCCGCCTCGGCGATTTCCGGGTGGGCGGCCAGCACGTTCTCGATCTCGCGGGGGCTGACCTTCTCGCCCCGGCACTTGATGATGTCGTCCTTGCGGCTGACGAAATACAGGTAGCCCTCTTCGTCCGCGCGGAACAGGTCGCCGGTGTAGAGCACGCTTTCGCCGGGCAGGGGGCCGGGGCGGAGGCGGCGGGCGGTCTCCTCGGGCAGCTCCCAGTATCCTTTCATGACATTGGCCCCGCGGACGACCAGCTCGCCGACGATGCCCGGCCCTACCCGCCGGCCCTCGTCGTCGACCACGTACACTTCCTCGTTGGGCATGCCGCGGCCGATCGAGTCGGGCCGCCGGTCGAGCTCTTCGGGCGGCAGGTACGACACCCGCTTGCACTCGGTCAGGCCGTACATCGAGAACAGCCTGGCCCGCGGAAAGCAGGCCCGCAGGCGGCGGATGTGCTCGGTAGGCAGGGCCGCCGCCGTGTTGGTCAGGTACCGCAGGCTGGTGAAGTCGTAAGGCCTCAGGTCCATCTGGAGCAGGATGGCGGCCATGGTGGGCACCAGCGGCAGGCCGGTCACGCGCTCGGCAATCAGCTTGCGGATCACCGCCTGCGGATAGGCGAACGATCGTTCGAGGATCACGGTGCCGCCGATCTTGACGCCCATGAGGACCTGGTACAGGCCATAATCGAAGGCCAACGGCAGCACGCTGAGGATAATGTCCTGCGGCGTGTTCTCCAGATAAGTTGTGATCGACGTGGCGGCCGAGACCATGTTGAGGTGCGTCAGCATGACGCCCTTGGGATTGCCGGTCGAGCCGGAGGTGTAGACGAGGGCGGCCAGGTCGATATTGATGGCCCGCTTGGGCGGCGGCAGGCGGTCAGATTGATGACGCGCGATGAGCTCGGCCAGCCGGTGGCAGGCTCGGCCGGGTGGGCCGGCAGGCGGGTCGGCGGCGCCGGCCCCGGGGTTTTCCGCGTCGGCCAGGATCAGGGTCCGCAGGTGCGGCGTTTTTTCCCAGCCCGGGCCCAGGGCCGCCGCCCGTCGGGCCGTCGTCAGCAGGGCCGCCGCCCGGCAGTTATTCAACACGAAACACAGCTTGTCGGCCTTGGTCGTGGGGTTGATCACCAGGAAGACGGCGCCCGCTTTGAGCACGGCGAAGATGGAAATCACCGCCTCGACGCCGTTTTCCAGGTAGATCGCCACGCGGTCGCCCCGCGCAAGGCCCTCGGCCAGGAGTGCGTGGGCCAGTTGGTTCGCCGCCGTCTCCAGCTCGACGTACGACAAGCGGCGACTGCCCGCGACCAGGGCGGTCTTTTCCGGCCACTGCCGGGCACTGGATTCGAGGAACGTTTCAAGCTGCACTTCCGCACCTCGCTTCACGAATCACTCATGACAAACTGTTCCTGTTCTGCCATCGCGCCTTGCTGCTTTCGCTCGACGAAGCGCGTCACGTTGTTGACGCTATCGAGGTTTTCGGGCAGCAACTCGTCGTCGGCGACGTGGATCTGGTACTGGCCCTCCAGGAAGGCCACCAGCTCCAGCACGCCGGTCGAGTCGATGATGCCCTGTTCCAGGAAGGAGTCGTCGTCGGCCAGCGTGAGCTTCTGCCCGAAGAGCAGGTTTTCCTGGATGAAACTCCGCAGGGCGGTGGCAATGGTGTTCATAATCGTGGACCTCCGCTAATAAATGGTCGAAGCAGGAAGAGCGGTGCCGTCTGCGAGCCGGCTGCCCGCCGCGCCCAGCGGTAAAGGGGCGGCGGGCGGTGGCAGGCTTGAACCTTGCGAAGCCGCAAGCGGCTGGCCGGTGAATTGTTCCAGTACGAGCTCGGTCGAGAGGATGCCCACCAGGGCCATGTTGTCCTTCACGCCGATGGCCTCACCGCGGCGGAACTTGGCCACCAGGTGGGCCACGGCCTGCGGATCGAAGAGGCCGTCCTGGCCGATCCGCCGCGGCGACAAGAGGGTCTCGACGTACTCCGGGGCCGGGCCCGAGGGCGGCAGGAAGCAGGCGGCGTCGGGGGCGCGGTAGGGCTGCTTGCTGCGGGCCAGCACGGCGGGCGGAACCAGCCCCACGGCCGCCCGCTTGAGAATGTGCTTCTCATCGAGCCCCTTCATCTTCATTCGCCAGGGGAGCGACGCCGCATACTCCACCACGCGGTAATCGAGGAAGGGAAACCGCCCTTCCACGGCGTGGGCCATCGCCATGCGGTCGCCCTGCGACGACAGGATATAACCGGGCAGCAGCAGCGTCGTTTCCAGATACTGGGCCCGCGAGAAAAAATCCCAGCCCTCGAAGGCCGCCGGCAGCACCGCCAGGGCATCGGCGCAGGCATCGCGGCCGGCCAGCTCTGAGCGCAGCTCGCGGGAAAAGAACTGCTTCAGCCGCGCCGTGAGTTCCCACCGCGGAAGGTGCGAGAACCACGGGCTGGCCAGATCCTCCGGCCGCACGTGGAAGAACGCCTTGCGGTAGGCCAGCGACTGCGCCTGGAGCCTCGGCAGATAAGGATACAACTTAGCGAGCAGCCGGGCCCGAAACGCCGATTCCGGCCGGGCGGCCAGGAAGCGGCGGACCTTGGCCTCCTTGAAGATGTCGTAGCCGCCGAGCATCTCGTCGGCCCCCTCGCCGGTGAGCACTACCTTGTAACCTTCCCGCCGCACCAGTTCCGCCAGCAGGTACATCGGCGCCGGGGCGGTCCGCAGGATCGGCCGCTCGGCATGCCAGATCACTTGGGGGAAGACCCGGGCAATGTCGGCCGCGCGGCAGTGCATCTGCCGGTGGTCGGTGTGCAGGTATTCCACCGCCTGCCGCTGGTGGCGGCTCTCGTCGAACTCGGCGTCGTCGAAGGTAATCGAGAACGTCCGCAAGTGCCGGGGCACATAGCGGGCGGCCAAGGCGGTGGTTACGGTGGAATCCAGCCCGCCGCTCAGATACGCGCCCACCGGCACGTCGCTCCGCAGCCGCAGCCGGGTGGCGTCGGCCAACAGCTCCAGCAGCCGCTCGGCCGACTGGGCCTCCGACTCCGGACGCGGGTCCGGATTGAAGTCCGGTTGCCAGTAGGCCCGGGTGCGCAGGGCCTCGCCTTCGGCCACCAGGTTGTGGCCGGGCGGAAGCTCGCAGATCCCCCGCAGCACGGTCCGCGGCGGAATCGTCGCCCAGAACGTAAACACCTGGTCCAGGCCCACGGGGTCGAGCTGCCGGCCCACCGCCGTGTGGGCCAGGAGCGATCTCATGGTCGAGGCGAACAGCAGCGTCGGGCCGGCGGTGGTGTAGAACAGCGGGCGGACGCCCAGTCGATCGCGCGACAGCAGCAGCTTCCGTCGCCGGGCGTCCCACAGGGCGAAGGCCCATTGGCCGTTGAAGTGCCGGACGCAGTCTTCCCCATACTCCTCGTAGGCGTGGAGAATGACCTCGGTGTCTGAGCGGGTGGCGAAGCGGTGCCCGCGGCCGCGGAGCGTTTCGGCCAATTCCAGGTAATTGAAGATCTCGCCGTTGAACGTGACCCACACCGAGCGGTCTTCGTTGTGCATCGGCTGCCGGCCGCCGTCCAGGTCGATGATGCTGAGGCGGACGTGTCCCAGGCCCAGCGGGCCCTCCAGGTGCACGCCGCGACCGTCCGGTCCGCGATTGGCGATCGGAACGAGCATCCGCTCGAGGATTCGCGGGTCGGCGGCCTGCCCCTTACGTTCGAGAATCCCAGCGATGCCGCACATAGACAAGTCTAGGTTCCTAGCCGGCCCGGTGCGCGGCGGGCGGGCTTGGCGGCGGCCGCCGCGGCCGGTTGCGAACAAGCGGCTTATGCCGGCGGCGCCGATTGTCAGCCCCTTGACCCCCGCCGGGCGATGCTCTATGCTGGCGGAGTTCGCCATAGAACTCGGAAGCTGGTGCGAATCCAGCACGGCCCCGCCACTGTGATCGGCGACGAAAGCCGTAGCGGTGCCTCGCAAGGGGGGACGATCCCGATTTTCGCCGGCGGGCGGTCCCGGCTCTCGCTCCGCGAGAACCGGACTGTCGCGCCGATGTAGCGGAAATGGGGCTGCCCTCTCGGGAATTCGAGGCATCCGTACCTGGCCACTGTCCCCCAGGCGATGGGAAGGCCGCGGCAAGTAGGATGACCCGAAAGTCAGGATACGAAAAGGCGCGCCTGTGCGCGATCCTTCGAGGGGAGGCTCGAACGCGATGCCGGGAAAAGTCTTCCTTGTCGGTGCGGGTCCCGGCGACCCCGGCCTGATTACGGTCCACGGCGCGGCGTGCCTGGCCGCGGCCGAAGTGGTGCTCTACGATTACCTGGTCAATCCGCTGCTGTTGGAGCACGCCCCGGCCGGGGCGGAGTTGGTCTCGCTGGGGCACCCCCACGGCGGCCGCGAGATGCAGCAGGCCGAGGTCAACCGGCGGATGATCGACGCGGCCCGCGGGGGAAAGACCGTCGTGCGGCTGAAGAGCGGCGATCCGCATCTTTTCGGACGGGGGGCCGAGGAGACCGAGGCCTTGCGGGCCGCCGGGGTGACGTACGAAGTCGTGCCGGGCGTGACGGCCGCATCGGCCGCCGCCAGCCACGCCGGCATCCCCATCACCCACCGCCGGCTGGCTTCGGCCGTGGCCCTCATAACCGGCCATCAGCGGTGCGATTCGGACGCCGCCGAGCTGGACTACGAGGCCCTGGCCCGCTTCCCCGGCACGCTGGTCTTTTACATGGGCATGACGACTGCCCGGCAATGGAGCGCGGCCCTGGTCCGCGGCGGCCGTCCGGCGCAGACGCCCGTGGCCATCGTCCGCCGGGCAACCTGGCCCGACCAGGAAACCTGGCACTGCACCTTGGCCGACGTGGCGGAGGTAATCCGTCAGCGGCAGATCCGCCCCCCGGCGGTGATCGTCGTGGGCGAAGTGGTGGCGCTGGCGGGGAAGTAGGGGGATTAGGGATTAGGGATTGGGGATTGGGGATTGGGGATTTGGGGATTTAGGGAAGCAATGAGCTATGAGCTTTGAGCAATGAGCAGTCGCCCGCCCGAATCTCATAGCTCAAAGCTCAAAGCTCATGGTCGGGAGCCTGGCGATGGCGCGGATGATCCTGGTGGTTGGCGGTTGCCGCAGCGGCAAGAGCGCCTATGCGCAGCGGGTGGCCGAATCGCTGCCCGGCCGCCGGCTGCTGGTGGCCACCTGCCCGGTGATCGACGAGGAGATGGCCCGCCGCGTCGAGGCGCACCGCCGCGCCCGCAGCGGCCGGGGCTGGGAAACGGCCGAAGAACCGCTGGACCTGGCCGGCGTGCTTCGCCGCAGCCACGACTACCAGGTGCTCTTGGTCGATTGCATTACGCTGTGGGTGAACAACCTGATGCACGCCGCCGCCCAGCAGTCGCACGATCTGGAGGAAGACGAGATCGTCGGCCGCTGCCGCGAAATGCTGGCCGCCGCCGAGGCCTGCCCCGGCACGATCGTCTTCGTGACCAACGAAGTGGGCATGGGCATCGTTCCCGAGCACGCCGCCGCGCGGCGCTATCGCGACCTGGCGGGCCGGGCCAACCAGGAGATCGCCACCCGCGCCGATACGGTCACCCTGCTGACGTGCGGCATCGCCCGAAACCTGAAGGAGATTGCCACGCAGTGACGCAGTTCTTGGAAACGACGCTGGCCCGCATCGTGCCGCAGGATGACACCTGGCGGGTCAAGGCCCGAGCCCGGCTAGACCAGCTTATTATGCCCCACTGGGCGCTGGGCCGCCTGATGGACCTGGCCGTGGACCTGGCCGGCATGACCCGCTCATTGGACGTGCCGGTGGCGCGGAAAACGATCGTGACCATGGCCGGCGACCATGGCGTGGCGGCCGAAGGCGTCAGTTGTTATCCGCAGGAGGTGACGGCGCAGATGGTCCAGGGCTTCGCCGCCGGCCTGGCCGGCATCAGCGTTCTGGCCCGCCTGGCCGGTGCAGGCGTGGTGGTGGTGGATATGGGCGTGGCCGGCGACCTGACGCCGCTGGTGCGCTCGGGCAAGATCATCGACAAGAAGATCGCCCGCGGCACCGGCAATCTGGCCGTCGGGCCGGCCATGACCCGCGGGCAGGCCGTGGCCGCGGTCGAGGCGGGCATCCAGGTCGTCGAAGGCCTGGCCGAATCGACCGACGTGCTGGGCACGGGCGACATGGGCATAGCCAACACCACGCCCGCCACGGCCATCGCCGCCGCGCTGACCGCCGCGCCGGTGGCCGAGCTGGCCGGCCGGGGCACGGGGATCGACGACCGGCAACTGGCCCGGAAAATCGCCGTCGTGGAACAATCACTGGCCACAAATCGCCCCGATCCACGGGATGGCCTGGACGTACTGGCCAAGGTGGGCGGCTTCGAGATCGGCGGGATCGCCGGGGTGGTGCTCGCCGGTGCCGCCCGGCAAAAGCCGGTCGTGGTCGACGGATTCATCTCGACAGCCGGGGCCTTGGTGGCCCAGGCCCTGTGCCCGGCGTCGGCCCAGTATGTTATTGCGGCCCATCGCAGCGTCGAGCCGGGGCACCGCATCATGCAGGAGCGGCTTGGCAAACGGCCGCTCCTGGACCTCGACCTGCGATTGGGCGAGGGCACCGGCGCCGCACTGGCCATGAACCTGGTCGAGGCCGCACGGCGGATCCTTACCGAAATCGCCACCTTCGACGAGGCACACGTCTCGAAGGCTGAACAATGAAGAAGCGACTGTTGGGAGCGATGCGTGCGAAGCCGCAAGCGGCTAATTCCTGCGTCTAATTTCCGTGTCTCGAAGGCTGAACAATGAACCGACTGCTGGCCGCCATCCGATTCCTGACCATCCTGCCCCTGCCGGGCCGGCGGGGCGCCGATCCGGCCGATCTGGCCCGCGGCACGGCCATGTTCCCGGTGGTCGGGCTGTTGCTGGGCGCGGTGGCGGCCGGGGCCGTCTGGCTCGTGGCCCCCCACGCCCCGCCGCTTGTGACCGCTGCGGGGTTGGTAATCCTCCTAGCGGCGATGTCGGGTTGCCTGCACCTGGACGGCCTGTCGGACACGGCCGACGGACTCTTAAGCTCCCGCCCCCGCCAGCAGATGCTCGAGATCATGAAGGACAGCCGCACCGGGGCGATGGGCGTGATCGCCCTGCTGGCGGTGCTGTTGGTGAAGTTCGCGGCCCTGGCTTCGCTGGCCTCGCTGGGGGCGGCCGAGTTGTGGCCGGCCGCCGCACTGATGCCCCTGGCCGGCCGCTGCGCAATGCTGGTCCACATGGCGATCATGCCCGCGGCCCGGCCGGGCGGACTGGGGGCGGTGTTCTGCGGCCGGCCGCGGGCGTGGGCGATCGCGCTTTGGGCCGCGGCGATACTGGCCGTTGCCGGCTGGCTCGTGGCCGACCTGCCGGGCCTCGTGGCGTGGGTAGCGTCGGCCGCCGTCACGCTGCTTACGGCCGCTTATTTCTATCGCAAGATCGGCGGGGCGACGGGCGACACGTTGGGCGCCGTGTGCGAGATCGTCGAGACCGTGCCGGCCATAAGCTTGGCGCTGTGGCCGGCCCACGCGACGCTGCTGGCACACTGAGGTAATCCATGGCCACACCACACGGCGGGAATTTGCGGGAGTTGGCCCGGCGGGCCGGGCGGGCGGAGGACGAGATCCTCGATTTCAGCGCCAGCATCAACCCGCTGGGCCCGCCCGAGGGGCTCCGCCCGGCCTTGACCCGCGCGATCGACCGGCTGGCCGGCTATCCCGATCCCGACTGCGTGGAGCTGACCGGCACGCTGGCCCGGCGATGGGGCGTGCCGGCCGGGCAGATCGTCGTCGGCAACGGATCGAGCGAAATCCTGTTTGCCTTGGCCCGGGCCTGCCGGTTCGATCGGGCCGTCATTCCCGTGCCTACCTACGGCGATTACGCGGCAGCGGTCGAGGCGGCCGGCCGGCCGGTCGAACTGGTGGCCACCGAGGACGACTTCCGGCTGGATTGGCAGCGTCTGGCGGCCGTGCTTCGTCCGTGGGACCTCGTCTTCCTGGGTCAGCCGAACAATCCCACGGGCCGGTTGCTGGATAGCGACGAGATTCGCCAAGCGGCCCAGCGGCATCCGCAGACAACGTGGGTGGTCGATGAAGCGTTCGCCGATTTCGTCGAGGGCTATCGGTCGCTCGCCCGACGGCTGCCGGCCAACGTGATCGTGGTCCGCTCGCTGACGAAGTTCTACGCCGTGCCGGGCCTGCGGCTGGGGCTGGCCGTGGCGGGCGTCGAGACGGCCGGCCGGATCCGTCGGCAATTGACCCCGTGGTCGGTGGGCACGTTGGCCCAGGCGGCGGCCGGACCTCTGCTGGCCGACGACGACTACGCGCGGCGAACGGTGGCCTTGGTCCGGCACGAGCGCGAGCGGCTCAGCGAGCAGCTTTCGGCCATTGCGGGTCTGCACGTCTACCCCGCCGCGGCGAATTTTCTGCTCGTGCGGATCGATCGCGGCGACCTGTCGGCGGCGGAGCTGGCGGAGCGACTGCTGGCACGCGGCATCGCCATCCGCACGTTCGACGCCGCGGAGCATCTCGACGGGCGGTTCTTCCGCGTCGCCGTCCGCACGGGCGAGGAGAACGAGCAGTTGTGCGCGGCGATTGCCGCGGAGTGCGGTGCGTGTCCCCTCTCCCTCCGGGAGAGGGCTAGGGTGAGGGCCGCTGCGTGTGGTGCGAAACCGCAAGCGGCTGCGGAGTGTGGGGGTGAGGGGAACCCGCTTTTGTCACAAGAGCTGGAGGGCGGGAATATTCACCCAATTCCCCTCACCCTAACCCTCTCCCGGAGGGAGAGGGGACCGCGGGGCGCCCCCGCCATCATGATCCAGGGCACCGGCTCCAGCGCGGGGAAGAGCGTGTTGGCGGCGGCCCTGTGCCGCATCCTGCTGCAAGACGGCGTTCGCGTGGCCCCCTTCAAAGCCCAGAACATGTCGCTCAACTCGTTCGTCACGCGGGAGGGGGGCGAGATGGGCCGGGCCCAGGTGGTCCAGGCCCAGGCCTGCCGCGTCGAGCCCGACGTGCGAATGAACCCCGTGCTGCTCAAGCCCGATTCCGATACCGGCTGCCAGGTGATCGTCCGCGGCCGGCCGGTGGGCAATATGCGGGTCGGGCAGTACGTGTCTTACAAGCCGCAGGCCTTCGCCGCCGCCTGCCAGTGCTACGACTCGCTGGCCGCCGAGTTCGACGCCGTGGTGCTGGAGGGCGCCGGCTCGCCCGGCGAAGTGAACCTCAAGCACCACGACATCGTGAACATGCGGATGGCCGAGTACGCCCGCGCGCCGGTGCTGGTAGTGGGCGACATCGACCGGGGCGGGCTGTTCGCCGCCTTCGTGGGCACCATGGAGGTGCTCTCGGCGTGGGAGCGAAAGCTGGTGGCCGGCTGGATTGTCAATCGCTTTCGCGGCGATCCCGAGTTGCTCACGCCGGCCCTGGACTACACGCTGGAGCGGACCGGCCGGCCGGTGCTGGGCGTGGTGCCCTACCTGGCTGCGCTCGATCTGCCGCAGGAAGATTCGGTCGAGTTCAAGAGCCAGGGTCTCGCCTCGCCGTCCGGAAGCTGGGCCGGGGGTGACGGCGGCAGCCAGCACTGGCCGGCCGCCGATGCCGCGCCGCCGGAACCGCCCCCGAGCCAGCGCGCCGCGGCGGTGGAAATCGCACTGGTCGATCTGCCGCACGTGTCGAACTTCACCGATTTCGACGCCCTGCGGGTGGAAAGCGACGTGCGGATGCGGGTGGTCCGCTCGCCCGCCGAGCTGGACGGCCCCGACGCCGTACTGATTCCCGGCAGCAAGAACACGCTGGGCGACCTGGAATACCTTCGCCGCAGCGGGCTGGCCGAGCGGATCGTCGAGCTAGCCCGCCGCGGGCGGACCGAGATCGTCGGTATCTGCGGCGGTTTTCAGATGCTCGGCCGCGAGGTATGCGATCCGCTGGGGTTGGAGTCGGCGGCCGTCGCCGCCTCGGGGCTGGGCCTGCTGGAGGTGCACACCGTGTTGGCGGCGGAGAAAACGCTGCTGCGAACGCGGGCCACCCACGTGCCCTCGGGGCTGGAGGTGGCCGGATACGAAATCCATCACGGCCAGACGACCGTTGCCGGGGCGGTGCCGCTTTTGGCCGCGGCCGACGGCCGGCTGTTGGGCGCGGCCAGCCCGCAGGGCCGCGTGTGGGGCACCTACCTCCACGGGATCTTCGACGCCGACGGATTCCGCCGCTGGTTCCTCGACCGGCTGCGGGTTGGCCGCGGCCTGCCGCCGCTGGGTTGCTGCGGCGCCCGTTACGACATCGAGGGCACGCTGGAGCGGCTGGCCGACGTGGTCCGCCGAAGCGTCAAAATGGACGAGATTTATCGGCTGCTGCGATTGTGATGCGCGTGGAATATCAGATCCTCTGTGCCGTGGCCTTGGACCTGGCCCTGGGCGACCCCCGGTGGCTGCCGCACCCCGTCCGCGGCATCGGCCGCTTGACGGGCTGCCTGGAGCGGTTGGGGCGCCGCTGGCTTGGCTTCTGGCCGCGGATCGCCGGGTTGGCCGTGGCGCTGGCGGTGTACCTCATCGTTGGGCTTGCGGCCTGGGGCGGCATTCGGCTGGCGGGCTTCGTGGCGACTGGCACATTTTCCGGCCCCCTTTGGGCCGAAAAATGTGCCTGTCCCCTTGCCGACCTGGTGTCGATCGTGGTGATCTATTGGGCCATTGCCCCCCGCGACCTGCTGCGGCACAGCATGGCCGTGTACCGTGCGCTGGCGGCGGGCGAGCTGGTCGAGGCCCGCCGCCGTGTGGCCCAAATCGTGGGCCGCGATACGGCCGGGCTGGACGAGGCGGAGATCGTCCGCGCGGCGGTCGAAAGCGTGGCCGAGAGCACCGTAGACGGCGTGACCGCGCCCTTGGTGTTCGCCGCGGTCGCCGGCCCGGTGGGGGCCATCGTCTATCGGGCGGTCAACACGCTCGATTCCATGCTGGGCCACCGCGAAGAGCCGTATGCCGAGTTCGGCTGGGCCGCGGCCCGGATCGACGACCTGGCCAATTACGTTCCGGCCAGGCTGACGGCGCCGCTCGTGTGCCTGGCGGCGCTCGTGTTGCGCCGGCGGCCGTGGGCGGCGCTAAAGGTGCTGGCCCGCGACGGCCGCCGGCACCCCAGTCCCAACGCCGGACTGGCCGAGGCCGCCGCGGCCGGGGCCCTGGGCATCCGGCTGGGCGGCCGGAACTACTACGATGGCCGGCCCTCGGACGGCCCGACGCTGGGCGACCCGCTCGTGCCGCTCTCGCCCCGGCACATCGTGGCCGCCAACCGGCTGATGCTCGCCACTACCGGCCTAGTGCTGGCGCTGCTCCTGCCGCTGCGGATGGCGGTGGTCCATTATCTGGGGATTTAGGGATTTGGGGATTTAGGGATTTGGGGATATGAGCGGGACTGCTCGCGTGCTGATCTTCACCGGCGACGGCAAGGGCAAGACGACGGCCGCGCTGGGGATGGCGCTGCGCGCCGCCGGCCATGGCCTGCGGACCTGCGTGCTGCAGTTCATCAAGAGCGACCTGACGGTCGGCGAGCTGGCCGCGGTGAAGGGGCTCAGCCAGATCGAGATTCGGCCCCTGGGGCGTGGTTTCTTGCCCGACGCGGGCGACGCCGCGCTCGGCGTGCACCGTGCGGCCGCCCAGGATGGCCTCCGCACCGCTGCGCAGGTCGTGGCCGGCGGGCAGTTCGCCATAGTGGTCCTGGACGAGGTCTGCCTGGCCGTGGCCCGCGGGCTGCTGGAGGAACGGGAAGTAATCGGCCTCATTCGGCTTGCACCGCCGGGAGTCTGTCTGGTTCTGACCGGCCGCGGGGCCACGCCCGGGCTGGTCGCCATGGCCGACACGGTTACGGAGATGCTCGCCATTCGCCACGGCCTGGCGAGCGGCATTACGGCCCAGAAGGGAGTGGAATGGTGAACGCCGGTTGCCCCAGGCTGGTGATCGCCGGCACGGCAAGCGGCGTCGGCAAGACGTCGATCGCGGTGGGGCTGGCCCGTGAGTTGGTGCGCCGCGGCCGGCGGGTACAGACCTTCAAAGTGGGGCCCGACTTCCTCGATCCCACGCACCTGGCCGCGGCCTCGGGCCGGCCGTGCTATAACCTCGACGGCTGGATGACACCGCGGGAGTATGTCGAGCGGCTGCTGGCCCGCACCGCTGCCGACGCCGACCTGGCCTTGATCGAGGGCGTGATGGGGCTGTACGACGGGGCGTCGGCCACCGGCCCGGAGGGCAGCACGGCCGAGATCGCCCGCTGGCTGGATGCCCCCGTGTTGCTGGTGGCCGGTACGCACGGGGTGGCCCGCAGCCTGGCGGCCACCGTGCAGGGTTTCGTCGGCTTCGAGCCCGGCCTGCGATTCGCGGGCGTGATCGCCAACCATAGCGGCTCGGAGAAACATCGCGCCTGGCTGGCCGAGTCGCTGGCCGGGGCCGGGCTTCCACCGCTCGTGGGCGCGGTGCCCCGCGATGGCCTGCCGACGCTCCCCAGCCGGCATCTCGGGCTGCTCGCCGCCGATGACGAGAACTTCGATCCGTCGATCTACGATCGCCTGGCCGACGCCTGCCGGCGATATATCGACATCGACCGGCTGCTGGAAGAAGGCGGAGGGCGGAAGGCGGAGGGCGGAGGGCGGAAGGATGAAGGCGGAAGGCGGAAGGATGAAGGCGGAGGGCGGAAGGCGGAGGAGCCGAACGCCCTCACCCCCGGCCCCTCTCCCAAAGGGCGAGGGGAGACATTTGAGGGCGGAAGGCGGAAGGCGGAGGGCGGTTCATGGCAAGCCCCAACGGGGCTTCATAGCATAGCCCAGGGTTGCGGCGCAGCCGCTACCCTGGGACACGAGCCACCAATTCGCGTCAACCCCAAGGGGGTTGCACCTACGAACGACGAAACCCCGTTGGGGTATAAATCGTTCGGCGCCCTCTCGACCCAGGATAGCCGCTCTCGCGGCAACCCTGGGCTAAGGTCCGAAGCCCCTTCGGGGCAAGTCGTGTCCAGCGCCCCGCCTTCCGCCTTCCCCCTTCCGCCTTCCGCCCTCCGCCTTCCGCCCTCCGCCTTCCCCCCGCCTTCCGCCTTGCGCCTGGGCATCGCCCGCGATGCGGCCTTCTGCTTCTACTACGCGGATAACCTGGAGGCGTTCCAGCAGGCCGGCGCAGAGTGGGTGCCGTTCTCGCCGCTGGGCGATCGGCAGCTTCCCGAGGGGCTGGCGGGCCTGTATTTCGGCGGCGGTTATCCGGAGCTGCACGCGGCTGGCCTGGCCGGGAACCGCGCCATGCTCGACGCGGTTCGCGAGTTCGCCGCCTCCGGCCGGGCGATCTATGCCGAGTGCGGCGGCATGATCTATCTGGGCCGATCGCTGACCACCCTGGACGGCCGGCGGCATGAGCTCTCCGGCGTGCTGCCCCTGGATACGGCCATGCTCGAGCGGCTGAAGACCTTGGGCTATGCCGAGATCACGCTGGCCGCCGATTGCCTGTGGGGGCGGGCCGGGCAGGTGTGCCGCGGGCACGAGTTCCACTATTCGGAGATCATCGCCGAGGACGACGCGGCCGACGGCTGGCGGCGGGCCTACAGCGTGGGCCGCCGCCGCGGCCAGGTCGCCGCCGGCCTGGCACGCGGAAACATCCTGGCCGGCTACGTACACCTGCATTGGGCGTCAAGCCCCAGCGCGATCGGGCATTTTCTTGCTCGCTGCCGCTCCGGCGGCGGGCAGGGGCATCTGGCCTCCGCCAGCAGCACCGGCCAGCCGCCGGCGCCACCCAACCTGAACGGGGAGGAACTCTCATGAACGATGCAGAGAACTTGCCGGGCATCCTGGTGATCGGTCATGGCAGCCCGCGGCGCGAGGCCAACGAAGGCTTCCTGGCGCTGGTCGAGCGGATCGGCCTGCGGCTGGGCGTGCCGGGCGTGGCGCCGGCCTTCTTTTCGCTGGCCCGGCCCAACATTCAGGACCAGGTGGCGGAGTTGGCCTCGCGGGGCATCCGCCGCATCCTGGTGATGCCGTATTTTCTATATGCCGGCCAGCACGTTACCCACGATATTCCCGGCATGCTGGCCGAGTGCCGCGACTGGTTTCCCGAGATCGAGCTCGAGCTGTTGCCGACCTTGGAGAACGATCTCGGCGTGGAAGACGTGGTGGTCGAGCGGCTGGCGGCCCAACTGCCCGGCCAGACGCCGCCGGCCGCGGCCGCGGCCATCCAACAGCAAAGCTACGAGATCATCGACCGGCAGATCGGGTCGGGCGGCCCACAGGCGGCCGGCCAGCGGCGGATCATCCGGCGGATCGTGCACGCCACGGCCGACCTGTCGTTTGCCCGCACGGTGCGGATCCACGAGCAGGCCGTCGCTTGCGGGCTCTCCGCGCTGGCCGCCGGCAGGCCGGTGGTGTGCGACGTGAAGATGGTGCGGGCCGGCCTGACGAAGGTCCGCAACCCGATTCTGTGCGCGATTGATAGCCCAGACGCCGCCCAGCGAGCCCGGCAACAGGGCTGCACCCGGGCGGCGGCCGCGATGGAGCTGCTGCGGGACGAGCTGCAAGGGTCGATCGTGGCGATCGGCAACGCCCCCACCGCGCTGTGGAAGGTTCTGGAGATCGCCCGCGGCGGCGGCCCGCGGCCCGCGCTGGTCGTCGGGCTGCCGGTCGGACTGGTCGGGGCCCGGGAGTCGAAACAGGCCCTCCTGGAAAGCGACTTGTGTTACATCACCAACGTCGGCCCCCGCGGCGGCAGCGCCGTGGCGGCCGCCGCTATGAACGCCCTGGCCACCATGGCGGAGAGGCAGTGAGCCTATGAAAGACGACTGCTCAGAAAATCCTCGATTAAGGGGTGCCACGGTTGGCTGGCCCAACCGTGTTTGGGCACTGCTGGGCAAGCCAGCAGTGGCACCCGCGGTGCTGGCAGGTCTGGCGGTGGCCCTGTGGCCGTCGCCGGCGGCCGCCATGCATATTTCCGAAGGGATTCTGCCGGCCAGTTGGGCGGGCCTGTGGTTCCTGGTGGCCGTCCCGGTGGTGATGTGGGGGCTGCGCACGATCAACCGCCGCCGGGCCACCGATCCGCGTTGGGTGACGATGGTGGCCCTGGTCGGCTCGGCGGTCTTCGTTACCTCGTGCATGCCGGTGCCGCTGCCCTCCGGCACCTGCTCGCATCCCTGCGGCACGGGCCTTGGGGCCCTGCTGATCGGGCCGGGGCCGACCGTGGTGGTGGCCAGCGTGGCCCTGCTGTTGCAGGCGTTGTTTCTCGCCCACGGCGGACTGACCACGCTGGGGGCCAATATCGTGTCGATGGGCATCGTAGGGGCCTACGCCGCCTACGGCACGTTCTGGTTTCTTCGCAAGTTCCGGCTCCCCCTCCTGCCGGCGGCCTTTGCCGCCGGGCTGCTGGGCGACTGGGCCACCTACGTCGCTACGTCGTTGGAATTGTCGGCCGGCACGCACGCCGACGGATCGTTCTGGGCCATGGCCGTCGCCCTGATGCTGGCCTTCGTTCCCACGCAAGTCCCCCTGGGCATTGCCGAAGGGATCGTAACGGCCATCGCCTACCGCTTCGTGCTGGAGCGCCGGCCCGATCTGGTCGCGCTGCGACACGGGCTGCAACAGGGATTAGGGATTAGGGATTAGGGGACTTGAGATTAGGGGATTTGAGATCTGAAATTTGAGATTTGAGATTTGAGATGAACGTGGAAGGCAAAAAATAACCGATGGCTAACAGCCGCCGGGAGGACGAAGGATGTGCACAGGTGAAGCAATACCGGGGGCGTTTATGAATTCATCCTTCATCCTTCATCCTTCATCCTTCATCCTTCATCCTTCATCCTTCATCCTTCATCCTTCATCCTTTGCCGAGCGTTGGGAGGGCGTGGACAAGACGGTGGTTGAGCGGTTCGCGGCCGAGGCGGGGCATCCGGCCCGGCCGCCCTTTTTCAACACCGACCAGGGCGACCTCTTGCTGTTTTTGTTCCTGATCGCCGGAACGGTCGGCGGATTCATCGCCGGTTACGCCTTCCGCAGCTTGTTTCCGCCGAAGCGGCGCCCGGAGGTGAAACATGGATAGCCCGGACGAACTGGACCCCGGCTGCGGCCGGGCGGGCCAGGGCCCACGGGCCGGCTGCGATGTCCGCGTGACGCTGGCCGTAGCAGTGGCCGCGATCCTGGCGGTGGTGGCCTCGACGCGGCCCTGGCTGCCGCTGGGCGTGTCGGCCTGCTGCCTGGCCGGGCTGGCGGTAGTGCGGACCGCGCCGCGGGCCATGGCCGCCCGGCTGGCCGGCCCCCTGGCGCTGGCCCTGTTGCTGGGCCTGCTGCGGGGATTCATGAGCGGCACGACGCCGGCCGCCGCCTGCGACCTGGGGCCCTGGCGGCTGACCGTGACGCGGGAAGGTCTGCTGGCGGGCGGACTGATGATGGCCCGTGTGCTGGGCTCGATGAGCGTGCTGGTAGTCCTGTGGCGAGCCCTTCCGCCCGAGGGCCTCTTTGCCGCCCTGCATTGGGCCCGTATGCCCCGCACCTGGATCGAAATCGGCATGCTCATGTACCGCTATACGTTCACGATGTTCGAGCAGGCCGCCAGCGTTATGGCCGCCCAGCGGATCCGCCTGGGCTATGTCGGGCTGCGCCGCTCGCTGGGCTCGTTGGGCAGCCTGGCCGGCCTGGTCACGCTGCGCTCGATCGATCAGGCGGAAAGGACCCACGAGGCCTTGCTGGCCCGCGGATTCCAGGGCTCGCTGCCGCTGCCCAGCTTGCCGCCGTTGGGCCGCCAGGCCCGCTGGATCATCCTGGCCAGCCTGGCCATCCTGGGCTCGACCTTCTGGCTGGTCGAGAGGTTTTCATAATGATCGACCCTCGGACGAACTCGGCGCCTGCACCGCCGGCGGCCCGCACCACCTGGGCCATCGAGGCCGACGCGGTCAGCTTCGCCTATGCCGACGGGATCGAGGCCCTGAGCGACGTCACGTTCCGGGCGGCCCCCGGCGAGTTGGTGGCCGTTACCGGGCCCAACGGCGCCGGCAAGACCACCTTGATGAAGATCCTGCTGCGGCTGCTCCGCCCCCGGAAGGGCCGGGTGCGGCTGGGCGGGACCGATATTGCCGGACTGCGGCCGGCCGAGCTCTATCGCCGCGTGGCCATGGTGCTGCAGAACCCGGCCGACCAACTGTTCGCGACCACCGTGGAGCAGGACGTGGCCTTCGGGCCGCGGAACTTGGGCCTGGCCGAGGCCGAGCTGGCCGACCGGGTGGCCGAGGCCCTGGCCGCCGTGGACGCCCTAGCGCTTCGCGATCGGCCCATCCAGCGGCTGAGCTACGGCGAGCAAAAACGGGTCTGCCTGGCCGGCGTTCTGGCCATGCGGCCCGACGTGCTCGTGATGGACGAGCCCACCGCCGGCCTGGATCCGGCCGGCGAGTCGGCCATGATCGAGTTGCTGCTGGAGCTGAACCGACGGCGGAAGACGACGCTCATCGTCTCGACACATTCGGTCGACCTGCTGCCGGTGGCGGCCCATCGCATTTGCGTGCTTTCCAAAGGCCGGATCGAGCGGGAAGGCACGCCGCGTGAGATCTTCGCCGATCCGGAGGCCCTTGCCCGGGCCGGCCTGCGGCTGCCGCTGGTGGCCCAAGTGTTTCATGGTCTTCGCGACCGGCAGGGGCTGCCGCTCGATGCCCTGCCGCTGGGGGTGGCCGAGGCCCGGCAGGCGATCATCAAGCTGGGGATGAAGGATTCGCCGTGAGTTTACGCTGCGGGATTACGACTGGCACGTGTGCGGCGGCGGCGGCCAAGGCGGCGGCCATCTGCCTGGCGGGCGGGGCGCCGCCGGCCGAGGTGGCCGTCACGCTGCCCGGTGGCGAAGTCCGCCGCGTGCCGGTGCTCGTGGCCCACGCTGCCGACCGCCGGGCTGCGGCCGTTGTGATTAAAGACGCGGGCGACGACCCCGACGTCACCCACGGCCTGGAGATCCACGCCGAGCTGGCCTGGAGCGACGCTGCCGGTGTAAGCCTGGCCGCCGGCGAGGGCGTGGGCACCGTGACCAAGCCGGGCTTGCAGGTGCCGCCGGGTCGGCCGGCCATCAATCCCGTTCCGCGGCAGATGATCGAATGGGCCGTACGCGAGATCATCGAGCCGGCCGGCCACCCAGACGCCGTTGGCCCTTCGGTGGGTGCCACTGCTGGCTTGCCCAGCAGTGCGAAAGACACGGTTGGACAAGCCAACCGTGGCACCCATCAATCCACGGCCGGGGGAGCACGGGCGGGCCAGCAAGGTTGCCGCGGCGTACAGGTCGAGATCCGCATCCCCGGCGGCCGCCAGGTCGCCCGAAAAACCTTCAATCCGCGGCTGGGGATCGTGGGTGGCCTGTCGATCCTGGGCACGACCGGCATCGTGCGGCCGCACTGCGCGAAGGCGCTGTGCGACGCGCTGGATTGTGCCTTGGCCGTGGCCGCCGCCTGCCCGGCGCCGGCCGTGGTCTGCGTGCCCGGCCACATCGGCGCGCGGGCCGCCCGCCGGCGCTTCGCCCTTCGCCCGGAGCAAATCGTCGAGGTGGGCAACGCCTGGGGATTCCTGTTGGATCGGTTGGCCGGGCATGCGCTGCGGGCGGTGCTGGTGCTGGGGCATCCGGGCAAGCTGGCCAAGCTGGCCCAGCGGCAATGGGATACGCACAGCGCACGATCGGGCCCGGCCACCCGGTACCTGGCCGGCCTGTGCCAGGAGTTGCTCGGCCACGCTTCGCCGGATTGCCCGACGAGCGAGGGCCTGCTGGCCGCGATGCCGGCCGGCGAGCGAACACTGCTGGCCGAAGGGCTCGCGCGGCGCATCCGCCAGGCCGTCACCGAGCGCCTCGGGGGGCGGCTGCCGGTGGCCGTGATGCTGGTGGACATGGCCGGGGGGCAGTTGGGCGCCGACGGAGACTTCTCGCCATGGCAGTGAAGCCCGCCGAGATTGCGATGAAACGCACCGAGATTGTGATTGTGGGCTGCGGGCCGGGCTCGCCCGAGTACCTGACTGCGGCCGCGCGGCAAGCGGCGAGCCGGGCCGGCGTGCTGGTGGGCAGTCCCCGGCTGCTGGCATTGTTTGCCGAGCACGGCGGCCGGAAGATCGCCCTTGGCCGCGGGACCGATGCGGCACTCGGCCAGATCGCCGCGGCCCGGCGGGCCGGTCAGAGTGTGGCCGTGCTGGTGAGCGGCGACCCGGGCCTGTTCAGCCTGGCCCGCCACGTGCTTGCGCAGTTCGGGCGGGAGCAGTGCGTGGTGGTGCCGGGCATCAGCTCGGTGCAGGTGGCGCTGGGGCGGCTGGGACTGGATTGGGCCGATGCCCGGCTGGTATCCGCGCACGGCCGGCCGCCCGATGTCGAGCCCGAACAGCTTGCCTCGGCCGACAAGGTGGCGATTCTGGCCGGCGGCCGGCGGGGGCGGGAGTGGTCGGCCCGGGCCGCCGCCGCGCTTCAGGCCAGCCACGTCGCCTATCTGTGCGAAAACCTGACGCTGAAGGACGAGCGGGTCCGGCCGGTCGCGCCCCACGAGATCCAGCAGGCCGCGTCGCTGTCGATCATCCTCTTGGTGCGGAGGTCGCTTGTGCCATGAAGCTGGGAACGCTGTTCGGCCTGGGCGTGGGTCCGGGCGATCCGGAGTGGATTACGGTCAAGGCGGTCAGGATCATGGCCGGCTGCCGGCACGTGTGCGTGCCCAAGGCCCGGGAGTCGCACAGCAGCCTGGCCCTGGACATCGCCCGGCGATATCTGCACCCGCAGGCCACGGTCCACGAGCTGCCCTTCCCCATGAGCACCGACGAGTCGGTGCTGCTGGAAAGCTGGCAGCAGGCGGCCCGGCAGGTCGAGACGATCCTTTCCGGCGGCGAAGACTGCTGCTTCCTGACCTTGGGCGATCCGCTTCTGTACTCGACATATATATATTTATTGCGGGCCCTGCGCGGGCTGTGCCCGGAAGCAGAGATTGTAACCGTGCCGGGGATCACGGCCTGGAGCGCGGCGGCGGCCGTGGCGCGGTTTCCCGTCGGGCAGGCCAAGCAGACGGTCACCATTGTGCCGGCCGCCGACGATCTCGGCCCGCTCAGTGCGGCACTGGACCGCGGCGGCACCGTTGTCCTGATGAAGATCGGTACGCGGCTGGCCGCCGTGCTCGACTTGCTGGAGGCCAAGGGGCTGCTCGATCGAGGCGTCTTCGTTTCACACGCCGGGTTGCCGCAGCAATATGTCCAGAGCGATCTCCGTCGGCTCCGTGGGCTGCCGCAGGAGGCCGGCTACCTCTCGCTGCTGCTGGTGCAGGGAAGGGGATTTAGGGATTTAGGGATTTAGGGATTTGGGGATTGGGGAGATCGGAGAGGACTCGTGAAGGTCTATTTCGTTGGAGCGGGGCCGGGCGATCCGGAGTTGCTGACCGTGAAGGCCCGCCGGCTGCTCGCGAGCGCGGGGTTGTGCATTTACGCCGGGTCGCTGGTCAATCCGGCGGTGGTCGATCTGCTGCCGCCCGGGGCCGAGCGCTACGATTCGGCCGCCATGAGCCTGGAGGAGATCATCGAGGTGTGTCGGGAGGCCAGCCGGCGGGGGATCGACGTGGTCCGGCTTCAGACGGGCGAGCCGGCCCTGTACGGGGCCATCGGCGAGCAGATGGACGCCCTGGACCGCGTGGGGATCGACTACGAGCTGGTGCCGGGAATCAGCGCCTTTCAGGCGGCGGCGGCCGCGCTGCGGGTGGAACTTACCGCGCCGGAGGTGGCCCAGACGGTGATCCTCACCCGCACGCCCGGCCGCACGCCCATGCCCAGCTCCGAGCGGCTCGAGGTATTGGCCCAATCGCGGGCGACCCTCTGCATCTTCCTTTCCACCGAGCGCGTGGCCGAGCTGGCCGCAATGTTGGCCGGGCATTATGGGCCGGACTGCCCGGCGGCCGTGGTCTATCATGCCTCCTGGCCGGATGAGAAAATCATTCGCGCGGCGCTAGCCGACGTGGGCGATAAGGTGGGGCGCGAGGGCTTGACCCGCTCGGCCGTGCTGCTGGTGGGCCGCGCACTGACCCGGCCGCTGCCGCACGTCTCGCGGCTTTACGATCGGGGGTTTTCGCACGGTCATCGCCGGGGGTCGCCGCCGTGAAGATCGCGATTATCAGCCTGAGCGCTGCGGGTGGGCGAATCGCGGCCCGACTGGCGGAGGACTGGCCCGGCTGCGATGTGTTCCTGCACTCGGCGGTGGGCGAAGCCGACAAGCGGCAGAGTGCCGCAGAGGCCCCTTGCCCGCCGTTTGCAGCTTCGCATCCGCCGCCGCGGCGGTTCGCGCGGATCGTCGATCTCACGCGGGAGATTTTCGCCGCCTACGACGCCCTGCTCTACGTGGCCCCGACCGGAGTGGTCGTGCGGGCGATCGCACCACTGGTGGCTCACAAAACGGTCGATCCGGCTGTGGTGGTCATCGACGTTGGCGGCCGCTGGGCCATTAGCCTGCTGGGCGGGCACGAGCGGGGCGGAAACGCACTGGCCCTGGCCGCGGCCAACTGCCTGGGGGCCGAGCCCATCATATCGACCGCCACGGAAGCGGCCAAGGACCTGATCGTGGGCCTGGGCTGCCGGCGGGGGACCTCGGCCGACGCCATCACCGCGGCCATCCGCGAGGCATTGACCCTGGCCGGCTGCGACCTGGCCCGGGTGCGGCTGTTGGCCACGGCCGCCGTCAAGGCCGACGAGCCGGGGCTGCTGGAAGCGGCTCGGCGGCTGGACGTGCCCCTGCGCATAATAGACTGCGACGAGATCCGCGCGACGATCTACGCCTTTGAACCATCCCGGCCCGCCCAAGACCACGTGGACCTGCCCGCCGTTGCGGAGCCCGCAGCCCTGCTGGCAGGAAGGAGGACGCAATTACTACTCCCCAAGCAGGCGCGGCACGGCGTGACGGTGGCCATCGCCCGGGAAAACTGTACGTGGTTGGCATCGGACCCGGCCGGCGCGAGCACTGCACCTACCGGGCCGTCGAGGCCCTCGCCGAAAGCCGAGTGATTGTAGGCTACGGCCCGTACCTGGAGCGAATCGCCGACCTCGTGGCCGGCCGAGAGACCATTTCCTCGGGTATGACGCAGGAGACTGAGCGCTGCCGGAAGGCCCTCCGCCTGGCCGCGGCGGGCGAGGTGGTGGCCCTGGTCTCCTCGGGCGATCCGGGCATCTACGGCATGGCCGGGCTGGCCCTGGAGCTGGCCGAGGCCGATAAGTTGTGCGTGCCGATCGAGATCATCCCGGGCGTGACGGCCGCCAGCGCCGCGGCCGCCGCACTGGGGGCGCCCTTGATGCTCGACTTCGCCGTTATCAGCCTGAGCGACCTGCTGGTGCCCTGGCCGACGATCCGCCGCCGCTTGGAGGCCGTGGCCGCGGCCGATCTGGTGGCCGTGCTCTACAACCCGCGGAGTCGCCGCCGGGTGCGGCACCTGGACGAGGCGGCCCGAATATTCTTGGCCAGCCGGCCCGGCCAGACGCCCGTCGGCATCGTCACCGCGGCCGGCCAGGCCGACCAATCGCACGTCGTAACCGATCTGGAGCACCTGGCCGAGGGGCAAGTAGGCATGCGGAGCGTGGTCATCATCGGCAACAGCGGCACGCGGCGGACCGATCACTGGCTGGTAACGGCGCGAGGCTACCGGCTATGATCCTGCTCTTGGGCGGCACGAGCGACGCGGCCCCGATTGCCGAGCAGTTGGCCCGTAGCGGACTTCGGGTGCTGGTCTCGCAGGCGACCGAAGTGCCGCTGGCCGCCAGCGGTCACGCGCAGGTCGAGTGCCGGCAGGGGCCGCTGGACGATTCCGGTCTGGCCGAGCTGATCCGCTCACGGGGCATCCGGACGATCGTCGATGCCACGCACCCTTACGCCGCCGTCATCCGCCGGCGGGCCCAGCGTGTGGCCGGGGCCATCGGCGTCCCCTACCTGAGCTTCCTCCGCTTGCCGGCCCTGCGGCCCGACGAGCCGGGCGCGGAGTTCGCTCCCGATCATGCGGCGGCGGCGGCGATGGCCTTCGGCTACGGCCGGCCCGTGCTGTTGACCAGCGGCACAAACCACCTGGCGCCCTACGCGGCCCAGGCCCGCCGCACCGGAATTCGGCTGGTGGCCCGCGTGCTGCCGGGCCCCCGATCGCTTGCCGCCTGCCGGGCCGTGGGCCTGCCGGACGACTGCATTCTGACCGGCCGGGGACCGTTCTCGATCGAAGACAATCGCAGTCACATCCGCCGCCACGCGATCGGCGCGATGGTGACCAAGGACAGCGGCCGGGCCGGCGGCACGCCCGAAAAGCTCGCCGCCGCCCGCCTGGAGCAATGCCGGCTGATCGTGCTCAGCCGGCCGCCGCACGGGCCCGGCGATTTCAGCGAGATCGCCCCGCTGGTGGCAGCCGTGTTGCGAGTGTCGGAAGTGGGTGGCACGCCCTGAGGCACGAAGGGCGTGGGGCCGGCAGGGCACTCATTTACGCCTCTTCCATACCTGTTCGTTCGAATATCAGTGACCCCTTTTCCGGTCGAAACAGATTATGTCGAAGCCTACCCCACCGCGCCACCTCTCGACTCTACCCTTTTCATGGCCCCTTTTCATGGCCAGTGATCCCCTTTTCATGGCCGATGGCCCTTTCGATCTTGGGTCTCGCTAGTCGATATTGCCCCATCTCTTTTCGTCAAAGTTGTAAAATCTTCGGTAGAATCCGTACCTGGACCACATTAGGCTGCAATGGCCGTCCGAGTTAAAATACCAGAACTTCTCAAGCAGGCAGTATTTGGCGGGAGGCACGGACGGGAGATATTTGGGGACTAGCTCGTCGAGCTTTCTGGGGTATCGACCGTTGGCATTATTGAATTCATCACACGCCTTGATAACTCGTTCGGCGTTTGCGTCTGACAGCTTCCACTGCAAGCGGCCATTGCCCATGGCAATTCCAAACGTCAGGAAGGGCATCGAAATCCTAAGAAGGGCAATTCTCCATCCTGGACGCCAAACAACGTTCTTGACGAAACTCACCAGGAACCAGAACGGGCAAATTAGAATGGAGAGAATATAACACCCTTCGCAGCCAACATCCCAGAACAACACCCCCGCCGCAAGCCACAAGCTCCCCCTAATCCCAGGCCCAGAACGCTCGTTCGCTTTCCGTCTTCGCCATCCTATTACAACGATCGCAATCAATGATATGACGAATATGCACGACAAGAGCGTCCAAAACTGTGGCGGGAGAAACATCGTCCCGAGACCCATTATGATGGTCCATGAGATCACGATGGCGACGGCTATTTCGAGTGTCACGTTACTTTCCCCTGCGCAGCGAGCCGCTTGGCATCTGCCTCCTCACCGATAGGCGGCAGTATGGGATTTTACCACAATAGGACGATATAGCAGGCTAGTGTCAATTAATGGGGCGGATACAGGGGCGGATAAAGGGGGCGGATAAAGACATACAAACGGGGTCGGGAGTCTTTTACCCGTTTAAGACTCTGGATCCCTGCAGGTCTGACTCCAGCGTTGATTATACCACCGCCGGGCAGCTCCGGGGATAGCATACGTAACTCATGCGATCCTTCACGATTCTGTATGCTGTCCCCGAGCTCCCGCATTCACAGCCGCGTCCCATGTCCGACGCTTGCGTCGGCGTGCGGGGTGGGTAGAATCCGGGCATCCCGGAGCCGCACCGAAAACGCCGCAAGTGGCGGTGTTCCGGGCGACGCACAGTGGCCGGCAGCGTCCCCAGACGGTACGATACAGGAAAGGAGGTAGCCATGATCGAACTGACCGAAGAGCAAGTGCAATCGCTCCAGAACTCCGAAGCCACTCCGCCGCGACTGGTCAATCCCCGCACAAAAGAGACGTTTGTCCTGCTCCGCGTTGACGAATATGCCCGCCTGAAGGACGACGAGTACGACGACAGTCCGTGGACGAGCGAGGAGCGTCATGCCCTGGCCTGGGAGGCGGGCAAGCACGCGGGGTGGGAGGACATGGACGAGTACGACGACGAGCCGGAAAAGCCATGAACCGTGGCGACGTAATCTTGGTCCGGTTTCCCCACCCAACTGGGCTGCGCGGGAAAAAGCGGCCCGCCGTGGTCGTGCAATCCGACGCTTACGCCGGGGCGGTAAGCACGCTTGTCGTTGCCGAGGTCACAAAGAATCTGGCGATGGCGGCGGATCCTGCCTGTCTGTTCATCGACGTGAACACGCCCGATGGCAAGACGACGGGCCTGATCCGCGACTCTGTCGCGTCATGTCTGTTGCTGGCAACCGTAGACGCCGGCAGCGTCGCGCGGGTGTTGGGATCGCTGTCGGCGGCCATGAAACTAAAGCTGGGCAACTGCCTGAAAACGGCGCTGGACGTGCCGTGATATATGGATATATGACTCCAGCCTTGATTATACCACCGCCGCCCGCCGCACCCCGGCGGCGCCTTCGCCGAAATAGAGCCGCTCCTGGCCGCCGTCTTGCGGGTGTTGGAAGGCGGGGCCGGCAGGCCGTGAGCCAATGCGGCAATAGCTCCCCTCGCCCTTTGGGAGAGGGGCAGGGGGTGAGGACATTGTGGGCCGCAATCGACAACAGTGGCCGCGGTCTCGCTGCCTGCCCTCACCCTAGCCCTCTCCCGGAGGGAGACGGGACCGGGCGTCCGTACTAGTCGACCAGCTCGCCCACCAGCAGCAATGCGCCGGGGTAGAAGGCCGAGTCGTTAAATCGCTTCGGATCGTCCATCTTCGCCTTGAGCTGGGCAAGGATCTTAGCCTTGTCGGGCTGGTCCTTGTGGATCTCGATCTTGACCGTGTGCACCGTGTCCGGCAGGTCGGTGCCGATCATGAGCGTCGCCAGGCGGTGGTAAAGGCAATACGCGTCGAAACGCGGATGGACCACGGCCGGCTGGCCGTCCAGCGTGACGGAGACCTGCCCGCAGTCGGGGCCGATCACGTCGTAGACCGCTGCGCGAGTGCCCTTGAACTTGAAGGTGATGGTTTCGCCGGCCTTGTTGGCCCGGTGAATTGTGCGCAGGCGCTCGGCATACCCTCGGGCGAGCCCGTCGGAGGCCGGATCGAGCAGTTTGAACCCGGCCGATAGATGGGCCTTATCGATGGGGATCAACTGCGCCCGCTCGTAGTTGCTCGCGACCAGCGGGGCCGGCAGCGTGTGCGGGCCGGGCGTCGTCCCGGCCGCGCGGATCGACGGCAGCGAGCGGACGATGGCCTGCAAGTACAGCTCGTGGCCGGTTTCGGCATAGGGGTGAACATTATCCGGCGAGAAGACGATCTTGTCGCCGGCGGCCCGCTTCGCGTCGTCCGTCTTCGGCAGCGGGCCCTGGAAGATCAGCTTGCCCTCACGGGCCAGCCGGGCGACCTCCAGGCCCATGTGAATGCTGGGGATGCCATAGTTCGCGGCCACTTTCTCCATGGCGCTGGCGGCCCGGGGAAACTTGCCTTCCTGGAGCGTGGGGGCCATGCCCGCCACGAGCGTGTAGACGAAGCACAGATCGCAGTCGGGCAGGGCCTTCCAGGTCTGGCGGACGATCCCCTCCATGCAGTTGTAGATCTGCCGCGGCGGGGCGCCGCTGTCGTTGACCGCAAACTCGACGAAGAGCAGGTCGGGTTTGTGGTCCAGAACGTCCTGCTTGAGGCGGAAGACGCCCAGGTCCGAGCCCGTGCCGCCGATGGCCGCGTTGATCTGGCTGAGCTTCGCCGCGGGGAAACTCTTCTGGAAGCAGGCCAGCGTCTTGGGACGCCAGCCTTCCTGCGCGGTGATCGAGCCGCCGAGGTACGCGATGCGGACCGCGCGCCCCGCCTCCAGCTTGGCGTAGAAGTTGGGCAGCCCGGTCCGGGCCGTGCACTCGACGGCCGGCGCCAGCGGGATGTCGTCCGGCGCTGCGGCCGGGGCGAAGGTCGGAAGGACACAGATAGCCAGTGCAGTCAGGAAGCGGAGTCGCATGGGGGGATCCTTATTGGGGTTGAGACTGGACCGTTGCAGAATACCGACGTGCGGTCTTGGGTCTTAGGTCTTCGGTCTTAGCTCTTGGGACGCGCGAGCTTGTCGTAAATCAACGATCCATAATCCAAGCCCCAAGCCCCAAGCCCCAAGACCTAAGACCAAAAACCCAAGACCCAAGGCCGAAGACCTAAGGCCCAAGCCCCAAGCCTTCGCTTTCCCATTTGCCCGCCGCGGCTTTCAAACTCGGATGCGACACCAGCAGATGCCACACTACGGCCTGGAAGCCTTCGGTGTGCGGGGTGACATGGCAGGGATTGACCGTGGGAATGATCACGCAGGCATCGGCCACGCGGGCCGTGTAACCGCCGTCGCGCCCCACGAGGCCCACGATGCCGGCGCCGACTTCCCGGGCATACTCCAGCGCCCGCACCAGGTTCGGACTGACGTTGGCCTCGCGGCTGCCGCCGCCCACGGAAATGACCAGCAGCGCGTCGGCGGGGGTCAGCCGGCTGGTCTTCAGCCAGGCGGCGAACACTGTTTCCCAGCCTTCGTCGTTGGTGCGGGCGGTCAGCTCCGAGACGTTATCCGTGGGGGCGTAGGCTTCCAGCCCGCACAGCTTGCGGAAATCGTTCACGGCGTGCGAGGCATGCGCGGCCCCGCCGCCGACCCCGAGGATGAACAGGCGGCCGCCGCGCCGCCGGGTCTCGGCCAGCACTCCGACCACGGCCTCGATCGACCGCAGATCGAGCCGATCGATGATCTCTCGGCTCTCCGCCAGGTATTGCCGGATGAATTCCACAATGGCTCCAACTGGGGCTGGTGCTTCAGCAGTCTTCGATTGACGGGTGCCACGGTTGGCTTGTCCAACCGTGTTTCGGCATTGCTGGGCGAGCCAGCAGTCGCACCCAGGCCGTCAACCGAAGATTGACGGAGCACTGGCTTCGGCCGGCGGTGCGCAAAGAACCGATCACCATCGGCGCTACACAGGACCTCGACACCGAAACGGCGGCCCGCGGCCCATTATTGCCCCTCCGGGGTCCCCCTGCAAGTCAGGTCATGCTAAGATATGGGCGCAGCAAGGAACAGGCCATGACGCAACTTGATGCCCAGCGATCGCCCGGAAGTGCCCGGTGGCTGCGGTGGCTGCCCGGAGCGTCGGTCCTGGTGCTGGGTATAGTCGCCGGCCAGGCCGTTCTTTATGGGCCGTCGCTGACAGGGCGGAAGGTCCTGCTTCCGTTGGACATACTCACGCTTCCGTATATCTTGATCCCGCGTGATGCGGGCCTCTCGCCGGGCATGCCGCACGACTTCGTCCTTTTCGACCTGGTCTCCACCTTGGAGCCCGGCCGCTGCTTCGCCGCGGGCGAAATCCAAGCCGGCCGTATCCCATTATGGAACCCATACCAGTTCGCTGGCGCGCCCTTCCTATTTCCCAAGTTCTCCCCAATCTGGCTGCTCGGAACCGCCTTCAGTTCGCCCGTCGTGGTTGCGTGGATGCAAATGATGGTGGCCTTAATAGCCGGCACTGGGGCCTATATATTCTGTCGCCGCGTTCTACAAGTCTCCTTCTGGCCGGCGACGATCGTGGCCTGGTGCTACCCCTTGACCGGTTTCTTTGTCCTCTGGCAGGGCTATCCCATCGCGCAGTCGATCCTCTGGTTCCCTTGGCTGCTGCTGGCAATCGACAGAACGATTCGTCAGGCGAGCCGATGGAGTGGGGTGCTACTGGCTGCGGCGACGTGCCTGGTCCTCATCACCGGACAGCTTGACGTGGTGGGGCAACACCTCTTGGCCTCGGGTCTGTTTGCCATCTGGTGCTACTTCGACGCGTATGGCAAGCGCTGGCTTTCCCGCCGGGCGGTCGGCGCCGCCGCCAGCGTCGTGGCGGGGTGGAGTTTAGGGGTTCTCTTGGCCGCGCCACATCTCTTGCCCATTCTGGAATACACCCGCACCGGCTCCCGCATGACGCGGCGCAGCCAAGGCGAGGAAGAACGTCCGCCGGTCGGGCTGGCCGCTCTGCCCCAGGCGATCGTGCCCGATATATACGGTTCAAACCGCGTTGGCAGCTTGCTGATGGGCCCGGAGGGCCAGGGGAATCAAATTGAAAGCTCCGCGATGGCGTATGCCGGCTTGCTGGCCACCCTCTTTGTTGCGCCGCTGGCGTATTGCAGCCGCCGGCACCGCTCGATCAACCTCTTCTGGCTCTTCCTTTGTTTCTTTGCGCTGAGTTGGACTCTCAACGTGCCCGGAATTGTGAGTTTTCTGAGGCTGCCGCTGTTGAACATGATGTCGCACAATCGATTCGTGTTCGCCGCCTCGTTTGCCGTTCTCTCGCTGGCGGCCGTGGGACTGGATCTGCTGTGGCAGCGCAATCTGTCGTGGCGAACGTGGTTCTGGTTGCCCGTCCTGCTCTTGCTCGTGCTTTGCGGCTGGGCCGTCTTTCGCATGTTGCTGCCGCCCGAACCCATTGCGAGCCAGGTCGAAAGTTCGATCTGTCATGGTCAGCCGATGGCGTGGATTACCGATCTTGCCGGCGTGCAACAACTCCAATGGAACTATTTCAAAACCTGTTTCTGTACCTTCGTCCTCGGCACGGTTGCCCTGGGCGGCTGGCTGGCGCTCCGGCTGGGGTGGAAATCTCCGCGGTGGTTCGCCTGCGCGATCGGAAGTCTCATGATTGCCGATCTACTCTGGTTCGGTTACGACCGCAACCCGCAATGTGACTGGGCGCAGTACTATCCTCGCGTCCCCGTGCTGGAGCACGTGTCGCGGGCGCCGCCTGGTCGGATCATCGGCTGCAATTGCCTGCCCGCGGTTCTTAGCCAAATGTACCACTTGGCGGATATTCGCGGCTACGACGCTGTGGATCCGGCCAGAATGATCGACGTGTTGAAAATCGCTGCCGATCCGCAATCATGCTGGCCTCCCTATGGTTTGACACAGTGTATGATTCCGAAGTGCGTGCTGGTCAGGCCCGCCGCCGTTCGACTGCACCCAGTCCTGGATATGTTGAGCGTGCGATACGTCATTTTTCGCGGGGAACCGCCCGCGGGGGTCGAGCCCGACTTTTGCAGCCCGGATTACTGGGCTCTGACCAACCCCCGTGCTCTGCCGCGAGCGTTCGTTCCTGAGCACGTGGAAACGATCGCGGAGGATGAGCGCCGATTGGTGAAAATGGCCGACGACAATTTCGATCCGCGAACGGCGGCTTACGTCGAGAGCGAACTGAGCCTGCCGGCCATGTGCCGAGGGTCGGCCACGATTATCGACGACACTCCCCAGCGAGTGAGACTTTCTGTGGAGATGGAAACGCCGGGGTTGGTCGTGCTGGGCGACCGTTGGGACAAGGGTTGGCACGCCTACCTGAACGGCGAACCAGCGCCTATCCTGCCAACCAACCACGTACTGCGTGGCGTGAGCGTGCCCGCCGGAAAATCCAGCCTGGAATTTCGCTACGCACCGGCGAGCCTGCGATGTGGATTGTGGCTTGGCGGGCTGGCCCTTGTAGTCCTGGCCGGCTGGTCCGCAGCCGGTTTCCGGATGCGGCGGTCCCATGCGTCGGGGGCGGGTTCGCTTAGCAGACCAACAGGGCCACTCCCGCCAGGGAGAGCATTGCCCCCGCCGCGGCCCGCAGGCTGACTTTCTCGCGATGGATGAAGATGGCGAAGGGCAGAATGAGCACCGGCATGGTGGCGATGATGGTGGAGACCACTCCGGCCTGGCAGTGGCGCAGCGCGATCATGCACAGCACCACGCCGGCACACGGCCCGACCAGCGAGCCGAGGAGCAGGATCAGCATTGCCGGGCCGTGGCGGGTGGCCAGCATCACGCGGCCCCAGCGGCGAAAGAGCGTCAGGAGGACGAGGAAACCGGCCATGGCCCCGAAGATGCGGACCAACGTGGCGGCCGCGGCGTCGTAGCTGCCGATGCCGTCGCGGGCCAACACCAGGCCCACGGCCTGCCCCGCCGCAGCCATCACCGCCAGGACCACCCCCGACCGCAGTTGCCGCCGCTCGTGCGGCTGGCGGTCGCTTTCGGGCTGCTCCAGCAAGACCCAACTAATGCCGGCCAGCGTTACCGCCATCGCCCACCAATGCCGGGCCGACAACGCGTCGGCCAGGAAGAGCCACGAGATCAGGGCGGCCATCGGGGGCACCAGCGACAGGATGAGCAGCGACAGCCGCGGGCCGATCAGCATAAAGGCCTTGAACAGGCAGAGGTCCGACAGGCAGAAGCCCATCAGCCCGGACAGTCCCAGGACGAGCCAGATCCGCGGGCTGGCGTCGGTGGGCAGGGCCAGCCCGCGGACAATCTGTCCGTAGGCCATCAACAACACGACGGCCACGACCAGCCGCAGGAAGCCGGCGGAGACCACCCCGATATGTTTGCCGGCCGCGGTCCAGGCCAGCGTGGAGAGCGTCCATAGCAGGGCCGTACCGATCGCCGCCAGCTCGCCGAGGTGTTGTTCCGTCATTCGTTCGCTCGCGGCTGCCCCAAGTTCCTTCTGCCGATATCGCATATCCTATCGGCCCGATGCGGAGCGTTCCAGGGCCCTCCCGTGTTTCTTCCGCCGCGTGGCGGTTGGGTTCTCGCGGCGGCCGCCCTCTCCGGCCTGCCGCGCGTGAGCGTTAGTTCTATGGGTAGCCGCACAGACACGCCCTGAGGGCAGCGAAGGGCGCGGCGGGCTCGCAAGACACGCCCTTCGCTACGCTCAGGGACGTGCCACACTTGGCGCAATTTGAACAGGTTATTATTTTTCAAACCCCAAGACAACGGGTCGCTCCCCACTGATTCCGGCCGGCGTCGGTCCGCTCGGCGCAAACGCCTGTGCCGGGAAAAAGGGGACAGGCACCATTTGTGCGAAGCACCCTCCGGGCCGTTCCGGCAAATGGTGCCTGTCCCCTTTTTCCCTCCCAAGATCGTGCAAGGTCATTTAGCGCATTACTAATGCACAAAGTAGCAAAGACTTGTTATAATAAGGCTTAATTCGGAACACATCCCCCAGCGGGGACAGCCATGGCCGATGGTCCGCGTCAACCGAGTCGTCGAATCCTGATCGTAGACGACCACCCCGTCGTACGGCAGGGGTTTGCACAGGCCATCGGTTGCCATCCCGACCTGGAAGTCTGCGGAGAAGCGGCCAACGTGGCCGAGGCCCTCCGCCAGGTCGACGAGCGGCATCCGGACGTGGTGATCATCGATATCTCGCTGGACGGCGAGGACGGCATCGAGCTGATCGACTATATCCAGTCGCGGCGGCCGTCGGCAAAGATTCTCGTCTGCTCGGCCCGCGACGAGCAAACGTTTGCCGGCCGCGTGTTGCGGGCCGGGGCCAGGGGCTATGTCTCCAAACGCGAGGCGCTGCCCAAGATCGTCGAGGCCATCCGCCAGGTGCTCCGCGGCGAGATCTACCTCAGTCCTTCCATGGCCACCAGCCTGCTGCAAAGCGCCGCCGCCGGCCAGCCGCCGGAACACGATCCCGTCGAGACGCTTTCCAATCGCGAGCTGCAGATCTTCCAAATGATCGGCGAAGGGCTGAACATGACCCAGATCGCCAATAGGCTCAGCGTAAGCCCCAAGACCATCGAGTCGCACCGCAAGCTCATCAAGGCGAAATTGAAACTGCCGACCGGCGTCGAGCTGAGCCGCCAGGCATTTCTGTGGGTCCAAAAGCATAGCTGAGTGCCGCCGCCCGATTTTGCGGGATTCAGAGGCATTAGCTGACTGTCGCCCCTCGCTGGGGCTACGGCAAATCCTTACCACCCTCCAAGCGGTTTTCCACGGGGCCGTCTGCGGCGTTTAGGGATTGGGCCCTTTTGCCGCCGTGATACCCTAAAGGCTAATCGAATCGCGTGACGGCGAAGGTCTTTCGCGCGCCGACTCGACCGGTTCCACAAGGGAGGGCCAAGCGATGCACTACATGCCAGTGAAAACGGTAGCCCGCAGCCTCGAAACGCGGCGAACGATTGATCGGCTGTATCAGGCCGGCGAGCCGGTGGAGTCGCTGGCCCGACGATTCCGTCGCACCCCGGCGGCCATTGCGCGGACCATCAGGCTGATGCGGGCCGAACGGGTGATGGCCCTGCCGCTCGATTACGTTCCCAACCAGCGGTTCTGCCGGGTTCTAGGCCGGAAGGCGGAGGAGAAACTCGTGGGGCCCATGCCCACCGGCGAGTCTGTGCCGCAGCCACCCGTTCCCAAGTCCGTGCCCGCCTACCTGGCGAGCCTCTATGAGATCCCGATCCTGTCGCGGATCCAAGAGGCGCACCTGTTTCGGAAAATGAATTACCTCAAGTACAAGGCCGCCGCGCTCCGCGCGCGGCTGGACCGCTTGCGGCCCGCAGCCCGGCTGATGGACGAGATCGAACGCTGTTACGAGGAGGCCCTGGCCATCAGGAACCAGATCATCCGCGCCAACTTGCGGCTCGTGGTGGCGATCGCCAAGCGCTGCCTCGGTCCCAACGAGAGCTTCTTCGAGCTCGTGAGCGACGGGAACATGTCGCTGATGCGGGCCGTCGAGAAATTCGACTTCGCCCTGGGCAACAAGTTCAGCACCTACGCCATGTCGGCGATCATTAAGAACTTCGCCCGCTCAATTCCCACCGAATATGGCGTGCGCGACCGGTATCGGACCGGCCGCGAGATGTTGCTGGCGACGGCCAGGGACCATCGCTCGAATGCGACGACCCAGGAATCGGCCGGGACGGAGCGGCAGGCGCGGGTCGCCGCGATCCTGGCCCGGCTCGACCGCCGCGACCGCGACATCATCATGCGACGCTTCGGCCTTCAGACGGGCAGCCAGCCGCTCACCCTCCGCGAGCTCAGCCTGCGAATGGGGATCACGAAAGAGCGGGTTCGGCAGCTCGAGCTGCGGGCCCTGAGCCGGCTCCGCGGACTGGCCGCCCGAGAAAAACTCGAGTGCCTGGTCTGAACCTCGATCAGGCTGATCGAACGGATGAACCAACTTTACCAGCAAGGTGCGGATTTCGTCCGCATCGGGGCGCACGTTCGTCGCTGGAGGCAGTGGGGGCGGAGCGGGTTGGACGGCTATCAGTTTGCGGTCGTCAAGCCTTCGCCCAACGCCGCCGCAGATAAACTACCCCAAGCCCCAGCAGTGCCGAGCCCAAGAGCGTAAGGGAGGCGGGCTCGGGAGTCGGGGCAGCCGTGGCGAGCGTCCAGGGGTCGGTGGAGCCAAGCGATAATGAATGCAGAAGGCCCCGTCCCCGTACACCACCCCGAAAACACGGGGAATGCCTTGTTTTTCGGGGTTTTCCTCATCTTGCCGCCGCTTGGCTGTTCAGTGTACAAAGGTGTAAAAACGGGGTGCCTCGGGTGTACGTACACCCGTCTTTCTGTCTTTCGGCCGGCCTGCCAGAGTCCGCCGCGGGGCCTAGGGAAGAACCGCGATGCTCAGGTCGCTGGCCCTCGTGGGCTTCGGCCGGATCGCCCGGGAGCACCTCCGTGTTCAGACCGGAGCACCACCGTGCTCAGAAGCACCTCGGTACTCGATTTTTCCGTCCGGCGGCCCCAGGTCGGGATTTAGACCATCTCGGCCATCTCAAGGGCTGTTTGGCCCTTCCCAGCGTTCTGACGTGCGGGCGTAAAGGCATACTTCGCCAGTCGCTCAACCGCAGCCCGCCGCTGTTCCTCCGTCATTTGCCGCCGGCGCTTCGGCCGCATCAGGGCGGCCACCTCGGGGAACCTCTCCAGGGGGAACAGGATCGTCATGCCGTCGTCACCGTCCTGCCACACCGTGGTGAAGTCGAGGGCGGCCAGCTTGCGGGCGGTTGGCCCCCAGTTGTTAGTGGACGCCGCCAGCGTCGAGGGCCCCCACGGGTAGATGTGGCCGCGCTGGCAGGGGATGATCTGCAACCACGGGTCGTCAACCCGGGCCCTCGGTCCGTACTGGGCAAAATAGCTTTCCTCGTACTCGACCCGGTATCGTCCGCCGAATCGTTCTCTGAGGTTCACGCAATCCATCTCCTGGTTCTCCTCTCTCGTTGGCTTGTCTGTTGCGTTCCGGCAGGGCGGGTCGATGCCCGGGACCGTCCAGCTTGATTGCCCCCCAGAATTGCTCATACGCATTCCTGGGCGGCTCGCCCGCCTGGTCATTAGGCCCTTGGTTGGTGGTGGTATCACTTCCGGCCCTCAGTCGGCCAAGTAGCGGTAGCGGGTTGCACGCCGCTTGCCACGTTCTCCGGGTTCGACGATCTCGATCACGTGGTCATGGACCAGCAGGTCCAGCCATCGCCATGCTTTGACGTATCCGTTCTCACTGTCGAGACCCAACAATCGGGCCGCGGTTCGGCACGAAAGGTAGGACGGCCTTGCCCCAGAAGTGCGTTGTAGCTCTCGGCAAAGTGCGACCAGCAGCCGTAGCCCGTCGCCATCGTATTGTGCGGCAACAGCGGGTGGGGGCAACTCCTTGGCTCGCTGGAGGATCGCAAGCAAGGGCTCGCTGCCCTTGGGGAACTTGACCTTGGGCCACACGTGAAGAAAATCAATCCACGTTTCGTCAAAGGGCTCGGTCCCGATAGCGTCCCTCTCCAGCCCGATCTGATGCCAGCGCCGGACGTGCGGCTTCATAGCATCGACCGGGGCGTCGGCCAGCCTGGGGATCGCCTTCAGGGCATCTTCCGTTAGCCCCGGATCGTCGGCAATGGACGGTGTATCATCGCTCTGACCGGCCAGCGCCTTGACGTTCTGCTTGGCCCAATAGAGGCTACCCACCGCCCGGCGTGAATCTGCCGCTTGTGGCCCCACGGCCGGCTCATGTCGGGGTGCTCGTCCAGAAACGATTTCGCACGTCGCCACGTCTTAAATCGATCGCGCCAGAGCGTAGCGGCGGGAACCCATGCGGAGGGGTCCTCCCCGCTGCCGCCCGGGGCCTTCGGCCGTGTGTCGGCGGCAGGCTGAGCCTTGCCTGGCTCGTCGCTGGCCTGATTCCTGTCCGCTTCGGTCGGGCCGGCGCCATGAGCCGTTTTGGCCTCTTTCATTTCTTCAATCTTCAGCCGCACAACCTCCCGAACGAAACCCTGGGCATCCAGACTATCACCGCTGATCCACTTGCTCATGAAGTCGATATGATTGAGGATGGGGGAGTATTCCCAGACAGAACCAATCGCCGGATTCGCTCAGTAGTTTCTGTCGCCCTAAGCTTCTCCACCGTTTCTTGCTCCGCTTGTTTCCACCCGTCCAGCAGAGCCACGAGTGCCTCAGCCTGCTTCGTGTCGCCAACGTCCGCAGCCGTAGCCGCACTTCGGACATCTAGTTCTTGGCGCATTGACTCGAAGAGGGTGTGGGGCGTGGAGATCCACTCCTCTCGTATCCGCTCGATCGTTGCGGTGATTGTCGGAGACCCTGGGATATGCCGAGCATTCCGACCCCTACGAGGGCAGGAGCGACGAGACTGTGCCGGTGGAGAAGAAGTCCCATAAGCGGAAGGCGGCGTGAGCCGGTACCATAACTACCAGTCCGGCGGCAGCACGTTTCACCGTTTCGTGTGATCACTGCGCGCAGAAGTTTTGCGAGTCATTTGTATTCCGCGGGTCGTCAGGGGCCCATCGGCAATACAGGCGTCAATAGTGTCCCGGCCTTGTCGCCCCATTGCGGGGCGCGGGAAGCGTCTAACCACGACGCCCAGCGGGCGACGCGTCTATTCCCGGGCCCGCCCCGTGAAACGGCGCGGTCACGCCCTTCACATATTCTCTTGCCTTCTGCAACACAGCCGCCAGCGGCGGATTGGAGTCGAGAAAGGCGTCGAACGAGGCGAAATCGAATCGCGGCGCCGCCGAGCTGGCCTGCGACTTCTTTTCCCAGGAGCCGCAGTTCGGCAAGGCTTGAAGCCCGGCCACATAGGACGCGTAGGTCGCGTGGGCCTGGGATGTGGCCACCGGCGGTTTCGCCTGCGTCAGCCCAACTCGCCATGATGGGGTTCCAAGATACACGTTGCCATCGATGTTGCACGGCCGGGCATCGACGATATTGCCGCGGTACTCCACGCATCCGCCCGTGGTGTTGAACACGTTGTCGGTGATCGTGAACTTCTCGAAAGTCTCGCGGTACTCACCTTTTGCTTCCGCGCAGGTGAAACTGAAGGGAAAGGCCGCCTCGCTGTAGTTGTGTGCGAAAGTAAAGCCCTGCATCGCGATATAGGGGCCGAGGCCGTAGGTCTTCTGCAGGCTAATGTTGTTCTTGATGACATTGTTGCCGGTGCCCATGAAAATGCTCCCGCCACTGCTGTTGTAGAGGACGTTGCCGTCGAACACGTTATCGGTGAAGCCGTAGGGGTAGTTCTGGATCGGTCCGCCCATGGTGGTGCGTCCCAAGAAGCAGTTGGAAACGAGGCAGCGCGTGCCGTTGAAATAGAAGCAATGGGCCAAGTAAGCCCGGTCGTAACCGCCGTTTCTCCAGGTCAGCCAGCCGCCCATTTTGTCGATGAACAGCGAGGTGTACGTGCAGCGCGTGCCGCCGCCGCAGATGCCCCCGCCGCCATGCTTGATCTCGCAGTTGGTAATCTCTTGTTTCGTGGGATTGTCCTGCTGGTGAAAGTAGGACAAGTACTTGATCTTCAGGCCGTGGATCTTGAGGTACGAGCCCGACACGCTGAACTGACCACTTGAGGAGCTCGTCACGTAAAGCTGGCTGCCGGGATCGCCGACGCGCGACGGGCCGGCCTTGAACCAGAGCGTCTTCGTGCCGCGGTCGTACCAGGTCAGGTCAAACAGGAGTTTGCCCTGGCCGTCGGTCAGCCGGACGCCTGTACCCGTCTCGGGACGGGCAAAGTCGGCCGCCGAGTGCGCGGCTACGCACATGTAGCCGTCTTTGACGATTGCCCCGATGCTGACGCCGGGATTCTGGGCAGCCCCGACCGCATCCTCCCAAATCGTCTTTTGCACGCCGGGATACCGGTTGGGCAGGTTCGGTATTGCGGCTTTCCAGCAGTCGCCCAGCGCCGGATCGTTCACCCGCGTCCACGTGTACTGCTCGGAACCGTAGAGCGTTACGTCCTCGCCCTGGTAGGCCTGAACGGTGATAGGAGCCGTGGCCGTGCCTGGCTTGTGCCAACTGATCAGCGCCGGGTACGTGCCGGCCCGGATGTTTATCGTATCGCCGGGGCCGACGACCTGGTGTGCCTTGTAGAGCGTGGCGAAGGGCCGCTCGATCGTGCCCGGGTTGCGGTCGTCGCCGTTGCCGGCGATGAAGTAGGTCTTGCCTTTCGAGGCGTCCGCGGCTTTGGCGCCCGCGGGCGAGGGGCCATCATCGGCAGCCGCCGGTTGCGGCGGGGCCAACGCGGAAAGGAGCGTACCCAGAACAACGCAGACGGATGCTCTTGACCGCATAACTCGGCTCTCCCTTTTTTTGAGTGAAGACGCAGAATATCCAAACCGTCATTTCCATTTGCAGTGAGCCTGAAACCTATGCACGTTCGTTCGGTCGTCCATCTTACCAGGGCGCCCCCCCGCGTCTAGCGCCCACGCGGATTCTTGTCCTCCGCCAGCCATTTTCATTTGCCTCGAAACCGTACGCCACACCTCTGCCAGGGGGAGAATAGCAGCTTTCGGTGTTTGGTGAGCGCGGCTTCCCCCAGTCGCCGATGCTTTTCCGGTCCCTCCACCTACACATGCGCTCCGGCGACCGATGGAGGTGGCATTGCCAACCGCTTGATCCGTTCCAGGATCGCTGCAAACAACTCTCTTGGCACAGCACCGCCACCTTCGCCACCTGAAAGGTCACATATTTCGAGTGCCGTGTCACCTTCGCACCGATCTTGATCAGCTTCTCCCGCAGGGTCGTCAAGGTCCAATGGCTGACGCTCTTGGGAACGACCAGGACAGCGACAGCCGATATTGGAGAACGGGCTACAACCTGGCATTTGCGGGGAGGTGGGAGAACAGACAGCGAAGCTGAAGACGCAGTCTGGGCGAAACTGTAAGCAACCTGGATAAGCTCATACTGGAAGTTATGCAGCAGGCGGCTCGACCAATGACGGCTTGTTAGGACACTGCCGCCCTGGAAGCCCTGCTGCCGGATCGCTGGGTCGCCGCGCACCCCGAGCACCGACTGGAGCAGCGGGAAGAAGAATCCCGTGAAGCGCAGGTCCGCCGCCGTCGGAAGCGAACCGCACGTCGGATCGCCGTCGCCCAATAGCCGTCCAACCCGCTCCGCACCCACCGTCAACAGCGGCGAACGTAATCCCCGATGTGGACGGCATCCGCATCTTGCAAGCCGGTTGTGTCCGTGTGCTGGACCGTCCATCCTATACTTACCACCCCTCTGTGGCTGGGGGAGTCTTCCGGCCTTGTCGGCGGTTGTGTATAGTGGATAGATCCTCGTATCCGAGCGGTTAGGTGACGGGGCCCGTCAATGGCGATTACCGTAGAGCAATTCATCGAGCGGCTCACCGATAGCGGTCTCATGTTGGCGGCCGAGATCGCCGCGTTCAATGCCAGCCTGCCGCCCGACAAGCGGCCGAAGGATGTCCAGCAGTTCGCCCAGGTCCTCGTCCAGCAGGGCAAGCTGACCAAGTACCAGGCCCAGGCTGTCTACCAGGGCAAGACCAAGGGGCTGGTCTTCGGCGAGTACGTCGTCTTGGACAAACTGGGCGAAGGCGGCATGGGCGTGGTCTTGAAGGCCCAGCACCGCCGGATGAAGCGTCAGGTAGCGATCAAGGTCCTCTCTTCTGCGGCCATGAAGCAGGCCGGGGCTGTCGAGCGCTTCCACCGCGAAGTCGAAGCGGCGGCCAAGCTGATGCATTCGAACATCGTCACGGCCTTCGATGCCGCCGAGCACCAGGGCATGCACTACCTGGCAATGGAGTACGTCGAGGGACGCGACCTGGCCACGATTGTCAAGGATGGCGGCCCACTGCCGGTGCGGGAGGCGGTCGAGTGCATCCTTCAGGCGGCTCGCGGACTACGGTACGCCCACGGCAAAGGGATCATCCATCGCGACATCAAGCCGGGCAACCTCTTGCTGGACAAAGAAGGGACGGTCAAGATCCTCGACATGGGCCTGGCACGCATCGCCGGGCCAGAGGCGGCTTTGGGTGGACCGGAACGGCTCACGACGACCGGCCAAGTGCTGGGAACATGCGACTACATGGCCCCAGAGCAGGCCATGGACACTCACGCGGCCGACCAGCGGGCCGATATCTATTCCTTGGGTTGTACGATGTTCCGGCTATTGACCGGCCATCCGCCCTACCAGGGTGAGACGCTGATGAAGATTCTCTGGTCGCATCAGCAAGCTCCGATCCCCTCGATCTGCCAGACGCGGCCCGAGGTGCCCGCCGAACTGGACGTCGTGTTCCAGAAGATGGTGGCGAAGAACCCCGAGGATCGGCAGCAGTCGATGGGCGAGGTGATTCTGGACCTGGAAGCCAGTCTGGGCCGCGGAACAGCCCCAGGGAGTGCCTCGGCCCAAGCCCCCACCGGCACCTCCCGCGGCTCGCTGCAGGAGAATCTCTCGTTCCTGCAAGAAGCTCCGGCCGCCGCCCCCGCCGTGGCGGCCAAGACGAAGGCCAAGCCGGCGCTAGCCGAAACGATCGCACGGCAGGCCCACGTGGAAACCAGCCGGCGACTCGACAGCCCTCTGGAGGCCACGGCCTCCGAGACTCCGCCCGGCAAGCGTCGCAACCTGTATCTTGCCGCCGGAGCCGCGTTGGCGGTCCTGGTGATCATCCTAATCATCCGCCAGGGTGGCAGCCGAACGCAGATCGAAGTGCCCGACGGCTCCCAAGCCAAGATCACGGCGGACGGGAAGGTCGAGGTGACACTGCCGGAAGGACAAGGCAGCGATAGGAAGCCGGCGAGCACGCCACCCGCCGCTGGCGTTGCCGCGGCCAAGACTGCTTTGACGTCCCAGTCTCGGGATTTCACGGGACAACTAGCCGATACGGTCTGGGAGGTGACCGACAGCGACGGGGATCGCTATCGTTTTCACTTTCAGGACAAGGGGGTCCTGCACTATGAAGCAGCCCGCGGACCTCGCGCCAACGGCACATGGGTCAAGACGGGCACTGAAATTCACATCGAGACAAACTCGCAGTATGCCACCATGGACGGCGGCTTGGCAAACGGCGTCTTGTCCGGCAAGGGGAGTTCCCAGAACGGGCGGTCGTGGACGTGGCGGGCGGTGCTGAAGTAGCTCGTCCCCCGCAAGCTCCCCGCTGACTTCAGGCGGAGCGACGCTTGGACCGTCCCGGCACCGCGTAATCACCGAATTTATCGGGAAGCGTTGGCGGCGCCGCGTCCCAGGAGTAGCGGTCTGGCACGTATGCCTCCTCGGACTTGATTGCCTCATCCCAAGTGATTTCACGCCCTTCGTACGCCGCCATGCGCCCCAGAATGCACATCATGCTGCTCGTGGCGGCGGATTCGGTCTGGTTGAAGGGGGTATCGTTTCGGATGGCATCCAGGAGGATTTCATGCTCCTTTTTATGCCCATCTGACTCCGGCCCGGTGTATCTCCAGTTCGTTTTTCCGTCGATGACACCCGCCCCCGGGGTCGCGCTCCCCAAACTGCCCGTGATCTTCTCTCCGATCTTGTGCTCCCCAGCCTGAAGATTGCTGCAATCGGAGAGCAGCCGGGTCCCGTCGGCGTAGGTGAATTCAACGTGGAAATGGTCGAAGATCTCGCCGTGATCGAGCCCGGACCACTCCTGCCGGCCGCCTGTGCCGCGGGCGCGATCCGGATGGCCGCCTTTGACCCACTGACAGATGTCCAGGTTATGCACGTGTTGCTCCGCGATAAAGTCGCCGCTGAGCCACACGAAATTGAACCAGTTGGTCATCTGGTATTCCATCTCGGACTGCTCGCGTCTTCTCGGCCGCACCCAACCCGGGCCGCTCTTCCAATAGGCCTCCATCGTTTGCACGTCGCCGATGGCTCCGTCCCGAATGCGACGCACGGTTTCCATGCAGTTTAGCTGGCTGCGGTGCTGGAGCCCCGTGCCTACCTTGAGCGACTTCCGCTTGACCCCTTCATTGGCGGCGATCAACTTGCGAAAGCCGGGCGCGTCGACCGCCATGGGCTTCTCCATGAACACGTGCTTGCCCGCCCGGACGGCCGCCTCGAAATGCAGCGGGCGGAAACCCGGAGGAGTCGCCAGAAGAACAAGGTCTATGTCGCTCTGGAGAATCTGCTGATAGGCGTTGAAACCGGTGAAGATCCGCTCCCGGGGCAGATCGACCTGCGATTTGAATCTCTCCGTCAATGACCGGGAGCTCGACAGGGCTCGGTCTTCGAGAACGTCCGCCAGGGCCACCAGTCGTGCACCGGGTCCCAGCCCCAGGGCATCGCAAACCGCCCCGGTGCCTCGGTTGCCGCTTCCGACCAGCCCCAGGCGGATGACATCCGAGCCGGCGGCATGCGCCATCCGCGAAATCAACAGCGGGCCGATCGCTGCCCCCGCCGCAGAGGTCTTCACCGCCGTCTCAAGGAACCGGCGCCGCGTACACTTCGATCGAGGATTCACGGAATACCCCCCACCGCATCGTCCTTCTCCTTCTGAGACTACCATCACCGCTTCCGCCCGTCAATCAGGGCTGCCTGCCCGCCCTTTCACCCCTTCCTCAACGGCCAAGAAGCCCGGAATTGCCTCGCATCCGGGCACCGGCATGGGAATGATCTCGGCCGATTACGACGACGATGGCTACCCCGACATCTTCGTGGCGAACTACGTCAGGTCGTTCCGCAACCAACCCACACAGGAGAATGACAATGATTACCGTCCGTGATTGGAATGACCTTCGGAGCTTCGGCATCAACGCCTTGACCGGCGAAGCCTGTGCAGTCGGCAAGCGACTGCTCTGCGACGTGAACGACCAGGGCCGCAAGATGCTCTGCTCGATCTTCGGCTTCGTGGTGTTCGTCCGACTGCGGGAAGCCCGCAAGGAGTTGGCCGGGAAGGAGGCGATCCCGGTATATGCGGTCTCGACGAACGAGCAGTTGGCCGAGATGGCCAAGAGCCGCGCCGCCACCATGGCCGACCTGAAGAAGATCGACGGATTCGGCGACGCTAAAGCCGAGAAGTATGGCGAGATGTTTTTGTTGGCGATCCGGGAAAGGACGGGACGCGCGGATGAAGCGGGCGGGAAACCTGATTGAACGCATCGCGGAGGCGGACAACCTGCGGCTGGCATTTTGGAAGCCGTGACTCGTGACACATGCCGGAAAACGAAGTGTTCGTGACACGTGACACGCCACTTGGCGCCCCGACAGGCAGCGGACCTGACCTCACACCTTGGGAAAATGCGGTGTTCGCGCCCAGAAACGGAAGAGACAGTATAGTTAGTGCGCACTACACGCCAAAATTGAATCGGCCCGGAGGACGCTAATAGCGTGGCGGGAGGGGAGGTAAGGGGGGGCCTACCCGGTAGGCACCATGGAGTCCGCCTGCTAGCCTCGCCTCGGCAAGCTAGCTAGCGCAGGGTCGGCTAGCGAGCGCAGGCAAGGCCTAGCCAGGGCTCGGCGGCGCTAGCTCACCTAAGCCCCTACCACCGCTCCCTAGCGGCCATCGGTCTACGGAGGCTTGGCCGGCAAGGCGCGGTTCTGCAAGGCGAAAAGCAGGGGGGAACGGTT
>JBEKTY010000020.1:0-69784 GCA_049515555.1 Thermoguttaceae bacterium
CTAGCTGCGTTATTCCCGGTGTTTTATGTGTGCGATGCAGCTCGCAAAATACGGGGCTCTCCGCGATTCTGTGAAGAGCACGTGTTATTCTCGGGGAAAACCACCCCACCTATAAACCGCTGGGCCTTGGGGGCGCCGGCCAACTGTGTCGTTTCCGCACAAGCGGTCGATGTGATCGAGGCGGGCAAGCAGGCCGCGTCTGCGCGCGTCGGTGGGGGTGACCGCCGCAGGTTAGCTGGGCTGTCGTCGCTCCAAAAATGCGGTCCTTTTTCGACGCGTCTTGGAATACGGATGAGTTGACGGGACGACGGCTCGACGCCGGAACGGTTACATGGCCAGATACAGCACGGCCAGCGGCGCCAGCAGGACGGCGGTGAAACAAAGTGGAAATAGTCTTATGCTCATGGACGCTCTGTTCATAGTCGGGGAATCATTCCACTTTCACGTGGACGGGGATATCCACGTAATACAAATTGACCGGGGGTTCGCCGGGGCGGGCGAAGCTCAGGACGCCGGCGTTGCCGGCCTGCGTGACAATCCGCACCGTCGCGGCATATTCGCCCGGCCGGTCGGCGCCGAGAAAGCGGATGATCAGCGGCTCAGACTCGGGCCTCTGACCGCCAACCAGGCCCGGCTGGCCGTCGGGGCCGATCAGCTTCAGTTCCCGCGGCGTGGCCCCGCGGTGTTCGCTGACGAATTCGAACCGCTCCGCCGACGGGCCGGTCAGCACCGCCCCCACGTGATCCGTCGCCTTCGTCAGCACTTGGAGGTGATTCCATCCGTTGTTGGCCGCCCCCGCCAGGCCGTAGAGGATTGTCGCGACCGGGGCGGCCTCCTCGCCATCGTGGAGCAACTGTGGCAACGCCCGCGTCTGGCCGTTGGAGATCGCGCGCGGCTTGGATTCCATCTGCTTTCCCGGTCTGGCCGTGCCGAGGTCGATCGTCGATCCGTCGCTGAGCTTCAACATCGGCCGGAGCACCGTCACGGCCGAGAGGTTGTCCAGATATACCGGCCGCTTGCCGTCGTGATTGGCAAACAGCGTTCCGGCCGCACTACCGGGCACGATATGCTCGGCGCTGAGTCGGTGCGCGACGTGCCGGCGGACGAACTTCTGACCGGCCGTGGATATCAACGGAATCCCCCAGGCCTGATAGCCACCAGCGTGGGAGTCCTGGCAGAGTCGCATGTATCCGGTGGCCGGCCCGTCGCCCATCCCGGCCGCGATGTCCACCGAATAGCCGGCCACGCAACCGGGTCGGACGGCGTGCTCACGAATCGGGTCGCAGTTCCACGCGTAGCCCAGGCCGGCGACGATTTCGTCCTGCATCACGCCGGTGTGCTCGCCGCTCAGTACGATCGCCGCCTTGCCGTCGGATGCCTTGTCGAACTGCCGGACGGGTTGGCCCTGGGCGCCCCACTCCGCCGCAAGGTGCGGCTGAACGCCGGCTTGCTCGAAGCTCGCATTTCGGAACGGAAAGCTCGCGCTGTCGGGCATTGGCAGGCGGTGGGGCTCGTAGTAGCGGAACGGCGTGGCCGGCAAGCCCTCCCGGTTATATAGCGTGCATCGCGGATAGCCGGCCCAGGCGTAGTGCAGCATTGCCGGGGACGACACCTGTGGGCTGGATACGACGACGGTGTCGCCCTCGATCCTCGCCTGGGCCGAGTGGAACCGCCGATCCGGACCGGCCAAGTCGAAGCCTTCCAGCACGCCGCCTGGGCCCTTGCCGACTAGCCCGTCGCCGACGTGGTCGAACCGCACGATGACGTCGCGCTGGCGGAACCGGGCTCCCGTCGGCACGGGGCCGCTGGCCACGAGCTTCTCACCGTAGGCGACCTGGCGGGCCTGTAGAAGTAGGCGGTCGGCCACCGGCTCCTTGTCGGCCGGGTGAATGTCCCAGGCGTCCCCGACGTCGATGGTGACGGCCATGCCCGTACGCGGCACCGAGAGCCAAGTCATAAGCTGCGCCTCGCGGACCTCGGTGAATCCGTGCCGCCCGCCCTCCCGGTGCAGCGCGGCCAGCGTCTGGGCATCCATGTCCATCCGCGACTCCTTGCCAGCCCGGTGGTCCTGGTAGCCCGGAAGCTGCACGAACAAAAACGGCAGGTCAGGCTGGGCCAGGGAACCGCGCCAACTCCGGATCAGCGCCGGAAACAGCGCCCGGAACTCAGCGCCGCGGCCACCGTTGTACTCGCCTTGATAGTACAGGACGCCACGGAGGGCGAGCGGGCCCAGCGGCGCAATAATGCCATTGAACCATTTCGACGGCCCCAGCGGGCTCTTGAGCAGGTGCGCCAGTTCCGGCGCGGCGGACAGGGAGGACGCGTCCACCCACGACTCGGCAGGCACGATGGCCACGGCCGTAATCATGCCGACGGGCACGTGGCCGCCAAGGTGGCGATAGAGCTTCTCGGCGAAGAAGCCGCTGACGGCGGAGTAGCCGGCATGCGGTTTGCTCCAGGAAACCCGCTGCTTTAAGTCGGGCAACGGCTCAGTCGCCTGCGACTCCTGGCCGGGGATATTGGCGACCCACAGATGTGGACAGGCCTCGATCCGTTTCAAAGCATCGGCACCTCCGACGGCGCCCCCGAGTCCCATCATCATATTGGACTGGCCAGCCGTGAACCAGACCTCGCCGACGAGCACCTCCTTGACAGTCACCTGGCGAGGTGTCGCCCCCACGGTCGCAACCACCATGTCGCGTCCGCTGGCGTTGGCGGGCAGGGAATCGAGGGTGATGCGCCAGCGGCCCTTCGCATCGGCCGTGGCGTGTCGGGTCTGACCAGCGAAAGCGACGGTGACGGACTCCCCCGGTGCGGCCCACCCCCAGACCGGCACAAGCCGATCGCGCTGCAGCACCATGTGATCGGAGAAGATCCTCGCCACCCGCAACTCCGCCTGGGCTGTTGACGCCGAAAGACAAAAGGCAAGGAGCGGGACCAGCACTCGTTTGCACCGGATTAGGATCATATTCACCTCGCGACATTCGCTTTCACCGCATCCAGTTTGTTTATCTCGGCAAAGGCGGCTTTCACGACCTTGAGTTCCTCGTCATAAATCGAAATTGGATGGAACGACGGAGGAGTGCCCCATGCGTAACCGAAGAAATCGCAGCCTTGGTCATACCATTTTCGCCAGGACCCGGGATCGGTCACCCCCTTGCCACGGCCGATGATCGTGGTCATCACGCGCTGGCCGGGCTTGCGCACCCGCAAGAGCCAGCCCACAACGTCGTCGGATGATTCGGCGAACAGGCCGTCGCTTTCCGCCAGCATCGGGTGGTCCCGCCACAACGCCTCGTCAGCCTTTTGGAACGGCACGTTGAAGATGATCTTGGTCTTGGGACTGGTCTCACGAACGGCCTGCTTCAAGGCCCTGAATTGACGTTCCAAGGTGACCCGCTTGTATTTCAGATGCTCCTCGGGAGTGATGTCGCTGGCCTTGGAAGGCATGGGCCGACCGAGGATCTCTTGAAACGGCTGTTTCACGAACCCCGCCGGCTGCACGCGGGCTTCGTTCGGCTTCAACGAGCCGTAGACGAACCAATCCAGAAGTAACCAGTCGACGGGATAGTCCTTGAGGAACTCCCGGAGCCTTGCGCAGACCAACGCGGTGTGGGGTGTTTCGGGACCAAACAGGCCACCATGACCGTAGGACCCCGGGGCACTGCCGGGCACGATCCATTCGGGGTGCTCGCGCGACTGAAACAAATCCGCCGACACGCAGAAGTAGGACCAGACCGGCATCTTCGCCTTGCGCGCGAGCAAGTAGATTTCGGGAAACAACTGCGAGGCTTTGCCATGGCCTACCGGACCAAGCTTGCTGGGATATAAGGCAAAGCCGCTGGAGCAATACGCCTGGCAATACACGGCGTTGTTGCCGAATCCCTGGTGCCAGTCGAAGTATTGCTGGGCACTCACCTCTACCCAATCCTCCGGCATCGAAGGCCGGACATTCCCGTGGGGCAGGGTTTCGCTTTTGGGCCAGCGAGCCCAGTTGAAGTCGCAGTTGAAGAGCCGTGTCACGACGGGAACAGCACCCGGCAATTGGGGCTCTGCAGCAAGAACCGGGGCAGTCGGGCTCGCTCCCAGCAAGACCAGGGCATTGAACGGACCAGTGGCTTGAAGAGCCGCCAGTGGGGCCAGCAGCAGGGAAGCTGTGAAGATTACGGAAGAATGTCTTGTTGCTCTGTTCATTTACAGCGATTGTCTCTTTGCGCGCAGATCCAGAGTGATTTGGTTCTTGGGATAGTACCCCCATTCTATGAACGGCGACGTACCGCGTCAAAAACCGTTGCGTTCTCGGAGCACCGGCTGGGCCTCTTTGGATTCACATCCACGACTCAGCCCGATCATCATCAAAGGTATGGGTTTCCGGCGCGCGAACGACAGCTTCATCAATGGGTCCTTTGCCGGGAACACGTCAAGAAAAGTGCGGGTAACATTGGGCAGTTCGTAGTTCTTGCCGAAGGCATCGCCGTCATGGCGGGCGCCGATGCCGCCGGTTAGGTAGAGCCTCTTGGCCACCACGTTTTCCCGCTTCGTGGTTGACCCCTGTGACCTCGGTTGCGTTCAGTCCGGTGGTCGCCCGTTGAGAAACACGCGCGGAAGGCCGCGGTCGAGTACTACCGCCACATGTTGCCAGACGCCGGGCTTCAATACGTTTTGGACCAATCTCTGCTGATCGCCGACGATCAGCCGCAAGCTCAGACCCGGAAAAGTGTCGAGCAAGAAGCCGTCGTTCTGGCCAGCCGTGAGTTTGTCGAGCACGCGGCCGGATTCTTTGTTCGCGGGACAAATCCACGCTTCGAAGGAGACCGATCCGGTAAAATCCTCGGCACTCGTCGGCAGCGTGTCGCCGGGCTTTGGCTTCAGCCGGCAACCGACAACCCGCGGGGCCGCGACGGGCTTGGTTCGGTCGCCGATGGCCAGATCTCGAATCGTCCGCAGCGAAAGCTTGCCCCGAAACATCGTCACGCGCCCGATCTCGCCGCGAAAACGGTTGCCTCCGTTCTGATCCAAACCAACGCGAAGCGGATGAACATTGGGTGGGACCACGAGCAGCTTTCTGGCCTGCGGCTGGCAGACGACCACGTCCGGTTTTCGCGAGGCGGGCTGAATGTCCCACGCGATCAGCTTGCCGTCTTTCACCGTTGCGGTGAGGACCGCGCCGCGCGTCACGTGCAATTTGAAGTCCACATCCCAATCGGCCGGCCATGCCGGCAGGAGCAGAAGTCTTTCCCCCGCTTCCTGCACGAGCATCCGTTGCAAGGCCACCGAGCCGGCGCCAAAATGATCGAAGTCCGGACAGGAATCCGGTCCCTCGCGACCGTACAGCGGGAAGCGGCACGCGGTCGAGGCGATGCGGAAGCGATGCACCAGTCCGTTGGCCGCTTCCGCAGCATGACCGGCATAGGCCCAGTGGATTTGATCCTGCGTCCAGCAGGCGCAGCCAAAAACGTCCTTGCAGGTGCGATGTTGCATCGTCCAAGCCACGAGTTCGCCTGAACCGAGGCCCAACCCGAAACAGCGGAAAGGAAAGACCGGGTAGAGTTCGCCGTTCTCGCAGTTACCCTGCTTCTCGTATTTGTCGGCGGGAGCAAGGGCCTTGCGACCTTCAACGGTCCGCATGGGCACCTCCGGAATCTCCCCGCGAAACTTGCGCCAACGAGCCTGGTCTTCGTCCGTCCCGGCTTTCATGGCCAACAATTCGTCCAAACAGAACCACATCCCGGCCACATCCGGCGCCGGGTTGACGGCGATCCACCAGGTCTCGATCACCTGCGCCGGGTCGAGGCGAAGTTTGCCGTCCGCGCCCCGCGGATAGTGTTTATCGAAAAACAGCAGGACCTCCCGGGCAAAGGGCACCAGCACGCGGTCGCGAAAGGTGGTGTCGCCCGTGTAATTGACGTAATCGAGCATCATCGCGGTCGTCTCCAGGCCGCTGGTGAAGTAATAATCATGATACCAGCCCTCGTATTTTTCGCCGGGCCTGGTTTTGGGTGGGTGGCTGCCCTTGTCGCAATCCCATTCACCGCCGGTGGGAGCGATGTTCTCGCGGTAATAGGCGCCGTCGTGCCCGAACCAGGCCTTGGTGATGGCCTTTCGCATGGGAAGCAGGTTCGAGTAGTAGTCGAAGAACGGCTTCATCAGGTCGAAGTCGCCGCCGGCCAGCAGCGGCCAGTACAGCAGGCGCTGGTTTTGGTATGTGAAGCGGCGTCCCCACGGCCGGTCGTCTTCGCCCGTGAGTCGCGTTCCATGTGGCTGAGGAACGGCAGCGGATCCGGGCTTGTCGTCTTTCGCTTTCACGCGCAACTGCTGGGTGAAGATCCCGCCGTTGAACTTGGTCTGGATCCGGCCGCGGCTCTGGCAGGCCATCAGAAAGCGGAAGACGCTGTAGCTCTGCGTCGCCAGCGCGGCGCCATCCTCCTCGTCGCGACGGCCGTCGGGCGGAGGCTCGCCCTTGAACTTCTCCCGTGCGTCCGCCGGCACGGTGTTGTCAGAGGCGATGATCCAGCTTCGCTTCCAGAAGCTGGCCCACCACGCGCGGTGCTTTTCCCAGTCTGTCATCGCGTCCACCGGACGCGCTGCCTGCTTCTCGATGGCCTCGATCCAGTTCGCAGCTCTGGGCGTCTGCATCGAGCAGGCATGGATGCGGATGTCGAAAGACTTCCCCCTCCCCGCAAGCGCGCCCTCGTTGAGTGTCAGCGTCGGACTCTCGATCAGGTTCCCAAACGTGTTGAAGCGGTAGGGATCCGGGAACGTGGCTGCCATGTGCTCGACCTGGTAGGTCTTCAAGTCGGCCGAGTAGACGCTTTTGTCGCCGACGGGAAAATACCAAAGAATCTTTCCGCGGCGCTCGAGCGGCATGTCCTGCGTGCCGTCCGGACGCTTCCAGAACTCCGTCCGGACGCTGACCGCGATCTCGCGGGGGGCTGCGATTTCGACGTGATAGACCGGCCGCAGTGCGTCCGCCCAGACCCGCACCGTCACGCCGTCCGCCTCGATCCGGATCGAGCCGCTCGGCAAGTCCAGGGTCTGCCGGAACGGCCTGCCGGATTTGAACGGATTGGGGTTGAGCGCCACCCGCACGCGCCCCGTCTTGTAAATGTCGCCGGAGGAATTGAATGCATCATTTTTCGACAGCAGCAGATACAAGTCGCCATTCTCGATTGCATACACGCCGGCGCCGATGTCTCCGTTGCCGATGGGCATCACGCCGGACGCGTCCTGCGATGGACTGTTCCAGACGACGTTGTAGCGGGCCATGCGTTGCGCGGCGGAGGCATCTGCCGCCGGCCCCGCTGCGTGCAATGCGGCTAGTGGCGCCAGCAGCAGGACGGCGGCGCAGGCCATTAAAGTGTTTATTGTTGTCTTCATTGGTGATTCTTTCGCACATAGGCGGGCAACCGTGCGCTTCTCGGCATACAGCCGGTTCGCCAGCCCACATTTTAGCGACGCCAAATGCCTCGTCAAGAATAGTTGGTTTTCTGACTCTCGGCCGGCGATTCGATCCTGCTCCGCTGCTGTTGTTGAAAACCAGTCCGAGATCGCCATCTCGGTGATCAAAGCGGCGCATCGCAGTCAAAAGTGAAGTTTCCAACAACGAACGCACAGATACCTGTGGGGGGAGCCATCGATAGCCACTCCGCGCTGATGCACTGCGGCGTCTTCAACGCGCCACACCAACCTCGGGGGCGCGGCCAACCCGAAAGCTTTTCGAGACCGCTTGCCTGCGGAGGAGGGGCACTCCTCCGCAGGCAAGGAAATGTCCTGCCATCCCCTCGTGTAGAGAAAACGGACAACCTCTTGCATGGTAATTTAGCCGCTCAGTGCCCCAGTTTTTCTTGACATCTGCTGCTCCAGCCCCGCCTTGCCCGCCACGAGGCCCACCCTGGCCAAAGCTACCAAGCGCGGCTCCTGGCCCGCGTCGGGGCTGTGGCGCGGCGTTTGCGGGCCTTGCCGGACCCGGCGGGCGGCCTTTTGCCTTGGCCACATTCCGGCTGCGGGCTATTGGCCGGCCACCTTCGCAGACGATCACGCCCGATAGCCGGCGGGATCCGTCATAGGAGAACAGTCTTATCATTTCGCCTGCGGCTGCTCCTTGCCGTTCATGATCCCGGCATCCGGCGCGGCGAGCCTCTGAATTTCCTCCTCCAGCATTTGAATCCGCTCTTCGACGGACCAGTCTCCGACGCTCCCCGCCCAACGTTCTAGCAATGAAATCAGGTATACTCGTGTCCTTCCGGCAAGCGTGCAAAATCTTCGCACGGCGGGCGGACCGTGGTCGCTGGGGTCGGAGGGGATGGCGGCCGGCCGCGGCAGCCGACGTTGGGCGGCCGGTTACGATGGTGATGCCTCGAATTGCTGACGCAGCGTCTGAAGCTCCTTATCGCAAACAAACCCCATGCAGTCACGTTTGCGCATCTTCGTGCACCACGCGGCAACCTCGTCCGCCGGCAGATCGCACCTGTGGAGGGCTTTGATGACCACCTGCAAGCACTCTTCGAGGTCGTCGGTCATCAATCCCTCATCGCTCATTTCGACCTGATAGCTTCCTTTGGCCATCAACTCTAAGGACAGTTCCATCGCCGATCGCAACTGCCCAAGGCCGATCAAGCGGCCCAGGTTGCGTTTCACCGCGTTATACGCCGCGTGGTCGTAGCGGAAATTGCGATTCATGTCTCGCTTGTCGAAATAGGTCGCATCCGTGATCGCCTGGCGGATTGCGGCTACGAGTTCCTGGGGCGGGGCTTCCAACTCGAATCGTGCATCAAGCCGCCGGAGAATTCCGCGATCGTCGCCGGCGAACTCCAGCAGCGCGTCAATCAACTCGCGTTTCGTGCGTTTCGCCAGCGCCTTGCGCAGCCTTTCCAGGGCATCAGTCGAGTGGGCAGCTTTCTTCGGACGGCGTTTGGACATCTCTCATTCCTTCCAGCGTTTGGCGGTAGTTCCACGGCATCCAGTTCTGCGGGTTCGCGCTCGCTGAGCCCGCGTGGCGATCGAGTTCGGTAAGGTAGTCGAAGGGATTCGCCCCGGCGAGCTCGCAGGTGTGAATCAGGCTCATGAAAACGTCCCCCACGTGGGCGCCGTGGCGGGTCTTGTAGAACAAGGAATTCCGCCTATGCCGGATGGCCTTCTTCAATGCCCGTTCGCAGACGTTGTTGTCCAGTGGCGCCCCCGGCACGCGCAGGAAGAGCGTCAGCTTCTCCCAGCGCTTCAGCAGGTACGAAATCGCTCCGCCGAGCGCTGAGTTGGGCTCCACACGCCGCTCGTCGAACTGTCGTACAAGCCAGATGTGGAGTTCCTCCATCGTCGGACCGCTCTGGGCCTGGTGAAAGAGCAGTCGTTCCTCGGGCGATAGATTCCGCTCTCGGGCGATTGCGTCGTTGTGGTAGACCACGGAGAATGCCTCCAACACATGCTGGCACTCTTCGGGAAATCGGTCGGCCACATCGACGAACTGCCGCCGGCCGTGGGCCAGGCAATTCGCCACGATCGTCTTCAGCTTGCCAGGCAGGTTCCGCGTCAGCGCATCGCACATCTGAATCGGTGGGGGCAATCCCGCCGCACGCCGGACCAGCACGTCCTTGAGGTTCTCCCCGGCATGCTGGCGGCCGCTGAGGAACAACGCGATCTTGTGCCCTTCAGCCGTGGCCACGATCCCCGAGGTGAACGTGCCCGTGCGCTCCGGCCCCGGCTCCTTCGCAGAGTTCTCCAGCGGGCCTTCCGTGGCGGCTCCGGCAAGGTCGTCGGCCGCGTCCTCGGCCAAGGCTGCTTGCCGGGCTCGCTCGCCCATCAGCTCCAGGATCTTGACCCCCGTGTCGTCGTTATGGAGCACGTCGCCTTTGGCCGCTTGCCGGAGCAGTTCTTCAAAGATCGGCTGGGCACGCTCGGCCTGGGCCTCGACGATGTCCCACTGGGTCGAGGCGGGCAGGGGAATCCCCAGGCCCGCTTGCAGCTTCTCCGCGCGGTTGAAGGGCATCCCGTTTCCGTATTTCAGCAGGGCGATCATGCTGCCGACCGTCGCCTCGCGCTTCTCCGCGCCGGCACCATCGGGCGGCTCGGCGGTGAAGACCACGCCGCACAGATTGCAGCGCAGCTTCTGGAGATAATAGACCGTGGCCCCCACGGGCGCCTGGCCCACCAGCCGCACCACCACGCCCGGGCGGCCCGTCTCGTAGAGCGTGCCTTCTTCACACTTCGGGCAGGGGTCGCCCGGCTGGAGCGACTCGTGCCGCACCTCGATCTTCTCGGCGCCGGTATAGGCGTCGGCCCCGTTGCGGCCGTGCCCCGGCTGCCCCTGGGGTGCTTCGCCCGACGCCTGGGAATCGTTCCCAGCAGGGAGCTCCCCGGACGCCTCCGTAGCCGCCTTCGCGCCGGCCTCGGATTGCGTGGCGGCGGGTAACTCTGCGGCGGCCTGAGCCTCTGGGGACGCCAGTGTGCTGTCCGCGCTCGTCAAGCCGCCGATCACCGCCGACGTCTTCTCGGTCTTCACGCCGAAGAGCATCTGCCGCAAGCGGCGGATCGTGGTCTCCTTGTCGCCTACCACGTTGACCAAGTGCACATAGGCCCCGATCACGGCACGAATCGTCTCGTAGTCGCCCGCGTCGAGTTCCTTGGCCTCCAAACGCCGCAGAATCTCTTCCAGCTTGTTCATGTCCAGCTCGACGATCGTGGGCTGCGCTTGGATCATGAAAGGATGCCACGCAAGGTGACGAAACGAGCGAAACCGCGGGCAACCTCGGCGAAAATGGTTGCCTGCAGCAGGGCTCCCTTTCGCGCACACACACCATAGCACAAGCCGCACGAAAACAGGAAGAGCAATTCGCGGTTATCCGCTTATCCCACCGCCCGCCACACCGGCGCCGCCCGGGTGCCTTCGGGATCGCCGGCCGCCAGCAGCACCTGCAACTGATGGGCCGCCAGCGCCTTGGTAGCCGCGTGGGCCGCGGTTGGCCACCAGCGGAACCGCCCCCTGGAAAGACGCTTGTGGCACAGCCAAAAACCTTGGCCGTCGTAAACCAGTACCTTCAACGCCGTCGCCGGCCGGTTGCGGAAGACGAACACCCATCCGCCAAACGGGTCCTGCTTGAGCACCTCTTTGCAGACCCGCGCCAAGCCGTCGATCCCCCGGCGGAAATCCGTCGGCTCGACCGCCACCACGATCCGCATCTGCGGCGTGAGCTGAATCATGACGCGGGATTCCAGAAGCTGCGGCTGAGTTCCGCCAGGTCGGGCATTGCGATGCCCTTCAGATGAACCCGCATCTTCGCCCCGGCGGCGTCCTCCAATTCCAACGTGCATTCGCACGGGCCGCCCGTTGGGGAAGGAGCCAATTCGAGAAAGGCGGGCACCGACGCGAAACGTTGGCCGGCGGCACTCCGTTCATGCCCGCCAGCACCGGCAGCCCCTTCCTCGATGCGCTGTTTGAGTGCGCTATAGTTGACCCGCAACATCTTGGCGGTGCGGGAAATCCCATACGCGCCGGCCATCTTCGCCGCCAACGCCCACAACACTCCGGGAATGCGGGTAGGAATCTTACGGGTCCGCCGCCAACGCTCGAATCGCCGCTGCACCCCCTTGAACTGCGTCGGCAGGGGGCGTGCCCTTCTGGTACCCATTGGCTGTCCTCCACAAGCTCTCGTCTCGACAGCCCACGATACCACACCGCCAAAAACGCTTCACACACGCTTGCCGGAAGGACACTCCCGATGCTTTTCAGCGGGTAGCCGGGCTTACGGTCTTTCTTGGGAGCATTCCCATGGGTGAACGTGTCAAAGTGTCCGTGGTGGAGTTCGGGGACCGCCGGCATTACATGATGCAATGGCGAGATCCCGTGACCGGGCGGAAGAAAAGCAAGTCAACCAAGGTGGAGCGGACCGGCCGGGCCAAAGAGCGGAAGGAGGCCGAGCGGGTGGCCGCGAAGTTCGAGGCCGAGCTACGGGAGGGCCGCTACCACGAGCCGTTGCGGGCGACGTGGGCCGAGTTCCGGGAGCGGTACGAAATGGAAGTCCTGCCCAGCCTGGCCAGGAAGACGGACGAGAAGTTCTCGGTTGTGTTCAATTCGGTGGAGCGGGCGTTGAACCCCGATCGGCTGGCCCACCTGACCGAATCCCGCATCAGCGCGTGGCAAGCCAAACTGCGGCAAGACGGCCTGACCGAAACGACGATCAAGGGTTACTCTGCCCACCTGAAAGCCGCCTTGCGGTGGGCCGAGCGTATGGGCCTGTTGGTCAAGGCCCCGAAGATCGACATGCCAAAGCGGGCCAAGGGGTCCAAGGTGATGAAGGGCCGGCCCATCACGGGCGAAGAGTTCGAGCGAATGTTGGCCAAGGTGGCCGACGCGGCGATCGGCCAGCCGAAAGAGGGCCAAGAAGGGCCAACCCCGGAAAGGGCCGAACGCAACCGGGCGATCATCGACTCCTGGAAACACTACCTGCGCGGGCTGTGGCTGTCGGGGTTACGGCTGTCCGAATCCCTGGAACTGTGGTGGGACCGTGATGATCGGCTGTGTGTGGACCTGTTGGGGACGCACCCCATGTTGCGAATCCCGGCTGAGTGCGAGAAGGGCAACCAAGATCGGGTGTTACCGATGGCCCCGGAGTTTGCCGAGTTCCTGTTGGCCACCCCCGAAGGCGAGCGGACCGGCCGGGTGTTCAAGCCGATGGCCCGAGCGGTCCGCGGGGAGCGGCTGTGCCATTTCCAGGTATCCCGCATCGTGGTCAGGATCGGGAAGGCCGCGGGCGTAAAGGTGGCAACCGACCCCCGATCGGGAACCGTCAAGTTCGCTTCGGCCCACGACCTGCGCCGGTCATTCGGGGAGCGGTGGTCCGCCCGGATCATGCCCACCGACCTGATGGCCCTAATGCGACATGAGAGCATCGAAACCACGTTGCGGTACTACGTCGGCCGCAACGCGCAGAACACGGCCAAGACGTTGTGGGAAGCCCACAAAAAGGCCGTCAGCGGTAACACTTTGGGTAACAGTCGCCAGATTACGCCCGAAGCGACCACCGAGGGGCACAATGTAAACCCTTGCACAGTCGAGGGTTAGGAAGTGAGGCTGATGGGGCTCGAACCCATGACCTACGGATTAAAAGTCCGTTGCTCTACCAACTGAGCTACAGCCTCTGATTGACTTTACGACGACGTGATATAGAATGAAATGCGGTTCTGATACAGAATTCGCGTTTCGGAGGCATATCATGGGTCGTCCTGCAAAGCCCTGGTACTGGAAAGCCCGCAAAATCTGGTGCGTCTGCCACAAGGGAGAGAGAATACTCCTTGGGCCTGATCGTGCTGAAGCTCTCCGCCAGTACCATCAGATTATGGCGAAACCAGAGGAGAAACGCCAGCCCGTCCAGTGGGGGGCAGTCGCCGCAATCCTCGATGACTTCTTGACTTGGACCGAGGAAAACCGGGCGGCCAAGACCTACACCCGTTATAGGGATTTCATCCAGTCCTTCGTTAGTAAATACGGAAGGATGGAAGCGGGCGACCTCAACCCGTCGCACGTCACCACCTGGCTCAATTCCCACAAGGGCTGGAATTCGACGACGAAACGAAACGCAATCACCGCTCTACAGAGGGGATTCAACTGGGCGGTCAAGAACCGCGGCCTGCTTCGCAATCCCATCCGCGGCATGGAGAAGCCCGAGGCGAAACGCCGCACGGCGGTCATCACGTCGGCCGAATTCGACGAACTGCTAAAACACGTCCATGACGTGCCGTTCCACGACTTGCTGATCGTCTCCTACGATTCCGGCAGCCGGCCCCAGGAGACCAAACAACTGGAGGCTCGGCACCTGCAACTCGATAAGCAGCGGGCCGTCATTCCCGGCGAAGAGGCCAAGCGAGGCCGAACGCGAGCGATTTACTTTCCCACCGACAGGAGCCTCGAAATCGTTACGCGGCTCGCCAAGAAACACCCGACCGGCCCGCTCTTCCGAAACAACGAGGGCCGAGCCTGGACGGGATTCGCGGTCAAGCTGCGGTTCGACCGTATTCAGGTTTCCATCGGCCGGCAGGAGATGGCCAAACGGGGAGTCGCTTCGGCCGTCACCGAGGCTGAAATCGATGCCCTGGCTCGCGATTGGTCCAAAGCCCGCCAGAACCGAACGACCGACAAGAAGACGCCCACGAAGCTCTCAGAACTCCGCTCCTTGGCAAGAAAGAAGCTCGTCGCCAAAGAGGCAAAACAGTACGCCAAGCGATTCCGCCAGTACGACCTGCGGCACAGCTTCGTGACACGGAAACTCCGGGCCGGCGTCGATTCACACGTCGTAGCAGCCCTCGTCGGCCACAAAGACACGAAGATGATCGACGCTGTCTACTCGCACGTGGCCGATGACCCACAGTTCATGCTGGAGGCGGCCAAGAAGGAAGTCGCCGCGAGAGACCGTGCTCCCTGACCTGCGGCTCTCCGCCGCCGAGCAAAGCAGTCTCGTGAGGCTCCACACCTCAGTGTGCGAGCCAGATGACGCGACGCGACCGCTGTCGGACAGCTAGGCCAGCCTCCCCGTCGCGTCCTTTCGTTTTGGCATCACTCGATTACAAATGGCTGTCAAGTGCTCTACCATTTCGGGATCAATGAATAACTCCGTGATGATTCCGAGTCTGGTGCAACAAGCAAAAATCACTTCTGCCAGCGTCTTCTCCCCGACGGCCGCAACAACAACACCAGGTGTCTCTTCGACTCTAGCCTTCGATGCACAGCGTTGGAAATCTTCCAGCTTGACCCCCAGCCAAAGTTCTCTCTTTTCAGCAAGGGCCTTTCTCTCCTTGTCCTTCAGGTCGGGCTTTTCGATGTACACGCCGGCAATGTCACCGAGGACGTGTTCCGACAGCCACGGCCTTTTCACGCCCAACGTCTTCAGGCACTCCTGGGTATAAAGTCCGAACCCATTCTCCTCGCCGACAGCAGCGGACTCCGCCCCGCCGACGCCAGTAATAATGCAATCGATGTCCTTTCGTGCATCACCTTCTCCGAAGATCGCACGGTAAGCGTCGGACCGCTCCACATAGCTTTTCAACACCTGCCTCTCTTCATCGGAGCGAAGGTCTCCTGGAATCACAGCCGGAACGCCTGCCAACGAGTACTTGTGACTACGCAGGCTTCGATTGAAAACGCGATCCAGCTCCGCACATAGGGCCGAAGGCGTCGTGTTCGCATTAAAGGCACCAATGGGATCCCCGCAAGCCGGATAGAACTCGACCTTTCGTCTTGCCAATCCCGTTGGGAAGGTGGCCCGAATCTCCTCGACAACTCCCCCGAGCAGCCTTCCCCACGCAACCATGCAGTGGCGGCACTGAAGTATCAAGTCGCGTACATCAGTCGCGATCTGCCGCCCGAACGTCCTATTGCTAATGTCCAAGCCCCTAATCGAATTCGCCTTTCGCCCGCTGCCGTAAACACGAATCCGCCGCACGTGGGGAAGTCCTTTCGGCGTCGCCTCATGGATGCGACCGAGAAGCTCTGCACCTTCCTCGAACGCCTCAAGCACCCTGATCTGGTCTTTGTCCAGGCGGGTTCTATCCAACACCGTGCAGTCTCTGAGGATCCCGTCTCTCTTATAGTCTCTGAGCCATCGTGACACGTCATATCTCGATGCCCCCAGCAAAGCAGCAATACCTTCCTCTTTCATATTCCGAGTAGCGAGAAACGCTGCTTGGACTCTCTTCTCGTCGGTGCTTTGTCCCATCGTCATCTCCTAGCAGTCCAGCACGCATTTGCAAAAAAGGGGCACTGGAATGCAAACCGTTGATACTCGCTTAGCTCGATTACCCTTGACTGTATGGTGATGAGCGAGCCACGAACGCCCGTGAGCCGACGTATCGCTGGACCCCGGCCTGAACGTGCCCCATGGAACACCAGAACCGTTTGCTTCGAGTGGCCGACGTAGCTGAAATCCTGAATTGCTCCCCATCGGAGGTGTATGCACTGAAGGATCGTGGCGAGTTGCCTTACTGCCGGATCGGCGGGATGGTGCGGTTCCTGCCGCAGGCAGTGGAGGAATTTATCGCGGGCTCGCTCGTCGAACGGGACAACAAGCCGCGTCGCCGAGCTACCATGCCCAATCTCAAACATCTGCGACTTTGAATACACCAAGGACTATTGGACTCAAACCATCGCGATTTGTCAAGCAGATGGAGATGAGATGATCGGCACGCATTGTCCATCGTTGACTAACCTACACCCCGCCGGAGCGACTTGTCCTTGTCGGCCTTGTTGCGAACCGGCTATCCACGATTCGATCAGGAGCGATTCACATGCCAGACAAGAAACCGACAACCAGCAAACCCGCCGCGATCCAGACGATCCGCGTCGGGAACGTGATTGCTGCAATATTCGAGAATAGCTCGCTCTCCGGCTACCGTTTCATGAGCTACACCCTGGAACGCTCGTTCTTGACGAGTTCAGGCAGGCAGAGCCGCGGTCTTGGGTTCTTTGCCGAGTCGCTAGAGGATCTGATCCAGGCCGCAACCCAGGCTACCGCATGGATCCGCGATAAGCAAAGGGCCGATGCCGCCCGTGGCGACGATTCCCACTAGGAACTTCCATGAACCTCTCCGCAATCGTCCGCCACGCTGCCCGCGGCCCGCCGCACCAGTCGCCCATTCGCACGGCGACCAACACCCAGCAGGTCGCCCTCCGTGTCGGAAGGTCCTGCCAACCTCCCTTAAGCCATGGTCCACTGCGGCCAGGCAAATCAGCCACGGCACGTACCCGGAGCACGACATAGCGTAACACGTGGGCGTGCCACCTAACCATCAAATACTTAACCAAACTTCTACGGAGGAGTCGCAATGCCGACCACCAGCAACATCTTCAGTAAGCAAATCGGTAACGTCCGCGTGGAGATTACCGAGGAGTCCACCTTGGGAAAGCTCTCCCACAAGATCGAGTTCACCTGCAAGCAGGATGACGGCAGTGAGAGCCACACCTTCAGGGGTGAGGGCGACCTTGCCCAGCTCAACACCGCTGCCTGGCGGGCTCAGGAGTGGCTCAACCGGCGGCAGGAGGCATGAGCAAATGGACGCTGCTCTGTAACGCAGCGTCCGACTAACCCAGGCTCGACTCGGGGCTTTTGCCCCGAGTCGAGCCACTTCCACTTCACCGCCAGCCCTAACACCAACCCGTTTCAAGAAAGGTTCCCAATCATGAGCAATCAGAACCCCATCGACCAGTCGCCCGAAAATGCCGTGGATTTAACAGCCTTCGACGCCAACTACGCCGCGGCCGAGGTTACCACCAGCAACCAGGTTCCCGATGGCAAGTACCGCGTCAGCGTCGCGAAGGTCCGGCTGAGTCATAGTCCCAACGGCACCTCCCTTCTAACCTGGGATCTTCGTATCGTGGCCGGCCAGTTCGCCGGCCGGCACGTTTTCAAGAGGATGGCGATCACCGACAAGTCCCTGCCCCACATCAAGCACGACTTGCTGCTGGTGGGCCTGGACCTTGGTAGCAAGTTCAGCAGCCTGGCGGATCACCTGGAGTCGCTTGCTGGCAAGACATTGTCCGTTACCAAGCGGACGACGAAGGACCTCCACTTTCAGAACGTCTATTTCAACAAGTAACGCTTGCCATGCACCCGGCTAAGGCCGTTCATTCTCGCAAGTTCTCTAAGGGGCCGGGAGCCGTCGCGGCACCTCTCCGCCCGCGGTCTCCCCGCGACGTTTTCGTCGTGCGGCTGTCCAGCCTTCGGTCATCGTGACCGCTCCGCTCCCGGCCCCTTAATCCCATGCCGACAAATCCCATGACTACAGCAGAACCGAGGACCGCACACGTTACGCAGCGTTGCTGCTACGCCGGCTGCGCCGGCGGGAGCGGCCGTCCGGCCGCAGGAAATAGAGAAGCGGCAACAGGTTGCCGTTGTCGGCAAATTGTCGGCAGCGGGCGAGCGAAAATGCGGAAGTCCCCTGGAAATTCCGGAGTAGACGCACGTCTACAAACAACGTGACAACCCAATACCCCCACCATTTTGCTATCACTCATCACTACGAAAGGTTGTGCCATGGTTACCAACCGATTCCGCGAAACACCCGACCGGGTGGAGTTTCGCTGGCGACAGCATGAGGATGAATTCGCTCGACTCCTGGCTAACGCGGCCCGCGAAGCCGGGTTGTCCCAGAGCGATTACGCCCGTGAACTCGTAAAGAAGGCCCTTACCGCTCCCGACGAACTCCGGCACGCCGTCGAGTCTCTCCAGCAGGAAGTTGCCCAAGTCCTTTTCCAACTCCGCGTGCTATCCGCCATCAAGGAGGGCGTGAGGACGGTCCACGAGAACATCTATGAGTTCCGCGACGACTTGGCGACCAGCGTCTTGAAGCTTCTCACTGACGCCGGTCACCTCGATGCTAAGGCCGCGGAAAAGTGGGCGACCAAGACCTTTAATCCCGAGTAGACCCCAAGGTGACGTTATGCTCTTCATTCCTCCTATGCCGCCCGGCAGCGACGACTATCTGTCTTCCGTGGACTACTATTTCGACACGAAAGGCCGTAAGAGAAATCGGGCCGCTGGCGACAAACTCTCCCGCGATGGTTCCCCAGGCCACGCTCCCGACACCGAAAGTTTGGCATCGGGTAACGCCCAGACCTCTCTGGAGGACACTCCGAGTGAGCCGCCGGGGTTGTGGGTAGGGACTGGGGCTGCCTTCTTGGGACTTGCGGAAGACAACCAACAGAAGCACTATCGCCGCATCTTACAAGGCTTTCATCCCATTACGGGAGAGCGTCTTGAGTAGTCCGCCCCCAACTTTGCGAATAGCACGTTGAGGCTTCACTCTGACGCCACCCGCCTCGATGCCAAGGCCGCGGAGAAGTAGGTAACAAGGACCTTTGGCCCTGAGTAGCCCGCCGAGGCGTCGTCATGTTCACCATCGTTCCCATGGAGTCCGGCGGCGAAGACTATCTGCCTTCCCAGGACTACTATTTCGGCAAGAGACGCCGCAAAAGGAAGCGAGTAGTCACCGGCGGACCTACTGAGGACGATTCCCCCGACATTGATGGTGATCCCGAAGGCCAGGCGTTCGGCGACGTGCCGCCCTATTCCGAGAGCGTTCCCGGGGAGCCGCCGGGATTGTGGATGGGAGCCGGGGCGGCCTCCCTCGGTCTTTCCGGCGAAATTCACGAGGAGGAATATCGCCGCATCTATCGCGGCTTCCATCCATTCACTGGTGAACCTCTTGTCCGAAAAGCCGGTGACCCCAATAGACGGCCGGGCTTTGAAGGTTGTCTAAGTGCGTTCAAGGACTTCAGTATCCTAACTTTCGCGGTTCCCAACGAATGGCGAGACGAATTCCTGGCAGCTTTTCGGGAAGTTGCTGAAGCCGTCATCAAGATGATCGAGGAACGCTTTGCCTTCTCCCGGGTCACGGGGACGGACGGGAAAACAAAGTACGTTCGTGGGAAGCTCGTTGTCGGGGCGTGGCAACATTCCTCATCCCGCCGTCTCGACGAAGACGTACACATCCATCTCCAGTTGTTCGGCCTTCTTCTAATGAAAGATGGGCGGTGGGGAAGCCTTGAGCCACTCAGTATATTCCGCAATCAGAAGCTGATAACGGCTTGGGGTCAAAGTAAGCTCATCTCCCTTTTGGCAGAGCGGTTCGGCCTTGTCGTCGAACGCGATGGTGCGACCTTGCGTATCCGTGGGTTTCCCCCGGACCTCGTCAAGCAGAAGTCGAAACGCCGCCAGCAGATCCTCGATTGGCTGGAAGAGCACAAGACGTGGCTGGCCGAGCACGAGCTATCCGGCGGCAAGGCGGCCGCCCTAGCCTGCAAGGAGACTCGGCCGCGGAAGGATGCCCTGATTTCCTGGGCCGAGCTTATCGAGCGATGGCGGGCCGAGAACGCCGCTGCGGGATTAGTTGACGCCTACGTCATGAACTTGCTCCGTAACGCCCCACGTAGGCCCTCGCCCGTCGCCCAAGATGCATCCGAAGCTCCATCTGAGACCTCACAGGCTGCTAAGGCCCCCACTCGTGCCGCTGTCTCGGATACCAGCACTTCCGACCCTGCCCACGAACGACAAGAAGACGACTTGGAGGCCCTGCAAAACCCTCTTAGCTCGAAGTGGCAGACGCTTCTTGCAGACCGCCGACACCAGCCCCAACTCGACGAGTCAGACCAGACCACTCCGCCGACCACTGCCGATTCGACGCCTCTGCAATCGGCCAGTCTGCCTCAGCCATTCGCAAAGTATTCGTCGCTTGCCGGCAATAATCCCCAACCAGACGGCCCGCACATCGACTCGGATCACTTGGGCGACCAAACACAACCGGATGGCTCGCAATACGGTCCACCTGTTCCGTTCATTCCCGTCGCCAAACGCCCGGGCCGGCTTCGTGCCCCTTCGCGGAGGCTCATCCGCAAAGTGATTCAGCAGGCTACTCACCAGAGGAACCACTTTTCCGAATACGAACTTGTCCTCTACACGCTCTACCGATTCGCGGAACGGGCCCTCGACCCGGCACCGGTCTTCGACGAGGTTGCCAGCTACATCCAGACGAACCCGAACATCGTCCCCTTGGGCGTCGTCGACGGCTGGCATCATTATACGACCAAGCAGATTCTCAAAGACGAAAGACGCCTGTTGGCCGCTGTGGAGCGGCTGTCGAAGCGGCCGGGCCGCAGAGTCCCAGAGAAGAGATTGAAGAGGATATTGAGAAGATACGCCGGCCTGACCCAGGAGCAAGTCGCTTTCATTCGCCACTTGGCCCAATCCAATAGTGCCCTTCGGATCGGCCTGGGCTACGCCGGCACCGGCAAGAGCACTGCCCAAAGGGCGGTCGCTGACGCATCGGGATGCCGACGCCCCTCTCGCGAACGCCCGGGCCGAAAACGCACCATTCTGGGAACGGTGCTCAAGATCCTGCTGAACCTGTTCACGTGGCGAAAAGGTCGCATATTCGGCGTGGCACCCACCGGGATAGCCGCGGAACTACTCGCCAAGGCAACCGGCATCGAATGCCAGACCCTGACCAAGTTCCTTGGCGATTACCGCTTGCCGCTTTCCGCCAGGATTCTACACGACGCCCGGCAGTTCTGGCGGGCCTTCCGCGGGCGACCCACGTGGCCGTTCCGCCAGCCGCGTCCAACGAGACTCACCAAATACGATGTCGTGCTCGTGGACGAAGCGGGACTGGCCGGGACGCCCTTGATGCGGAAACTGGTGGAGTTGGTCGAGCGTGCGGGTGCTACCCTCTTGCTCGTCGGCGACCCTCGCCAATATCCGGCCGTAATGGGCACTCCGCCCCTCCAATCGCTCGCCCGACGCTACGGTGCCCCCGTCCTTAAGAACATTCGCCGGCAGAAGAAGAACTGGGCCCGCGAGGCCGCACGCTGCCTTGCCGAAGGTCAAGTCGGCCGCGCCCTGGCCCTCTTCAATGAACGCAATCTGATTACCGTCCGCGACAACCTCGACCACCTTGTTCGCCAAGCCTGCCTCGACTGGGTTGAGGAAGGACTCTTCACGCCGCATCGGGCTCTAATCCTAGCGATCCGCAACGACGTGGCACATGCGGCGAATACGCTCGCTCAAAAACATCGCCTTGAGGCCGGCTGCATTCGCCCGTCACCTTCCACCCGAATTACAGACGAGCAAGATGACGCGGTATATGAGTCCCGCGTCTATCGGGGCGACCGCGTCGTCTTCACCCACAATTCCAACGAATACGGAGTGAAGAACGGCTCTTTGGGCACCGTGTTCAACATTAACATCTTCACGGGCGAGATCGCCGTGATGCTCGACAACAAGAAAAAGAAAAAATACGTGAAGGTCAACGTGAACAAGTTCCCCCACGTCCGCCTAGCCTATGCGTTGACCAGCTTCCGAAGCCAGTCCACGGAGGGTGCAAAAATCTTTGCCATAGCGGTAGGCGGAACGAACAGCCTGACGCTGCCGGCTGGATACGTCATGGGCACCCGGGCTATCGAGCAGACGCGGTGGTACACGACCAGTTTCCTATTCAATCCCTCCCTGGAGAGCATCACACAGTCTCGGCTGGCGAAGCGAATGTCCCGCCGGCCCGACCTACGGCTCGCAACGGAGCTACTCGAAAACGCCCCCTTGGAGCTTCGTCCCCAAGAACTCCGCATCCGCAAGACTCCTGGCCAACGGCCCAAAGAGGAACCGGCCATGATCGTCGAAAGCACTGCTCCGCCAAATAACTCGCAACCCCACAAAGCCGCCGAGCAAGAGCGGCCGAAGGAGAAACCCATTATGAACGTCCAGGGAATGCCATCCAATTTCTGGCTGGTCACCAGGCCATCGCCCCGCTCCAACCTGGCCCAGATTTGCTCCCCGTGCAATTTCACGGAGTTTCTTTTGCGTTGCCGGATCAAAGGCGGCGTGCGGCGGGAGGATATTTTCGGCATCTACGCTCAAAAGGACGAGGCCGTCGCCGCGGCGACCATTCTCCTGGACGCAATGCCCCAAACCGCCCCGGTCCAGCCTGCCACCCAGGACCACCCGGCCATCAAGTACTCGGGGATGCCGTCCATATTCTGGCTCGTGACCACACCAACCTCCAACTCGGAATTGGCCGATATTTGCTCCGAATGGGATTTCGACGAGTTGGCCCTTCACGTTCTCTTCTCCGGGCTCAGTCCGAAACAAGTCGTCGGCGTGTACGCCGACGCGAACACGGCCATCGCCACGGCCTCCAGACTCTTGCATGCCGTGCGTCCGCACCCCAACGCTGCCGCCCAAAACCACCTCTTGCAGCTCAACACTCCCTTCTGGATGGTTACCAGGCCCACATCTTGCTCTGAGTTCAATGATATTTGCTCTCGGTGCGACTTCAGGAAGTTGGCCCTTCAGATATTGGGCGGCCTGCGTCCGGAAGAAATCGTCGGTGTTTACGCCGACAAACACGCCGCCATCGCCTCCGCCTGCAAACTGCTGGAAGCCGGCTGCCAATCGCTGCCCACCGATGCTCCACCCAGCCCTTCCCCCGCCCCCGTAGACGTCGTCGGGCTGCCGTCAAGTTTTTGGACGGTGACCATGCCCACACTCGACTCAAATGTACTCGGCGTTTGCAGCAAGAACACGTTCCGCCGGTTCGCGTCTCAAGTTCTAGGCGGCTTGCAACCCGAAGCAATTGTCGGAGTGTACGCCGAAAGACGGGCTGCCGTCGCCACCGCGACGAAACTCCTCAATGTCATACGTGAAATCCACGGTGTCGCGACCGCCGCCAGCACTCCCTCCGATCTCCTGCAAACCGTAGAGCAATCAGCCGCTGATCTGCCGGCCGACCAGCAACCCCCAGACGACAAACGAGACATAAAGTGGAGACTCCTTCACAAGACTCCACGCCGCCCAAGCGAAGACCACTGCATGTTTCCGTTCCTTCCCCCCGCAACTGACGGAACACTCGTGTCCACGCCCCGAGGTTCCTATCGGCGAATCTCTGGCAAGGTGGTATTCATGGAACCTTTTCATTCCAGAGATAGAATCCCGCCAGACACGTCCGGAATGCAGGTCGTCGGACTCCCCTCGCGTTTCTGGATTGTAAAAAGGCCAACGCCGACATCGCGTGTTGAGGATATTTATGCCGAGTGCAGCTTCACCCAATTCGCCCCCATGCTTAAGGCCGACTTTCCCTTCAAGGATGTTGCCGGTTTCTACGCCTGGGAATACGAGGCCCGCAACCGAGCCCAGGCCCTCGTCCAAGCCCTACACTCGCCCCGAGCCAAGATCCGGCAGCTTCTTCGACATTTTTTTTCCTTTCCGGTGGAAATTGCAGGATTGCCCCTGCAATTCTGGCTCGTGATGAAGCCGACCCCTACTTCAGATGTGGACGATGTCCGCATCAAATGCAGTTTCAAGCGGCTCGCCCGCATGATCAAGAAAGGTTTTCCTATCGACAATGCTGTCGGTATTTACGCGGACAAACGGGCCGCTTTCATCGCCGCGCGGCGTCGCATCAGATTCCTCCGCCAGTGGTACGCAACGAACATCTCGCCCCCCCTTTTCGACCCGAATACGTCCACGCGGATCGTCGGCATCCCATCGCGTTTTTGGATGGTGAAAACGCCGACGCCGACCTCCGGTGTGAAGGATATCTGCGTCGAGTGCAGCATCCCGCAACTGGCCCACATGTTCAAGCGTGGTTTACGCATCAAGGAGATTGCCGGCTTCTATGCCGAGAAAAACCACGCCATCGACGATGCCAACTCGCTGCTGAAAGCGATCGAACAGCCCGACGCGGCCGGCCTTCCGCCTGCCCGGTTCGATGCATACCCCATCAAGTCTGTCGGCATGCCATCGCGTTTCTGGCTGGTAAAGAGGCCCACGCCTTCTTCCCATCCGGACGAAATCTGCGTCCGGGGCAGCCTTCCGCGGGTCGCCCGCATGATCAAGCAAGGTTTCTCAATCACCGACCTAGCCGCCATTTGCGTCGACGAGGACTTCGCCCGCCAACACGCCCGCGTTCTCGTCGAAACGATGTCCTTCCCGGCCGCGACCAATGCCGATTCCCCGGCGGAAGTCGTCGGCATGCCTTCCCGCTTTTGGGTCGTGAAGAAACCGACGCCGCATGCACGAGCGGACGACCTCTACTTCCAGTGCAGTTTCATGCAGCTCAGCCGCCTCTTCAAGGAGAGCCTGTCTATCGAGGACATTTCCGGTTTCTACACCGAGTGGGACGACGCCATCGACGACGCCAACGCACTCGTGGAAGCCATGTCCCGCCCCGAAACCGTCAACAATCCGTCCCCACAAGGCAATGCCAAAGCCCCTATCGTCCTCATTGGCCTGCCCTGGCGTTTCTGGCTCGTGAAGACGCCAACGCCCTCTTCACGGGCAGAAGATATCTGTATCAAGTGCAGTCCCAAGCGACTGGCCACTATGCTCAAGAGTGGTTTGCCCTTTGAGGAGATTGTCGGTTTCTACGCCCGGCAAGACGACGCCATGAAGCGTGCCCAGGAGATCGTCGGTTCCCTGCCTCCCCCCGACCCGTCGCGGCCTCCCCGCACTCCCCAACTTACCCTACTCCCTGGCTCACGGAGTTCCATAGCCGCTCCCAAGCCGCCGATCCCCAAACCTGGTCCGCTTGCGAACGCTTCCCCCCAGCAACCCCCTCCCCAACCATCTTCTCCGCAACCAGTCGCCTATTCCCCGCCAGCCACAGACCCTCCCGTCCCTTTGTCCGAACCGGCTCAGCCGATCGCCGCTGCTGCCAGTACCTCTTCCGCAGCCGATGCTCTGTCCCAGCCGGCCGACGAGCCGCCGACAACAAGCCCGCAGCCTCTTGTGACGACGTTCTCCGATGCCGCCGGGTATCAACGCTTGCGGCTCCCCACCATCACCCGTCGGGTCACCAACGGCACGCTCCTGTTCGCCAGTTGCGTGGACGGCGGCTCGCCGGAACATTGCCACCGTCCCCCGCCGCCTCCGGGACACCCCATGCCGTACGCGGCCGACTCGGTCCACGTGCAACGAATCACGCCCGTGCCCTCGGCACGGATGCCCTTGGCCGCGGCCACCAAACTCGGGATGTTCTCCCTGCACGGCACCGGAAGCCAGGACCGTGCCCAAGTTGCCTGTCCGCCGGGCCAGCTCTGGGTCCTCACGGTCGGCGACCCGCTGGGGCTGATCAGTCCCCAGGACGATATCGCCGGGGCGTTGGCCCTCTACGGTGAGCCGGCAATTACCCGGCAACTAGAGAACCTCGACAACATCGAAGAGGAACTCCGCCGCTTCCTGCCCGAACACTGCTTTCTGCTCTCCCTGTTCTCCTGCGTCCGCAGGGAGATTTCCTGGCGGCTTCCGGCCGCGGAGGACCCGGCCGCGGTCGCCCGCGAGTACATGCAACGCCTCTGTCGGATGCTCTTCAGCGACCCCGTCGCTTTCGACCTCTTCACATGGTTCCACGGCATTCTCAAGGAGAACGAAGAGCCCGCCCTCGTGAATGCTTTTGCCAATCTCCTGCCGCTCATCCCCTACCCGCCCAGCCAAGACGTAATCCAGGGCCTGTGTTCCGCACTGGCCGACCATCGGCCCGTGCAATCGTGGTTGACTGCGTGCTCCTCGTCCATTCGCTGGCAGTACCGAGACGTATCCGAGGCAGAACGTGATGAGTCCCTCGCCATTCTGACCAAAATCGTTGACAACCTCCAATCGAAGATCGCCGCACGGCTGTCGCCCCAGCAGCAGCAAGGCATCCTCGGCACGCTATGCCACGGGGCGGGGCAACCGCTGTGGTCCGATCCGCATTTCCTCGAAATCCTCGCCTATCCCATCCAGATCGACCACCAACGCTTCGACTCCTTTCCGGCACTTCACTGCGTCTGGCACTACGCCACCAACTACGTTCGCGGCAATGAGGCTGCGATGAATGAGAAGTATCGCCGATTCCTCGCCGAATAAGACTGGGCATGACCTGCCCCCACCCCCAACGTCCACAACCCTCAACAACCAGCAACAGGAGACAACGTTCATGGCTTTCCCCTCGACCGATTCTTGGGACATTCACGCCCTCGACGGGTTCTATCGAAACTGCCACCATCTCTTTGAGAACCTCGTTCACTGGATTCCCGCGTTCTACTCCGATTGGTCCCTCGTCCACCATTGCACGACCCTGGTGTGGCACCGAATCCTGAGCGATGAAAAGTGGCCTCTTATCCACCCCCGCGTCCTACCCACGCAGGAGACGCGGGATGCCGTTACAAAGGCCGCCGGCCTCGACCTGGCACACTGGGACCCACCGACTATGGGCGAAGCCCTTCAAGACGCCGTGCGGGGCATCCTGGAGACCCTGCCCGAGAACTCCCAGGCGACGCCACGCCAGGTCCTCATTGACCGGCTTTCCTTCGTCACCCCGGCCATCTTGCTTTTTCCGCAAGAGACCAACGACACCACGCCCTACAACCTCCATCCGATGCAGGCTTTCTCCGATCTCTGTTGCTATACTGCGAAACGACTGCTCCGCCACGAAACGATTTTGGCCCTATCGAACGCCGCGTTCCGTCAACAGCTTGAGAAGCTGGCCAGCCTCGTCCCCAAGAAACACATGGAGTACCTGCCCCCGAATATCCTCCAAGACGACGACTACCTCTCGGAACCCACGCCGGAGTGGTTTGACCAAATTGAAGAGGGAGCATTGGAACTGACGGCCGAGCAAGACCGAGGCGAGTACCGTTTCCTGGACCCAGCGATCTCCATCAGCCGGGCAGTGGTCGCACTTTCCAAGGCGTTTGGGGCGTCGCCGCCGTTCCCCGTTCTCCACAACTGCCTCCAGAGCTACTATGCGAAGAAGGACCCGCGGTACATGCCCAAGAGCCACATCAGGATCTACCGGGTGGGCGTCGGCGGTGCATTCACGTTGTACGATCCCGAGGTTCCCAGCAGGAGCACCAGCCACGGCACTCCGGCGTATCTCCCACACACCGATGCCGCAGCAAGCAATTTTCCGCCGGCAAAGCCGCCGGCCTCCGAGGCTCCAGTCGCCCCTGCCGCACCGCGGCCGACTGCCGGGCCGACACAAACTCCTGCCAGACCTGAAGCCGCCACACCGAAACTGCCCGGTTCCGCGTCGCCGCCGCCTTCCGCCGCCCCACCTGCCAAAACCAGTTTCGGCGCTCTAACACGATTCTTGAATGAGCTTCGTCAGCGGCGAACTGGTACGTCGGAATCGCCGACGCCACAGCCCCCGGCCGCCCCGGCTGTCAAACCGCCGGCCAGTCCACCCCAGCCCGGTTCGGGTAAACCCCAGCAGCCGCAAACGGGGGCCTCAAGACCGCCGACGCCGGCTTCCACGGCCCCTCAGCCGCCTTCCACTCCTCCTGCCAAGGTCAACGGGCACGGAAAGATGGCCCCGGAAGTAGCTCCCAAGAAAGACAAGCGTGCCAAGGACGGCCGCATTCACGTACGCAGGACGCTGATCTGGCCGGAAGACAATCTGCCCGGCTTCCCGGATGACGATTCCCGGAAATAGCAACTCGCACCGGACCACTTGGGGGCGCTGCCCCCAAACCCCCGGGATTTTTCTTTGAGCCATTGGGGTACATCGAGGGTGGGAAAGAGGCGATTGTTTCACGGCACAATCGCAAAAGCCGAAAACCTGTGCAGCAGCGACAGGGGGCCGTCGTAACGGGCAAGTCGCAACGCTGCAAAAACTGCGTCCGAGGAAAGCTGGCTTCCCTCAGACAGAGAGACCGATGGTCCCTCGACGTACCACCTGATTATCGCTTGACGGGTTTCTTGGCTTCCCAGCCTCACCGCCTCCTTTTCATCAGGTAATTCCTACCATACGCCCCGCTACGATCTTACTCAAGCGTTTGGTGGTCCCGGGAACCAAGAACGTGGACGCACCGCCTCCATTCGCCGGCCAATGCCGATTTCTAAGGGGATAGTATCTGTGGATTTGCCCGGCGACAGGAACGCAATACGCCCACGCGTCGATCTTATCACAGTTTCAGGGCTGGCGGCCACCACGATCTTCATCGAGGGCGGCATGTCCTTGAAATGGGACGCGTTTTCCCGGCTGAACGAGTTATGCGACGTGTCGCCGCCGTGACGGCATAACACGCGAGTCGCAATCTGCACTTTCACATGCGGGCACCGGGTAGATCGCTCTCACCGTCACTCACGAGGCCGATGGCACGTACCCCTTGCCTGCTTTCCGAGAACCGGCGGTATCAATAGCTGGTTTCTCTTGCGGGACCTCTCGCCGCTTTCCCGTGGATCTTCACCCGCTGCCAGGAGCCAGAAGGCTGCCACGCCCATACGCAGCCGTTCCCGGCGTCAAGGTTTTGCAGGAGATTCGAGGCTGGACCGGCCTCGTCCTTCAGGAATTGGCACACCGGGCCTGGCGGGGATGCCCTCAATCAGGACACCGCCGCGAGACGCCGTCGTGCAATAGGTTTAGTCCTCGTCGGTCATCATGATCGTGACGACGGGCTCGCCCATGTCGCCGGGTCCGCAAACGGCCATCAGGTCTATCCCACCGGGAAAACGGTGGTGGGCGTAGCATAGAATTAAGCAATCGTGAAGCACAAACGAAAGAAGCCCCGCTAGACGGGGCTTTTTCGCAATCATGGGCCTAGTTCAAAGACCACTTGGCCCACGGCAAGCGACGGAAGTCGATGCTCGCCAGGAAATCGACGATGTCGGGGCGGCCGTAGTAACGTGGCACGCCTCGATGGTCCTGCTCCATCAGCACCACGGGTACGAAACCAAAGGCCGGGGCGAACGAAGTCTGGGCACGGTTGGCCTCGAATGTGTTGTCGATGATGCCGTGACGGACAACCACCACGGCAAATTCGACGTTCTGCTCTCTAACCAATGCTGCATCAATCTGCATACACACCTCACGAACAAAAGAACTGGATTGAAATCGGCTTAGGGCTCTGATGCGAGCCCTTGCCGAACAACTTATGCCGCCGCGGCGTCAGCCTTTGTGGCGGATTTGAGATTGGACCACTTGCTGGATGGGGCCTCACTCACGATAACCTCGTAGTCGGTGCTGACGGCCGCCGCGGCGGCCTTGGCATCGGCAAGCACTTGGTCGTGGGACACGCTGGCCTCGCGGTAATAATCCCCGTGTGGGAGCCAATAGCTCTTGTGCTCGCTGCTTTCGATGACACGGGTGAAACCGCGTCGTTTCATCTGCTTGTGCAATTGCTCATACTGCTCGGCGGTCGGTCGACCGTTGAGTTGCACCCTGGTCATAAACCGAGTCATAATGTTCACGGCAGGTTCGCTGCCGTCTCCAAAGGATGGAAATGTTTACGAGGCGAGCCACGCTGGCTGCTCTATAGATGACCTCGTAGGCGGCAGACCAGTTCGGGAAAGAATTCTCAGATTCTTTCAATCATCCGGCGTTAGCTCGGTGATGACACGGTTCTGGCCGAGCGGCATCGTCTCTTCCCAAAGATAGGTGGCCTTGGGCCACTTGAACCATACCTCGGCTGGCACGCGGCCCTCGATCTTGCCCGGCTGCTCCCCGACTCGGAGCCTGGCCCACAGTTGAGCCGTTTTGCTACCGGCGGGCGGCGGCTTGTTGGTTTCGCAAAAGTACAGGCCGAGTGACTGCATGTCCTGGGAGGCTTTACCCCAGTGCATGAGCCCGCCCGTCGAAAAGAAGATCGTGCAGGGCTCGCGGTCGGAGGCACAGTATCGCATGGCCGTGCTGGTCAACGACGTACCCAACCGCTCGGCGAGTCGGCCCAAATCATCGAGCGTGCAAAAACCGTTATGGAAGGAATTGAGTTCCGGCCGGAAGAGTTCCATCGGCATCAAGAGGTCCGCCGCGAATTCGTCAGCCTCACGCTCGGCCGGGTTACGGGATCGGTAGTCGGATTCCGAATTGTGCCCGACGCCCTGAAGGAGCCTTTCGCGGTGATCCGGCAGGTAGAAGTGGCCCAACTCGTGTGCGAGGCTGAATTTCACTCGCCCCTCAGTCCGCCAACTGCCTGGTTCCGCGTGGAAAATGCAGAACGCCCCTTGCGATTTGTAGAATTCTATGCGGGCGTCGAAGCCCTCGCCGAAGTAACCCGACCGGACAAAGATGCCTTCCTGAGCAGCGATATCCAACGGCCGAACCGGCAGTCGCCACAGTTTGAACGACCGCAACACCTTTTCGGTAAGTTGGGCACTAGCTGTTGGCACCGTCTTGTTCCTTCTGCTTCTTCATCGACTCCATGACTTCTCTACGGGCCTGGTCGAGTGCATTCCGCGTCTCCTCCGTCATATCCTCGGCACGATTCATGCCGACGAATTCCTCCTCTTCCACCATGCATGTCTCCACGGACGGGCAGTCCTCCTCCGACTCATGCTCAACTTCATCCCACAACTGCTCTACGATGCTCTCGGGTAGGGCATTCATGGCGTTCTTCTGAGCCTCGGTCAGTTCAGGTAGATCATCCAGGTTCATCGGGTCGCGTTCACGGAGAAGCTGTGAGACGATGATGGCTTCCAACGCCCGAATTTCTCGTTCGTTTTCGCTCATGATCTAATCCCTCCTCAGCAAGTTGAAACCTGCACGGCGGAGCTTCGGCTCCAGCGTCTCGATAGCCGCCCGCACGTTGTCGGCCGCTTGTGAGGCGGTGCAGTCGTATCCGTACTGCTGGCGAATTTGCTCCGCGAGCCGCCGCATGGACCCTTGTGTCCGTATCTCCCAATATGTTTCCACAAAGGCGTTCATAGCATGCCGCTGTTTGTCTGGCAGGTCGTCGATCAATCTATCGAGGGTTGCCCGGAACTCAGGCCAATCGGACTTCATCAACTGCCAATTGAGCCGCGTCGTTGTGTGCTTCATGTCGCACGCGATGTGGTCGAGTAGGTCGTCAAAGACGGGCTCGGTTGATGCCCTCTTGGCTCGGCGGCGGTCACGGGCTCGTAGCTTGGCGATGTGAAAGACGAGTTTGAGCGGGTCTTTGGGGTCGAAGTCCGGTTTTTTGACGCACCGGATGAAGTCCTTCAACGTTGTCACGTACACCTCATGCACGTCGTCATCGTCAAAATAACGACAGCGTGATCGGATATACCGCCAGATATTCTCGCGGTAATCTGAGTCAATCATCTCAACAGCGAACTTGGGATCTTCCCGAAGCAGCCGCTCTAACTCGTCCTCCGTGACTACGACTCGCTCTTTGGCCATCGCAATCCTCAAAGATAGGCAGGCATCCTCCAATATCGACCTCGTGCCTGACGGGGCCGTTCCGGAATGAATTCCTGGAAGAATCCAATAATTGAAGAAACGCCATTCCCCCCCATTCTATGGAAAGAACGCAGTAAGTGCTAGTTCCCCATGCCATTGTGCCCGCCAACGGCCTCCACACGCATTTGGGGGGTGGTTCAGCGAGGGCTACCAAGGAACTCACCGAGTGAGAATGTTAAGAATCGACACAATGGACAACCCCGGGAGGAAATGGAGAATAGTGAGGTGCCGGTGGTGCGGAAACCTCAAGGAAAACGTGGAAATGCTGCGGATTGCCGGGAGCGTCAGTGGATACGGCCCGACATGACGTGCTGGTTGCGGTCGCCCGCGGTGCCGGCATACGCAAAGCGTCTGACCATTTCTTCACCGCAGTAGCGTTGCATCGCATCGACTCGATCGGGCACGTCGTCGGCTTCAATGCCGAGGACTTGCCGGCTCTTGGTCAGCCAGACCTCGCGGCAGCCGCCTTCCAACAGGGCGAACACGCCAAGGAAGGGCAGCAACTCGGGGGCCAGCATGACGCAGCCGATGTGCGGGTCGTCGGTGTTGCCGTGATTCCAGTTCTCCCGGAGTCCCAACTGGGCAACGTCCAACGCCTTTTCGATGATTCTCTTGCCTGCGGCCGTCACGTCGCACAGGATGCGATACGACAGGCCGCACGCCTCACCCGTCAACGGCACAATGCCGAAACGGGAGAGGTCATCCCAACAGCGGATCGATTTCATGGGTAACTTCCTTTCTCAGGGCAGGATGGCCGCGAATTGCAGCCGGAGAAGTTGGCGGGGCCGCCGCTTAGGCCGCCGACAACGTGAAAAAAACCACCATCAAGAACCGTTTGCACCACCGGCATCTCGCGGCGACGGTCCACGGTATGGGCCGCTGCTGCCAGAGTCGGTCGGGCAGGGTTGGTTGGAAAAGGGTGAGGCCGGTGGTGCGAAGAATTGGCCTCAAGAACCTTTAGAAGCGAACGTCTTCGTTGGAAGCATCGCCGTTGTGCTCGTTGGAAGAGCCGTTTTGCTCTTGGCTGTGGTCGTAGATCCAGGAGTGAGCCCGGTCTGCGAGCTTGCCCAGCAGCAAGAGGTCGTCGCGTCCGAAACTCGACGAGTTACGCCACTGTTCGCCTTCCGGCTTGTAGAGGCGGCTGAAAGTGACGTTGTGGCGGATGGAATCGTCGTCGAGATGATTCTCCCAGATTGCGGCGACCAGCCGGCCGAGTCTGATCTCGTGGACCGGCTTCACCTTCGATTTTTCCTTCTGTTTGGGCATGGAAATGCCCTCCTTTCATGTTCAGGTTACGGGAATGGGAATACGGCGGGCCGGCGAAATTGCCGGCCTGCCGCGACAATTCAGACGGCCAAGGCCAACAGGCCCGCCGCCTTCTGGTCCACCTGGAGACGCTCGCCGGCGTTGACGATCTTGCCGGCGATCCGGGTGAGAGCATCGACGAGGCAGAAGATGGTCAGCCTGCCCTTCTCTTGGGCGATTTCAATCGCCTCCTTGATCAAGGCACGGGGAATTCCCTGGCCGCTCATCGCCTTCTGGACTTCCTCGGCGTTGCTGCCCAGCGACGTGGCCATCGCCTTTTGGACGGCCTTGACGAAGGCGTCGCGGCGTTGGTCCCGCTTGTGGACGAGCGACTGGATGGCACACCGGATTTCGCTGATGGCGTCATGGACGTTCGCCGTGTGTTTCCGCGAGAACTCGATGACTTCGGTCGCGTCCCAGACGATGTGATTCTGGCACACGGCCTGGAACCAGAAGGTCTCGATTCCCACGGAGCGGCTGCCGACCTCGCTGTTCCAGACGAAGAATCCGGGGGCGAACGCCTCGCCGCCGATCTCGGTCCAGCCGGCCGGGTCGATGAGGAAACAGAACATGTCCTGCTCCCCTCCGTACAGGCCGGTCGCCCCGTTGAAGCCTTTCGGCGGGGGCTCGAAACCCACGGCGAACTCCTGGATCAGGGCCAGCAGGTCGGCGTTGAACAGCCGCGTGTAGCTGGCTGCATGGATCGAGCGGAGTTGTCCGCCCTGGGTGAACAATTGCAGGGGCTTTGGACCCCGCGGCAACGTCTCGTCGAAAACGCGGCCGGCGGTCTCGGGCGAGAGCCGATTGACGGTCTCCTTGGCCACGCCGGAAAGCCGGCAAAGCTGGCCGAACGACCAATCGTTCATCTCGAAGGCCCCGTCGTTGCCGGCATCAAGCATCAAGCGGTCGCCGGCGACCTGTTGCACGTTGAGCAGCCGGGACGGCTGCCAGATTTCCAGGGCTTGCTGTCTCTGCCACTGGCAGTGCTGGGAAAGCACGCCTAGTGACGGGAAACACTCGTCCGGCGTCCGCCGGAAAAGCTCCCTGGATGCACGAGTCAGATTCATGGATTGCTCCTTGAAGAATGAAGTGTGAAGAGTTGAAAAAACCTTGACGAGTACCAATTTGCACCACCGGTCCTCGGAAAGCGGGCGGAGTACACCGGCGGCTTGCCGAGTGCCGGGGGAAAGCTTCTACCCGAGCCGAATTGTGAAGTAGCAGTTGCGGGGATGTTATGCAGCCGGCCAGCCGGGACGTTGCATAAGCATCCCGGCAACACATCGGGCGAGAGGCGGGGCATATTGGGACATATACGGCGTAATTGACCGCCGAAGGCAACCGTCGGCACAGGGGAGGCCGCCAAGCTCCCCTTCGCTCATAGACACGCCCACCGGTTCCAGCGTGCGGAAAGCTTGCTTTCCGTGTGACTGTGAGCGAAGTCCCAGGCTCAATAGGCCATCGGCGGCAGAGATATTCAAGGAATTCTTGGAGTTGCTCCCCGTTGCCATCCCCGCACGTGCATTTTCTTTCGGCGTGTGTGCAACACGGCGTCGTGGCTGCCCATAACATCACACGAAGCCATGAACAGCTACCACAACACACTGTCGCACGTGCGGGCCGGCAGCAATCGGCCCTCTTCGGGCCGTGTGCGTGCTCCCGCACCGAACCAAATTCTCCTGGATTTTGACCGGCCTGCGGATACAGGGCCGGTTACGGCGTTTCCTGCGGCGGAAACTCCCGTATTGCTCTTCGCCCGGCGTATTGCCGCACTCTTGGAGGCCGATCCGTCCGTCAAATTCGACAACACGGCCATCGGCCGCCTGGCCCAGGAGATTTTCGGCAGTTCGGCCGGACACGGCCGCGACGCCTATGACGCCGCCGAAACGGGCCTCAACATCTGTTTCAACCGGATGGGTCTTGACCTTGCCAACGTGCCCGCCGCCATCGACAAGCTGCTCGCCGAGCAAGCCCGGCTGCCCGTCCAGACCCGCCGCGACCAGACTCAAGTCGAATTCCAGCAGTTCAGCACGCCGCCGGCCGAGGCCCTCGTGGTAGTCAAGGCAGCCGCACTCTGCCCAGGAATGTCGGTCCTGGAGCCGAGTGCCGGAACGGGCAATATTGCCGTTCTCGCCCGGTCCCTTGGAGCAAAGGTTGACACGAATGAAATCGACCCCCGCCGCCGAGAGTTGCTCGCCATGCAAGGATTCCAGCCCACGGCACACGATGCCGAACGTCTCGACAATCTTCTCCCTCTGGATAAGACCTATCATGCCGTCGTGATGAACCCGCCCTTCTCGGCTACCGGCGGCCGGGTCAACGGGCACCGCACCGTCTTCGGAGCCCGCCACATCGAACAGGCCCTCTTGCGGCTCAAGCCGGGCGGCCGCCTGGTCGCCATCGTCGGCCGCGGCATGGCCGACGACCGACCCGGTTTTCGCGATTGGTGGAAAGACATCGGCAGCCGTTACCGCGTCCGGGCCAACGTCGGCATCGACGGCCAAGAGTACATCCGCTTCGGCACCAAGTTCGGCAATCAGATCATTGTCGTAGACCGGAACGGGCAAACGACCGATGAAGCGGCCATCATCACGGGCGACGGCTTGTCGGTGCGGGAGGCGTTTCAGCTACTTGAAGGTCTATCCCAGGAGGACGTTTATGGGCGAGTATGTGAAGCAAGTCAACATTCAGGCAATGGAAGCACTGCGGGAAATCTTCGGCCAGGAACCGTTGCCGGGGGAGAATCCGCTCCTGGAGCTAATGGGGCTCCTTCTGGGAGACGGATTCGGGGAGGTTCAGCCGCCGCCGAGCATACCGATCAGCAGCCAGCAATGGATGGACTGGCACCACCTGGCCCTAATGGAACCGGAGGAACTGGTCGCGGCGATGGACCTCGTTCTGGAAACGGTGCAGCGGCAGCTTCCCCGGCACCGGGAGGCCATGCAGACTTGGGCGGCTTCGCTTTTTCTCAGCACGCTCGATCAATTGGAAATGACATAGGCCAGCTTGAAACGGCCCACGTGCCGCAGTCGGTAGATATTGAGGAAGGGACGGTCTTTGCCGCCTACCGCGTGCAAAAAGCCGTGGTCCGAGGCTCGCTGCCCCACCCTGCCAACGTGGTCGAGAGCACGGCGATGGCGTGCGTCGAACCGCCCGATGTCACCTACCGCCACCACCTGCCTGCCGAGGTCATCGTTGAAGGACGAGTCTCGAATCTGCAAATCGAAGACGTGATCTACGCCGGCCAGGCAGCCAGCGTCATCCTCCCGGACGGGTCGCGTAAAGGGCATTGGAACGGCGACGGTACGGGAATCGGCAAAGGCCGCGAAATCTACGCCTTTATGTATAACGAATTGGCCCAGGGGCGGACGAAGCACGTGCATGTCTCAGCGGCCCACCAGCTTGTCGCCGACGCCGAACGCGACCGCAGTGCCGTAGGGCTCCCGCTCCGTATCGTCCATCAGGCACGATTCAAGACGGCGGAAACCATCGCCGCCGATTCGGGCGTCTTGTTCACCACGTACACCCTGCTCAGCGACGATTTTGACGGCGACCGGCAGCGATTCAAGCAGTTGACCGACTGGTTGGGGCCTGATTTTGACGGCGTGATCGCTTTCGACGAGGCCCATCTTATGAAGAACGCCGCCGCCACTCCGCACGGCGGCAAGGCGACGGTCGATCACGGCACGCTCCGCGGCAACATGGGAATTACCTTGCAACGGCTCTTTCCGCAGGCCCGCGTTCGCTACTTCAGTGCGACCGGGGCGACGGAGGCCCGGCACATGGCCCCCTACGAACGCCTTGGGCTCTGGGGGGCCGGGGCACCCTTCGCGGATTTTCCCGCGTTTCTCGTGGCCATGGAACGCGGGGGCGTCGGGGCAATGGAAATGCTCTGCCGCGACCTGAAGAGCGTGGGCACCTACCTTTCCCGCACCATCAGCTACGGCCCGACTCGTTTGCCGGACGGGAGCATCGTCCCGGAGAGTGCCGTCGAATACGAGCCCCTGCTCCATCGACTCAGCGAGGATGAACGGATGCAATACGACCGGATTGCCGACCTCTGGTCGGAACTCCTGGTCGAATTCGAGGCTGCCGAAGGCAACGCCGGCCAAAGTCGCAACGGCAACCGTTACGCCCACTTCTATTCCGCCCAGCAGCGGTTCTTCTTGCAATTGATGATGGCGTATACGCTGCCCGACGTGATTGCGGGCATCGAGACGGACCTTCGCCAAGGCCGCTCCGTCGTGCTCAGTCTGTTCAATACCGCCGAGGCACAGACGGAACGCAAGGTCCGCGACGCCCGTGCGGCCGGCATGGACCTGGCAGAGTTAGATGCCACACCGAGGGAGCAAATAGTGCAGCTCATTTCAAAGCACTTCCCTACCTACCAGTACCGCGAGGAAACCGACCCTAAAACGGGCCGCGTCCGCCGTGTGCCCGTCGTCGATGCCGCCGGCAATCCCGAAATCAATCGCGAAAACCAACGCCGGCAGCAAGAACTCCTGGACAGGGTGGCCGACCTGGATTTTCCCAGAAACCCGCTCGATGCCCTTGTCGCCCGCTTCGGCGTCGGCAATGTCGCCGAAATCAGCGGCCGGACGCACCGCTTTGAAGGGAACCGGTACGTTCGCCGGAAGCTCGAAGGAGTGCCCCGGCGGGAATTGAACGAATTTGAGACGAGACTTTTCATGCGTGGAAACAAACGTGTGGCCGTGCTCTCCGGGGCCGGCTCCACCGGAATCTCTGTCCATGCCGACGTGACTGCGAAGAACCAGCAGCGGCGAGTTTTCTATGCCTTCCAACTGTCTTGGTCGGCCGACCAACAGATGCAGGCTTTCGGCCGCGTACATCGTTCCAACCAAAGCTCGGCACCGGTCATCCGGCTCGTGCTCCTCGACCTGGCCGGCCAGAAACGGCTCGTTAATGCCGTTTCCAAGCGACTGGCTGCCCTTGGGGCTTTGACCAAAGGCGAGCGGCAGTCGCTTTCCAGCGACCTTTTCCGCCCCGAAGACGTGACCGACGCCTACGGCAAAGCAGCCCTGTCACGGCTCTATCGGGAAATTCAAACCGGCCGCCTGAGCGACGAAGGACTCGGCCTCACCACGCTTGAACGCATGGGAGTGCTCGACAAGGAAAAGGCCGCCGTCCGCGAAAACTACGTGAGCAACGTGGAACACTTTCTCAATCGCATCATGGTGCTGCACGTAGAATCGCAGAACCGCATTTTCGAGTTGTTCCACGAGCGGTATGTCGCCGCCGTGGAAGCAGCCAAACGTCAGAGTGCTTTCGACTTCGGCGTCGAAGAGATCCGAGCCCACAACCTGCGGCGAATCGCCGAACCGGAAACGCTTTTCGTTGACCCCGGCTCCGGGGCCCGAACGATGTTGCACGAACTGGAAGGCGAGGTCGATGTCGTGCGACACGCCTTTGCAGCGGTCGCCATGTCCGCCAAGCTGGGTTTCTATCGGAACAACAGGAGCCGACGCATCTATGGCGTGGCCGAGCATTGGAACGCGGAGAGCGATGAAATCCACCTCACGGCCGTGAAAGGACCACGCCGCAGCCTTGAACAGCATGAATTGGAGCAGAAGTACGAGCAAGTCGAGCTTGCGGAGGCCCGCGAGTGGTGGAACGCTGAATACGAGAAGACGCCGGCCAGGGAGCCGCAGCGGTTCCACATCTTGAGTGGAGCGATTTTTCCGATCTACGACAAAATCATGGGGGCGTCGGGGATTCGCAACGTCAAGATCGCTCGGGCAATTCTCGTCGATGGCCAGGCCCTGGTGGGTCTGAACCTGAGTCCGGCCGACGTTCCCAACGTCAAGCAGCGACTCGGCATCGGTACGCCGCTGGCCGCGGCGTCGGCCGCCGAGATCCTGGAATTGGTCCTCGGCGGTTCGCTGATCGAATTGGACAACGGTTGGCGGATGACAAAGGCCAGAATTGCAGGCGACGAGGTATTGGAACTGGTCCTGAACGGCGTCGCAGCCAACCGTGACGAGCTTCTCGGGTACGGATTCTCGGAGGAGATTGTCTATTACAAGAGGCGATGGTTCGTCGTTCGCGAGAACACCGAAGACGTTCTCGCTCGCCTGCTGGCACAACGGAAGCCAATCAAAGACCTGACCAACTGCGACGAAAAGGACTACTCTTCCAGCATATCGGCGATGTAGTAGACCAATTGTGCCAGTTCGCCGCATGTAACCTTGGTGCCATGGTCCGGGTCGCTGCGACTGATAATAGCCTCGGCCACGCGACGGATCGCATCGCATTGCCGTCGCTCATCCTCCGAAACGTTGTGGTCATCCCAGCCTGGAAATAGAACGGTCGCATCGCGGTGCGGAGCAGAATCCAACTTGTCAGCGGCAGCACGACACAGACCGGCTACTTCGTTCCATTGGGGCAGCATAGGGGTTCTCCGAAGCCACACGAACCGCGTTGCGGATCTTTTGCGAGAAGGTGTCTCGTAATCTGGCCCATTGTACTCTTTTCGTGTTTGGCCCGTAATCCCCGGCTGCCTACCGGTCTAGGGAACGGGAGAGCCGAGTGCATCCCTTTGCCTGCCCGCGAACCCGCGTGCTTCCGTGCGGCATCATACAGTGGGAGGATCCGCCCCATGCCCAACCTGCCTGACATGCAGCCTTGGCTCGACCAGGTGAAACGCGAGCTTGAGAACACAGTCTTCTCTCCGCCCGACTGGGCAGTAGACCGCTTGAAGCACAACTTGGCCGAGGCTATCGCCAAGGCCATTCCGAAGTGCTTCACCGAATCCCTGCACGAGGTCATCGCAAAATCCGTCGAGAAGGCCCTGGCCGACGTAGTGTCACGGGGCGTGGCCGAAGGCGTCGAAAAGGGGATTCGCCCCTTGGTCGAGGAAATTGCCCTCTTACGCCAAGCACTAGAGACGAACCTCGACGACGACTGGTGGAAGGATGGCAAGGACGACGACCCCGACAACGGGCCCGAGGACGAAGGCGTTTTCTGATTTCTTAGACGCGGTTGCCGAGAAGTAAGGATCCCACAACGCAGCACGTCCTCGGGCAATGCACGGCAGGAAACGCGGCGATACCCCCCCGCAGCGGAAAAACAGCACCGATCCTGCCGGCCGATTGACAGCAACTGCCAGAAACCGATAATAAAGGCTTTACCACAGTAGGTGCCACCCGCCCTTGTGCGAGGGATTTTTTATGCCCGCCGACCGTGGCAGCAGTGTACTGACCATCGACGAACTGGCCAAGTACCTCAAAATCTCGAAATCGACGCTCTACAAGCTCGCCCAGGAGGGCAGCGTCCCCGCCCAAAAGGTCGGCAAGCACTGGCGATTCCACAAGGACGCCGTTGACGAGTGGCTCCGTCAAAGAGGCCCGGCCGCCACGCCGCCGAAAGCGAATTCCCCCAAGTAACCCGTATTACCTGTTTCCGAGCCGCATAACCCGTAGCCCGCCGCCGGCCGGCCCGTTGAAGTGACCCCATGAAGCTGACGCAGTACCACGCCAAGTACATCGCCCATGAATTGACGCGGCGTTGTGCTTCCGACAGCGTTGAGAAGCTGACGGCGGTCCTGTCGGATGCCCAGGTCGATCTCAATCCGCATCAAATCGAGGCGGCACTCTTCGCCTTCCGCAACCCGCTATCCCGCGGTGCCATCCTGGCCGACGAGGTGGGCTTGGGCAAAACCATCGAGGCCGGGCTCTTGATCGACCAAAGCTGGGCGGAAGGGAAGCGTCGCATTCTGGTCATCGTGCCGGCCAATTTGCGAAAGCAGTGGAGCCAGGAACTGGCCGACAAATTCTTCCTCCCATCGGTCATCTTGGAAGCCCGCACGTTCAACGACACCATCCGGGCCGGCAACCTCAATCCCTTCCAGCAGAACGCCGTCATTATCTGTTCGTACCATTTCGTCCGGAAGATGGAGCCTTACATCCGCCAGACACGCTGGGATCTGGTCGTCATCGACGAAGCCCACCGGCTCCGCAACGTGTACAAGCCCACAAACAAGATTGCCAACGCCATCAAGCAGTGCGTGGCCCCGTTCCGCAAGGTGCTCTTGACCGCCACGCCGCTGCAAAACTCGCTCTTGGAACTCTACGGCTTGGTGAGCATCATCGACGATTTCTCCTTCGGCGACCTGAAGACCTACCGTACCCGCTTCACCCGGCTGGGGAATGACAACGACTTCAACGACTTGAAGGAGCGGCTCCGGCCAATCTGCAAGCGGACCTTGCGAAAGCAGGTGCTGGAATACGTCAAGTACACGAACCGCCATGCTTTGGTCCAGGAGTTCACGCCCACACCCGAGGAACAGCGGCTCTACGACGTGGTTTCCGAGTACCTCCAGCAACCGACGCTCTACGCCTTGCCGGCCAGCCAACGCTCCCTGATGACCCTCATTCTGCGAAAGTTGCTGGCGTCCTCCACTTACGCCATTTCGGACACGCTCAGCGGCCTGGCCTGCAAACTCGAAACGGCCGCTGCCCAGGCGGAGAAGGTGGACGCCCCGCCGGAACAACTGGCCGACAACTGGGAGGAAATCGACGAACTGGCCGACGAATGGGAACCGGACGAAGAGGCCAGCGGCGAGCCCGAGCGACCAAAGTACACGCCCGAGCAGGTCGCCGACATGCGGCGGGAAATGGCCAAGCTCCGCGAGTTCCACGTCCTGGCCCGTTCCATCGCCACAAATTCCAAGGGCGAGGTGCTGTTGACCGCACTTCGCCGTGGCTTCGCGGCTGCCGCCGAGGCCAAGCAAGGACACACCGCGGCAACCCTCCAGCAAAAGGCAATCGCCTTCACCGAGTCCCGCCGAACGCAAGAATACCTTTTCCGCATCCTGGAGCAGACCGAGTTTCGCGGCAAGGTCATGGTGTTCAACGGCACGAACACCGACCCCAAGTCCAAAGAAATCTATCAGGCTTGGCTCAAGAAGCACGCCGGCACGGATCGCATCTCCGGCTCCCCAGCCGCCGATATGCGTGCCGCTCTGGTCGATTACTTCCGCGACGAAGCCGCCGTCATGATCGCCACCGAAGCGGCGGCCGAGGGCCTCAACCTGCAATTCTGCAATCTGGTGGTCAACTACGATCTCCCCTGGAATCCCCAACGCATCGAGCAACGCATCGGCCGCTGCCACCGCTACGGCCAGAAATTCGACGTTGTGGTGGTCAATTTTCTCAATAAGAGCAACGCGGCCGACCAGCGGGTGTACGAACTGTTGGACGAGAAGTTCCGGCTCTTCAGCGGCGTGTTTGGGGCCAGCGACGAAGTGCTGGGGGCCGTGGAATCGGGCGTCGATTTCGAGAAACGCATCGCCGCCATCTACCAAAAATGCCGCACCCAGGAGCAGATCCAATTCGAGTTTGACCAGCTTCAGCGGGAGTTGGACAGCGAAATCACCGCCGGCCAGCGGGACGCCCGCGAAAAGCTGCTGGACAATTTCGACCAGGAGGTTGTCGAGAAGGTCCGCATCCAAAGCTCCGGTCTGCTCGACCGATTCAACGAACGGCTTTGGATGCTGACCCGGTATCTGCTGGCCGACTACGCCCAATTCGACGAAGGACAGTACAGTTTCTACCTCACCCGCAATCCGTTCCCCGGCGAGACGATTCATCCCGGCCCGTATCGGCTCGGCAAGAACGTCGAAGACGCGAACACCTACCGCATCGGCCACCCATTGGCCCAGCGGGTCTTGGCCCAGGCAATGGCCCTGAATCTGCCGGTGGCGGAACTGGTTTTCGACTACTCCGACGGCAAGAAGAACATCGCCGCACTGGCAACCTTGGTTGGAAGAAGCGGATGGTTGACCTGTTTGCAGTTCGGCGTTCAATCGCTGGAGAGCGAAGACACCCTGATCCTGGCCGGCGTCACCGACAACCAAGAGCCGTTGGACGAATCGGCTTGTCGCCGATTGTTCGACCTGTCGGGCTGGGTAAGTGCAACCCCGGCAGTCCCGGCGACATTTCAGGGTTTGCTTACCGACGCGACCTCCCGCCGGCAGGCCGAGTTCCTTGAGGCACTCGCGGTCAAGAATGGCCATTGGTTCGATACCGAGATGGACAAGCTCGACCGTTGGGCCGACGACCGCCGGACGGCCTTGAAGGCGGAGCTTGAGGAACTCGACCAGGAGATCAAGGAGACGAAGAAATCCGCCCGGATGGCCCCCAACCTGCCCGAGAAGCTCGAACTCCAGCGAAAGCTGCGGGGGTTGGAAACCAAGCGGGACGAGGCATGGCGGGCTTACGACACCGCCAGCCGAGACGTTGACAGGCAGAAAGACGCCCTGTTGGACGAGATCAGCCGCCGCCTGGAGCAGAGGACCGAATGCCGACCGCTGTTCGTACTTCGATGGACTGTGAAATGAGTCATGGCAATGGCCACAATACCCCCTACCCACGACAATCAAGAGCCTGTGCGTTCGACTGACGACCCAACAACACGCTTCTGGCAGAGCGTGGACACGGACGCCAAGTTTCGCCGCTATTTCGCCGCGATCACGGGAGAACCAGATGTTTGCTCCGCAGCCACCGGTGCAAGAGACCATTTTCTGCAACAACTCGTCAAGCAGATTGGCACTCCTGACCGCCACATTGCAGTGCTCGACCTTGGCTGCGGTCGTGGACGTCTCATGGCTGCTCTTCTTGCGAACTCCTCAGTGCCTCATCATAACATCCATTACATCGGCTTTGACCGCGATGAACGTGTTCTGGAGCAAGCCAAGGACTTCGCGGAATCACGTAACGCTCAGTCCCTTCTTGCATCCGTAGACTTCATCCCTCGCTTAGAATTCATAGACTGGGTCTTGGATCAGCACTACAAGCTCCTTCTTCCGGAAGTACTGTGGCGAAGACGCGGGGCACACTATCTCTTTCTCGTACACTATGTCTTTGTCGTCAATGTGCTCCACGAGATCCGATTCTGGGATGTGCCTTGGATACTCGAACAAGTATCGTTCCGATTGCCAAGAGGAGGGCAAATCTGGATCCAGGAAATGCCTTGTCTGCCCGAAGCAGAGAGACGTTTCCTCCCATGGAACAAAGAGTCTCTGGAGACACTGTTCGATGTCGGGCCGGGCCTCCTAGACTCGCCCCCAGCGTTTAACCGCATAGTCAAAGACAAGATATCACGTCACGGTATCCCAGTAGTCCATGCAAGAATAGAGAAACTGATGGACGATTACGACTACATCGACTCAGCCCATTTTGAAGGTGCACTGAACACTGCAGTCGCTGTTATGAAAGCAGAGGCCCACAGGCGACTTGGGCAAAAAGCGTTGACCGTAACCGAAGCCTTATACTGGAACATGTTTTTGGCAACGGCTGCTGATTATGCCGAGTACAACGACAGCATCCACCAGGTCGAGAGAATCTGGTGGAACGAAAAGTCTAGTTCGGCTCGATGTCCCGAATGCCGACGGCAGGGACTAACAGTGCGGTACCAGGGGGATGGCCTGGAGGAAATCAGGTACGTCACTTGCTCCGCGTGTGGGTACGAAGGTGCTCTTGTGCGAGCCCGCGATGAGGGCCGTGATATTTCCGAGGCGTCTGCGTTGAACCAAGCGTTCCTTACCGGCAGACTTAAGTAGCGGAGAATATGAAGCGGCTCGTGTTATTACACTCGGAGCGGCGTCGATGACGCTCGCCGTTGTGTGAGACGAAACATTGAGAGAAAGCGATGACTGACCAACCCGAGAAACTTGATCTACGTTCACAGGACATTGCCGAGGACAAGCGGCAGGAGCTTCTGCGGCTCTTCCCCGAAGTCCGCACGGAGGGCGGCAAGCTCGACTTCGAGCGGCTGAAGCTCGCCTTGGGCGAGTCGATGGACGTGGGCCGGGAACGCTACGGCATGAACTGGCCGGGCAAGGCCGAGTGCTCCAAGACCATTCAGGCTCTCAGCCTGGGAACGCTCCGTCCGTGCCGTGAGGAGAGCGTCAACTTCGATTCGACGGAGAACCTGATCATCGAGGGTGACAATTTAGAAGTGCTGAAGCTCTTGCAGAAGTCGTATTTGGGCAGGGTCAAGATGATCTACATTGACCCGCCCTACAACACCGGCAATGACTTTATCTACCCGGACAACTACGCCGAGTCGCTTCAGACCTACCTTGAATACACGGGACAGGTTGACGCCGAAGGCAAGAGGTTTGGCACCACAACCGAAGCTGATGGAAGGTTCCATTCCAAATGGCTGAACATGGTGTTTCCACGGCTGTATTTGGCGGCGAATCTTCTCCACGAGGAAGGCATCATCGCTGCACAGATCAGCGACACGGAGTTGCCCAACTTGCGGCGGGTGATGGACGAGGTCTTTGGAGAGGAGAACTTCGTAAACATCGTGGCCGTCAAAGCTAAGGTTGCCGCTGGTGCCTCTGGCGGCGGCGAAGACAAACGGCTGAAGAAGAACGTGGAATTCGTTCTCATTTACGCGAAGCACCTTGACGCTCTGAACGGCTTTACGCACTGCTTCGTCGAAGAGCCTCTGATGTCAGTAGTCGAGGATATGCGTGAGGCTGGGCAAAGCTGGAAGTACACCAACGTCCTTACGGACAAGGGCAACAGACGCCGGCTAACGACTACCATTGATGGTGACGGCAACCCGATCGACATTTTTCTCCATGAGGGTATCCAACGCACTTCTCTTAAGGAACTCTGTGAACGAGATGCCATAGACGAAGCGGAGGGCTATAAGAGGTATCTTGCCGATATCTTCTCCGACACAAATGCCCAGTCGAGCATACGTACTCGCGTGATCGACGCCACGGGCCCGCTCAAGGATGGGCAGATGTACTCGGTAGAGTACGTGCCGACTTCAGGTCGGGATAAGGGCAAACGCGTCTGTCATTACTACATCAGCCCTTCAGTAAGAAGGGTGATCTGGCTTTCTGACGTCGCTTATGAACGCGAGGGAAAGGTGATAAAGCGAGAACGAACCGGAACGCTCTGGGATGACATAAGCTACAACAACATCGGCAAGGAGGGAGGTGTTGCGTTCTCGAACGGCAAGAAACCCGTAGAGCTACTACGGCGAGTGATAACACTCGCCCCAACAACGGATGACCTAGTACTCGACTTCTTCGCGGGAAGCGGAACAACGGCTCACGCTGTGCTCGACCAGAACGAGAAAGATGAGGGAAGTCGACGGTTCATCCTTGTTCAGCTACCCGAACCGTTAGACCCCTCGGACAATAACCAGAGGGCGGCGGCGGACTTTTGCGACTCAATTGGGAAACCGCGTAGTGTGGCCGAGCTTACGAAGGAACGAGTCCGCCGCGTTGTTGCAGAACTGAATCGCGATGACGCCGACAAGCTTGGTCTTGACAGCGGCAAGAGGCCCGACCGCGGTTTCCGCGTTTTCAAGCTCGACCAGTCGAACTTCACAACGTGGGACGCTGGCATCAAGCACGAGCCAGAGACTCTGGAGCGGCAGCTTGAGCTTCACGTCGAACACGTCCGCGATGGCCGCACTGACGATGACATCCTCTACGAACTCCTGTTGAAAAGCTGGACCTCGGCTCTTACCGTTCCCGTCGAAAAGCAGATATTCGCCGATAAGACGGTGTACAACGTTGCCGGTGGCCTGTTCATCATCTGCTTGGAGCGGGAACTAACGCTCAACTTGATCCGGGCCATCGCCGAGCGAAAGCCGGAACGGGTGGTCCTTCTGGATGAGGGGTTTGCCGGCAATGACCAACTCAAGGCCAATGCCGTGCAGATCTTCAAGACCAAGGGCGTCACCGGCTTCAAAACGGTCTGAAGGGAATCACCATGAAACTGCAATTTGACGCAAATCAACCCTATCAGAAAGCCGCCATCGCCGCGGTAATCGACTTGTTTGACGGCCAGCCGCAGGGGGCCTCAGAGTATTCCGTCATCCAGGTAGGCGACTGGGGCGGCCTGTTTGCCGGCCAAACCCAGACGGAGCTTGGCCTCGGCAACCACCTGCTGCTGGCACCCGAAAAGCTCCTGGCCAATACACGGGCGGTGCAGGCACGATACGACATCGAGATTCCCGAGCCGGCAGCTCCCTTGGAGGCGTGGGAACTGTTCGATACGGCTGCCAACGTGGCCCGAATCTGCCCGCATTTCTCGACCGAGATGGAGACCGGCACCGGCAAAACCTACGTTTACCTGCGAACGATTTTCGAGTTGTCCCGCCGCTACGGGTTTCAGAAGTTCATCATCGTCGTGCCCAGCGTGGCCATCCGTGAGGGTGTGTTGAAGAATATCGAGATCACGGCCGAGCACTTCCGGGCGTTATACAACAACTTGCCTTTTGAGCACTTCGTTTACGACGCGAAGAAGGTGAACCGTTTGCGGCAATTCGCCGTGAGCAACACGGTGCAAATCGTGGTCATCAACATCGACGCCTTCCGCAAGAACTTCACGTCTGCGGAGACTGAGGAAGAACGAAAGAAGAGCAACGTCATCTACCAAGAACGCGATGGTGCAGGAGGACGTGCGTGGATTGAATATGTTCAGGCCACCCGGCCCATCGTCATCATCGACGAACCGCAGAGTGTCGATTCGACCGAGAAGGCCCAGGAAGCCATACGAGCACTCAATCCGCTTTGCACGCTCCGCTATTCCGCCACGCACCGCAACCCGTACAACTTGGTTTACCGGCTTGACCCGATTCGGGCGTTTGAGCTTCGGCTGGTCAAGCAGATCGTGGTCGGCAGTGCCGCCACCCAGGGTGGGGCTAACGACGCCTTCGTCCGCGTCGAACAGATCGACTACAAGAAGGGCATCAAGGCCAAGCTCCGCATCCACGTCCAGACCGCCGACGGACCGAAGGAGAAGTCAGTTACGGTGAAGAACGGGGCCGACCTGTTCGCCCTGTCCAACGAGCGAGCCGCGTATCGGCAGGGCTACGAAGTGGCCGAGATCAACGCCGAGCCGGGCAACGAATACATCCGCTTCACCAGCGGCCGGACCATGCGGCTTGGCGACGAAGTCGGCGGAATGCGGGAAGACGTGTGGCGGGTGCAAATCAAAGAGACGGTCAAGAAGCACCTGGAAAAGGAACTGCTGCTCCGCGGCCGGGACGTGAAGGTCCTCAGCTTGTTCTTCATCGACCGGGTGGCTAACTACCGTGATTACGACGAATCCGGCCAGCCCGTGAAGGGCAAGTTCGCCGAAGCCTTTGAGGCGGCCCTGGCCGAGTTTGCCAAGGATAACCGCTACGCACCCCTCGAATGGCTGAAGTTGCCGATGGACCGGCTGCACAACGGCTATTTCGCTGCGGACAAGAAGGGCGTGCTCAAGGATACGCGGGGCGACACCCAGGCAGACGACGAGGTCTACAACCTGATCATGAAGGACAAAGAGCGGCTGTTGTCCGAAGAAGAGCCGCTTCGGTTCATCTTCAGCCATTCCGCCCTTCGGGAAGGCTGGGACAACCCAAACGTGTTCCAGATATGCACGCTGAGCGTGGCCCACAGTGCCGTGAAGAAGCGTCAGGAGATTGGCCGCGGCTTGCGATTGCCAGTGAACCAGGTCGGGCAGCGGGTGTTCGATGAATCCATCAATAAGCTGTACGTCATGGCGAACGAGAGCTACGAAGACTTCGCCAAGGCGTTGCAGACCGAATATGAAGAGGATTGCGGCGTCACCTTCGGCAAGGTGCCGATAACCGCCATCGCCAAGATCGTGCAAGTTGTGGACGGCGAAGAGAAGCCCATCGGCCGCGAGACAGCCGAGGTCATCAAGAAGGTCCTTATCGAACAGAAGATGCTCGACACTGACGGCCGCATCCAGCCGGCCTTTGACCCCAAGCGGCCAGACTTCAAGCTCGACCTGCCCGAGCCGCAGAAGCAGCTTGTGCCCGCCGTCGTGGACTTGCTGGCGTCGTACCAGATTGAACGGCACATCCGCAAGGAGAAGGACGAAGGCCCCAACCGGCTCAAGAAGGAAGTCACCCTCAGCCCCGAGTTCACGGCTTTGTGGGACCGCATCAAGCCCAAGACCACCTATCGGGTGGAGTTTGAGACCGACGAACTCGTTCGCCGGGCCGTGGCCGCCATCAAACGCATGGACAAGATCGAGGCTCCGAAGATTCGCGTCAGTACCGGCAAACTCGACGTGCGAAAGGGCGGCATCGTCACCCAGGCGGTGAGCGTTTCCGAGGAGCGGCTTTCCACCGCCCGCCAGCCGGTGCCCGACGTGCTGGCCTATTTGCAGAACGAAACCGAGCTAACCCGCTCGACGCTGGTGCGGATTCTCAAGGAATCGGGCCGGCTAACGGAATTCTTCCGCGACCCGCAGCGGTTCATGGACGCCGTGGCCCACGTCCTGAAATACGAACTCCACCGGCTGCTGGTGGACGGCATCAAGTATGAACGCCTGGCCGGCGGCGGCCCGGAGACGGAATGGGAGATGATGCTCTTCAAGAACGAGGAGCTTATCAACTACCTGACGGCCTTGCAGGTCAACCATTCCGTGTACGAATATGTCGTTTACGACTCGGAAGTCGAGCGGGAATTCGCCAAGCGGCTGGATACCCGCGAGGACATCAAGCTCTTCGTCAAGCTGCCGGCGTGGTTTGAGATCGACACGCCCGTTGGCAAGTACAACCCCGACTGGGCCGTCCTGAAGCACGACAACCAGACGCTCTATCTGGTCCGGGAGACCAAGAGCACGAAGGACTTCCTGAAGCTCCGCACCAGCGAAGCGGACAAAGTCCGTTGCGGCCAGAAGCACTTTGAAACCCTGGGCGTGCCCTTTGCCGTGGTCGTCACGGCGGACGAGGTGTAGGGTCCGAACGATTACCTAGCATGCATCGGAGGCACGAACGGCATCCAGTATGCCGTGATACTGCCTTAAATCGTAGGAGGGTTCATTCATGAACGAGACCTGTGCAGAGCACATCGCTATCCCAGTCAGCGATAGCAGAAGCCTTACTCCGTATGTGTTCTACCACTACCTAATTCCTGCACTGAGATCGTGTTTCCTTGACAAACAACCGTCGTTGATCAGTCTTGACATGACCGACGTCGCGAGCGTGAGCCCATTGGTGCTTCCCAATCTTATCGTAGTTGGGAAGATTCTCTGCGAGCATTTCGGAACGCCCGGCAGTCTCATCTTGAGTACTCGCAATATTGAAATGCTGGAATTCTTGAAGGGCATGGGCTTCTTTAGGTTCCTCGACCAGTACGCCTTCTTCAAATACGACAAGGACTTTATACACCCACTTGAGAGCAAGACAAGGGGAGACCTTGCCGCGGTGGCGTACATACCGCCTGAAGGTCTTTCTGCTGAGGAGATCTTCCACCAACTCTTGCGTGACAACAAGAGCATCAATCATTTCATCGACCATTTCGATACCTTCCACATGGCGACTGTCTTCGCCCGTACCATCGGAGAGCTTGCACACAATTGCTCCACACACGGTCGGTCTTTCGCCATCCTTAGTGCATACGGAGGCCCCAAACTAGGATTACAGTGTGCGGTTTCCGATTGCGGCATCGGATACCGATCTAGCCTCCTTGAACACCCCAAGGACCTCCTGGTGTATCCAGAATCTGATCTGCGCAGAACAGACTCCCTCGCGAACTACAGGGCGATTATTGAAGCGGTCTGCAGACGACTCGGAAACGAAACATACGGGCTTTCGACCGTCGTTCGAGACATCGCAGCAATTCGTGGAACAACCAGAGTCCATTCCGTTGACACCCAGGTCGTGTTTACCCCGCACAATCAAGCAGGACTACCGGGACTTCAAGACAACGAAAGCGTTGGCAGCAGCGGCCATAGGCTCGCAGAACGTCTGCAGGCATTGGCCAATGCGACAGACAGCCCCCAAACCTCACCGGTGCGTATAAGGGAATCGAAGCTTGCGGGAGTTCACGTCGAGTTCGAGCTACCAGCCGCGGGAAGAGAAGGGAAGTAGAAGCTATATGATTAGCTGGCAACTGACTAACGGCCTTGAGTACGTTCCGTTAAACGTAAACTGTCTTTCGGTGCAGGGGCCATCCTGCCCCCTCGGTCACCTGCTACTAGCTGAAAGTGTCGCCATCGCGATGAAGCGATTGTGTGAGACCGTGGGTCCTCCAATCACTTTTGACTTCTCTGGGATCAGTATCTCGAACTCGCGAGCGTTCGAGGTCTTCCGTGAAGAATCAGTTGCTAGGCCGGTTCTCTTCATTAATGTCAATGACTTGTGTCTTGCCAGACTAAGGGACGATGGCGTGCCGCTCGAAGACGAGTTGGTCGACCAAGTGATCGGCGTCAGAAACTTCTGGGTCGGAGCCCAGCGTGATGCCACCCTGCCCGCTGGTCTGGGGGAGACCAACGGCAGATACATTCGACACTTTCTAATGTCGAAGCAAGGGGTGCTGACTGATTGGGGTGGTATCCTTCCATCAACGCCCGTCTATGCAACAAAATACTACGACGTTAAGAGATTATGTATCGAGCAGAACACTCTTCAGGTAATTGCGACTGGGATTGGCTCCGCTGTGTTGAAAGCGGGAACTGCGTTTGACGTTGTCGTGGCTAGCAGCCACACGGGCTCCCTAGTCGCGGCCCCGGTTTCGATATTGCTCGGGAAACGACTGCACTGCTGGACTGACCTTGGACCTTCATTTCGGCCGAAACGTCGGATGGATTGGGCGGAGGGCAGAGGGAAAAGGTGTATCCTCGTCGCAGACGTAATTTGCATGGGTACGGAGGCACGCACAGCCCAAGCCTTCTTGGCCGCGTCTGGGAACACACTTGTGGGCTGTGCGGCGATTGCAGTCTATTTACCGCCAAACAAGGTGCAGTGCTTTTCCTTGCTCGACAGGAGCGATCTTGAGCAAATGGGATATCGACTATCGATTCCAGCGATGGGAGCGGGAACATGACTAGATTTGACGACAACCTCGCCGTAGTACAAGCCATGAAGACATACCTTCCCCGGTATCAGCAGATCCGGGAAAGCATTGCGTCGCAATTGCAGCCAACAGCTTACGTTCATGGAGACACCTTCACTTCTCACGGGGCTGATCATTGTGCTCGCATTCTTCGGCACCTTAACATTCTCCTTGAGGGATGGGAGCCGTTCTTTAATGACATTAAGGCCGAGGAGCTATTTTGCCTTGGCGTTGCCGTCATGCTGCATGACATTGTTATGACCGTCCAACCACAGTTGCGGCGGACTCATTCAGGTGACGCGAAACGAATAATTCGTGAGGAGTTCGAACGCACGCGAGGCTCATTTGCTGCAATCCAAATTGATGCTCCAGTCGTAGACGCAGTCGCCGACATCGTCTATGCACACTCCGATCTGAAGGACGAAGCTGGAAACATCACTGAGCGAACGCTCGAAGCAGTGCGTAACGCCGAGCGGTCAGGCGAGGGCGGCAGTAGGCTGCGGACCTACGTTCCAGCCGCTCTCTTACGCTTTGGCGATGAGCTTGACTGTACGTTACAGCGAATCCAGGATTCACAAGCCCTGATTGCTGCGGAGCACAAGGACAACCCGCACTGGAGAAAATGTGCTCTGATTCGGGAAATTATGCCGCCGAGTGGGCTTCGTACAGACATCGAAGTGAATGTCAACGATCTCGCACTCCAGAGTAGTGATGACAAGGCAAATGACATGAAGTTAATACTGGAGGTTCGGGAGAAGCTTCAGAAGTCGCTGGAAGAGGTTAACACTGTTGTCTTTCATCGGGTTGGCTGGTGGCATTTTAACACCGTGAAGCTAACGGCTGAGAGCCAGCGATTGATGACCTCACTCGAACCACATGATCCGCTCGGAACGCCAATTCAGACGGTGCCGGAAGCCAGTCCGGCACATGAGGTTCCAACTCGTGCTGGAGCGGTGGCGGCGGCAGCGACCCAGGAGGCTGTTGGCTTGATATCCGCAGACCCGGAGATGGCGAGTAAGCTTAACGAATGGGTTGTGACGAAGAGAATGCTGAAATCCGGGCATTTCAGCATGTCTCCTGGAAGACATGCAACCGACTGGATTGACACGTCTCAGTTATTGGAAGAAACCCGATACCTAGGGCAGATAGTGAACAGCTTTATTGGTATCCTCACTCAACGGGGCGTCACTGGGAATGATGCTGTGCTTATTGGAGCTGGCTTCCCTGGCCTGATTATTGCTTCACAAATGAGCTTTGTTGGTGGCTACGGGTGTTCGTACATAGTCCCGGTTCATGACGGAGGTAGGGAAGAGAAGTACAGCAGGTTACCCGAAATACCGGAGAGCAAGAGCATAGTGTTGGTGACGGATGTCGTCGCTGAAGGCAAAACGCTTGGTAGAGTCATGCAGTGCCTCTCTGATACATACGGGGTCTCGCCAGACAGAGTGCGGGCTATCTTGACGGTCTTTGTGAGAAGGCCGACGCGGATACAAGTGCCGATGGAGAACAGTATCAAGGATAAGCTTGTGCCGCTGAATTGTGATTTTCCGATTCAGATATGCGACAAGGCTGTAGGTGAGTGCATGCTATACAGGAACAAGCTGGTGGAAGTCATTAACGAAGATTTGAGCGAGTAGTCGAGGTAACACGTGAAGATAATCACACCGAGAATAGAAGTGTTGTGGACTGAGGCGGGAGAAACGACACTCCATCGCATTGAAGTCGCAGGAAGAACTGCTCACAAGAGCGAGGCTGGCGTGTCGCAGGATTCTGCGGCTGAGTTTGTCAAGATGATCGTCGCTCGGCAGCATTTCTCCGTGCTGGAACATGTGGTGGTGAGTGCCCGAGTAGTGTGTGATCGAGGGGTATCGCACGAAATCGTCAGGCATCGGATCGCAAGCTACACGCAGGAGTCCACTAGGTTCTGCAATTACTCGGAGAAGAAGTTTGGTGGAGAGATCTTATTCGTTCTGCCCAGCTTCCTTTACGGGAAGGCGGATGATGACCTGATGTTTCAGAAATGGAGGCACGCGGTGCAGGAAGCGGAACGCACCTACTTGGAGATGATCCGGTTGGGGGCAAAGCCAGAAGAGGCAAGATCGGTGTTACCGAACTCCCTCAAGACCGAGATGGTGATGACGATGAATTTGAGGGAGTGGAGGCATTTCTTCTCGCTTCGTACTGCTACGGCAGCACACCCGGATATGCAGATCATCGCCAAGTCACTTCTCGCCGAGTTCCGGTCGCATATTCCAGTTGTCTTCGATGACGTGGGGGAATTATAGCCGCGGTCAGCTTGGACGTGTTGGCCAAATTGGGTCTGCGGGGTTACGAGAAGCTTGCTGGCAAGTGTCGGAGGTGCTTCATTACGAATGCTCTGGCCTAGACTCCTCGACGGCTGCAATTCTGGGTTCAATTGAGCGACACGGTTGCGGAGAGCTTCGCCGACGCAGGTGGTTATTGCCCCGAGTTCATGCTGCCACCCTCTGTTCTCTAGATGACTATATGAAAGACATTGTGGTTCACAACGGCAACATTCGGATCGAGATGAATGGGAAGGCAAGTCCGAATGAAATAAAGGCCCTATTTGCTTCTATTGGTTGGTCAGAAGAGTCACATTTGAGCGACGACCAAGTTGACATGGCCTTCAATAATGCCTATTGCAATTTTATGGCAAGAGATAATGATGAAGGCAGATTGATAGGGGTTGTACGAGCATCCTACGATGGGATCTACGTTATGCTTTGGAATCTAGTTGTTCGTCCTGAATACCAGAACAGAGGGATCGGCCTTCACTTGCTAACACTCATTCTCGATGAAATGAGGGAGAGAGGCCACAAATCCATTGCCGGGTTGGCACTCAATGCCATGGCAGGAAAATATGCTCAAGTAGGATTGCTGCCAGCACACCATCTAACCGTGGTTACAACAGATGCCAAACTGTAATCCGGTGGGGGGGGGCAGCGAATGATTGAGACGTTCACAGACCATTTGAGGAAGTCTAACTTCTGATTAGGATGATGCGATGGCCCGTTCCAGATGTCCAGATGCCACTCACACACTACTCCTAGAGAAACATAGGGAACTCGATTATCTCTGCAGGCATCCTGGTGAGCGTATATTCATTTCTGATTGGTATTGTCATCACCCATTTGCTAAAGACTACTTACCCTCAGATACGTTTGAAAGTCCGAGTGAAAGTGACTTGCTCCAGTATTGCTTCCAAAACGATACGTCGGAGATACACGAGGAAATTATCATCTTTCACAAGCACAACGATGGTGTGCTACTGCAAAAGGAGGAGATCTACGTCGGGGCAGGAATGACACCTCTACTCACGGCTCAGATGCTTATGCTGAAAGCCAAGGGCTTTACAGGACTATATTACGCAAAGCCTCTCTATTACGCTTTCTACTATCTGGCCCACTTGCTCAACATCGGGCTGACCCCAATTTGCGATACACCCTTGAACAGGCCAGGCGTACACGTGCGATTACCCAGGAAGAAATCTTGCCTGATCATTTGTGACCCCTTATGGTATATGGGCCGTTATGTTCTACAGGAGTATATGGTAGCTTTGAAAGCGTGGCAGGCTCAGACCGGGTCGTTGATACTCGTCGATGGTGGATTCCAGTATATGAGGTGGGACACAACGAATCGAAAAGAAGCCAGTTCGATGTTCGATAGAGAGTTGACCTTTCGTTCCATATGTCCGACTAAAGCCCTCGCTGTCCATGGGGTAAGGTTCTCTTACACACTCTTGCCAAGGGCTTATCAGGAGGACATGCGTTACGCCTACGCAAACGCATGTGGATCCTCCTGTATATTCAGTCACAAAGCTGCGTGTAGAATCATGAAGGTTCTAAATGCTAGGGATAGTAACTGTGAACTGCTGAGGTACATTCAGGGTAGGTACAATCAGCTTGTAGGTAGGCATGTTTTCATCGATGACATTGGTGCAGAAGCTACTTACTTCGTGTTTGCGAAACTCCTCGGCGATGCCTCGCAGTATATTGCGATGGGGCAAGAGTTTTTTGATACTACAAACTATCCAGATCATGTGCGATTTAACGTGTTGCTGAGACGCGAATTGTAAGGATATGGTAACGACATGCTGAGACTACCAGAAAATGATGGACAGTTGGCTACAGCACTTCAAGCAGAGGAAGGAGGTCCCTGTTCTCACTTCTCTCGCTCGCCAACGCGACCTGCGGATGGGAAATGGCATGAAGGCTCGTGGCTTCGGCGACCTGAATCCGTTGAATACGGTCGCTAATCTCAGTGACCAATAACACTAAAGCAGCGTTGGTTCAGGTGACAGCGACCTGTTCGTGGTCTTTCGCGATACTTCTTTCAGAACAACACTCGTGATACCGCTGGATCGCCAATATCCACGAAGGCCTCATCAGCGGCAATTCTGGCTCCGGTTGAGCGGCGGTTTCGCGGGAACTCCGCCGGCCATCCCGATTCGGGAACGGTGGCTGTGAGGATATCAGGGGTCATGCCGGCCGGCGTCGGTTGCCGGCCGAGTGATTGGGTCGCAATCAGTTAGCGACCTTGGGTTTGCTCAGGCCGGGGCGAAGTTGGCTTCGCCGCCGGAGCCTGCGTCGTTACGACCGGCTTGGAAGCCGGTTCGGTCTTGGCATGATGCTTACCGATGCCATTGGACATACGACACGCTCCTTTCTTGGGTTTGGGGTTGTTGAGAGTACCTAACAATTGAGCGACCCGCGAGTAATACTTGGCAAGCGTGTCTCGCGAGTTCGCGAACAAGACGATTTCCAGGACGACGAAATGTAGGTTTGCCCAACCGGCAGCCCGCAGCCCCTTCCCATTCCAGACCAGCCAGGCCGCATAGGTGAAGCCGGCCGCAATGAACATATTGGCGTAAAACTGGTAATACCGGTAGTGGCCTTCGTTCAGGGTGAGGAACCCTTTCAGTTTGTCGTCGAGATTGCCGAACCGCCATGCCGGCCGGGTCAGACCCGTGACGTGGTGGATGCTGTCGATCACGAGCCAGCGGACGCCGCTTACGGTCAGGCCGGTGCCGACCGAAGCCAGCGTCACGTATAGGAACCCGGCAACCGTGGGAGCCCCCTGTTGGGAGGCCGTGATCCACGATTCCACGGTCGGCGAGAAGTAGCCGATGCCCCACAGGGCCACGAAACCGGGCAAGATGTAGGCGATCACCAGCCCGAAGTTCTCGTTCGTGAGGGCGTTCACAGCCGGCCGCCTCGACTGCCGGCAGCCGTCCGGCCGGAAACCGCCGCTCGGATTGTGGCCGAAATATGAACATGCGTATATCTAGTATAGCGGTCGCGTCGCACGAAGCAAGCCCCCCTGGAAAAAAAATTCCGGGTCGCTCTTGTCCGCGACCAGCAGGATTTCGTTGCCGGCTGCGGAAACCCGGTCGAAGGGCTTCACGATCCGACGCCGATAGCGAAGAACGTCGAAGCCGATGGGCTCCAGACCGGCCGGCCTCCGCCGCTCGTTGATATGGCGAATCAGGTTCAACAACTGCCGCCGAACGGGAGCGTAGGGCTCGAAGGGCAGGTTGTGGAGTTCCGCGGCCAGGCCCACCGCCGACCGGTGGAGGGCGATGTCGAGCAGGTAAGCTTTCAGCCCCGAGTACCATTCCTTGTCGATCTGGACCCGGACTCGCCACTTCGTGTCCCGGACCAATGCCCCCTTGGTGGTACTCTTGGCCTTGAACCCGCCGGGGGCGACGGAGATCGAGTAGCCGGCAAACCTTATAGGAACATGCCGGGCATCGCGAATGTTCTGAGCTTCATCGTCGAAAAACGGATGATGACCGTGGGTTGCCAGGAGCAGGAATCGCCGTTGATAGCGGATGTAGTGGACGTTGGCGATGCCCACCGCCTTGCGTCGGGCTCGCGACTGCCGTGACATGCCTATGCCGTACTTTGCCAGCAGCTTTAGGTCCACCGACCGCGGCTCCTTCTCCTTGGGCACGATGCCGGAGACGTAGAACCAGTACCCGTGGGGGAGGTAGCAACTGACCAACTGCTGAACAAAACCGGCCACCGAGGTGGCGATACAACGATACTCCATGCCCCCAAGTCGGCACATTCCGGCGGACTGCTTCCAGTCGCCGGCCAACCGGGTAGAAAAATTGGGGTTGTTCGCGGCCAAACGCCCCCCTCCCGAGACGCTGCTTTCAGCCGCAACCCCATGCCGTTGAAGTTAAGAATAGCAACGCGGGCCAGAACGAACTTCGACACCAACGGAAAAGACACCCCAATGGATGTCCCTTTGCGTTTGCCTTCTTGGCCCTGACCTACACCGCCCGCAGCTTTCGTCGCAAAGCATAACCGGCGAGCCCTAGGGCAGCCGCTCCGAGAAGGGCGAAGGTGGAAGGTTCGGGGACGGCAGAGAACGTAACCCCAATGCTATCGCGGTAACGCCATAGGGTGCTACCATCGAATTCTTCCAGGTAGAAAACTGTCCCGGCCGGGCACGCGGAGGGTGTGAAGTTATACGACTGATATGTAAGGGTTGGGGCACCAGTTGGGAAGTCAGATATCACCGACCCGCTGGAATCCAGCAATTCCAATTGTGCTGTAACGCCACCATAGTTATTGAATGCGGATCCACTCAAAGAAACACCAGTGACCGTTACAGGTGAGTCAAATGTCAATTTGTCCTTATAAATAAGGCTTCCGCCGCCATCCTGCGTGCCCTCGAATGTCACTGATTGACCGGAAAAAGGACCCAAAGGGTCATTGGTTGACGAAGTCCATCCGTACCAATTCGTGTTTGCGGGAAATGTGGGTGACGAACTTGGATCAACGGTAACCGACATATTGGCAGCCGACGCCGAACAAGAAAGTACAAGAATTGCTGCGACACTTAGAATTGAGTCAAGAACACGAAGTTTCATTGGGAAGCACTCCTCTTGGTGGAGAAACAGCGGATGATCCCGTCTAGGATACCCCAACCCGTCGTTCCTTTCCTCAAGCACCGTGGTGTCAGTCTGGTGTCGCTCTGGTGCCAGTTGCGGCCGACCGGCCAAATCCTCGGCACACAACCCAACCAAAGAGGGGTGAATGTTAGGCTGTCGTTAGCGATGTGTTAGCACGACGTTGCGGCGAAGCTGAATTCCGTGGGGCACGCTTGACACGCGATAGGCAGCATTTATCCTGATGTTCAAATACCCCTTGGGCTGTAGCAGTGTACGCCCTGGCACGATACGCCATTAGGCGACGACAAAGCATGTCCGGCAAAAAGTACCAACGACGATTCACCGTTGCCGAGGCCGCGGACTTCGGCCCGGACATTCGCTCTGCGCTTGCCCTGTTGGCCAAGGCCCATGACTACGCTTGCCGCACGGACGCCGACGCGTGGGAGTTTTCGATTGAAATCGAACGCCTCCTGGCCCGCGGACTGGAAACGAGCGACCTTCGCTGGCTGGTACGCATGGGCTATCTTGAACATGCCCGCGAAATCACGCAGCCCGCGGACGCCGAGCGTCGGTTCCAAACGACTGCGAACAACGCCTTCACGAAGAAGACGTGCTTCGTGCTCACCGAGGCGGGATTGCTGGTTGCGAGAGCCCGAGTCGCCAAGCCCGCTCTTGTCGTGGCGGCCGCCGCTGGTGGTCCAACGCCAGCCGACCGGGATTCAATTCCAGATTGGGACCGCGAGCGTCACATCCTCTCGGTTGGCGATCGGGTCGTCAAGCGGTACAGACATCCGTCGGCGAATCAGCGAAGGATTCTCGATGCGTTCCAAGAGGAACGCTGGGTGCATCGGATCGATGACCCGCTGCCGTACTTGCCGGAATGCGAAGCCAAGGAGCGTCTGCACTCGACCATTAACCGCTTGAACCGCAACCAGCAGCAGCCGCTTATCCACTTCTTTGGGGACGGCACCGGGCAGGCGTTTTGTTGGGAGTTGGCGGAAGCCGGCTCATCTTTCAGACCCGCTAAAGCCAACAGCACAAAGCTGCGAGCCGCGGCGTAGGCGACTGCCGAACGGAGCCGGCCGCCACCAACCGCAGGCGGAAAAGATGGGGTTGTTCGCGGCCAACCCCGAGCCGATTCGGCATAGAGAACCTTCGCCACATTCCCGGCTGAAGCCCGAACACACGTCGGGCCTCAGCCGTCAGAAACGGCCGCAGCCTGTGCAGCAAACCTCGCAGAGCGGCTATCTTGGGCGGGGCGAAACTGTATTCCCAGTTCGCCCCGCCCAATTCATAGTTGTTCCGCCCATAGATCCTCCCAAAAAACCGGCGCGTGCAATCTTGCACGCACCGCTTCATTCGCCAGCCGCTGCCGCAAGCGACGCCTCTCCCGAGACGCCCCTTGCGACCGCAACCGCATCCAGCCAAGGATTTCTTGATGTACGCACAACGTGTCGTCGATTCCAGCCTCTCACAGGCCGGCCTCGGCTACTCGCCATGCAGTACCCAAGGGCGACTGAAGCAACGCCCCAGCCGCCCGACCTTCCGACCGGCCTGAAGGCCAGTCAGCCCTTTCGTACTGGCATTGTGCCCGGCACCACCCGTAAGCACGCCAACGGGCCGCGACTGCCTTGCCGCGGACACCGCCCGAGTTCGTGCATGGTTTGCACCACGCCCGCCCGGCTTCTACTCAGGCCCCACTCCCAGACTTCAGCGTTTGACACCTGCCCGACCAAGGGCAGGCACCGGCGACCAAGCCGGCCCCTGAAGTCCTTCCTGCGTTAGTCATGCCCTTCATATCGTGGATCACGTGGTTAGACGGCGTTACCCGTCAGGCAAGTGGTCGTATGCACGGGCTCCCGCCCGCCATAGTTTCAGCCAGTTGGCGAGACCGCCAATTTTGGCCATTTCGGGGGTTAGAATACAGAAGCTACCCCTTACCCCTCGACCACCGCTTTTCGCCGCTCCTGGGGGCAAATGCTGCCTCCCAAACAGCGTTTTCGGCATCGTCTTCCACGACATTTACCGGCAAGCCCTTGCGGGCCTCTCATGGTTGAGCTTTTCGCGTTCCCGTTTTCTCGCGGGATACCCGAACCCGGTCAGGATTCGGCTTCGGCTGTCACCAGCCTGAAGGCTCCCCACGCCGGCGCACGTTGCACGAACCTGCCATAACAAGCAGGCCCGAGCCCCGTGGGCGGATTTGCAGCCTCTTCTGAAGACTGCTCACCGACTTCGGCACATGACATCCTCGACCACAGAGTCGAGGTCTGTCCGCATCGCCCCCATCCCCGGAGCAACGCTATCGGATAGAACGTCGGGATTACTCTGAACGACAGATTCTGGGATACAAAGCCAGAACCACGGTCAGGATTACGCCGACGAGCCTCCGTCGAGCACGGACAAGCCCGTCTCCGGGCATCCGGCTCTACTGGCGACAGCACTTGATGAATGGTTAGCTCATCCCCTTAGCTCGGTTGGTGGCCGAGTTTGCCGGGTGTGCTGCACCGACCGGAAGGCCGCAACGGCACGTTTGCACCACTGACGACCGCAGAACATATTCCTGCACTGAAGAGAATACCCCAGCCAGCCGCCTTAAGCACTCTTCAGCCGCATTTTTCTGAGCAAGAGCAGGACACGGAAGGCCGTGCTTCGCGGGATCTTCCGCAACTTCAGCCAGCCGAAGCGGTCGAACGGATCAGGGCACGTATCCTAACTTCACGGTTGCGAGTGTGTGGGTTGTGTCTTTTCCAAGCGACGCGAGCCCGGTTCGTCGCGAGCGGCAGCGGCCGGCAAGACCGTGCCAGCGTGCGCCGTCACTAGCCTTGCCTTCAGCCGCCAATGTTCTTGTTCGCGACGACCCCAAGGGCTCTTAGCGTTCCTCCTTTCGATTCCAGCGGGCCGGGCAAAAACCGAAAGGAGGAACTTATGAAAAAGACACAAACCACACACTCGGAACCAAAACTCAGAATACTTCGCTCCGCTGATCCCAAGACCGTTTTCGGACAGATGTGTCCGGCGGAGATCCTGAAGAAGCACGGCCTTCCAAAGTTTCTGCTCGGCTCCTCGTTAAAGACGAAGAAGAGTCTGGGCATCGGCGTACTGGCGAGAGTTCTCTTCCTAACTCCAGGAGTCTTCTGTTCCCACGCCACGCAAGGCTGCTTGGAAGCGTGCCTGGGCCATTCCAGCGGCCGGATGCAGATGCCCACCCACGCACTCGCTCGCGACCGCCGAACCGCACTTTACGTGGAGAAGCGGCAACTCTTCCTGCAAATGCTGGCCGTCGAATTGAGCCAGGTGGAAGAAGAAGCCCGGCGACTTGGACTTGTCCCCGCCGTAAGGCTCAACGGTTCCAGCGACCTTCCGTGGGAACGGCTTCACCCAGAACTGTTTTCAGAGCACCCCGACATCCACTTCTTTGATTACACGAAGGTTCCGGCGAGGATGGAACGCTTCCTCAACGACCCGACGTGGCCGAAGAACTATCATCTGACTTTCTCGGCACAGCCCAACAACCACAAAGCGGCACGCAACTTCCTGGACCAGGGGGGCACGGTAGCCGTGGTGTTCTGGCCGGAGGTTCCACAAACGCACTGGGGGAAGCCAGTCATCGACGGCGACAAACACGACGCCAGATTCCTCGACCAGGCCGGCACCATCGTCGGACTCACGGCGAAAGGGAAAGCAAAGCACGACCAGAGCGGCTTCGTCGTAAGGACCGCCACAGAGAAGGTTCCGGGGAAGTCACGGAAGAACCGCCGGATGAAGAACTCGGAAGCCACAATCGCCATCGCCGCGTAAGCGGCGGTCGGTGGCAGCGGTCCCCTCACGCCGCTGCCTGTTGCTCCAGCAAACGCTGGACATGCTGCCGGAGGATCGCCATGCGGTAGTAGTCGGCCACGTCCTGCTTTCCTTCTGTAATCAACCGCTGAAGACCCTTGGCCGCAAAGCCGCGGGCCTTTGTCACAGCAGCTTCTTCCAACCCGCTTCGCTCCTCCGCCGAAAGTGCGGCGAGGTACTGCTCTATCTTACGGTCAGACTCGCTCGCGTATATTGTGGCGGCATCCTGCCCCACTTCATTCTTTACGACGCCGCGGCCAGCGATAACAGTCTCGGATGACGGCCGGCACGCTCTCGCCAGGAAGCCGACTGGCGGAGCATAGTCTTCACGAATGGACTTCACCAGGTAGCCCGCCGGATTCCGAGATACTCGCCGGTCGCCGGTCTTCCGCAACTGATCGAACACGGCAAGCTTCGCGTGGATAACATCGGCGGGATGTTCACGGACCAATCGAACGGCTGACGTGGCCGTCACGCCACGCTCGACTAGCCGGTTCTCCAGGTCCGACAGCCGGCCGGCCGGCTGCCCACGCTTCCGTGCTTGAGCAGCACGGACGAGAACCACTTCCCACTCGCCACGTCGTAACCGGCGAAACCGCTCCCGCGGCGGCATGGGGCTGAGGAAGCCGGCCCGCTCTAGTTCTTCAATCGCGGGATTCAGGCGTCGCTTCAACTGTGCCGTGTCGTATCGTCGGCTAAGACCAACGTGCTCGCAGGCAAAGACCGGCAGCCTGAACCGAAGCACATTACCGCGGTAAAATCTCTTGTCCAGAAACCGATACATCCGTTTGGAAGCCGCAAGCTTCAGACAACGATAGAAATCGAGGTCAATGTCTTTGAGGTATCCGACACGAAAGCTGTCGAACACTATTTCGTTCCAGGTGAACGACGAAATGGCAGAGTCGCCGCCTTTCCCGAGGGAATTGGCGTGCGGTTTCGGCCGCTGATACAAGACAAGATCGTCGAGCAAATGGAAATGGGCATCCACCCATCGCTGCTGAGCCACATCCCACCAGGCACTATCGTAGTACAACGTGACGCCCAGCCAACGCTTGAGCGACCGCTCAAGTCGCCGGTAGCTTCGGCCTTCGTCCTGCCAGCCCAGGACGCGGAGCAACTGGTATCGGCTGAACCGCACGCGGCGGTCTGCAAAGCCCGCCGCCTTGCTGAGTTGCAGCAGCCCGAGGATCACTTCATCGTCAATCGCCGTCGGCAGGCCGTACTTGTCGGACGCCGAAACCGTCAGCCGTCGAATCCGTTCCTGATTACTGCCGCGGTCCCAAATACGATCCTCGAATACCAGCGTTTTGCAGCCGCGGGGAGCCCGGTCGGCCAGCGTCGTCAACGGGAATTCGACAAGGTTCATTTCATCTTTGCCCATGCTTTTGAGATGAACATCACCCAGGGCGGTTTCAGGTATCGAAAAGCGTTGCTCCATTTCCCCCTCTCAAAGGGCACCAAGGCGGTAGCCGCCGGTTGTTGCTGTTTGTTCTTGGTTGAATAACATCAAGTTGGCCGCACGACAACCCAAGAAATACACCGCCTTATCTGCGGTAATCCTGCCTCACACGCCGGTATAAAGGCGGGCTTTCCTGTCTCGTTGCCCGGTACTCTGCTGTCTCGGTTCCCGGTAGTTTGCTGCCCCGTTTCACGGAGTTACTGCCGGAACAGAGAACAACAACGGCACCTCCAAAAAACCCGTGTTTCTCCATTTCGCGGCTGGCCGCCCCCCCGCGAAAGACGCTCGACATAGCTCGCGGGCCGACACAGATCGGCCCAGGGGGTTGCACTGCTGGTCTTTTGCTGAAGGAATAGGACGGGGAGAAGAAGGAATACTCTAGCTTGGGAAATCGGGAACTTCCACGCCGAAACCAAAGCCACAAACGCGATAAGCAACCTCCCGACCCAACGTCACCATAACGGACTTAAACGTCACACCAGGGAGGCACCTATGGCAGAAAACATTACCAGACCCGTATTCAAGCTTCGCTACGGCAATGTCTCAGCGGCCGTCTGGCTGCGAAACACTGCGGCGGCCGGCTATTTCTATGACACGACCTTTACCAGGGCTTTTCGCCGGGAGGACGGCAATTGGGGCGATTCCACGTCGTTTGAAGACAGGGACTTGCCTAATCTGGCGAAAGCGGCAGCGGACACGCATTCCTGGATCTACCAGCAGAAAGCTAACGCCGTGACGGTCAATGGCAGCGAAGCCACGTAGCAGTGACCGGGTGGCCGACCCGCGGCAGCCGGCCGCCCCAGCGGTCGAACGGCGTCCCCGTAAAACAGCGTCACAAAAAGTTTGTGTAGCGTTAGCGGCCGTGCTACCATCGGCCATGCTCGCAACCCTCTTCAATACCAGCAACCTGATTCAGCACGTCGGAGCACACGTCCAGGCCCACCAGCTCTGCCGCCCACCCGTGTACACGGCCGCACGAGACCCGCCGGGATGCCGGTTTGCCATACTCTAGGCGAATCCAAGTGAATTCGCCTAGAGTGCGGCGAACGAATAGGGCAACGTATCATTTATCCGTTGCCCTTCAGGCAAGAAAAGCGTGATACAGAATCTGATATAGAATGCCTGATAACGCAACCAACGCAAAAGGACTTATGGAAAATTTGGAAAGCTGCCGAAGACAGCCAAGCGTGTCGCAATCGGTTACTGCAAAACGACTTGCATCAATAGGTCGAAGAGTCCTTTTCGTGAATTAAAAGTCCGTTGCTCTACCTACTGAGCTACAGCCTCAAGTAATTTCACGCCAAGAACTTACGTCGTTCAGCGTAAACCCCAGTGTAAACCGTGATGATTTAGAATTCGACCATTTTTGTCGCGGTAACGACGGATTTCACCAATATAATCCAAGTTTCAGACGGATGCTAAAGCATACAAGGTAAGGACTTAAATTGCAACTGCCGCCATCGGGCGGCCCACTGCGATTCGTAGACCCAAGAAGAATTTCTTCTTGGCTCCGCTGGCTACGATTACATGCGATCGTAAGCCCCACCGTCGCGAGGCAGGTCCCGAGTACTCAACACGCTGGCTAACGTGTCCGTCTCATTAAGGGGTCATTTTCTGAAGCAGCAAGGACCACCGGCGACGGCCACCTGTTTGTGGGGCTCAACCATAGCTTACGGGCGCGCCGTGCGGGGGTGCGCAACTCGCTCTAGCCTGCGTCGGTGTGCCCCACCTCCGCGCGCAAGCGCTCGGGAAATGCTTACGATTGGACTCGGCCCCGAGTTGGCATGGCGCGTTGAAGACGCCGCTGTGCATCCGGGCGGGATAGCAATTACTGGCCCACTATAGGTATCTGTGCGTTTGTTATTGGAAACCTCAGATTTGACGGCGATGCGGTGCTTTGATTTCGAGATGGCAATCTCGGACTGACGTGGCTGGAAAAGTGCGGGGCGGCCGCGAATCGGTAGCCGAGCGTCAGAAATGGAACCATTTTCGGGACACAAGAACCTGCGTTGTTCACCGCCGCGGTCGCGAAGAGTGGGCCAGTGCTTATTGCCTTAATTCTTGAACTTGCCGCCAAATAGCCAATCGATCGGCAGCTCGATTTCCTTGTGGCGATTTGGCTAGGGTTTCGAGTCGTCGATCGGGAGTTGGGGCGGTAGTGGGAGAGGGATGCTGGCTGTCTTCCTGGAAGCACCCTATAATTGCTGCCAGTCCCGTGTTAGCCGGACCGTGCTGCCTAGTCGTCATTCTTGCTCGTCGGCGGTGCGGTCAGCCGATGGATGTCGCGGAGGCCGGGTCACCCCCGTTCGCGCCATGAGCTTTCCAGAAACCCGCCAGACCTTCGTCGAGCGGCTCGCCTCCCAGGGAAGTGAGGCGGATTGGCGTTGCTTCTTGCACGATTACTGGGGGCCGGTGTGCCGCTTTGCACTGCGATGGGGCGCGGGAAACCTCGCCGATGCCGAGGATGTGGCCGCGCAGACCTTCGAGGTGCTTTGGGAAAACCGGTTGCTGGTCCGCTGGGTCTCGAACCGCTCGGCGCGGCTGCGGAGCCTGCTGTGCGGCGTTGTGCGGAAGATTCTGGCCAACCGGGGCCGCACAAGGGAAAATCGGCAGCGTCTGGGCCGCGAGTTGGCCGAGCATGTCGAGCAGATTTGCGTCGCGCAGGACGATCAGGCCGACGCCTTCTACGCCGCTTGGGCGGAGGGCCTGCTACAGCGGGCCGTCGAGTCGTTGGCCGCGGAGTACTATCGCCAAGCCAAAGGGGACTACGTCCGCGTGCTCTATGGTCGTTTGTGCCAAGGGCTGAGCGTGCCCGAGGTGGCCCGGTCGTTGGAGATCAGCATCTCGGCAGCGGACAACTACTTCCGCCATGCCAAGACTCGACTAGCAGAGAAGCTGGCTGACGAAGTCCGGCAGCAGGTTCACCGCTACAGCCCACCTGAGGATATCGAGCGGGAAGCGGCTATGGAGTGGCGGCAATTGGGCCAGCATCTTGAGGCCCACGGGGGCCTGGAGGAGGCGGTCCGGCAGACTTACGAGTTGTTGGATCCCGTGGCGGCAAGCCAGCGCCAGCGAACCGCTGTCGCCAAGACCCTTACCAGGCTGACTGCGATCGAGAGCCCCCCGAACGCGTCGAACCGTTCCGGCGGAACGTCGTAGCGATCCGTCTAACACCACTGGAGTGGGGGCGGTTCTCTGCGTCAAGGGGGTATCTTATCTTTTTTTCTCGCGCCGGTTACGGGAACCGCCGGCTCACTACATGAAATTGGGTGAGAGCTAATGAAAAAAGGAGCCTCCCCATGTTCTTCGTCCTGCCGTGCAGAGTGCGTCAGACGGGCGTCTCTCGGGCCGCCCCAGAGGCAAACATCGCCTTGATTGCAGCCAACGTGTTGTTCTACCTGCTCGGGTGGTGCTGGGTCGTTGGCCCGGGCACGGGGCTGCTGAGCGTGCTCTTGTACGCCTTCAGCCACGCCAACTTCTGGCACCTCCTGGCCAACATGTGGGCCCTGTGGGTCTTCGGCAACCCTGTGAACCGGCGGATCGGCAACGGCTATTACCCGGTGGCGTACCTGGCAAGCGTCTTGCTCGTCGGGATCTTCGCCCGATTGGTGCTCTCGACGCCGCTGGTTGGCTCGTCCGGGGCGGTGTTTGCCGTGATCACCCTGGCCCTGGTGCTCATGCCTGCCGCAGTGCTGGAAATCGCCTTCGTGGCCCTGTTCCCGCTCTCTGTCGTGGTCGGGCTGCTGAGCAAGCCGCGACAGTGGTTCCAATGGCTGGTCCGCTGGGCGATTTGCCCCATTCCCGCGCTGTGGGCCCTGTTGCTGATTCCCCTGATGCAGCTTGTGCTCCTGTGCTGGTTCAACTGGTGCCCAACCTACTTGGCGCACCTGTTGGGCATGGTGTGCGGGCTGGGGGTGGTCGTCTTGCTGCCCAAACGGATCACGATGGGCGGCCGGTCCGTGGTTGGTTCCTATTGAACAGTATCCAAATTTTTCCCCAGGAAACGAGGTAAAGACCTATGGGATTCTTCAAACGCATTTCCGACATCCTTTCGGCCAATTTCAACGAGTTGGCCGAGCAGTTCGAAGACCCGGAGAAGATGCTCAAACAGGCGATCCGGGAGATGGAGGAGGCCATCGCGGAGGCCACCGGGCAGACCGCCAAGGCCATGGCCAACGAGAAGACCATGTCGCGCGAATTGGAGCGGAACCGGGCCCAAAGCGCGCAGTGGCAGGGCCGGGCCGTGAAGGCCGTGGAGGCCGGCGACGATGGCCTCGCGCGCAAAGCGCTGGCCCGCAAGAACGAGCACGAAAAGCTCGTCGCCGCCCTGGAGGACCAGATCCAGGCCGCGGGCGAGGCCAGCGGCACGTTACGGCGTCAACTCGCCGCCATGAAGGCCAAGCTGGCCGAGGCCAAGCGGAACCTGGCCACGCTGGCCGCGCGCAAACGCGCGGCCGATTTCCGCAAGAAGCTCGACAGCCAGGCCGCGGGCCTGGCCCCCGAGGTCGATGACAACGCCTTCGCCAAGTTCGACCGCCTCAAGGCCAAAGTCGAGCAGGCCGAAGCCGAGGCCGAGGCGATGGCCGAACTGCGGGCCACGAACGCGGGCGCCGCGGCCCAAGATATGGCCGAGATCCCGGAGGAAGAACTCGACGTGGCCGCCGAACTGGCGGAACTGAAGCAGAAGGTCAAGAAATAGCCTGCCCGCTGCGTCGCCCGGTGCCCCTTGCCGAGGCCACGCAGGAATCGGGACCTGTCCGCAGGGGGATTGCGTCCACGAGTGGGCGAGGTATGTTCAGTGAAAGCGCGTGGGGGCCAAAATGGCTGATGCACTCGCCAATGCCGAAGCGGCACGCTCCCTGGCCGATTGCCTGGTCGAAGGGACCGCCTGGTCGGTGGGCGACTCCTTGGTCTTGACCCGGGAGTTGGCGCTCCAGGTGCAGGCCCTGCACCAGAGCGGCCGGACCCACCGGGCCATTAGCGGCGAGACGGTCACTCTAGCCAGCCCGCGCCAAGCCCGGTTGGGACCGGAGTCGGCCGTGCGTTCCTTCGGCGGCGAGGACTCCGACCCCGAGTTTTGCCCGCCGGAACTGGCCCGGGGCGAGGCGCTGGAACTCCCTGCCGAGATCGAGTCCGCGACGGCCATTCTGCGGCAACGTGGCAGCGAGCTTGATCCCCGCCACATCGACCTTTATCAGCTTGGCGTGCTCTTGGGCCGGTTGGTGACGGGCCAGCCGGTGTTGGCGTACCTCTACAGCCCGACGGTCAAAGCGCAGGTGCCCGCCGTCGTCCGCACGGTGCTCGCCCGGGCCTTGGGTGATGCCCCCGGGCCGTTTGCCGATGATGCGGAGTTCCTGGTCGGGCTGGACGAGGCAATCCATCAGGCCGACGCCGTGGAAACGCCGACCTCGATGCACGAGACGCCCGCGCGCGGAAGCGTGGTGTGGCCGGAGGGCAACACGCCGGCCGAAGGCCACGCGCCGGCCCCGGCGCCAAAGGCCACCGGGCCTCTGCCCTTCGAGCGCCTGGGGCATTACCGGATCATCGCCCGGATCGGGCGCGGCGGCATGGGCGACGTGTACCAGGGCTACGACGATTCGCTCGATCGCTACGTGGCGATCAAGGTGCTGCCGCCGGAGCTTGCGCGCGATGAGGACTTCGTCCGCCGCTTCCATGCCGAGGCGACCGCGGCGGCCAGAATAGCCCATCCCAACGTGGTGCCGGTGTACTTCAGCGGCGAAGACGCCGGGCA